>NZ_JAMSHA010000007.1:0-377711 GCF_025706525.1 Pseudomonas mercuritolerans
ACTCCGGAATTGAGTACCTACAGTCAGCCTATGGCGGAATGGGCTCATTCAATGATCTCATTCTTGGTCAAAGCCATGACAATGGCGTTCTTTGCTGGAAGCCGGGCCATGTTGAGCTAAACGAAAGATTCGACGAATTACGCAATGAAGCCGCGAAGCTCTCCGATTTCATAAAGCGAAATATGTAGAGGGGCGCGGTTATCAAACTACGTTATTCAAAGGGGTCAGGCCGGCCACCGGCGCATCTCACTTTGATCAGCTCCGTAGACTCAGTATCGGGCAATCTGGTGTTTGCCTACACGGAAGTCGGGGAGCACAGAGTGCATTACACATCACATGCCGAGCTGTTGTGCATGCTCAACATCCTTTTGCGTCAGCGCGTGCCCATTGCTGTCGGAGGCATGCTGCCGGGACCTGCCGACGAAGTCGAGATGTTAATAGCGAACGAAGTACTTGAAGGCCCCTACATAGAACTGTCCTGGTCCGGCCCCCAGCAATGGACTCTGCGCGAAATCGACTCCACCACTGCTGAATGGCAGTCAGTACCTAGTGCTCAAAGTATGGCAAATGTGACATTCGATCCGAAGTCCCTGAAACGCTCTGGCGGAACTGGCTAAGAGATTAATGCAAGTTCGGGCGGTTCTTCGCTTCTGGCCGCAATCGCCTGCGGTCGCGACAGGCAGCTATGGGTCGAAAACAGTCACTCCCACCCGAAACGTCCACGGAGAGTTGGCCCATGAAAACCGCCCTAATATCCGACACTCACAATCTCCTCCGCGCCGAAGCCATCAGCGCGCTCCAAGGCTGTGACCTGATCATCCACGCCGGCGACATCGGCAACCCGGACATTCTCGCCCAATTGTCCGAAATTGCTCCCGTCCACGCCGTGCGCGGCAACAATGATCTCAGCAGCCCATGGGCCAAAGACCTCCCCGACTTCCTGACCTGCACTCTCAACGGCTGGCACACTCTCCTTATCCACGACATCGCCGACGTCCCCGCCGATCTAGATCCAGACATAAAGCTCATCATCACCGGCCATTCCCACAAACCGCGCATAGAATGGCGCGGCGATCGTCTATACGTGAACCCTGGTAGCGCCGGCCCTCGGCGTTTCAAGTTGCCGGTCACGCTGGCAATTCTCGAGATACAACCCGACAGCATCGAGCCGCGCCTGATTTCCCTGCTGGGTCCCCCCGCCTGAAATCGCTACGGTTACCGCGGTCCAGAACTAGGAAGCGCCACCTCCTACTAGGCCCGACCTATCTCGCGGCGAACCAATCCTCAACGCCGCCGAGCGTGCGATCAAGTGACAGGACAGCGGGTTTAGATTCGATCCGCGCCGCTCAGCATGGCGGACTGACACTTCGGACATGGAGGCGTCTAATCACCCGATTAATCTCCCCTACCACCCGCCCCGTCGCCTCCTCGATCGTTCCCTCATTCCGACACAAAAACCAACCCTGATCGGCAGCGGCCACCTCAAACGCCTCAGTACAAGCGACATGCTCCTCCAGACCGCGAAGTACAGTACTGCTCAAGCCCCGCCGTCGTGCCCCCGCCCTCTCCCACGAAATGTCCGCCGCTGTAACCACCCCGACATGCAGGTCTGGCACCTGTACGTTGCGGTCAATGTTCAATTGCAGGATTTCAGCAAACGGGACTATCCGGCGAAACGCCGCATCGGACGGGTACCAGCGATCGATCAGGATGATGCTGTCGGCGGGTTGTTTGGTCAGCACGTGCTGGGAAATCCAGCGGCGGCTATCAGCCAGGCGTTGGCAAACGTCCAGTTCCAGATCCCTGTCAGGATGGCGGACGAGCCGGTTCACCAAGTGCATTGTCTCGCCCCTGAAAGGGTCGCTTTTTTTCTCGCACAGTCGGATGACTTTCTGGTTGTCTGCCCTCAGGACTTCAGTGATGGCCTCCAACAGCGAGGTTTTGCCGACGCCTTTGGGGCCATCCAGAGCGACAAACAGCGGACGAGTCATTTTTCTCACAGGCTTTAACGGGGAGTAGCGCGCACTCTAACGGATTTTCAGGTTGAACCTCTGTTGCTTAGCAGGACTCCCAAATTCAAATCCAGGAGAAACCTATGACCCAGACAGCTCTAGTCGTGGGCGCCAGCGGCATCGTCGGCAGCGCCATCACCCAGTTACTCATCGACAACCAGTGGCAAGTCGCTGCGCTGTCGAGACATCCATCGCAAGCACACGGCGTGATCCCTGTGGCGGCAGACCTTCAGGATCCTGCTTCTCTGGAACAGGCGCTGAGGGCTGTGAAACCCACGCATGTGTTCATTACCACCTGGTCGCGGCAAGCCACGGAGGCCGAGAACATCCGCGTCAACGCAGCCATGGTACGCAACGTCCTCGCCGCCATTCGCCCAGCCAAAAACGTCAAACACGTAGCACTGGTTACCGGCCTGAAACACTACCTCGGCCCGTTCGAAGCCTATGGTAAAGGCAGCCTGCCGCAGACACCGTTTCGCGAAGAACAGGGTCGTCTTGATATCGAGAATTTCTATTACGCTCAGGAAGACGAACTCTTCGCCGCTGCGGAAAAGGACGGTTTCACCTGGAGCGTGCATCGCCCGCATACCGTCACCGGGGTGGCCGTGGGCAATGCAATGAACATGGCAACCACCCTCGCCGTGTATGCCTCGATTTGCAAACACACCAATCGCCCTTTTGTGTTTCCCGGATCCAAGGTGCAGTTGGACAGCCTCACCGACATGACCGATGCGCGGCAGTTGGCGAAACAGCAACTGTGGGCGGCCACCACGCCGGCTGCGGCAAATCAGGCATTCAATATCACCAATGGCGATGTATTCCGCTGGAAATGGATGTGGAGCCGAATTGCCGAATACTTCGACCTGCCTGCTGCTGACTATCCCGCATCACCCTCGCCTCTAGAGAAGCAGATGGCGGACGATCAAGCCGTATGGACGCAAATAGTCGCCGAGCATAGTTTGAAAGAATCTGACATTGGTCGCTTGATTTCCCCATGGCATACCGATGCCGACCTTGGCCGGCCCATCGAAGTGGTCACCGACATGTCGAAAAGCCGCCTGATGGGCTTCACTGCCTACCAAGCGAGCGATCAGGCATTTTTCGACGTGTTCGACAGGCTGCGGGAGATGCGCTTGATACCTTAGGCGTTTCCAGACAGATAAGGTGGGCACCTGGCGTGCCCCCCCTCATTCAACAGTACTTTCCACGCCCTCACCCCTCCCCTCATCTGCGACGTTCGTTTGCCCTGCGAAATCCTCCCGCCAGTCACCGGCAGAACGCAGCCGATCGTATATCCCAACTCCAAAATAGCGCCTTCGACAGGTATCGCTCTGTATCCAAGTGTGTACGGACGCAAACACGTTACACAACATTGATCTTCCCGCCCCCTCAGACACAAGCGAGATACACCAGCACGATGAACTGCGCCCACGGCCAGCGCAGTGCTCCTGTGCCTGACACCTGTCATTGGAAGCACCTGAACGGCTTCCACTTTCTTGACGACAAGTCGGAGGATTAAACCCATGCAAACAAACGCGTTATCGGTCTTGAATCGGCTGCAACTTAATCTCGATCGCGCAGGGGACTGGATCGCCCCTTTGAGCCTGCGCGTTTTTCTGGCCTGGGAGTTTTTTGAAGCGGGATGGGAAAAGTGGAACGGTGAGAACTGGTTCCCAAGCATTCAAGGGGCCTTTCCTTTTCCCTTCAATCAGCTGCCGGCTGCGTTCAATTGGCAGTTATCCATGTGGGCAGAACTGCTCTGTTCCATTGCTTTGCTTGTAGGCCTGGGAACACGCCTCTCGGCACTGATCCTCATAGTGGTCACCGTCGTGGCAACTGCCGCAGTTCACTGGCCAGCAGAGTGGTCGACGTTGAGTGAACTGGCTATGGGCTACTCCATCAGCAACAAAGGCTACGGCAATTTCAAGCTGCCGTTGATCTATCTCGTAGCACTTCTGCCACTGGTATTCACAGGCGCCGGCAAGCTGAGCCTGGATGCATTCATCGGTCGGTATCTCAAGCGCTTGAATGCACGCTGAGTGTTATCGCGTCACCAAGGTTATCGCTCTCAACCCCCGCTAATTAATCAGGAGTTTCACCATGACCCATATCGATAAAGTGCTGTACACCGGCAAAGTCCATACCTCCTCGGGTGGTCGCAATGGCACCGCCCTCAGTGACGACGGCCGACTGGATATAAAACTGTCGTCGCCTGGCACCTCTGGCGCCGGTACCAACCCAGAGCAGTTGTTCGCCGCAGGTTGGTCGGCTTGTTTTATCGGTGCAATGGGACTAGCGGCGAGCAAGCTGAAAGTCACCCTCCCGGGTGACCTTGCTGTCGACGCCGAAGTCGATCTAGGCACAACCGATGGCGCTTATTTCCTCCAGGCTCGCCTCAATGTCTACCTTCCCGGGCTGGATCGCAACGTTGCTCAAGAGCTGATCGACACCGCACACCAGACATGCCCGTACTCCAAAGCGACGCGGAACAACATCAACGTGGTGATCAACCTCGTTTGAGCAGAACCGTGGCGGGTTTCAATCACCCGATTCACACCCCCCGGCTGCCAGCGGTAACCGTGGAGGTGCTGTGGATCGGGGGTTCCAGACGTCGAATCGGAGTATTGAGCTCATGCAAACGAACATTTCATCACCAACGCATGTAGATCCACAGATCCCCCTTGAGGGGACCGTCGGGCTGGGATTGCGCCGTGCGCTGCTTAACACGCTCCGTGACGCTCCAGTCGGTGATTTCGATTTTCTAGAGGTTGCTCCAGAGAACTGGATCGGCATCGGTGGCGCTCATGGTGAGGCCTTGCAGTTGCTGGCTGAACGCTACCCGCTGTCATGCCATGGCCTGTCACTGTCGCTGGGTGGCAGTGCACCGCTGGACGAACCTTTTCTTGAGCAAGTCCGCGGGTTCCTCGATCGCTTCAACGTGCCGTTCTATAGCGAACACCTGAGTTACTGTAGTGACGATGGCCATTTATACGACCTGCTGCCGTTGCCATTCACTGAGGAGGCCGTTCATCACGTTGCTGCGCGCATCCGCCGTGCGCAGGACATTCTCGGTCGTCGTCTTGCTGTAGAAAACGTCTCCTACTACGCCGCTGCTCATCAGGACATGGACGAACTTGCTTTTACCAATGCAGTGCTCCGCGAGGCCGATTGCGACCTGTTGCTCGACGTTAACAATGTGTACGTCAACTCAGTGAACCACCGCTTTGATCCAGCGGTTTTCCTCGCCGGCCTGGAACCCGAACGCGTAGTCGCCATGCATGTGGCTGGGCATTACGACGAAGCTGAGGACCTGATCATCGACACCCATGGCGCCTCGGTCAAACCGGTAGTCTGGTCATTGCTGGGCCAGGCTTATGGCCTCTTTGGCGTGAAGCCAACCCTGCTGGAGCGCGATTTCAACTTTCCGTCCTACGACGAACTGGTGGCTGAGCTGAACACCATCAGGCGCTTGCAACGCGACGCCATTGCTTTGGTGCGGGTGACCGTCGATGGCTGACTCCCCTTCAAGTTTGCACAGTCAGCAGCTCGCGCTGACCCGGTACCTGCGTGACCCGGACGCTTATGCACCGCCTGCGCAGATGAATCCTGCAAGAGCGCAGGTCTATCTCAACCTGGTGGTGAACAATCTGTTGGGGTTGCTGGGTGGGACGTTTCCGGTGCTGGTTGCCGTGCTGGGTGATGACGGTTGGCGTGCACTGGTACGACGTTTTTTGCGTGATTACCGCGCGCAAACGCCACGCTTCGGAGAAATTGCTCGTGAGTTTGTAGACTTCGTAGCAAGCCTGGAAGACTCGCCCGGTCACGAACACCCCTGGTACCCGTTCTTGCCTGAATTGGCTCATTACGAGTGGGTGGAAATGGCGCTTCAACAGTTGGACGCTGCGCCGTTAAAGGCCAGTGATGCGGCGCATTTACTCGACCGTCCCCTCAGGCTCTCCCCGCTCGTCTGGCCGCTGGCTTACACCTGGGCCGTACATCGTCTCGGGCCAGGTCATCTGCCTTCCGAACCGCCAGAACAACCGACGTTGCTGCTGATCAGCCGGGTGCCGAGTGGCCAAGTGCAATTCTCCCAGGTCAGCCCTCTCGCGTTCCGTTTGTTGCAGCGGATCGAGCAGTTCCCTGACATGGATGGTCGAGCGCAGTTGCACGCTTTGGCTGCGGAGGCTGGTGCAACAGACGTGACCGGCTTCGTCGCTGACGCACTGGTGCTGCTGCGCCAGCTGCATGCGCAAGCTGCCGTCGGCGTAGCCGCGACACCCGCTTTAAAGCTGTTGTCCTGACTGACGAGCAAAGGCTGAGGTCGGTTTTTGTATCTCTATGTACCCAAACGCTAAGTCTTGGGATTGGCTTACAAATGCTCCGCTCGCCGATACATCGCCGATACATGACTCCCGCTAAATAGGCCTACCCGAACAAGGACGCTGTATCGAAGTGGAAGACGCTTGCGCCTTTCGCCTCGAACTTCCTTGAGGGTGTATCCGCCCTGTGGCATGAACCGCGGCCTCGCCGCGCAAAGCATCTGGAGAAGCACTATGTACCGTAAACCAATGTCGAACAAAACCAGTCTTGGCCTGGCCGCAATTGCTTTAGCCGGTGGCATGAGCCTGGCATCGTCTGCGGCTTTTGCTGTTGAGCCATTGCCCCAAGGCTACCAACTGGCATCGGCAGATAAAACCGGCGAAGGCAAGTGTGGCGAAGGCAAATGCGGGGCCAGCGAAGCCAGCGACAAGTCCGCTACTGCCGAAGGCAAGTGCGGTGAAGGCAAATGTGGCGACGACTCTTTCGCTCGCACAGACACCGACCATGATGGCCTCGTCTCTCTTAAAGAACTGCTGGCTGTAGCACCTCAGGGCGGTGAAGAATTCAAAGCGATGGACACCAACCATGATGGTTTTCTTTCGGAAGGTGAGGTCTACAAGTTCAGAACCAACCAGTACATTTCCAATGGCAAGAAAGTACCCACCGAGCTATTTACCCGCATGAGCAAAGCGCAGAACTGATCTCTCCCGCCGTAGCATTCGCCCTCCCCGCGTCTACAGCCAGGGAGGGCGATTTACCTTCTGCAAAGCCCCCAGTTGTATTGATTACACCGCGTTATAAGTGATGTTCTCCGCCCCTGATTTATCCCCTGAACGCAACACTCTAAAGTCCATCCCACTGCTCCCCTCATCATGTCGATGGGGCGCCTACTGGAGACTTATCCCATGCCTTTCATCAGCGTTCGTATCACTCGCGACGGCGTTACCAAAGAACAGAAATCTCAAGTCATCGCTGAGATCACCAAAACCATGCAAACCGTCCTCAACAAGGACCCGCACCTCACCCATATCGTTATTGAAGAGGTCGACACCGACAACTGGGGCTATGCCGGAATTACCACCACCGAGTACCGCCAACAACTGACGGAGTCGAAGAAATGACCTTCCCCGTCAGTATCGACTTTGTGTCGGATGTCGTGTGCCCCTGGTGCGCACTCGGCGCCATGGCGCTGGAACAAGCCATCGCGAACGTTGCCGGCGAGGTTGCCGTGGAGCTGACCTACAAGCCGTTCGAACTGAACCCGGACATGCCGGCCGAGGGCGAGCACGCCATCAAGCACATGATGCGCAAATACGGGCGCAGCGCCGAAGAAGTCGCCTCGCGCAATGAATTGATCGTCGCGCGCGGCAAAGCCATCGGTTTTCAGTTCGACCTGGAAAAGCGCAGCCATTTCTACAACACCTTCGATGCCCATCGCCTTCTGCTCTGGGCTGTGCAGGAAGGCCGCCAGGTCGCGCTGAAGAAAATCCTGATCAAGGCTTATTTCACTAATGGCGAGAACCCCAGCGACCACGAAACACTGGTACGCCTGGCCGGTGAAGCGGGACTTTCAACCACCCGCGCCCGCGAGATTTTGACTAGCGAGGCGTTCGCTCACGAGGTCCGTGAACTTGAAGGTTTCTACCTTGAACGCGGGATCAACTCGGTCCCGGCCATGGTGCTGAACGGTCGTCAGTTGGTGTCCGGATCGCTCTCAGTCACGGAATACGAACAAATCCTCAGGCAAGTGGCCCGCGAGTCCGCCACAGCCTGACAAAGCTATTGATCAGCACGCTGCACGGGCAAGCCCACGGCATCGGTCACTCAACTTGCGTGGAGTACATCGTCATGTCGAACGCCTCTTATCCGCTGAACCGCACCGCTTATCTGCTGGTCGATCCGTACAACGATTTTCTCTCGGAAAACGGCAAGGTCTTCCCCTTGATCAAGCCGATTGCCGAGCAGGTCGGGCTGCTCGACAACCTGCGAGCCCTCGATCGCGCCGTACGAGCGCAGAACATTCCGGTGGTCATCGTGCCGCACCACCGCTGGGAACATGGCGACTACGAAGGCTGGGATCATCCAACACCGACCCAGTGCAAAATCATGCACATGCACCACTTCGCACGTGGTGAATGGGGCGGCGAATGGCATCCCGATTTCGCACCGAAGGACGGCGACATTGTCGTGCAGGAACATTGGGGCGCCAGCGGCTTTGCCAATACCGACCTTGATTTTCGCCTGAAGCAGAAAGGCATCACCCACGTCATCATCGTCGGCCTGCTCGCCAACACCTGCATCGAAGCGACCGCCCGCTACGCCTCGGAATTGGGCTACCACGTCACGCTGGTGCGCGATGCGACCGCCGCATTCCGTGCGGAAATGATGCACGCCGCCCACGAGTTGAACGGGCCGACTTTCGCTCATTCAATCGTGACTACCCAAGAACTGATTGAGGCGCTGGCAGCGCAGGAGTAGCGGCGATGAACACCGATTTCGCCCGTTTGCCGAGGTGGTGCGTCAAGGCCGCTTTCTGCAATGGGCGATCGGCCCCCGTCAAAAATGCACCTTGAGCAAGAGACTCAACGCGTTCTGGTCGGTAGGGAATCCGCTCGTGTCTTCAATCCCGTATTTATTCGACCAGTAATCCCACTCAAGTCCCGCATAAAAACGTTTTTGCTTTTGCCCCAGCGCCTTGCCCACGTCGTATTTGACTTGTGGGTTGAAGTGAAAGCTTCTGGCCACATAGTTGGAGGTGCCTTTGTTGCCGACGTCGTTGACGTACCACTCCAGATAGCCGTCGAAAAGAATGTCGGAGCGACCCACCGGGAGGGTCATGGACCAGGTCGGGTTGATCTGCCATTGACCTGAGGCCTTACCGGTGATGCCGTCGGGTTTGCGGTAGTAGGTATTCAGGGAAAAGCGATCGAAGCCTGGAAGCACGAGGTCGACAGCGGGACCCAGCAGGTATTTGCGATTGCGGTTTTCACCGCGCTCGTAGGTGGCGGCGATGAGGACGTCCTTGACGATGCCATAGCTCAGGGAGCGGTCACTGATTTTGCCCAGCGACAGCCGTGGGGAGAATTCACCGTAGTAGGAATGGCCGTCGGCACCCGAGAGTCCGCTGGACCATTTGTTGTCGACGAACATGAAGATATCGCCCCACGTCCAGCCGCTGGCGTGTTCGAAGCTCAGCGTTTGCTGAGTATCGTCGCCAGTGCCGTCGACTTTGAAATGCTGGCCGTAGAGGTAGCTCAAGCTGTTGTCGTTCCACAACAGAGGGCCAGCTTCGGCGCCGGCGCTGGCCAGAGCTAACAGCGGCGCCAGGCTGCGACGCAGCTGTGAAGGTGCAAGTAATGGAATACGCGATGCTTTCATGGGCTGCCCTTGTCAGGTGATTAGCGGATATCACCGGCAAGGCACGCCCGAGCTGCGGATCAAGCAGCTGCTCTGGCCCTAAAGTTAACGAGGGGCGACCCTTGCCGGGTACGCGGCGTAATGCCGCCAGAGCAATGCCCTGCATCTCGGGTTCTGTTGAGAGCCCTCTGTGCTGACCGCTTCTACTCGATTCCGGACTAAGCAGGGGTTGTGCCAACTGAGCGAATACAATCTTCAACCCTCATTCAGCACAATCGATGCGTAAAACTGAATACTTTTCAGCTATCGGTTGCGCACCAGATTGAGGCGCGCTCACTTGGATTCGCACCGTTGCGATTCGCGTGCCCACCTCCTGCTGATTGCCTCGCCCGCCGGATCCCGTGAGGGCGGGCCTGCGACGGCTTGGCACACTTTTGGCTATGACTACTTTTGAGTAGAAGCGGTCAGTGCCAGCAATGGCACCGGGCATTGCTCTTGCGCCCTTCCCTGTGGGGCGTACGTCCGATTGGATGCTTGAACGCGGCGCCAGCGCCCCGGGCAAGAGAGATGTGTCAGCCGTGTAACTACGCATACGCGCCCTCTCTCCTCCCTTGTTCTCTCCAATCGGTCCCTCGCTGGCGTGCCGATTGGCGCGCGGCGGTTTTCGAATCGTTGTGGAGAACACATCATGAAAATTCGCTTTGCCTTGGGTCAACCGCTTCGCTCGCTACTGGCCATGGCGCTTGTGCCCGCCGCCCTGATCGCGTCTCCACTGGCGTTGGCCAATGACAAGGTGGTGCTGCTTACTTCCTGGTATGCCCAAGCCGAACAGGGTGGTTTCTACCAGGCCCTGGCGGATGGACTGTATGAAAAAGAAGGCCTGGACGTGACCATCCGCATGGGTGGGCCGCAGGTCAATGGCATGCAGTTGCTGCTCAACAAGCAGGCCGATTTCATCGTCAACTACGACTTGCAGATTCTCAAAAGTGTGGAGCAAGGCCTGCCGGTGGTGGCCGTGGCGGCGCCCTTTCAAGGTGATCCTCAGGGTCTGCTGACCCATGCCGATGTGAGCGGCCTGGATGCCTTGCAGAACAAGCAGGTGCTGGTGTCCACCTCCGGCCAGCAAACCTGGTGGCCGTGGCTCAAGGGCAAATATCAGCTCAAGGACAGCCAGGCCCGTCCCTACACCTTCAACCTGCAACCCTTCCTCGCGGACGCCAACACCACGCAGCAGGCCTATGCCAGCTCCGAGTTGTTCCAGGCGTTGAAGGCCGGGGAAAAAGCCAACTTCTTCCTGTTCGCCGACGCTGGTTACCCGCCCTACGGCTCGACGCTGGCCACTCGCCAGGACGTGATCGATCAGCATCCTGAGCGAGTCCAGCGCTTCGTTCGCGCCTCGATGGAGGGCTGGAAGCGCTACCTCGACAACCCGAGCGCCAACCACCTGATCAAGGCTGATAACCCGAACATGAGCGATGAATTGCTCGCCTGGGGCTTGTCGACGCTCAAGCAATATCGCCTGGTCACCGGCGGTGATGCCGCCACCCAAGGCATCGGCGTGATGAGCGATGCGCGCTGGCAGGCCACCCGCAATTTCATGGTCGACGCCGGCCTGCTCGGTGCCGATGCGCCTTGGCAGAAGGCCTACACCACGCGCTTCGTCGAGGACTTGAAGGTACTGCCTGGCGCCGAACAGTCCGCCAGCCGCTGAGCCTGATTGCAAGACTGCTGAACCCAGAGCCCGAGCCCAAGAGCCGGCTGAACGAATACCGTGAGGACACTTGTTATGTTGGTCACCAAACAACCCGTATTGCGCCGCTTCTGGTATGCCCTGCTGCCCATGACCGCGCTGGATGCCGGCCCGCAGCCCTTCACTTTACTGGGTGAGGCGCTGGTGCTGTGGAAGCGCCCCGACGGCACCCCGGTGGCCATGCGCGACCGTTGCTGCCACCGCACCGCCAAGCTCTCGAAAGGTTTTGTCAGCGAGGACGGCAACATCGCTTGCGGCTACCACGGCTGGGAATACGACTGCACCGGCACCTGCGTGAAGATCCCGCAAAACCCCGCTGGCATGATTCCGCCGGGCGCCTCGGTCCAGGCCTTTCACTGCCAGGAAAAATACGGCTACGCCTGGGTCGCCCTCGACGATCCTCTGCAACCAATCCCTGAGTTTCCCGAGGATGGCGCCCCGGGCTACCGGCGCATCTTCCAGTTTTATGAAGAGTGGAAAACCAGCCCGCTGCGGGTCATGGAAAACTCCTTTGACAACTCGCATTTTTCCTTCGTCCACAAAGCCAATTTCGGCCTTTTCGACCAGCCCGCGCCGGCCGGCTACGAGTTTCGCGAAACCGACTACGGCTTCGAGGCGGAGACGCGGGTGCCGATCCGCAATCCTGAGGAAAGCTATCGCATCACCGGCACTCGCGAGCCGATCACCCAGCGCCACCTGATCAACCGCTATTACCTGCCCTTCTCCCGGCGCTTTGGCTGCATGTACCCGGACAGCGGCATCCACCACATCATCTACAACTGCGCGACGCCCATGGAAGACGGGCGCCTGATGCTGGTCCAGTGGTTGTATCGCAATGACAGCGAAGAGCAATGCTCGACCCAGGAACTGATCGACTGGGACGCAGCGATCACCGCCGAAGACCGCGACATCCTCGAAGCCACCGATTACGACGCCTGTGTCGATACTCGCCGGCGAGTGGAACTGCACATGCCGTCGGACAAGCCTGGCCTGGTGATTCGCCGGCAATTGCTGGGCCTGCTCGAAGCTCACGGTGAAAGTGAAGTGTTCCTCAGCCATTGAAGTCAGCGCCCCGGTGTGCCGGGGCTTTACCGGACGCTCATGACCCAAGGGGAGAGCGCTATGTTGATGCAAACCATAACTGGGGCCAACGCCCTGCCACAGGCGTTGCCACGGGGCGACAGCGTCGGCGTGCAAACACCGCTGTTCGCCAATCAGGTGGAAAAAACCTACAGCAACGGTACCCAGGCCTTGAGCCGGGTGAAGCTGGCCATTCAGCGCGGCGAGTTCGTTTCATTGCTCGGCCCTTCGGGCTGCGGCAAGAGCACCCTGCTGAAAATGTTCGCTGGCCTCGAAAAGCCCTCCGCTGGCCACGTGCGCTGGTGGGGCAAAGACAGCCCGGCCAGCCCGACCCAAGGGCAAAGCCTGGCGATGGTGTTCCAGGAGGCGACCCTGATGCCTTGGGCGAAGGTCAGCGACAACGTGCGCCTGCCGCTGGATCTGGCCAATGTGCCCAAAGCCCAGAGCCAGCCAAAGGTCGACGCCGCCCTTGCCCTTGTCGGCTTGGACCGCTTCAGCCAGGTGTACCCGCGGGAACTGTCCGGCGGCATGCAAATGCGCGCGTCCATCGCCCGGGCCTTGGCCACCGAGCCCAATCTGCTGCTGATGGACGAGCCCTTCGGCGCCCTGGATGAGTTCACCCGCAACAAGCTCGACAGCGACCTGCGTCAGCTGTGGGCTAGCCGCGACCTGACCGTGGTGTTCGTCACTCACAGCATTTTCGAGGCCGTCTACCTGTCATCGCGGGTGGTGGTGATGGGTGCGCGCCCGGGCCGAGTAATCGCCGACATCGAAATCGACGGCCCGTTGGAACGAGACGAGGCCTACCGCACCTCCCCGGCCTTTATCGCGCAGTGCGCACGCCTGTCCCGGCTGCTGGCCGAGGCCAATGGCGATTCTTGCTGACTTTATTGAGAGCCCGCTCATGAACCCGTCCTTTACTCCCTGGTTACGTCACCCCACGGTATTGCGCATCGTCTCGCCGCTGCTGCTCGGCGCGGTATTGCTGGGTCTGTGGCAATTGGCATGTGTGGCCTGGAAGGTGCCGGTGTATCTGGTGCCCTCCCCGGTCGATATCGGCCGCACCCTGATCAGCGATGGCCCGATGCTGTTCGGTGCGTTGTGGATGACCTTGAAGATCACCTTTTTCTCGTTTGCCCTGGCGGTGCTTATCGGCACCCTGGCGGCGTTTGTGTTCGTGCAGAGCCGCGTGCTGGAAGCCAGCCTGTTTCCCTACGCCATCCTGTTGCAGGTGACGCCGGTGGTGGCCGTGGCGCCGCTGATCATCATCTGGTGCAGCAACACCACGCTGGCGTTGGTTATTTGCGCGACTCTTGTGGCGATTTTCCCGATCATCGCCAACACCGTACTCGGCTTGCGCAGCGTCAACCCCGGCCTGCTCAATCTGTTCCGCCTGAACCGCGCCAGCCGCTGGCAGGTGCTGTTGCGCCTGCGCATTCCCAGCGCCCTGCCGTGTTTTTTTGCCGGGCTGCGCATCGCCAGCGGGCTGGCGTTGATCGGCGCGGTGGTGGCGGAGTTCGTTGCCGGCACCGGGGGCACCGGTGCAGGGCTGGCGTATCAGATCCTCCAGGCCGGCTTTCAACTGAATATTCCAAGGCTGTTCGCTGCCCTGCTGCTGATCGCCTTGACCGGTGTCGCGTTATTCAGCCTGATGGCCGTGCTGGCCCGGTTGAGCCTGCGCAACTGGCACGAAAGCGAACTCGGCTGACCCTTTGAATCCGCCGCAGATGCGGCGTATGGAGCCTCACATGAAGTATCAAAACAGCTGGCTGGTACGTAACGCCAGCGCCATCCTCACCGGTTTGTCCGGCGCGGCGGCGCGCCACGCCGGGCCTGATATCCGTGTCGTCGACGGCCGCATCAGCGCCATCGGCGCCCTGCAACCCCAGCCCGGCGAGCGAGTGCTGGATGCCACCGATTGCGTGGTCTACCCGGCGTGGGTCAATACCCACCATCACCTGTTTCAGTCGCTGCTCAAAGGCATTCCCGCAGGTATCGACCAGAGCCTGGGAGCCTGGCTGGGTGCCGTGCCCTATCGCTATCGCGGCGTGTTTGACGAGCACAGCTTTCGCCTCGCCGCGCGCATTGGCCTGGTCGAATTGGCACGATCCGGCTGCGCCACCGTCGCAGACCATCATTACCTGTACTTGCCGGGCATGGACTTTGACAGTGCCGAGGTGCTGTTCGAGGAAGCCGAACGGCTGGGGCTGCGGTTTGTTCTCTGCCGTGGCGGCGCCACGCGAGCACGACAAGCCGAAGGCGAGTCCTTGGCCGGGCCGGAGACCCTGGAGCAATACCTGGACGACGTCGAGCGTCTGGTGCGGCGCTACCACGACCCGGCCGCCGATGCCTGGCGGCGGGTGGTGATGGCGCCCACCAGCCCGCCCTACTCCATGCCTGCCGAACACCTGCGCGAAACCGCCCGGGTCGCCCGGCGACTGGGCATTCGCCTGCACAGCCATCTGAGCGAAACCGTCGAATATCAGAATGAGGTGCAGCAACGCCACGGCATGTCGCCAGTGGCGTTCTGTGCCGAGCACGAGTGGCTCGGCCCGGACGTGTGGTTCGCGCATTTGGTGAAACTCGACGCCGAGGAAATCCGCATGCTCGGGGCCAGCGGTACGGGCATTGCGCATTGCCCGCAAAGCAATGGCCGCCTGGGCAGTGGCATTGCCGATGTGGTGGCCATGGAGGCTGCGGGAATGCCGGTGTCGATTGGCGTGGATGGTGCCGCCTCCAACGAGGCCTGCGACATGATCAGCGAAACCCACGCCGCCTGGCTGATGCAACGGGCCAGACTTGGCGAACGGGCCCGCCCGCGTTATGCCGGCGGCGACGAAGAAGGCGGTGCCAGCGCGGCCACGGTGGAAGACGTGGTGCGCTGGGGTACGTCTGGCGGGGCTCGGGTGCTGGGGCTGGACGCCGTGGGCAGCGTGCAAGTGGGCATGGCGGCCGACCTGGCGATCTACCGGCTGGACCAGCCGCGATACTTCGGCCTGCATGACCCGGCGATCGGGCCGGTGGTGGGCGGGGGACGCCCGACCTTGCGCGCCTTGCTGGTCGGTGGCCGGTTGACCGTACACGACGACCAGTTGCCTGACTTCGACCTGGCCGAACTCGGCGCCCAGGCCCGGGACGCGGTGCGGCGGTTGCAGCAGGCCGCAGGCGTACGCTCATGAGCTGATCTCCCCGGCACGTGCTGCCGTGCCAATATTCGGCCGCACCAAATGTCTGGTAGATGGAAAGATACGGCAGTAATCGACCTGGGACTGTCATCAGACAGTTTTAGGGTCCCGGAGAAGAAAGCAGCGGACGGCGTATCACAAGGCGCTTCTACAACAATTGCTCGCGTAGAAAATCGATGAACGCCATCGTCCGCGCTGAACGTCGTCGCTCGCGGCTGAGTACGGCGCTGACAGGCAGCGCGCTGGTCTGATAGTTGTCGAGGACGGTACTCACCCTGCCCTGCTCGACGTCAGCTGTGAACAGCCATTGCGGTGAGAGGGAAATACCCAAGCCGGAGAGCACCATTTCGCGGATGGCCTCGCTGCTGTTGCTGGTGACGTGTTTCAGCCTGGGCCAGCTGCGCCGCGGCATGCTGATGTGCTTGGCTCAGCTCGCTCTGGGCCAATTCCAGGCACCGTACTGCTCAAGCCGCGCCGGCGTGCCCCCGGCCTCGCCCACAAAATCTCCGCCGCTGCGACCACCCCCACATGCAGATCCTCATTCATTTCGCATTTTCATCATGCTGTGGGTATCGCATATAGAGACTCAGAGCCATAGAACGCTGATAACCTGAATCGCTGTTATTATTCCCGCACTACAGGTAAATGGCGGCTTTATTCGGTATATGAACACGAATCGTGAGCAGTTTCCGTTGCCGGAAGATTTAAAGGTCTTCCTGACTGTTATCCGAAAAAACGGCTTCGCGAATGCCGCTGAAGAGTTGGGTTATTCACCTGCCTACATAAGCAAACGCATTTCCGTACTTGAGTCGACTCTAGCCACAAAGCTGCTGCACCGCACAACAAGACGTATTGCGCTGACCGACGACGGCGAACGAGCCCGGCAATGGGCAGAAAAACTGCTGGGAGACCTCCACGAATTTCTTGGTGAAATATCCGAAGCGCGGCATCAACCTACAGGGTCGCTGCATATTTGCAGCAGCTTCGGTTTTGGACGTAACCACGTAGCACCAGCGATCTGCAAACTATCGCAGACCTACCCGAAACTCGATATCCGTCTGGACGTGTTTGACCGTGTAGTCGATATCGTCGGTGAGGGGTTTGACCTTGAGATACGTGTCGGGGATGACCTGCCTGTTCAGCACCTGGGCCGCAAACTTGTGAGCAATCGACGAGTGCTGTGTGCAACTACGGAGTATCTGGAGCGGCGAGGCATGCCTCACTCATTAGATGACCTGACCGCCCATGATTGCTTGGTACTGAAAGAGCGAAATAACGCATTCGGCGTTTGGAACCTGACAAAGGACGGACACGAAGAGTCGGTGCGCGTGAGCGGCCCTTTGTCCTCCAACAACGGCGAGATTGTTCTGGAGTGGGCATTGAGCGGTGGAGGGATCTTGTTGCGGTCGATGTGGGACGTTAAACCGATGCTGGAACAAGGACGCCTGGTGCAAGTACTTCCCGAATACACTCAAAGTGCGAACGTATGGGCTGTGTACCCCACCCGACTTAGCGAGTCGGCGAAATTGAGGGTTTGTGTCGAGTTTCTCGAAGAGTATTTTCGCCATCTATCGGTTGAGTGATGCCCTGGCGGTAGATCTCAGCATACGATCTACCGTCGACACTGTTTCCATCTGGTTCACAACCAGGGATTCTCCGACAGATACCGAGTTTCAAAGCTGCGAATCTGTTCGGTACGCTGAAGCGTGGTGCCGATGGCATCCAGCCCGAGTAACAGCGACTGCTTACGCAATTGATCAATCTCAAAGTGAATAACTGCACCGTCAGCTAATTCGATCGTTTGCTCTGGCAGATTCACGTTGATCTTCGCTGTTGCTGCGTTGCTGATAACGCCTGCAATTTGTTTCAGTTGCGCTTCGGGCACCTGGATGGCCAGCACCCCATTTCGCTGGCAGTTGTCATAAAAAATACCGGCGAAGCTCGTGCCAATGAGTGCTCTGATACCGACTTGCTTCAAGCCCCAGACGGCATGCTCGCGACTTGATCCACAACCAAAGTTTGGACCGACCACCAGAAAAGCGGCATCGTTCCAGGCGGGCTGATTGAGAATGAAATCTGGATTGGGTTCGCCGGACTCAAGGAATCGCAGATCGAAGAACAGGCCTTGGTCCAGCCCCTTGCGATCGATCCCCTTGAGGAACTGCTTGGGCATGATGACGTCGGTGTCGATGTTGGAAGCCAAAAACGGTGCTGCACTGCCGATTACCGTGGTGAAAGGTTGCATGTTCACGCCTCCAGAGCGAAAGATCGAACGTCAGTCAAATGCCCGGTAATCGCCGCCGCAGCGACCATCGCGGGGCTCATCAGATGGGTGCGCGCACCGGCGCCCTGACGGCCTTCAAAATTGCGATTAGTACTGGATGCACACCGGTCACCGGGTGCGAGCACGTCATCATTCATGGCCAGGCACATCGAGCAGCCTGATTGCCGCCACTCAAAACCCGCATCCAGGAAAATCTGCGCGAGCCCCTCCTCTTCCGCCTGGCTACGCACCAAGGTCGATCCCGGGACGATCATTGCTCGCACATGGGCAGCGACTCGTTTACCGCGCACCACTCGTGCAACATCACGCAAATCTTCAATCCTGGCATTGGTGCAGGAACCAATGAACGCATGGCTGATCATCACGTCGCTGAGCGGCATTCCGGGTACCAGGCCCATGTAGTCCAAGGCTCGTTGTATGCCCTGACGCAATATGAGGTCTGTGTGACTGGCGGGATCGGGTACACGACTTCCAACCGGCGCCGCCTGATCAGGGCTCGTCCCCCAGGTGACCATGGGTTCCAGCGCACCAACATCGAGAGTGACTTCACAATCAAACAGAGCACCTTCGTCGCTATGCAGTCCTCTCCATTTCCCGACTGCCTGCTCCCACATCTCGCCTTGAGGTGCGCGGGGCCTGGATTGCAGGTAGGCAAAGACTTTTTCGTCCGGTGCCATGAAGGCGCCTCTCGCACCAGCTTCTACAGCCATGTTGCAGATGGTCATCCTGGCTTCAACGCTGAGGTCATTGATCGTCGGCCCCGCGAACTCAATTGCGTAACCTGTGGCGCCCGAAGCTCCGATCTTTTCGATCAGAGCCATGATGATGTCCTTGGAGGTGACGCCGGCTGCGAGTAACCCGTTCACCGTTACACGCATGGTCTTCAAGCGCTTGTAGACCAGTGTCTGTGATGCCAGCAAGTGTTCTATTTCGGAGGTGCCGATGCCGAAACCAAACGCGCCCAATGCACCATAGGTCGTGGTATGACTGTCACCGGCTGCGACGATCATGCCTGGCAGTATGAAGCCTTGCTCGGGCGCTACGACGTGCTCAATACCCTGACGTTTATCGAGAATATCGAACAGTTCAATTCCGAAGTCTCGGCAGTTTTCTTCGAAGTACGAGACCTGCTGTGCGCCACCTGCATCTGGCATTGTGGAAATACGAACTGGAGCAGTCGGGTTAACGTGGTCTACCACCGCCAAAGTCGCGCTCGGGCGCCAAACCTGGCGGCCTGCTTCGCGTATACCGCTAAAGGCCTGTGGACTCGTGTATTCATTAGCGACTTGGCGGTCAATGTATAAAAGGACATGACCCTGATCATCGAGAGCACAAACAGTGTGGCTGTCGATGTGTTTCTGGTAGAGCGTTCTTGGCTTATTCATTGAATGGGCTCTTTTCCGGTCTAAGCATGAATATGGGTGCGGTATGTCAACAGCTTATTTTTGCCGCAGATTCTGTATCAACAGCGATAAGGTGAAGGCGTTGTGCACGATGCGTGAATAATCGTAAGTGCTTTTGCAGGACATCCATTTGTGGGGAGGTCATATCTTGAGCAGGAACAACGCCAAGGCACTGTGTTGCGATCCAATGCGGCGTAGTACTGGCGCCATGAGCCAACAGAATGGAATCTGTGCCGGGGGCGGCCTATTCGGGGGAAAGCTTGGCAGCCGCTGCGGCAGCAGCGAGCCGAGGCCGCACTTTCCCGGCCAATGATGTCCTGCGGCGCAAGACTGGTTCATATCAGTGAAAGGCGGGTGTCAACGCAGGAAAGCCATTGCCTCGGCGAGCAATACCTCTGGGACCTCTTCAGCAAGGTAATGGCCGGCGGACAACGCCTTGCCACGAACATCTGTGGCGACCTGTTGCCATTCCTTGAGCGGTTCGAAGCAACGACCGACCGTGCCTTCGGCGCCCCATAAAACCAGCAATGGAAGACTCAGGTGAC
The DNA here is from genome assembly GCF_025706525.1 of Pseudomonas mercuritolerans. Taxonomy (NCBI): domain Bacteria; kingdom Pseudomonadati; phylum Pseudomonadota; class Gammaproteobacteria; order Pseudomonadales; family Pseudomonadaceae; genus Pseudomonas; species Pseudomonas mercuritolerans. The sequence continues at coordinate 19,937 of NZ_JAMSHA010000007.1, forward strand.
GACCGGATTGGATGTCGGCACGGTCATGCTCAAGATCTATGCTGGCGCTGGCGCGATAGTCCTCGCAGATACCCCGGGCGGCGCCCGGAAGTTTCAGGCAGCGCAGGTATTCGCCGAAAGCTTCGTGAGTAAACGGTTTGAGCCCCGCACTACGACTGCCCATCACACTGCGCAGATAGGCTCCGGGGTCGGCTTCGATCAGGGTTTCCGGCAATGGTGCCGGGCGGATCAGGAAAAACCAGTGCCAGTACGCGCGGGCAAATGCTTCGTTGGTTTGGGCGTACATCGACAAGGTTGGCGCGATGTCGAGCAGCACCATTCGTTGCACTGCAGCGGGATGATCCAAGGCCAGGCGATGGGCAACGCGGGCGCCACGGTCGTGGGCCAGCAGAGAGAAGCGTTCGAAGCCCAAGGAATTCATCAGCTCGACACCGTCCTTGGCCATTTCGCGTTTGGAGTAGTTGGTGTGGTCGTCGTTGGCTAGAGGCTTACCGCTATCACCATAACCGCGCAGGTCGGCGGCAATCACGGTGAAATGCTCGGCCAGTTGTTCGGCGACCTTGTGCCAAATGACATGGGTCTGAGGGTGACCGTGCAGCAACAGCAGGCCCGGCCCGCTCCCGCCAATGCGATAGGCAATGTCCACACCGTTGACATGACGCTGGTCTTTGAGGAATCCGGCAAACATGAGGTGACTCCTTGTTGTAGTTGCCTACATCCTGAAATCGTTGGCGCTAAAGAAAAAGTCGCAAACCGTGGTGCGATTATTCATGAACCGTGTTTAACGGATGCTTGTTCGATCCATCACGAACAAACTGCCGTCTTCATGCAATATCGGACACCCCTTTTCCGTGCATGTCCCTCAGATCAGTCCAAGCATGCAAACTCATTTTCGAAGCCCAGCTATCGATCAGGAGGATCGGCGCATCAGCATCTGATGGTGGCACTTTTTCCCGAGAAACCCGGGGCGTCATTTCGCCCGAAACAGACACTACGCGCGACGCATTTGCCTGATGGCCCAACGCCTGAGTAGAATGCGATTCATTATCAATCATGTATGTCCCGGGATGCCGATGCGTAGCGACGAAACACTAGGTACTGCAGATCCAGGGCTGCTCTATCGCACCCACTACTCGTGGTTACAGGGCTGGCTGATCCGGCGCATCGGCTGTCGCGATAACGCCGCAGATCTGGCGCAGGACACTTTCGTCCGGGTGCTCAAACACCGTCACCAGTCCGGCGCCCTGCGCGAGCCACGCGCCTATTTGAGCAGCATTGCCCGCGGTCTGATGATTGATCAGTATCGTCGTCGCGAACTGGAACGTGCCTACCTGGAAAGCATCACCTTGCTGCCGCAACACGAGGTTCCCTCGGAAGAAAGCCGGCTGATGATTCTCGATGCGCTCGAGCGCATAGACCGTCTGCTTGACTCGCTTAAACCAAGAGTTCGCCAGGCGTTTTTATTTGCCCGACTCGACGGTCTGACCTGCGCCCAAATCGCCGAAAAGCTCGGAGTTTCCCGCGCGACGGTGGAGCGCGACCTGGCCACGGCCCTGCAACACTGCTATCGCTTGCGTTATGTCGAGGCCTGAGCCCGAGGCGCTGGATCCGGCCATTGTCGAGCAGGCGATCCAATGGCTGGTGCGCCTTCGCTTCAATCAAGCCGATGAACAGACACAGCGCACGTTCGAGCACTGGCTGCAGCAGCGCCCGGAGCATGGGTTGGCGTGGCAGCGTGTGGAAACGCTTGGCGATGAATTTGTAGGCGTGCCAGCTCAGCTGGCTCGACAAACCCTTAAGGGCGCCCAACATGGAATGCGCCGGCGGGAAAGCCTGAAGCTACTGGGCGTATTGGCGACCGTCGGCACGGCAGCCTGGCTCGGCCGCGACTACACCCCCCTGCCCTCCATGCTTGCACAGCAGCGCAGCAGCATCGGCGAGCAACGACGTTTCCAACTCGATGATGGCAGCCTTATCCAGCTCAATAGCGATAGCGCCGTCGACAGCGATTTCGACGCCCAGCGGCGCCTGATCATCCTGCGCCGTGGTGAAATCATCGTGAATGTCGGTGCGGATCAATACTCGCCGCAAGCGCGACCGTTGTGGGTGCAATCACGCGACGGGATCATGCGAGCCCACAGCTCGCGCTTTCTGGTCCGCGAGCGTGACGACGGTACTCTGGTCGCAGCTCAGGAGGGATCAGTCACGGTTTTGCCCGGTTCCGGTGAAGCGTCTGCGAGTCGCAACGTCCTGGCAGGAAACCAACTGCTGTTCACCTCAAGTGACGCCCGAACGTTCAGGGACAACGGCCTCGATCTATGGGCTTGGGGTGACGGTGTGATCAGTGCGAACCATATGCGCCTTGGTGACTTTATCGCGGAGTTGTCGCGTTATCGCCCCGGAGTCTTGCGCTGCGCCGAAGAGGTCGCTGATCGACGCGTTTCCGGCACCTTCCAGCTCGCCGACAATGATCGGGTCCTGGCATTGATCGCACAGTCACTGCGCCTGCACATTGATTACCGAACCCGTTACTGGGTCACCGTAACCGCTGCCACCTGACTCCACCCGAATATTTTTTCGCTACCTGAAAAATAATGAGGTGGTTTCTCATTCTCGTTCGACCTGTAAGGAAGGCCGGAATACAGGCCAGTCTGTCGATGTCCTTTCTTGGAGCGAGAAAATGAGTTCGTCCCCGGTTTCACAGCGCCATCCATTAAGTCGTGCCATGCACGGTGCGATCTTGGGTTTGATCGTGAGCAGCTACGCATTGCCATCGCTGGCGCAAACCTCGGGCGCTGATCACAGCAATCAAGTCAAACAGTGGAATATCGCCCCCGGGCCACTGGCGCCAGCGCTTGACCGCTTTGCGCGCGAGGCTGGCATCAGCCTTTCCTTCGACGCCTCGAGTGTGGCGAACCGCACCACGGCTGGCGTGAATGGCTCGCTCGATACATCGGCAGCGCTGTCATCCCTGCTCCAGGGCAGCGAATTGCAGATCGAACAGCAAGGCCCGAATGCTTACCTGCTGACCCCTCAAGCAAAAACCGGCGGCCCGCTGGAACTCGACGCAACGGCCGTCGAGGACTACCGCCTCGCCCCGCTCATCATCAATGCCAAGGTCCGGGTCAGTGCCGACGACGACGCCAACTCGGTGGTTGCCAAGGAGCTCTGGGTGGGCGGCAAGGTGGCCACCAGCATTCTCAATACACCGGCATCGGTGTCGGTGGTGACCAACAAGGAAATGCAGCAACGCAGCGTCAGCACCACGGAAGAAGCGCTGCAATATACGCCGGGCGTGGTCAGTGACTTTTATGGTACGGATGATCGCAACGACTATTTCCAGATCCGCGGCTTCCAGGCCACCACCTACCGTGACGGCTTGACCCTCAGCTCGATGCGCGGCGTACGCGAAGATCCGTTCGCCTATGAGCGCATCGAGATTCTGCGTGGCGCCAACTCCACCCTGTTTGGCCCTGCGGACCCGGGCGGTTCGGTAAATTTCGTGACCAAACAGCCGCGCTTCGAGAAGTTTGGCCAAGGCTATGTGACCTACGGTTCGTTTGACCATGTCGAGACCGGCATCGATGTCGGCGATGCGCTGAACGACGAGAAAACCCTGGCCGGCCGCTTTACTGCCAAAGGCCAGAACAGCGATCGCGAGTACGACCACTCGCAGGACGACAACCAGCTGTTTATGGGTGGCCTCACCTGGGCACCGACGGATTACACGTCGGCCACGATGATTCTGGACTACCTGAAAACCGAGAGTTCGCCCAACAGCGGCGGCTATCCACTGGATCGGGAATACGACCGCAGCAAGTTTTATGGCGAGCCCAGCTACAACTTCCACGATGTCGAGCGCACCAGCCTCAGCGGTAACGTCACCCATGATTTCGACAACGGTTTCGTGCTGCGCAGCAATCTGCGTTACAGCAAGTTGACCGATGATTTCGGCTACGTGTACCTCAGCGACAGTGCCGCACGTGTCGGTACTACCGTCGATCGATACCTGTTTGGCACGGACACTGACGCCGACCAGTTCAACGGCAATCTGATGCTGCAATACGATGCCCGCTTCGAGAAAATCGACAGCAGCAGCCTGGTGGGCGTGGAGTACCTCGATTCGACCACCAAGGAAAGCTCGGTCTACGCCCTGACGACCCCGATCGACATTGCCAACCCCGTGTTTACAGGCGTTCCACGCTCAATCGCGCCGTATGCCGTCAACAAGCGAGACGCGACTACCAAAGCCGTCTTCCTTCAGCAGAACCTGTCGTTCTACGAGCGCTTCATCGTCACCGGGGGCGTGCGCAACGACTCGATGGACCTGACCAGCAAAGGCTTGCAATCCACTGAGAAAGACACCTTCTCCGAGACCTCCTACCGAGGTGCGTTGACCTATATCGTCAACGATGAAGTATCAACCTACGTGAGCATGGTCGAATCCGTCTCGCCGCCGCAGGTTGGCGTAACACCGCAGACAGGCAGGCAATACGAAGTGGGCGTGAAGTATGCGCCGATGGGGATGGACGCATTGTTCTCCGCCGCGGTGTATGACCTGACCCAGGAAAACGTCACCATCGCCGTGGTGCTGCCAAGCGGCATCATCGAGCAGCAGACGGTGGGCGAATCGCGCGCGCGTGGCCTCGACCTGGAGGCCAAGGCGCAGGTAACGCAGAACCTGAGCCTGATCGGTGGCTATTCCTATATGGAGTCCGAGGTACTGCGCGGTTCGTTGTATGACGGCAGTTCCCTGAAGGGCAACGAGTTCGCCACGGCACCCAAGCATTCAGCTTCGCTCTGGAGTTACTACGACGTACCCGCCACTGATGTCAGCGTGGGCCTGGGTGCGCGCTACGTCGGCGCTTATTACTTCGATGCAGCCAACTCCGGCAAAAGCGATGGCACTACTCTGTTCGACGCTGCCTTCAACTACAAAATTGCCAAGGGCACCGACCTGGCGGTGAACGTCAGCAACCTGCTGGACGAGCAGCACGTGGTCGGCTCCGGCACCGCGAATTTCTACAACCCGGGCCGCGAGATTACCGCCAAGCTGAGCTACAACTGGTAAACCGGCGGGTCAGCGTTTTTCCCCACACAGAAAACGGTGCCCGCGTTACCGCGGGCACCGTTAACTACGGGCAATACCCAGCTTGATCTACGCTTGAATGAAATCACGCGGAGAAACAGATCATGTCCCTCGCTCCCGGAAGTCTATTGGCCCTGGCTTTGGGTGTCTGCTTTTGCACATCCGTACTTGGACAAGGGGCAGCAGACAGCGACTCTCCACCGGCGATACTGCCATTGGCATCCGAGAGTGCGCCGAGACTCATTGCCTACCCGCCGCTTGCCGAGCCGCTCGCCCGTGGAGTGGTCATCATCCAGTTTCGAACAGAGCACGCCAGGATCATGCCGGTATTTGGCAAGGTGGCTGCTGAGGTATCACCACGCTTAGGTCACCTTCACGTGACCGTCGATGACTGGAAAGGTACGTGGGCGCACACCAGTGAAGACCCGATTATCCTGGTCGGGCTAACCCCCGGTCCTCACAAGGTTCTGCTGGAAGTGGCCGACCCGACGCACAAGATCATCACCAGTACGACAGTGAGTTTTACAGTACCGGAGAATAAACCGACGGACGCTCCCCGTACTGACGATCATCACGCGATAAAACCATGACTGCTGTGCTACTCACCGAAGCAGGCAACGATCGGCGTCTCTGCCAACGGATGACTGGCTCAATATCTCCAGAAAACCGGGGTCACGAGCACCAACACCGTCAGGATTTCCAACCGGCCTAGCAGCATGCCAACGGTGAGTAGCCATTTGGCCGCATCCGGCAGTGACGAGAAATTACCTGCCGGCCCGATGATTGTGCCCAGGCCGGGGCCGACGTTACACACCGCCGTAGCGGCACCGCTCAGTGCGGTTATCCAATCAAGCCCGATCAGCGCCAGGCCCAAAGCGATGGCGGCAATCGTGATGGTGAAAAAAAACGAGAAGGTCAGCAGCGAACGGACGATTTCCTCGTCGATGGGATGGCCGTTGTATTTTTTCTGAATCACGGCTCGGGGATGGATCAACTGCTTCAAGCTGCTGACCAGAAGCGCGGCGGCCACCTGAAAACGGAAGATTTTCAGCCCGCCTGCCGTTGAGCCGGAACAGCCTCCGACGAAGGTCAGATAGAAAAACAGCAAAACCGCGAAGCTGCCCCACAAGGTGTAGTCGCCAACCGCAATTCCGGTGGTCGTGACGACCGAGGTCACATTGACCGCCACGATACGAAACGCGTCCCACCATCCGTAGTCGCTGTGAAAATACAGCCAGGTACCTACTGCCAACGATGTGACGAGCAGGAATCCAATAAACCCGCGTACCTGGTGATCCCTGATCAGCGCACGCCGATTGCCCCGACAGGTTGCGACGTACAAGGTGAATGGCAGGCTGCCCAAGATCATGATGACTACCGCCACCCAGTGAATTGCTGGCTGCTCCCAATGCCCGAGGGAGGAGTCCGACGTCGAGAACCCGCCGGTGGAGATCAACGACATTGCGTGGTTGATCGCTTCGAATGGGGTCATTCCTGCGAGCCAGAGCGCCAAAGTGCCGATACCCGTCAGGCCCAGATAGAGCAAAAGAATGTACTTGGCTGCGACATGAGAACGTGGTGTCACTTTCTCCGACCAGTCCGAGGACTCTGTCTGGAAAAGACGCATGCCGCCGACTCGCAAGAGCGGAAGAATCGCGACAGCCATGCCGATAAAACCGATGCCGCCTAGCCAGTGCAGCATGGAACGCCAGATCAACAAGCCGGGAGAGGCGCTATCCAGACCGGTGAGTACCGTCGAGCCAGTGGTTGTGATGCCCGACATCGTTTCAAAGAACGCATCGGTGTAGCTGATATCGCTGATGAAAACCATGGGTAACGCTGCGAAGGCGCACACAACAACCCAGCTCGCGGTAGTCAACAGGTACATGTCCCTGGGCCGAAGATTGCCAGTCTCCGGACGCCCTCGCATGATCAACAGCAGACCACAGATGAAGGTAATCAGACTCGACCAGAGAAAGGCCGACAGATCGTCGCTGTGCTCATAGACCACCAGCGTCATCATGGGTATAGCCATGCTTACCGCCAGGGTGATCAAAAAAATACCCAAGATGAAGCCGATAAGCCGAATTGCTGCGAGGGACATCACGATAGCGTTCCAAATTAGCGCCGCGCAGTATCGGATGCCCTCAATAAAGACTGCGTAAATTCTCCGTAAAATTTTTATCTGCAATCAGGCAGGCTGCGGGAGTCAAAGCGTGGCTATGAGTCAATTACAGGCCTTCGCAACAGGCCAGAATCGGCAGAAGCCGTCAGTGCCAGCCCTCTTTGCATCAAACGAGTGCCGGCCTGACGCTGCATGCTGCGCGTAAAATCTGGCTGCAGCATGCAGTGCCGTGCAAACGGGAGTTGATCTGCGTTGATCGCTCATCAGGAGGAAACGAGTTTCTCGTAATCAGAGAAGGGCTTGAGCGCGCAGTACTGCACGTGCAGCAGATTCCCTTTGACGTAAGGCAGCGCCTCGATGTAATCACGCGCCTCTTCGAAGGTGGCGGATTCCAGTTCAAATGCGGCACCGGGACCATCGGCCAGCCCATGAACTGCGCGCACGATACCGTCAGCGAAGCCTTGCCAAACGTGCAATACCTCCGGTTTCGCCAGCCGCTTGAAGTCTTCTGCCGCTCCATCAGCACGGCGAGTCAGAATCACGAAGGTTTTCATGTCACCTCCTCCGTTTTCAGCTGCTTGCGCTGGGTTGTTTCACCATAAGCGACGTGCGCCATTATGCCGCTCTGGCCCACGGCCACATGCGGTTCAAGCTCATTGCGGGAAGTGTAGTCCCCACCGTTTTGGGGCCGGAAAGGTATTGGCGCATCTGTGAACAAATCCTCGAGTCGGGTGCGCCAAGCCTCTTTGGCTGCGATGGCATCTGCGGCGGTCAAGTTGCCAGTGCCGTATATGGCGAACGTCGGCAGCACATCGAACCCAGGAAAGTAGAGCGAGCCGTGCGTGATCGGAAACAGCAATTGCTCGAGTGGTCCGTTGATGCCGCGCGGCGAGTAGTCTTCTGCGGGGCCGCCGACAGCGACTGACAACATGGCCCGCTTGCCTTTGAAAGCGCCGTCACCATAGCGGTAGGCGTTGCCAGCGTCCTTGTAGCCGTGGGCGAGTCCGGCTGCCCAGACGCGATCTATCCACCCCTTCATGATGGCCGGCATGCCGTACCACCAAAGCGGAAACTGGAAGATGACAACGTCTGCCGCTAGAACCTTGTCTTGCTCCGCCGCCACGTCAGGGCTTTGGCGGCGATGACGATAGGCGTGGGCGGACTCTGCTCCGAACGACAGCCGCTGAGGGTTGGCCCGCTGAGGAAAGTCGTGCTCGTCGAATATCGCTTTCCAGCCCATGGCGTATAGATCGGATTGCAGGACCTCGTGTCCTTGCGCAGTCAAGCATTCAACAGACACATCCACCAGTTGCCGCGTTAGCGACGAAGGCTCGGGATGGGCATAGATGATCAGTACTTTTTTCGACATGAAGGACGGCTCCGCTGTGATTTCGAAGGAGTGTCGCGGGGCTCGGGCCATCTGTGAAATCGCAAAATTTTGCTGCTAACATAAGATCGATGGATACCAGACGCCTTGATCTAAATCTGCTTGTGACGTTGGAGGCCCTTCTCATTGAGCAGAACGTGACCCGGGCTGCCGCCCGTCTGCATTTGAGCCAGCCAGCAGTCAGCGCTCAGTTGAGCCGTCTGCGCGACGTCTTCAACGACCCTCTTCTGATCCCCGCGCAGCGTGGAATGACGCCCACCGTCAAAGCCTTGGAGCTGCTCGTGCCGCTTCGCCAAGCACTTGACCAGGTAAGGGCGACCGTCACTACTCACCTGAATTTCGAGCCCGCGACGGCGAGCCTGACGGTATCAATCGCCTGCACGGATTACGTGCAGGCGGTTTTGATCAAACATCTCGTTGTCGCCATGCGACGCGAAGCGCCGGGTGTTCGCATCGCACTGCGCATCCTGGACGTACCACAGCTGGAGCTGCAGATGACCCGCGGCGAGGTGGATCTGGCCGTGATAAACATGAACGGGGTTCCGCCCGCACTGCACTCGCAGCACCTCTATGATGAGAGTTACGTGCTGATCGGGCGTCGTGGGCATCCCAGCATGCGCGCGGACCTGACCGTGGATGAGTTCGCGCAGCTGGAACATGTCGTGGTGTCACTGCGCGGCGGAGGCTTCTCTACCTCGGTGGATCACGCCTTGGTAGCGCGCGGGCTGCGGCGTAACGTCGTTCATTCAGCGTCGTCATTCCTTCCAGTACCGGAGTTGGTCGCGCAGTCGGATTGTGTGGCCCTGGTTCCAAGTCGTCTTGTAGACGGTCGCAGCGAGCAACTGCTGTGCGTAGCCCCTCCATTGCCGGTGGAAGGTTTTGCGATTGGCTTGTTCTGGCATGAGCGGTCGGATGGGCATGCCGGCTTCAAATGGGTACGTGAGTTCATCACTCGCGTGGCCGATTCTCGTGCATCCGATTATGGCAACCCAAGAACTCTGACAACCTCGAAACCCGTCCAGACAAGCTAGCGTGTCGAGTACTCGATAGGTCAAAGGCTCGCTGGTTGGCTCGCTCTTGCAAGCTCGTTGAGGCAATAAACTTCCATCCATCTCCTTACGGTCGATTATGGGTTTTTATCGGCATACCTGAATGACTGTTTTGGCCGAAAGCAGGCGGGTATTACCTTGTTTCAGCTTCGTCAGGAGGCCAGCTCTCATAGAAAGAGCCGCCTACAGGGATCGGGTTGCCATCCATATGGTATGCGGCCCATGCCAGTACGTGTGCCATGCGTTCGGCAGCAACTGGCGACAGTCCGCAAGATTCTCTGACTTCGTCTAGCCGTACTCGGCAAACATCGAGGTGGCGTCGAACCCCGGAAAATCCACCAAGATAGAGAAAGAACTCGTCGAGAAGGATACCCACGCCTGGAACACCATAGGTGCCGGCCACACCTGGTGCCTCCTCATATAAGGCCTTCACATCATGGCCTTCCAAGGCCGCGACAGCGGTGAGTACCTCGCAAAAAGTATCTTTCATGCTGTTGCTGACCCAGAGGTCATAGCTGTTGCCGATAATGATGGGCGCGCCCATGAGTCTTACTCTGATGTCGATAATGGAATGCTGAAGAAGAGGCGTATTCAGCCATGTAGCCAATTTTCAATAGGCCGTCTCCGCTCCGATTATTATCTTTTGGGGCTGAAAAAGGCCATGCGTGGACGGCTGCTTTTGGCCGGAAGCTGCCTCCCAGGCAGCCAACCGTGAATGGTCACTCGTCAAACAAGGTCCAGCCATGGCAAATGCCGGCAAAGTCTTTTGCCGTAAAAAATAATGTCAGTTCCTTTGGGTCAAATTCTTTGTAGAGCCAATGCCCAGGAATGGGGCCTCTCGTTATCGCGTATTCCAAGCGGTATTTTTGAACAGGTCCAATACCGAAGGAGCGTGAATTCAACTCAAACCTGTCACCTCTGTTGAGCGCCCATAGCTTTTCAACAAGGCAGTCATCAAGCACCACCTCTCCCGCTACCTCAACGAGATACTTTGAATGAAGTTTCTGTTGAAGCCTAACGCTTCTGGCCATGGATCAACCTACCTATGAACAGTCCGAGCCTCGGCACAATAATACTTGACCATGATGATGACCGCTTTGGGTTGAAAAAAGTGCGTTGGGCGTCCGCTTTTGGTCCAGGCTGTGTGAAAACGTCAGCGTCGATAGGGACGGGGCGTCTCTACGTGAAGTCCGTAGATATACGGAATCATCTTCACTGCTCTGGAGGTCAGTTCTTACGACGTTGGTTAAAGGATTTCTTGAGTTCATCGGTATCATTACTCTCGCCCCTCTCAAATCAGGTCATGCCATGAACCAAAACCCTATGGAATCCTGCCCCCGCTGTGGATCGGTCCAACACGTCAGACCAAAGGGAATTCTGATAGGAGCAGCAAGCCCAAAAAAACGCTTCAATGGGGAAGAAAAAGCAGGCTATCAACGCTTGGATCAGCTAGCAGTTGATGAATGCAAGCCTGCCCTTCTGAAAGCAGCGCCGCTGGAGCAGCTGGTTGATGGGTTTTATTGCGATCATTGCGGGGTGGGTTTTGTAACAAGCGAGATTGTACAAGGTGTCGACCGAACATCGCTCTAGAGACGATGACGGGGGTTGTTTAGATCGAAACGGCTTTTCATGACAGGCAGAAGTCGAGCACACCGGGTGAAAACGCCAGTGCTTGTCTAATCTTTTGATCGTCTAGATCGTATCGAGGACGATCATGAAGCGATTCATTGAAGGCGAGGCCCGGACGCAAGTGACTCTGCTGCCGGAGTGCCTGGACGATTACGTAACCGAAGAAAATCCAGTCCGAGTGGTCGACGTTTTCGTCGATGAACTCGACCTGGGCGCACTTGGGTTTGAGGGCGTCGATCCTGCTGCAACGGGTCGTCCGGCCTATCATCCAGCGGTCTTGCTAAAGATCTATATCTACGGCTATCTCAATCGGATTCAGTCCAGTCGCCGGCTTGAGCGTGAGGCCGAGCGCAACGTCGAGTTGATGTGGCTAACGGGGCGTTTGGCCCCGGACTTCAAAACCATTGCCGACTTTCGCAAAGACAACGGCAAAGCCATTCGCAGCGTATGCCGCCAGTTCGTAGTTCTTTGTCGCAACCTCAATCTCTTCTCCCAATCGATCATCGCCATCGACGGCAGCAAATTCAAAGCCGTCAATAATCGCGACCGCAACTTCACTCAGGGCAAGGTGAAGGCACGCATGCAGCAGATCGAGCAGAGCATTGATCGATATCTGGCGGCGATGGATTCGGCGGATCGGGCAACGCCCGAAGTGGCCGAGGCCAAAGCAGAGCGGCTTAAAGAAAAGATAGAAACACTGAAAAAGCAGATGCAGACACTCAAGGACATCGAGGCGCAGCTCCACGAAAGTCCAGACCAGCAGATCTCCCTCACAGGCCCAGATGCACGCTCAATGGCTACGAGCGGCCGAGGCACCGGAACGGTTGGCTGCAACGTACAAACAGCTGTCGACGACAAACACCATCTGATCGTTGCCCATGAGGTGCCAACGTTGGTAATGATCGTGGGCAACTGAGCAATATGGCGAAACAAGCGCGCGAAGAAATCGAGGCTGAATCGCTAACGGTGGTGGCCGACCGAGGCTATTACAAAGGTCTGGAAATCCTTGCTTGCGAGCAAGCCGGCATCACTACCTTCGTACCGAAACACCCCACATCTGGCAGCAAAGCCGAAGGCCGATTTGGTAAGCAGGACTTCATCTATCTTGCGGCGTCGGACGAGTATCGATGCCCTGCGGGACAGTTACTAACCAGGCGGCATTCGTCGATGGAAGACGGCATGTTATTGCATTGTTACTACTTTTCGGGCTGCCAGTCCTGCTCAATGCAAAAGCAATGTACGACGGGTAAGGAGCGCCGTGTGAAGCGCTGGGAACATGAGGCTGTAGTCGACGCGATGCAGGTTCGGCTAGAACATGCCCCGGGGAAGATGAAGGTTCGCCGCCAGACTGTTGAACATCTTTTCGGAACGCTCAAGTACTGCATGGGAAGTACCCACTTCCTGACCAAAACCCTGCCGAGGGTGAGCACTGAGATGAGCCTTCATGTGCTCGCCTACAACCTCAAACGAATGATGAGCATCTTCGGCATCGCAGGACTGCTTGAGGCGATCAGGGCGTGAACCAAGCCGCTTGGCCGTTCGTGAGCGCCTGTTTGGGTCGCTGACGCGGCCCAAACGGCAATACGAACGCCTATGCAACTGATCAAGGAAATTCGCGCTTCCGTCCGCTGATTCCACTGGCACCATCGCGACTTTCAGTTTGCGACGTATTTTGTGCGTTTTCACACAGCCTGGGTCGATAGCTACCATCCGCCACCGGCAGCTATCAGCTGAGACGCCCGTACATCTGGCCCAAGCAAGCCACTCACCAAACCTGGCCCCATGTTTTTCCTGCCTGCAATCCCAAACCCGCACAAAAAAACCACCGATGCGTTGTCAGTTGATCCTTTTCAGCCTATCTTCATAAAACCTATACAGACAACCTGTATGCGTACAACCTTTTCGCCAGACATTGGTCCCGACTCAGCACCGCCACGAGTAACCCGAATGAGCCCACTACTAGCCAGCCATTACCGTGAAATCCTCGTCGGCGTCGGTGAAAACCCGGAACGCGAGGGGTTGCTGGATACGCCCCAGCGCGCCGCCAAGGCGATGCAATACCTGTGCAACGGATACGCGATGAGCCTGGAAGACGTCACCAACGGTGCGCTGTTCGAGTCGCAGAGCGATGAGATGGTGATCGTCAGCGACATCGAGCTCTATTCGCTGTGTGAGCATCACATGCTGCCGTTTATCGGCAAGGCGCATGTGGCGTATATCCCCACTGGCCGGGTGTTGGGGCTTTCGAAGGTGGCGCGGGTGGTCGACATGTTCGCGCGGCGCCTGCAGATCCAGGAAAACCTTACTCGGCAGATTGCTCAGGCGATCCAGCAGATCACCGATGCTGCCGGTGTCGCGGTGGTTATTGAGGCCAGGCACATGTGCATGATGATGCGCGGCGTCGAGAAGCAGAATTCGATCATGACCTCCTCGGTCATGCTCGGTGCCTTTCGCGACAGCTCGACGACGCGGCAGGAATTTCTCCAGCTCATCGGCCGGCGCTAGGCCTATACACAGCCTGTTAATTGTACAAGCACAAGGAGTAGGAAGATGACCCGATTTCTGCTGCTGTTAGGACTGGCGCTCAGCATCGCAAGCTGCGGCAGTGTCGATGTTGCTCGTTACGCGGATCAGCAACCGGCATTGAGTCTGGAGCAGTTTTTCAGCCAGCCCGTCAAAGCCTGGGGCATGTTTCAGAAGCGCAACGGCGAAGTGGTCAAGCGGTTTGAGGTCGATATTGCCAGCCGTCGTGAGGGTGAAAACCTGATCCTCGACGAGCGCTTCCGTTACAGCGACGGCACCCGTGAGCGTCGGGTCTGGACCCTCACTCCCGGGGCCAATGGTCAGTGGAGCGGTCGCGCGCACGATGTGGTCGGGGTTGCGCAGGGCCAGATCGCAGGCAACACCTTCCACTGGCGTTATCGCCTGAACCTGCCAGTTGATGATTCAACCTACGAGATGAGCATGGACGACTGGATGTACCTGGTCGACGAAGACACGTTGATCAACCGCACCCGTATGTCCAAGTGGGGTTTCGAAGTCGGTCAGGTGACGGTGTTCTTCCGGCGCCAGAACGCTGGAGCGAACCCATGAGCAGCGGGTTGACCCTCGCCTCGTTCGGCGACGGTTATCGCGCCTTGGTGATCGGTGCCAGTGGCGCCCTCGGCACGGCGTTCTGCCAACGTTTGAACCAGGATCCACGCTGCGCCAGCGTCCGTGCGCTGGGACGCAAAACTGTGCCGAAGCTCGACCTCGAGCAGCCCGAAACGATCGCCAGCGCCGCCGCCGAACTGGCAGGCGAAGCGCCCTATCACCTGATCATTCACGCGGCCGGCCTGCTCCATCGTGACCGGATCAAGCCGGAAAAAAGCTACAGCGCAATCGAAGCCGAGTCGCTGCAGGCCGTGTTTCAAGTCAACACGCTGGGGCCGGCATTGCTGCTGCGCGACTTTCTGCCATTGCTTGCGCCTCAAGGCGCGATGGCGATGCTGTCGGCGAAAGTCGGCAGCATCGGCGACAACCGTTTGGGCGGCTGGTACGCCTATCGCGCCTCCAAGGCTGCGCTGAACATGCTGATCAAGACCGCCGCCATCGAGCTTTCGCGCACTCGACCGCAGAGCCGTTTGCTCAGTCTGCACCCGGGCACGGTGGTCTCGCCGTTGTCGCAACCTTTTCGCGGAGCCTCGAGCGCCCGCCCGGCAGACATTGCCGCTGCGCAATTACTGAGTCTGATTGACACGCTGACGCCGGCCGATAGCGGCCATTTCTTCGCCTACGATGGAGAACGCCTGCCCTGGTAGGCAAGGAGTGAAGCATGAATCTGCAAACCCTCACCGAACGTGCGGCCAACAGTGAAGTTCGCGAACTGGAGCTGCTGTCACTCGAAGGTGGATTTTATCTGGCGAGAATTCGCGTAGATCAGGGCCAGTTCACCTTGCTCGATGATGCGGCCAAGCCAATGCACCTGCGTTCGATCACCCACCTGCGCGACTTGCTGCAAACCGTGCCGGCGTTTCCCTGCGTGCTGGTGCAGCAATGCGTGCACGACGAAATGTGCGGCCGGGATTCAGGGCCGGTTGAAGAGCTGCGCATTCCATTTTCGCTGACCACGCCGTTATGACGCTGAAGCGAGGCGAGCGCTGAATGGCAGGCTGATAAAGCGCGCATCGCCCACCGGCGACGCATTTATCGAACCCCTGCCCCGTCCACGGGTCTGCTTCACATCGATTCCCTGGAAGTAAACCCCATGTCCACTCAACACACGCTTGTCCTGCTTGCCCGAGGCGGATACGCCGCGCGCGGCGTTCTGTATCTGATCATCGGCATCTTCGCGCTGTTGGCAGCGCACGACTCCACCAAACCGAAAGACAGCCACAAGAGCCTTGAAGCATTGCTCAGCCAGCCCTTCGGCTACGTGCTGATCGGTGTTGTGGTCGCCGGCCTGCTGGCTTTCGCCGCCTGGCGTGCGCTGCAAGCGATCCGCGATGTCGACCACCACGGCACCGAATTCAAAGGCCTGGTCATTCGCGCAGGTCTGCTCGCCGGCGGTCTGGTCAATGCGGCGCTGGCCTTCTTTGCCTTGGGTCTGTTGGTGAGTGGTCTCAGGAGTTCGGGCGGCTCCGGCGATGGCAAGACCAAGGATCTGCTCGCGCAGCTGCTGTCGTTCGAGCATTCGAACCTGTTGATCTACCTGATCGCGCTGATCCCGCTGGGTGTCGGTATCGCCCACATCATCAAAGGCTGGAAGGCCACGTTCGAGAAATACTTCGAAGCGGATGACGAAGTGATGCGTTACGTGCGCCCGGTGTCGCGCTTTGGCTTGATCGCCCGAGGCGTGGTGTTTATCGAGATTGCAGTGTTGATGGCGGTCAGTGGCTCGGTTTACCAGGCAACCAATCCACCCGGCATGAAGGAAGCACTGGATGCTTTGCAGAATCTGCCGGCAGGCGGCGTGCTGTTGATGCTGATGGCGTTGGGGCTGATCGCGTTTTCGGTGTACAGCTTTTCCGAAGCGGCCTGGCGCCGGATCGAAATGGATGTGCCGTTGTAAGCGGCGATTCGAGGGGGCGTTTGCCCCCTCGACTGCTTCCCGTCAAGTAAACAGATCAACGCCCAACTGGAACGCTACCCATAGCGCCAGACCTGTAGCAAACATCAGCGCGATGTTTTCAAACAGGTTGTTGCGGTACTGCTTTTCCAGCAGCGATTTCTGGTTGGACATGATCAGCAAGCCCAGGGAAATCACCGGCAAACCAATGATGTTCAATGCGCTGACACCAATGGTCAGGGTGACGAAATCCGGCATGCCCGGCATCGACCAGATCAGCGGCGTGACCAGAATGAACAGCATGAACCACTTGTGCATCGGGTCGTGATGGAACTCTTTACCGTACTTCTCGCGACGCTCAGGACGAACATGCTGGAAGGCATCGGTGATCAGCATCGGAAACGCCGTGGTCTTGCCTGAAATACTGGCGAACAGCGTCGCGAACACACCGATGAAGAACACGTACCAGCCGATCGGGCCGAAGAAGATTTCCAGCGCCTTGCCCAGATCGCCCAAGGTTTTCACCTCGATGCCGTTGGGACGGAGGATTTCCGCGCCAACAATCCAGATCGCCAGGTTGATGATGATCCCGACGAACACCGCAAACAGCAGATCGTTACGTTGAATGCGCTTGTGCTGCGGCCCGGTCCAGCCTTTCTGGCGCATGACATAGGGATGCACGAAGTTGGCGATCGAGCCGGCAACCGCACCGATCACTGAAACCGCCACCAGCAACGCACCATGCACGCCTTCGTCCGGCGGAATGCTGAAGCCGATGGTGCCTTTAATGATGCCGCTGACATCCGGGCCGGACATCACCGCCAGGGCGATGAACGCCAGGGTCATGATCGCCAGCAGCAGCTTCATCACGCCTTCGATCATCGTGTAGATGTTGCGCCCGACCAGCATCCAGACCGCCAGCACCACTGCCACCGAGCACAGCAATGGCTGATCGATCTTGAACAGCATCGCCAGCGACTCCCCTGCCCCCTTGATCATGTAGGCGTTCATCAAGTGCCCCATCAACAGGGCATAAACCAGCATGAACCAGGCAAACACCGGGTTGAGCTGGGCGTAGCCCTGAAGAATGGTCATGCCCTGGTTATTGCACAGCTGGAACCGGGCAATGATGTTGACGATCAGGTATCTAAGCAACAGCGAGACCGCCAGCACCCACATCATCGCGTAGCCGTAATTCGCACCGGCCACTGAAGACGTGATGAGATCGCCCGCACCGAGCCACGACAGCACGGCGATAATGCCGGGGCCGAGCAGTTTCAGCGTACGCAGGAACAGGTTTTGCGGTTTCGCAGCGGCCTGATGATCGAGTGGAGCCATGCTCGTCATAGGGGTATCTCCGTTATTGTTTTTGTGAGAGTTGTTGCACTGCGCACATTAGGTAGGATGTCGTACAACAACGCTAACGGGAGAGTATGTAAAAATGTGTCAAACCTCAATCACGACCACCCTCTCCGATCATTTCCGCTGATCAAAATCATCTAGAACAAGCATGTCAAATAAGCGTAGCGACGTTACAGGCCCCCGAAATAGCCATTGATGCCCCAGCCAATCACTCATAGGATGACTGATCACAACAACAATAAGGCTGGAAATGATGAAAGGAACGCTATTGATCGCTGCGCTCGCCTCCTCGTTGAGCGTGACGGCTAACGCCGCTACTTACGCTTACATCTCAAGCCCAGGCGACGGTCTGATCTCGCAATATCGCCTTGACCAGAGCAACGGCGCACTCACCCTCGTTGAGCAGATCCAGGCCGGCGACCAGGTCAATCCCATGGCCCTCACCCCGGACGGCAAAGTGCTGTTTGCAGCGTTGCGGGTCAAGCCTTTCCAGGTGCTGGGCTATCGGATCGACTCCAAAAGCGGTCATCTGACAAAGTTTACCCAAGCGCCCCTGGCAGAGAGCATGGCCTACCTGTCGACCGATCGAAAAGGTCGCTACCTGCTCGCGGCGTCCTACGGCGCCGATACCCTCAGCGTTCAAAAGATCGGCGAGGATCATCAACCTTCCGCCAACATCCTGCGTTATCCGACCGGCCTGCACGCGCATTCGATTCGCACCGAGCCGAGCAATCGCTTTGCCTACGCCGGCAACCTGGGCACCGACAAGGTGCTGCAATATCGCCTGGACGCCAAGACTGGCGAGCTCAGCCCGATCGGCAGCGGCTCGGTCAGTGTTCCGGATAAAACCGGCCCCCGGCACCTGGCGTTCTCGCCGAACGGCAAATTCCTTTACGTCGTCGGTGAAATGAGCGGCACCGTGACGGCGTTTTCGATCGACGAGGCCAGCGGCGCGTTGACCCGCATCGCTGAAGCCAATGGCATTCCCGAGCGATTGAAACTGGCCCACGGCGAAGTCCGTGATGCGCGCAACAACGACTTGAAAGACGATCCGACCCCGCGCATCTGGGCTGCCGACCTGCGCATGTCGCCGGATGGAAAACTGCTGCTGATGAGTGAGCGCACCAGCAGCAGCGTTTCGGCATTTGCCGTGGATCCGGCAACCGGAGGACTGAAGTTCCTCGATAACTACTCAGTGCAGGAACAACAACCACGCAATATCGCCTTCTCCCCCGATGGCCGCTGGCTGCTGGTGACGGGCGAGAAAAGCGCCAAGGTCGGTACGTACGCGGTGAGCAAGGATGGCGCGCTGAAGCGTGTCGGTGAAGCGGCGTCCGGCAAAGGCGCATTGTGGATCGAGATACTGCAAACGCCTGACGCATGAATATCTGCGGAGCAGCAACTGCTCCGCAGCCCTGCAACTAATCCCCCGCCGCTTCGGTCATTAGGTTTGCCGAGGTTGATTCACTTACGCAGACCTCCCGTTCAAGAGACTGCCCAACGTGATCAGCCATCTCGATCGCCGCAACAATCGCTCGCTGGACAGTCTGAATTTCTTTCTCGCCGATGTCCGCGACGGCCTCGGGCCGTACCTCGCCATCTACTTGCTCGCCGTGCACCACTGGGACCCGGCCAGCATCGGTGTGGTCATGACTCTCGCCGGTATCGCCGCGCTGGTCACGCAGACGCCCGCTGGTGCGCTGGTTGACAGCAGCCGGGCGAAACGTGCGCTGATCATCATCGCCGCGCTGTTGGTGACGGTGAGTTGTCTGCTCCTGCCGTTCATTTCGTCATTCAGTCTGGTGGCGTTGACCCAAGCCTTGAGCGCGGCGGCAGCATCTATTTTTGCCCCGGCCATTTCCGCGATCACCCTGGGCATCACCGGCCCGCGAGCATTCACCCGGCGTACAGGTCGCAACGAAACGTTCAACCATGCCGGCAACGCGTGCGCGGCGCTGTTGGCCGGTTTGTTTGCGTATCTGTTCGGTCCGGTGGCGGTGTTTTATCTGATGGCGGTCATGGCGCTGGCCAGTGTGATTGCCGTGCTGTTCGTTTCGGCAGAAGCGATAGATCACGACGTCGCGCGCGGTTTGCAGCCTGGCGATCAAAGCCATCAGCCGTCCGGATTCAAGGTACTGCTGAGCAATCGCCCGTTGCTGATGTTTGCCCTGTGCTGCGCGCTGTTTCACTTGGCCAACGCGGCGATGCTGCCGCTGGTGAGCCAGAAACTCGCCCAAGCCAACTTGCACATGGCCACGCCGCTGACGTCGGCGTGCATCGTCGCAGCCCAACTGGTGATGGTGCCGATGGCGCTGCTGGCCGGTGCGAAAGCCGATGTCTGGGGACGCAAACCGTTATTGCTGGCGGGTTTTCTGATCCTGCCGCTGCGTGGCTTGCTCTACACCTTCTCGGATGATCCGTACTGGCTGGTCGCCGTGCAGCTGCTCGACGGCGTCGGCGCTGGGCTGTTCGGCGCGCTGTTCCCGGTGATGGTCAAGGATCTGACCCTCGGCTCCGGGCATTTCAATGTCAGCCTCGGCGCGCTGACCACAGCGTTTGGTCTGGGCGCGGCGCTGAGCAATGGGCTGGCCGGATTTGTCGTCGAGGCCGCCGGTTACAGCGCAGCGTTCCTGACTCTTGCCGGAGTTGCGGCGGCGGCGTTTCTGCTGCTGTTGATCGGTGTTCCGGAAACGCTGCAGCGGACTGACAAGTTCGAGTCCGCTGCACTGCTGAGCCAAAACTGAGCGGTTTGTATCAGCATGTAGCTTTTGCCGACACTGATACACACGCATGCGAAGTTCAGTCTTGCGCACACAGAACTGACACATTTAGCGCGCTAAATACCCCTGTCGCTTCCATTCCTACCTTAACCAATCGACAGGACATCACCATGAACAAAGTCTTCGCTACCCTCGCCCTCACCGCTGCCATGTTCGGCGCCACCGCTGCGTTCGCCGCACCGGTTAAACCTACCGTGGTGCTGGTGCACGGTGCCTTTGCCGATTCGAGCAGCTGGAACGGCGTGGTCAAGATTCTCGAGAAGGATGGCTACCCGGTGATCGCCGCCGCCAACCCGCTGCGCTCGGTCAAGGGTGATGCGCAATCGGTGGCGGATGTGCTGGCCAGCGTGAAAACTCCGGTGGTGTTGGTCGGGCACTCGTACGGTGGCCCGGTGATCAGCGAAGCCGCTTACGGCAATTCCAATGTCAAAGCGCTGGTGTACGTCGCCGCGTTCGCCCCGGAAAAGGGCGAAACCGCAGCCGAATTGTCCGGCCGTTTCCCTGGCAGCACCCTTGGCCCGACCCTGTCGGCCCCGGTTGAGCTGGCCGATGGTGGCAAGGATTTGTACATCCAGCAGGACAAATTCCATGAGCAGTTCGCTGCCGATGTTTCCCTGGCAGATGCGAAGCTGATGGCCGCCACGCAACGCCCGGTGACCGTCGCCGCGCTCAACGAAGCCGCCACCGAGCCTGCATGGAAAACCGTGCCGTCGTACTTCGTCTACGGTGACCAGGACAAGAACATCCCGGCGCAAGCCCTGGCGTTCATGGCCGAGCGCGCGCATTCCAAGCAGACCGTCGTGGTCAAAGGCGCGTCGCACGTGGTGATGGTGTCCAATCCGAAAGCCGTTGCCAGCCTGATCGAAACCGCTGCGGCCGCAAAGTGATCCAGCGCTGAGTTGAACCTTGAAGCCTTAGCCGTGAACCCTGTTCACGGCTTTCAACGCTGGGTGGTGTTGCAGCCGCTCGCTGAGAAAATCCACAAACGTGCGCACCTTCGCCGGTACGCGCGGATGTTTCAGATAGACCAGTTGCACAGGTAACGCCGGCGGCTCAAAGGCCTCCAGCACCAATTCCAGTTCACCGGCCGCAACCTGGCTGGCGACTTGATAAGACAGCACCCGGGTAATGCCCCAACCGGAACTGGCGATGTTGATCGCCGCCTGATTCGCCGTGACCACCAGACGCGGCTCGAAGCGAAAACTCAACGGGCCATCGGCATGGGCGAATTGCCAATCGCTGAGCAAATGACTGGCGGACGACATGACGATATTGGCGCGGCTCAGCTCGTTCGGATGTTGCGGTCGGCCATAGCGGGCGAAGTAATCGGGGGTGCCGCAGATCACTTGGCGGACCTCGCCGACCTTGATTGCATGCTGATTGTTTTCGTGCAGATGGCCGATGCGTACGGCGACATCGATACCCTCTTCCGCCATGTTCACCACGCGATCGACCAGCAAGGCCTTCAGATGCACCGAAGGAAACGCGTCGACGTATTGCGCCAGCAACGGCGCGATGAACAACTCGCCAAACAACACCGACGCGGTCACGCTCAAATGCCCGCACGGCACCCGATAACTGCCGGCGGCCGCCTCCTCGGCTTCGTCGACGTCGCACAGAATTCTTCGGCAATCGTCCAGATAACGATGCCCGGCTTCGGTCAGGTGCAGGCTGCGCGTGGTGCGCGACAACAGGCGCGTGCCGATGCGTTGTTCCAGCGCGGCAATGGCACGGGTGACGCTGGGTGGCGAGGTGTTCAAACGCCGCGCCGCCGCCGCAAAGCCACCCTCCTCGGCCACGGCCAGGAACATGCGCATTTCCTGAAAACGATCCATAGGCGAGAACCTGTAAAAAACCTCGAAAACACAGTGAAATCATGTGGGAGCGAGCCTGCTCGCGAAAGCGGTGTGTCATTCAACTCTGATGTTGACTGACAGAAAGCCTTCGCGAGCAGGCTCGCTCCCACAGGGGTTGGTGTACACAGTTAAATTTGGGCAATGCTTCAACTCCCGCCAGTACGCCCGGACATTCGGATATTCCTTCAGCGAGACATTGTCTTCCAATACGTGGATGGCACAGTTGACGCAAAACCTGTGGGAGCGAGCCTGCTCGCGAAGGCTTCCGGTCAGTCAATCATTGCTGAATGACCCTCCGCTATCGCGGGCAAGCCCGCTCCCACAAGGTTTCGGCGTGTGCTGATATCAAGCGCTTTGCAGGCCCACCGCTGTGCGCTGCATGCCGACGAATTTCGGCAGCGCCTCGACCCGCCCGAGCCACGCCCGCACGTTCGGGTATTCATCCAGCGAAACATTGCCTTCCGGTGCGTGGGCGACGTAAGTGTAGGCGGCGACATCGGCGACAGTTGCCTTGTCGCCGGCAAGGAATGTGCTGTTGGCCAGCTCGTCTTCCATCACTTGCAATAAAGCGTGGGAACGCTTGATCGCATCAGCCGCGTCGTAACCGGCGCCGAACACAGTGATCAGGCGCGCCGTGGCAGGACCCGAGCTGATCTGCCCGGCGGCCACCGATAACCAGCGTTGCACCTTGGCTTGCTCGACCGGATCGCTCGACAGCCACTGGCCGTTGCCGTATTTGCTCGCCAGATAAACCAGAATGCCGTTGGAATCAGCGAGCACCGTGCCGTTGTCGTCAATCACCGGCACTTGGCCGAAACGGTTGAGAGCAAGAAATTCAGGGGTTTTGTGTGCGCCCTTCATCAGGTCGACGAACACCAGTTCGGTCGGCACATCCAGCAGGGACAACATCAACTCGACGCGATGCGAGTGGCCGGACAACGGATGGCGGTACAGTTTGACGGCTGACTGGGACATGACGTGCTCCTGGATTATTTGAGGTCGACCCGCTGATCGTGTCGATGGGGCTCATCCTGCTCCCCTGCCGCAAATCGCGGAATCCTCAGCAAATACAATCGAGCATTTCAGCCAGTGAAATAATCACCCGCCTCCTTAGGCGCGCGCAGGGATCATTTCACCGAGTGAAACAGTGGATTGCAGTTTCTGGCCATTCCCTCGCAACCAGCCGGGGGCGAACATGAGCCCAACTTGAGCTTCAGCCCCTGGCGGCTCACCGGCCCGTTTGCACCCGAGGAGAATCGAAATGGACACAGCGTCGAAACCGCAGCCCTCGCCCTGGCATGAAGGTGAGCTGACCCTGCAACGTGCCGTCGGCGCGGTGGAAATGATGGTCGGCGTCGGCCAGCGGCAACTGGCCCGCGACTGGATGCCGGACCAGCACCGCGAGTTCTATGCGCAACTGCCCTTCGTCGTGCTCGGCGCCGTCGACAGCCAGGGCGATCCGTGGGCGACGCTGCGCACCGGTCAACCGGGGTTCATGGATTCGCCGTCACCAGAGGTTCTGAGGATCAAACTCGACGCGCAGCCCAACGACCCGGCCAATCAAGGCCTGCAACCCGGCGATGCGATCGGCATGCTCGGCATCGAGCTGCACACCCGTCGGCGCAATCGCATGAACGGCAATATCAGCCGCCGCAAGGACGACAGCCTCGAGATCAGCGTGACCCAGGCTTACGGCAACTGCCCGCGCTACATCAACCTGCGCCATTACGCCTTCGTCGAAGAGACCACCGACAACGCGCTCGACTTGCCGGTCAGCGAACCCTTGGTGCGCGACATGATCACCGCCGCTGACTCGTTCTACGTGGCCACTTACGTGGTGCGCGACGGCGAGCGCCAAGTCGATGTGTCCCATCGCGGTGGCAAATCCGGCTTCGTGCATATGGACGAAGACGGCACCCTGACCATCCCGGATTTCTCCGGCAATCTGTTCTTCAACACCTTGGGCAACATCCTGCTCAACCCGCGCGCCGGGCTGACCTTTATCGATTTCGAAAGCGGCGATCTGTTGCAGATGACCGGCAGCGCAGAAGTGCTGCTCGACGATCCGCAAATCGCCGCGTTCCAGGGCGCCGAGCGGCTGTGGCGCTTCAAGCCGCAGCGCATCGTTTACCGTCAGGCCGCGCTGCCACTGCGCTGGGCCGAGCAGCCGGAAGGCGATTCACCCAATTCGCAAATGACCGGCAGCTGGGAACAGACCCGCGAGCGTTTGCAGGCCGAGGCGCTGCGCAATCAATGGCGCGCGCTGCACGTCACGCGGGTGGTCGATGAGAGTCCGCAGATCCGCTCCTTTTACCTGCAAGCCAACGACGGCTTCGGCCTGCCGCGCTTCGAACCGGGCCAGCACTTGCCGATCAAGGTTTTGCTCGACGGTCAGGACGCCGCGTCGATCCGCACCTACAGCGTGTCCAGCGCACCGTCGGACGAGTTTCTGCGCATCAGCGTCAAACGCGACGGCTCGGTGTCTTCGCATCTGCATGATCGGGTCCAGGCACTGGACTTGATCGAAGCCCGCGCGCCGCAAGGCGATTTCACCGTCGACGCCACCGAACGCCGGCCACTGGTGCTGTTGGCCGCAGGGGTTGGGGTGACGCCGTTGCTGTCGATGCTGCGCGAGGTGGTCTACCAGGGCAAACGCATCAGCCGCATGCGCCCGACCTGGGTGGTGCAAAGCAGTCGCACCGTCGAGGATCTGGCCTTTCGCGAAGAAATCGACGCCTTGGCTGCGCGCGCGGGTGACAAGGTCAAGGTGCTGCGCGTGGTCAGCCAGCCGCCGCTGGACGCAACAGCGCAGGGTTACGATCACGCCGGGCGCATCGACATCGCCTTGCTGAAAGGCCTGCTGCCGCTGGATGACTACGATTTCTACCTGTGCGGCCCGGGCAGCTTCACTCAGGCGCTGTACGACGGCTTGCGCAAAATGCGTATTCCCGATGATCGCATCCACGCCGAAACCTTCGGCCCGTCGACGCTGATCCGCGATGTCGAAATCAGCACCCCGGCGCCGCCGCAAGTGCCGGTCGCGGAAGAACCGGTCAAGGTGTTGTTCGCCACGTCCGGCAAGGAAGCACGCTGGGAACCGGGCAGCGGCACCTTGCTGGAACTGGCGGAGGCACGTGGTCTGAATCCGGAATTCAGCTGCCGCGGCGGTTCGTGCGGCACTTGCAAAACCCGCCTGAGCAGCGGCCAGGTGCATTACCTCACCCCGCCGGCCATGCGCCTGGCGGACGACGAAGTGCTGATCTGCTGCGCCGCCCCGGCGCAGGGCAGCGACACCTTGGTGCTGGACGTTTGAATTTTGAGGAGGTGTGCCATGAATTCGTTTGCCGAAACCACCGTTGTTTGGCCGCAGGAGAAAACCGGACTGTCAGCCAGCGAGTGCGAGCGCAGCTTCTTGCTGCCGCAATTGATGGGCTCGCTCGCTGGTGAAGCCTGCGCGATGACTGGCTCACTCAATCAACGCGAGGATCTGCCCACGAGCCCGAACGGCTGGTTTTTCCGTGGGCTCAAGGCGCTGTGTGCTTAGGCTTTGCTCGCAGCCGCCACTCTGCCCGCCGGCCGATGCTGGCGGCTGGTGGCCAATCCGATGAACGAGATCAACAGCGCCAGGCCAATCGTCGAGCTCACTTCCATGCGATGTTCAGGGGTGATCATCATCACTGCCAACGCCGCGCAGATGAAAGCGATGACCAGCCAGGTGAGCCACGGAAACAGCCACATGCGCAAGGTCATTTCGACCTTTTCCCGTTCCAGCCGACGGCGCATGCGCAACTGCGAAATGGCGATCACCAGATACACCAGCAAGGCGATTGCGCCGGAGCTGGCGAGCAGGAACTGGAACAACCCGGCCGGCATGAAGTAGCTGAGCAACGTTACGCCTGCGCCGATCACCGTGCTGGCAATGACCGCCGCACGTGGCACGCCGGCCGCCGAAGTCACCTTCAATGCCGGCGGCGCATCGCCGCGTCGGCCCAGCGAATAGAGCATGCGCGAGGAAATGTAGATCGACGAGTTCATGCAACTGGCCACCGCGATCAACACCACAACGTCGACGAGAAATTTGGCGTTGGGGATGTTCATCAGTTCCAGTGCGCGCTGGTAGGAACCGACCGAGGCAAGTTGCGGGTCGTTCCATGGCACCACGGAAATCACCACGAAGATCGACAGCAGATAGAAAATGCCGATGCGCCAGATCACCGAGCGCGTGGCCTTGGCGATGTTCTGCGCCGGATTGTTCGATTCCGCAGCGGCAATGGTCACCGCTTCGGTGCCGATGAAACTGAACATGATGGTGATGAACGCGCCGACCACTGCCGACATGCCGTTGGGCGCAAAGCCGCCGTGCTCGGCCATCAGCGTGCTCAAGCCACTGGCTTCACGCTCGGGAATCCAGCCTATCAGCACCGCAAAGCCCAAGCCGATGAAACCGATGATCGCGATGACCTTGGCCATGGCGAACCAGAATTCGAACTCGCCGTATTTCGACACGCTGAACAGGTTGGTAATCACCAGCAGCACGATCGACAGCAAGGCGAACAACCACGCATCGACCTGGGGAAACCACTGGTTGAGCACGTGCCCGGCGGCCAAGGCTTCAATGGGAATCACCAGCACCCAGAACCACCAGTAGAGCCAGCCGATAGTGAAGCCGGCCCAGCGGCCAATGGCTTGATCGGCGTAGGTGGAAAACGAGCCGGTGTCGGGATGCGCCACGGCCATTTCGCCGAGCATGCGCATGACCAGCACGACCAGCAGACCGGAGAACAGATAAGCGAGCAGCACCGCAGGTCCTGCGGCGGCGATGGCGTGGCCTGAGCCAACGAAAAGTCCTGCGCCGATGATGCCGGCAATGGAAAGCATGGTGACGTGACGCGGTTTGAAACCTTGCGCCAACTGACCGTTGGAGTCCTTGGGGTTCAGGCTAGTCATGGGTTCTTATTGTTCTCATGATCGACGTTTGGGCCACTGACTGAGCGTCAGGCGATCATCATTTCCGGTGTCGGCATCAGGCGAAAGCTGCGACGCAGACGCTTTTCCGACGAAATGATGCTTCACCTTACGTGGCCCGACCGCCGCGCAACTAGCCTGAGTGCGGCATGCCGATGTCTGATTTCGACATGCCACTCTCAGGCCAGCATGGGGCGGCGGCAACCGCTGCGGCAATTTACAGCGTGTAGGAAATCCCCACCTGCACGGTTCGCGGCGCGCCCGGGTAGGCGTAGACGTTGCCGAAGGCGCCTTCTTCGTAGTCACGATCGAAGATGTTTTTCACATCGAGATTGAGCCGCACCTTGTCGTTGATCTTGTAGAAGCTCAGCAGGTCGACCACGGTGTAACTGCCCATGGAAAACGCGGTGTTGGACGTCTGCCCGGCGCGCTCGTCGACGTATTTCAGGCCAGTGCCAAGGCCAAGACCTTTGAGCGTGCCGTCCTGGAACTCGTACATGTTGAGCAGGCTGAAGCTGTTCTTCGGGATGTTCAGCAGGCGCGTGCCGGAGCGCAGCGTGTTGTCCTTGGTCACCTCGGCGTCAACGTAAGCGTAACCGCCGACCACTCGCCACTCGGGGGTGAGATTGCCGGTGACATTGACGTCGAAACCACGGCTGCGTACTTCACCGGCGGCGACGCTGAAGGTCGAATCCACCGGGTCGGTGGTCAGCACGTTGCGTTTTTCGATCTGGTAGATCGCCGCGTCGACGCTCAGCTGCTGATCCAGCGCTTCCCACTTCACGCCCATCTCGTAGGACTTGCCTTTCTCCGGGGCGAAGCCGCCGCCTTCGCGACTGGCGCCGGTGTTAGGCTTGAACGAGCGCGCGGTGTTGGCGTAGACCGCCAGGGTATCGGTCAAATCGTAGGTGATGCCGATACGCGGGGTGACGGCGTTGTCGCTGGCCTGCCAGCTCCTGCCGCCGGGCACGTAGGTTTCGTAATCGTGCTCGAAGCGCTCGAAACGCGCGCCGGCCAGGACTTTGAGCTTGTCGGTCAGGGCGACCTGATCCTGCACGAACGCGGCGTAGGTCTTGAGGTTTTCCTTGTCGTGAGTCGGTGTGCGGGTCAGCGCCGGGCGTGGCTGGCCGTAGACCGGGTTGAAGATGTCGATCGGGTAGGCACTGACCGCGCCGCTGGAGCGCTGGATGATCGACTTGTAATCGTAATCTTCATACTCGATGCCGGTGAGCAAGGTGTGCTGCAGACCGCCAGTGTCGAAATGCCCGGTGAGGTTGAGCTGGGTGTCCTTGTCGGTCCATTCCAGCTTGCGGTAGTTGAAGTTGCGCCCCAGCGTGCGGCCGTCGGCGGCAATGCCGTTGGCCTCGATCGCATCGCCCTTGAGCGAGCCGTCGAGCCACTGGAATCCACCGCCCAGGGTCCAGTCGTCGTTGAGCATGTGTTCGAAACGCAGTTGCGCCATGTTGTTGTCGTTGTGCAGCTTGCCGACGTCCTTCTCGCCAAAGAAGGTATCGCGCGAGGCGGTGCCGATCTGCGCCGGGTAGCGCGTCACGCCACGATCAAGCGGCGCGTTGTTGCGCATGAAATCGCCTTCGAAAATCAGCTTGGTCGCGTCGGTGGCCTGCCAGGTCAGCACCGGCGTGATGCCGTAGCGCTCGGTCTCGACATGATCGCGGAAGGTGTCACCGCCCTCGCCCACCACATTCAAGCGATAGGCCAGACGCCCTTCTTCATCCAGCGGCCCGGATGCGTCGAGGGTGCCGCGCTGCATGCCTTGGTCATTCAGCTGGCTGCCCAAGGTGACGGTGCGCTCGGGCAACGGCTGTTTTGACACCACGTTGAAGGTACCGCCAGGATCGCCACGGCCATAGAGCATGGTCGCCGGACCGCGCAGCACTTCCAGACGCTCGATGGTATTGGCGTCGGGCATGTTCGGGTAGCCACGGTTGATCGGGAAACCGTTGCGGTAGAACTCACCCGTGGTGAAACCGCGCACGGTGAAGGTGGTCAGGCCCTGCCCACCGAAGTTGTTCGCCCGACCAACGCCGCCGGCGTAATCCAGCGCATCCTGCAAACGCGTCGCGCCGAGGTCTTCGACGGCGTCCTTGGTCACCACGCTGATTGACTGCGGGGTTTCATGAATCGAAGTGTCGGTGCGCGTGGCGCTGGCCGAACGCGTCGCGCGATAGCCCTGCACCGGGCCGTCTGCCCGTTCGTAATCCGCTGTGCCGACCACGTCGGTGGCTTCCAGCTCAAGCGTTGAAGAAGTCGGTTCGGCTGACTCAGCCCACGAGGAAGAAGACAACGCCTGCAGCACACAAATGGAAAGCAGAGTTCGACGCATGAGGTGAAAACCTTTACGAATAGGCCAGAACGAAGGGCAAAACCGCCAATGAAAACGCCGCGCATGGTATACGGTCGCATTAGTAATTGAAACGTATTCTTATTTGTCATGTTGATCAGGATTTGTGAGCGGGATTCATCACTCCATCCTGAAACCGCGCATTATCAGCAGCGCGTCGATGGCCTAGGCTCGTAGAGATCCGACGTCAATCGATGGCTGCGCCGCGCTACGTGGGCGCCGCCAGCCTGTCTGAAAGGAATTTGCAGATGAAATTCGACACCCCGGCCGGCTCCAATCCGATCGACCAGCTGAACGTCATCGGCCAACCTGCCGACCGCATCGACGGCAAGCTGAAAACCACCGGCACCGCCCCCTACGCCTACGAGCAAAACGCAGCGGTGCCGGACGCCGCCTATGGCTATATCGTCGGCGCCGGGATCGGCAAGGGGCGCATTGCCTCGATCGATTCGACGCAAGCGCGGGAGGCGTCCGGGGTAATCGCCATCGTCACTTACGAAAACGCCGGGCCATTGGCCAAAGGCGAGTTTTACGTAGCCAGGGCCTTGGCCGGGCCGCAGGTCGATCACTATCACCAGGCCGTAGCGATTGTCGTCGCGGACACCTTTGAACAGGCGCGCGCGGCCGCCGGCTTGCTCGACATCCGCTACGTGGCCGAAGCGGGTTCATTCGATCTGGCGGCTGCGAAAGACTCCGCAACCCCACCGCCACCGGCCGGCTTCGGCCCGCCGCCGCAGACCAGCGTCGGTGACTTCGAAGGCGCCTTCAACGCTGCGCCAGTGCAAATCGATCAGCACTACAGCACGCCTGACCAGGCCCACGCGATGATGGAACCGCACGCAACCATTGCCCGCTGGAGTGGCACGCAGTTGACCTTGTGGACATCGATCCAACAGATCAACTGGGGCGTGCGCGATCTGGCGAAAACCCTCGGCATCGCCAAGGAAGATGTGCGCCTGATCTCCCCGTATATCGGCGGTGGCTTCGGCGGTAAGGGCACGATTCTTTGCGACGCAGTGTTGGCATCCCTGGCCGCTCGACATGCCGGGCGGCCGGTGAAAGTCGCGCTGCCGCGGCCGCTGATGTTCAACAACCTGACCCATCGTCCGGCGACGCTTCAGCGCCTGCGCATCGGTGCCAACCGTGACGGCGTGATCACGGCGATCGGCCACGAGAGCTGGTCGGGCAATCTGCGCGGCGGACGCACCGAAGCGGCTACCGCGTCAACGCGATTGCTTTATGCCGGGGCCAATCGCATGACTCGTTTGAACCTGGCCGTGCTCGATCTCGCTGAGGGTTCGGCGATGCGCGCGCCGGGTGAGGCGCCGGGGATGATGGCGCTGGAAATCGCCATGGATGAACTTGCCGAAAAGCTGCAGATGGATCCGCTGCAACTGCGCATCCTCAACGACTCGCAGGTCGATCCGGAGCAGCCGTCGCGGCCGTTTTCCAAACGGCAACTCGTGGGGTGTCTGAACACGGGTGCCGAGCGCTTTGGCTGGCAGCAGCGCAACCTTCAACCCGGTCAGCGACGCGAGGGCGGCTGGCTGATCGGCATCGGTCTGGCCTCGGCGATTCGCGGCGCACCGACCACCGCTTCGGCAGCGCGGGTGCGGCTTGATCGCCGGGGCATCATCACGGTAGAAACCGACATGACCGACATCGGCACCGGCAGTTACACCGTCATTGCCCAGACGGCCGCCGAAATGATGGGCGTGCCGCTGGACCGTGTCGTGGTGCACTTGGGCGATTCGCGGTTTCCGGAATCGTCGGGCTCCGGCGGCCAGTGGGGCGCGGCCTCCTCCACTGCCGGCGTGTATGCCGCGTGCGTGAAACTGCGTGAGGCCGCCGCTCGCGCCGTCGGGATTGACCCGCAGCAAGCCGAGTTTGTCGACGGGCAAATTCGCGCAGGCTCGCAGCAGGTTGCCTTGGCCCAGGCCGCAGCCAATGGCGAGCTGACGGGCGAGGACCGCATGGAATACGGTGACCTTGCCCAGCGCTTCGCCCAGCAGACTTTCGGCGCGCATTTCGCCGAGGTCGCGGTCAATGCGGCGACCGGCGAAATTCGCCTGCGTCGGCAACTGGCCGTGTGCGCCGCCGGGCGCATCCTCAACCCGAAAACTGCGCGCAGCCAGATCATCGGCGGCATGACCATGGGCGCCGGCGCGGCATTGATGGAAGAGCTGGCGGTGGATCATCGAATCGGCTTTTTCGTCAATCACGATCTGGCCGGATACGAGGTGCCGGTGCACGCCGACATTGCCCATCAGGAAGTAGTATTTCTCGATGAAGTCGACCCGTATGCCACCCCGCTGAAGGCCAAAGGCGTCGGTGAGCTGGGTATCAGCGGCGCGGCGGCTGCCATCGCCAACGCGATCTATAACGCTTGCGGCGTGCGGGTGCGCGATTATCCGATTACGCTGGATAAACTCATCGGCGAGTTGTCCTACCCGGTCTGAGACTGGATCACGCAGGATATCGTCCATGTACCCCACCACCCCCGATGGCCGCTATTTTGTGGTCAGGCAACAGCTGTGGCGTTGCAGCAATCCAGCGCTGCCAGCCGCCGAGCGTGAGGCGTTTGTAGCCGAACTCATGTCAGCGCGGCGTGCGGTCAAAGAGGCGAAGCGTGCGGAGGATGCACAGGCGTTGAAGTCGGCGAGAGCTCGCGTCAACGACGCCAAAGTCGCGCTGGGTGAACGCGGGCCGGTGTGGTGGGATGACGGCAGCCCGGATTTCAACCGCTTCAAGGTGAGCAACACGCCGTACGCGCAGTGGTTTGCCCAACTGCCTGAAGAGGAAAAATCCCCTGACTGAATGTTGAGTGGCCTGCTGATCTCCAATCCCACCAATCAACACAGATCTCCTGTGGGAGCGAGCCTGCTCGCGAATGCATTGGGTCAGGCAATGAAGATGTTGAATGTGCCGCCGCCATCGCGAGCAGGCTCGCTCCCACACTGGATTTTGCGTGTCGCCGGGATTTGGCACACGCCGCGAAAACCTGTGGGAGCGAGCTTGCTCGCGAAGGCGTTGGGTCAGGCAATGAAGATGTTGAATGTGCCGCCCTCTTCGCGAGCAAGCTCGCTCCCACACTGGATTTTGCATGTCGCCGGGATTTGGCACACGCCGCGAAAACCTGTGGGAGCGAGCTTGCTCGCGAAGGCGTTGGGTCAGGCAATGAAGATGTTGAATGTGCCGCCGCCTTCGCGAGCAGGCTCGCTCCCACACTGGATTTGCATGTCGCCGGGATTTGGCACACGCCGTGAAAACCTGTGGGAGCGAGCTTGCTCGCGAAGGCGTTGGGTCAGGCAATGAAGATGTTGAATGTGCCGCCGTCTTCGCGAGCAGGCTCGCTCCCACATTGAGTTTTGTGTGCTGCCGGGATTTGGCACACGGCGCGAAAACCTGTGGGAGCGAGCCTGCTCGCGAATGCGTTGGGTCAGGCAATGAAGATGTTGAATGTGCCGCCGTCTTCGCGAGCAGGCTCGCTCCCACACTGGGTTTTGCGTGTTGCCGGGGTTTTTGCATTCGCCGTGAAAACCTGTGGGAGCGAGCCTGCTCGCGAATGCATTGGGTCAGGCAATGAAGATGTTGAATGTGCCGCCCTCTTCGCGAGCAAGCTCGCTCCCACACTGAGTTTTGTGTGTTGCCGGGTTTTTGCATTCGCCGCGAAAACCTGTGGGAGCGAGCTTGCTCGCGAATGCATTGGGTCAGGCAATGAAGATGTTGAATGTGCCGCCGCCATCGCGAGCAGGCTCGCTCCTACATCGGGTTTTGTGTGTTGCCGGTTTTTTGCATTCGCCGCGAAAACCTGTGGGAGCGAGCTTGCTCGCGAATGCATTGGGTCAGGCAATGAAGATGTTGAATGTCCCGCCGCCTTCGCGAGCAGGCTCGCTCCCACACTGGATTTTGCGTGTCGCCGGGATTTGGCACACGCCGCGAAAACCTGTGGGAGCGAGCTTGCTCGCGAAGGCGTTGGGTCAGGCAATGAAGATGTTGAATGTGCCGCCCTCTTCGCGAGCAAGCTCGCTCCCACACTGGATTTGCATGTCGCCGGGATTTGGCACACGCCGCGAAAACCTGTGGGAGCGAGCTTGCTCGCGAATGCGTTGGGTCAGGCAATGAAGATGTTGAATGTGCCGCCGTCTTCGCGAGCAGGCTCGCTCCCACATTGAGTTTTGTGTGCTGCCGGGATTTGGCACACGGCGCGAAAACCTGTGGGAGCGAGCCTGCTCGCGAAGGCGTTGGGTCAGGCAATGAAGATGTTGAATGTGCCGCGCTCTTCGCGAGCAGGCTCACTCCTACAAGGGACCTGCGGCGAGGCTCAGACTCGCAACAACTGCCGGGTCATCGCCATCGAGGTTTCCAGCGACTGTCCGGTGCGCTGCAATTTGTTCAGCAGGCTGGCGCCGAGCCAGAGCTGATACAGCGTCTCCGCCAACTTGCGCGCATCGCCCTCCGGCAGGCTTTTGTCGGTCTGGCCTTGTTCGATGCATTCGGTGATGCGTGCGACGATGCGTTCGGCGCCGTCGCGCAAGGTCAGGCGCATCGATTCGGACAGGTCGGCGACTTCGGCGCTGAGTTTCACCACCAGGCATTCATCGCCGTGGCCTTCGAGGGTGCAGCGGTTCTGCCAGCCCTGCCAGTAATCCATCAAACGCTCGAAGGCAGACAGCCCAGGCAATGTCAGGCGGCGCTCCATGTCCGCGAGGTAGTCGACGAAGTAATCCTCGAGCAGCGCCTGGCCGTACAACTCCTTGGATTTGAAGTAGTGATAGAACGAGCCCTTGGGCACGCCGGCGGTCTGCAGGATCTCGTTGAGGCCGACGCTGGTGAAGCCCTTCTCGGCCATCATCCGGTGGCCGGTGTCGAGCAAGTGTTGGCGGGTGTCGTCAAAGGTCGGCTTCATGGTGCGCAAAATTCCAGACAATAGACCAGTCGTATAGTTTTCAGGACCGGGAGTTTGCCATAACCGACGGGCAAAAACATTTTCTGAAAAAATTACTAGACGACTGGTCTAATTGGAAACTATGCTGCGCCCCGACACACAAATTCATGCGGCACCGACAACAAGCGAATCCCTCGCCTTCTGCCGATGCCAGACCAACCCAAGGGTGCTCTATGAAAATCTTGATGGTTCTGACTTCCCACGATCAACTCGGCAACACCGGCAAGAAAACCGGCTTCTGGCTGGAAGAGTTCGCCGCGCCCTACTTTGCCTTCAAGGACGCCGGCGCCGACGTCACCCTGGTATCGCCTGCCGGCGGCCAGCCTCCGCTCGATCCGAAAAGCGATGAGCCAAGCGCGCAGACTGCCGAAACCGATCGCTTCCGCGCTGATCCGGCCGCACAACAAGCACTGGCCACCACTGGCCGTTTGGCTGACGTGAAGGCCGAAGATTTCGACGCAGTGTTCTACCCAGGTGGCCACGGCCCGCTGTGGGATCTGGCCGAAGACAAGGCCTCGATCGCGCTGATCGAAGCCTTCGACCGCGCCAACAAACCTCACGGTTTTGTCTGCCACGCACCTGGCGTGTTGCGTCATGTGGTGCGCGCTGACGGCCAGCCAATCGTCAAGGGTCGTGATGTCACCGGCTTCACCAATGCCGAAGAAGCGGCGGTCGGCCTGACTGACGTGGTGCCGTTCCTCATCGAAGACGAGTTCCAGCGTCTTGGCGGGCGCTATTCGAAAGTTGCCGACTGGCAGGTGCATGTGGTGGCTGACGGTCAACTGGTCACCGGCCAGAACCCGGCCAGCTCTGCCGCCGTTGCCGAAAAGCTGTTGAAGATGCTCGGCTGAATCCCTCGCTCCAACCCGATCAACGCCGCGTGCGTACAGCCCGGCGTTGTTTTTTTGCCCAGTCAGTAGTCGACTGGTCTAATCAGATTCAAAGGCTGACTCCATGAATAACGCTTTCTTCACGCCTGCCGAATTGGGCGCCCACACCCTGAAAAACCGCATCGTTCTGCCGCCTCTCACCCGCCAGCGCAGCACACAACCGGGCAATGTCGCCAACGAGTTGATGGCCGAGTATTACCAACAGCGCGCCGGTGCCGGTTTGCTGGTCACCGAAGGCACGCAGATCGAACCGCGCGGCCAGGGTTATGCGTGGACGCCGGGCATTCACACGCCGGAGCAGATCGCCAGTTGGCGCAAAGTCACAGAGGCGGTGCACGCGGTGGATGGCGTGATCTTCGCCCAGCTCTGGCACGTCGGTCGGGTCTCGCACACGGCGTTGCAGCCTAATGGTGATGCGCCGGTGTCGGCCTCTGCGGTCGCCACGGACCGCGTCAGTGTGTTCATCGAAACCGCGCCCGGTGTCGGTGAACTGGTGCCGCCGTCCGCTCCGCGCGCGTTGAGCACCGATGAAGTGCAGGAACTGATTCAGCTGTACATCCAGGCCGCGCGCAACGCGATGGATGCGGGTTTCGACGGCATCGAACTGCATTGCGCCAACGGTTATCTGGTCAACCAGTTCATCTCCGCCCACAGCAACCTGCGCACCGACCAGTACGGCGGCTCGCTGGACAATCGCTTGCGCTTTTTGCGCGAAGTGGTGGCCGGCGTCGCCGAATGCATCGGCAAGGACAAGGTCGGTGTGCGGTTTGCGCCGCTGTTCACTACCACCGATGAAGCGCGGACGTACCTGGGCCTGGTCGAGGAAGATCCGCACACAACTTACATTGCCGCGATCAAGATTCTTGAAGACGTCGGCATCGCCTACCTGTCGATCGCCGAAGCCGACTGGGACAACGCGCCAGCGATGCCGCAGACCTTTCGCCAGGCCGTGCGCGACACGTTCAGCGGCGCGATCATTTATGCCGGCCGCTACACCGCCAAAACCGGCGCGCAATTGCTTGAGTCGGGGCTGGCCGATCTCGTTGCGTTTGGCCGACCGTTCATGGCCAACCCGGACCTGCCGGCGCGGATGGCCAATGACTGGCCGTTGAATCAGTTGAATCCGGCGACGGTGTATGGCGGCGGTGCCGAGGGTTATATCGATTATCCGACCTACCCCGCATAAGCACACAATACAAATCCCTGTGGGAGCGAGCCTGCTCGCGAAGGCGGCGTGTCAGTCAGCACTTGTATTGACTGACAGGACGCTTTCGCGAGCAGGCTCGCTCCCACTACAGGATGTCAGTGGCCGCTAAAACCTATACATAGCAAACAATCTGTATAACTATTGGAGTTCGAATCGCTCACCGGATTTCGCTCCATGCCCCCTGCCCACCGCTTGCTCCTGATCCTCGGCGACCAGCTGTCATTCGACCTGGCCTCCCTGCAGCCACTCGATCCCCAGCACGACCTGCTGCTGATGGTCGAGGTCATGGAGGAAGCGACCCACGTCGCTCATCATCCGCAAAAAATCGCTCTGATCTTCAGCGCCATGCGCCACTTTGCCGAGGCGTTGCGCGATAAAGGCTTCCGCGTCCAGTACGTCAGCCTCGACGACCCGGACAACCGCGGCTCAATTCCCGGCGAACTACAGCGCTGGCAAACCCTCACTGGTGCCGACGAGATCCACATCACCGAATGCGGCGACTGGCGCCTTGAGCAGTCAATCAAAGATTCGGGCTTGCCCGTGCACTGGCATTCAGACCGCCGTTTCCTCTGCTCCCGCGAAGAGTTTTCCAATTGGGCCAGCGGCAAGAAGCAGCTGCGCATGGAGTTCTTCTACCGCGAGATGCGGCGCAAGAGTCGGCTGCTGCTCAATGGCGACGGCACGCCGGTCGGCGGTGCGTGGAATTTCGATGCGGAGAATCGCAAGGCGCTGCCCAAACACGCCAAACCGCCCTACCCGGCGCGTTTCGCCAATGACGCAATCACCCAAGAGGTGCTGGTATTGGTCGGCGAGCGCTTCGCCAGCCATTACGGCACGCTGGATGACTTCAATTACCCGGTGACCCACGCCGATGCCCAGGCCCTGTGGCAATACTTTCTCGACTACGCGCTGGCCGGCTTCGGTGATTACCAGGACGCCATGGCCAGCGACGAACCGTTCCTGTTTCACGCGCGGATCAGCGCGGCGCTGAACATCGGCCTGCTCGATTTGCGCCAGCTGTGCAGCGATGTCGAGGCGGCGTACTGGTCGGGGAGCATCGGCCTCAACGCGGCCGAAGGCTTCATTCGGCAACTGATCGGCTGGCGTGAATACGTGCGCGGTGTGTACTGGCTGAAGATGCCGGATTACGCCGAGGGCAACGTGTTTGGCAACACGCGCCCGCTGCCGGAGTTCTACTGGACGGGTGAAACGCAGATGAACTGCATGCGCCAGGCCATCGGCCAAAGCCTGCAACATGCCTACGCGCACCACATCCAGCGGCTGATGGTCACCGGCAACTTTGCCTTGCTCGCCGGGATTGCGCCGAAGGAAATCTGTGAGTGGTATCTGGCGATCTACATGGACGCCTTCGACTGGGTCGAACTGCCCAACACCCTTGGCATGGTCATGCACGCCGACGGCGGTTATCTCGGCTCCAAGCCTTACTGCGCCAGCGGCCAGTACATCAATCGGATGTCGGATTACTGCGGCGACTGCGCCTACAAGGTCAAGGAAAGCAGCGCGGACGATGCCTGCCCGTTCAATGCGTTGTACTGGCATTTCCTCGTGCGCCACGGCGACATCCTGCGCGGCAATCAGCGCATGGGCATGATGTACAAGAACCTCGACCGCATGCCGTTGGCCAAGCAGGATGCACTGTGGCAACGTGGACAAATGCTGTTGGCGAAACTGGATACCGGCGAAGCTTTCTAGTGCGCCTCAGGCCTGCCCGGCCATCCCGTTGCGCCCCGCCGCTTTCGCGCGGTACAGCGCCTGATCGGCGGTCTGGATCAACGCCGGCAGCGAATCCAGCAGAGCGCCCGTCCCCACCGCCATACCGATACTCACCGTAATCCGAGCAAACGGACTGCCCGGGTGGGCGATGTTCGCCTGCTGCAAACGCTCAAGCATCAACTGCGCCACCACCGTCGCCCCGGCGCTGTCGGTGGCCGGCATGATCACCGCAATTTCCTCGCCACCGTAGCGTGCGACCAGATCCGAGGGGCGTCGCACGCAGCCTTCAAGAATCTTGCTGACCGCTTGCAGGCAGGCATCGCCAGCAACGTGGCCCAAGGCATCGTTGAACAATTTGAAGTGGTCGATATCGATCATCAGCAAGGCCAGCGTGGTGCCGTCACGCTGCGCCCGCCGCGCTTCCACCGCCAGGGTTTCATCGAAGCAGCGGCGGTTGGCCAGGCCGGTCAGCGCATCTTTCAGCGCCAGTAATTCCAGTTGCCGATTGGACGCAAGCAACTGCTGCTGGGCATCGCGCAACGCCTCTTCAGCCTCAGTCCGGCGGCGGATATCAAGGATCAGGAACCAGCCGATCAGCCCGGTCAGCCCGAGCAGTCCGGTCACTACCACCGCCGACAGCGCCGCTTCGATACGCCACGCCGCTAGCGCTTCATCCTTGCCCAGGGCCACGGTGGTGATCAGCGGCAGCGTTTCGCTTTTGCGGAACGCGTACAGACGTTCGACGCCGTCGAGGCTGGAGGTGTACGAAGCAGTGCCAACCGAACGGTCGACGAGGTATTTGGCGTAGATCGGCGAACTGGAAAAATTGCGGCCCATGTCCTGCTCGCGGAACGGGTAGCGCACCAACAGCGTGCCATCGGTGTAAGACAGACCGATCGCGCCGTCCTGGCCAACGTCGAGTTTGCCGAACACCCGCAGGAAGTTCTCCACCCCCAGCGTCACCGCTACCACGCCAGCGAACTGCCCGCCATCGTCGTTGAAGCGCCGACTGATGGTCACCACCCATTCGTGATTGGCACGGCTCTGGATCGGCGGGCCAATGAACGGCTCGCGGCTCGGGCTGTCACGGTGGTGGATGAAATAGGCGCGGTCGCTGCTGTTGGCGCCCTCGGGAATCGGCCGGTTGGAGGACATCAGCCAATGCCCGTGCCGGTCATAAATGGTGATGCCGCTGAGCTGTGGCATCAGCGGCTGCTGGCGGTCGATCAGGCTCTGGATGCGCTGAGTCTGCGCCGGGCCGTCGCCCTCCGTTTCCAGACGTTCGACCAGCCCGAGCAAGAGCAGCGAGCTTTGCCGGACGATGCCTTCGGTGTAGGTGTTGAGCGCCTGGGTCAGGTTCAGGCCATGCACATCGACCTCGGCCAGTGCACGCTCACGCGAAGACCAGACTTTCCAGATCGTCAGCGAAGTCAGGGAACAGCCGATCACCAGCAGCAGGAGCATTACAAGGCGAGTATCACGCTTCACGTCAGTACCTTAAGGAAGTCCGGTATCCATTCCAGCCATCATTCGAACGTCGGCACTCACGGCGGCCACGTGTTCCGGGGCGCAAGCATACAAGCAGTGTGCAGCGGCTGCAGCAACAGAGTGTGCAGCGCTATGCGGCGGGTTTGAGGATTTCCACGAGAAAATCGATGAACACGTTGATCCGGCTCGATCCACGGTGGTTGGGCAGGTACAGCGCGTTGATGCAACTGCTGGCGCTGCCGGGGTTGACTTCATAGTGCTCAAGCAAGCGCGTCAGGCGCCCGGCGGTGACGTCGTCGCGCACCAGCCAGTCGGCCAGCAGCGCCACACCGCCACCGCCAATCGCCGCTTCGCGAAGAATGTCGGCGTTGTTGCTTTGCAGGCGGCCCTGGACGTTGAGCTGAATCGGCTCTTCGTCGCCCTGAAAGGTCCAGTGATGATGGCTGCCGCCGTAGTCGAAGCGCAGGCATTGATGCTCAAGCAGATCCCGCGGATGCTCCAGCACGCCGCTGCGCGCCAGATAATCCGGGCTGGCGACAATCCAACGCTGAAAGTGGCCGACGCGTTTGCTGACGATGTCCTCGCTGACCACCGTCGAGCCGAGCCGCACTGAAACGTCGATCTGCTCGCTGAGCAAATCGCTGACCTGATCGCTCAGCGACAGACTGATCTCCAGCCCGGGATGGCGTTCAAGCAGGCGACTCAGGTGCGGCGCAATCAGTCGCCGGCCAAACTCCACCGGCACGCTGATACGCAAGCGACCCTGGGCATCACTGCCACGATCGGCGACCACCGCATCGGCTTCGTCGATGGCATCGAGAATCGCCACGGCCTTCTCGAAATAGGTCTGGCCGGCGACGGTGACGCTGGTATTGCGCGTGGTGCGATTGAGCAGGCTGGCGCCCAACTCGTTTTCCAGCCCGGCCACTTGCCGTGTCACCGAAGACGTCGAAATCCCAAGCTTGCGCGCCGCCGAGGAATAGCCTCCGCAGCGCACGGTTTCAACAAACATCTTCAGTGCCAGCAACTTGTCCATAAGCGGGGTCCGGTGGTGAGGGAACGCCGCTGATTGTGCATCAGCGCCCGCCACACGTCTTGTATCGTCGTGCTTCAGGGCGCTCTCTGCAAAATGCATATTCATCTGCTCCTGAAAAAATCGGGAAATCACACCGCCCCCTGTGGGAGCGAGCCTGCTCGCGAATGCATTCGGCCAGGCAGCCATTTATCGACTGACACTCCGCCATCGCGAGCAGGCTCACTCCTACATGATTCGGCTGTGCTCAGCCTTGCGCCCGAGGAACAACGCCAGCGCCAACGCCGGCAAAACCGCCACGGCAACGGCCGAGAGGTTCCAGCCGAAGTGTTCGTACAGCGGGCTGGCGACCAGTGAACCGAGCGCGCCGCCGACGAAGATGCTGGTCATGTACACCGCATTCAGGCGTGCGCGGCTGTGCGGGTCGAGGGCGTAGACCTCACGCTGGCCGAGGACCATGTTCAGCTGCACGGCAAAATCCAGCAGCACCGCACAGACCACCAGCCACACGTAACCACTGCCCGGCAGCGCGGCGATCAACAGTGACAGCGGCGCCAGCAGCAACGCCACCAAGGTACCGCGACGACCGTGCCCGGCATCGGCGAGACGCCCGGCAATCGGCGCGGCAATCGCACCCACCGCGCCGACCAGAGCGAAGATCGCCACCTGCGCCTGGCTGAAACCGTGGTGACGCATCAGCTCAATTGGCGCGAGGGTCCAGAACAGGCTGAAACTGGCGAACAGCAAACCCTGATACAGCGAACGCTGGCGCAACACAGGAAAGCGCCGGGCCAGGGCAAACACCGAACCGATCAAGGCGACATAAGTGGCTTTGTGCGTCGGCACCCGGCGCGGCAATGCCACAGCGGTAATCAGCGCGATCACCGCCATCAGTGCCGCCGCGCTGTAAAACACCCCGCGCCAGCCGAACACTTCAACCAACAGACTCGACAGCGGCCGCGACAGCAGAATCCCCAAGAGCAGGCCGCTCATGATATTGCCGACCACGCGCCCCCGGCTGGCTTCCGGCGCCAAATGCGCGGCCAGTGGCACGAGAATCTGCACCGCCACCGAGGTCAGGCCGATCAGCAAAGAGAGCAGCAGAAACAGCGACGGCGAATGAGTCAGGCCAGCACACAGCAGCGTCACGCTGGCAGCGAGGGTGAAGCCGACCACCAGACGGCGGTTCTCCATCAGGTCGGCCAGCGGCACCAGCAGCAACAAGCCCAGCGCGTAACCGAACTGGGTCAGCGACACGATCAGGCTGGCATTGGCGCTGGACAGGCCGATCTGCGGCGCGATCAGTTCGACGATGGGCTGCGCGTAATACAGGTTGGCGACGACCGCGCCGCAGCAGAAGGCCAGAAACGCGACCATCAGGCCGGAGAGTGAAGCAGGCTGTTCGGCCGGGGCCGCAACGGCAGGGTTGCCCGTAAGCATGGTGACACCTCGTTGAGTTCGGGAAAGTTGTGCCAAGGCTACGGTCAGCCGGCGGGGGCGAGAATGCGTGCCACTGGCAACGCACTGATGCGTGGCGCGCAACGTTGCTTGCGGCGCAACGCGCTGTTGCGCGGGCCGGTGATTCTCCGCTGCAAGGGTCTTCTCTACGCTTTGGCCCTGGCGCTGACGTCCGCATCGGCGCCCTTCCCCGGCTGCTACAAGGAGCGTTTCCATGACCCGCACTGCACTCGTCCTGCCACTGTCCGCCGCGTTTTTCTGCCGACCATGAACAGCCATTTGCTCAAATCCAGAACCCTGTGGATCAGCGTCGGCGTGCTCGCGGTGCTCGGCCTGATCGTCGCCGTCGCGCTGATGTGGCGCCCGGCGATCGCACCAATCAAACGGCCGACGCCATTCGATACTGCGCAGTTGCAACGCGGCGCAAGGGTGGTCGAGGCCGGTGACTGCGCGGTGTGCCATACCCGCCCCGGCGGCGAATACCTGGCCGGCGGGCTGCCGCTGGTGACGCCGTTCGGCACGCTGTACAGCACCAACATCACCCCGGATGCGCAGACCGGCATCGGCGAGTGGTCATTGCCGGCCTTCGAGCGGGCGATGCGCGAAGGCATTGCCCGCGACGGCCACTTTCTCTACCCGGCGTTTCCTTACGTGCACTACCGACGCATGAGTGCAGCAGACATCGCCGACGCTTACGCCTACTTGATGAGCGGCCCCGCCGTACACGCCCCGGCGCGGCAGAACCAGATGAACTTCCCGATGAACATCCGCCCGCTGGTGTCGTTCTGGAATCTGCTGTTTCTGCATGGCGAGCCACTGACGCCGCTGGCCGAACACAGCGCGGCATGGAATCGCGGACGCTATCTGGTCGACGGCCCGGGCCACTGCGCCGGCTGCCATTCGCCGCTGAACCTGATCGGCGCGGAGAAATCCTCGCAATACCTTCAGGGCGGCAGCGTCGATGGCTGGGAAGCGCCGACACTGGTCGGCCTCGGCCAACGCGCCAATCCATGGAATCGCGAGCAATTGGTCGGCTACCTGCGCGCTGACGTGGTCGATGGTCATGGCACACCCGCCGGCCCGATGCGCCCGGTCAGCCTGAGTCTGGCGCGCTTGCCGGCCAGCGAAGCCGAGGCAATTGCCGACTACCTGCTGAGCCTGCAAAACCCGCACGCGGTGAGCGAAACTACCGCGCAAAAGCCGCCGAGCAGTCCAGCGGATCACAGCAGCGGCGCCCTGCTCTTCAGCAGCGCCTGCGCCGGATGTCACGCACCCGCCGCGCCGATGCGCGAAATCGACGGCCGCCCAGGCCTGCAAGGCACTTCGGCGCTGCAAGCGGCCAGCTCGCGCAACTTTCTCAAGACCGTGCTCGAAGGCGTGCCCGCCCTTCCCGGCGCCCCTGGCCCGGTGATGCCGCCGTTCGCCGCCAGCCTCGACAACGCCCAGCTCGGCGCCCTCGCCGCGTATCTGCGCGAGCAAGCCCGCCCCGAGCAGCCATGGGCCGACCTCTCTTCCACTATTGAAGCGTTACGTCAGGAGACGAAATGAGCCAGATCACTCTCACCGTCAATGGAGCCGCCCAATCGCTGGAGCTGGAACCGGACATGCCGCTGCTGTACGCGCTGCGCAATCACTTGAACCTCAACGGTGCCAAGTACGGCTGCGGCCTGGGCCAGTGCGGCGCGTGCACGGTGATCGTCGACGACCAACCGGTGTTCGCCTGCCTCACGCCGTGCGCAGGCCTTGAAGGGAAAAAAATCCGCACCGTGGAAAGCCTCGGCAGCGCAGACAAACCCGGCCCGTTGCAAGCGGCATTCATCGACAAGCAGGCCGCGCAATGCGGTTACTGCATCGCCGGCATGCTGATGCGCGCGCAAACGTTACTCGAACGTGACCCGCACCCGGACGAACAAACCATCCGCGAACACATGGCCGGCAATCTGTGCCGTTGCGGCACGCACTTGCGCATCATCGAGGCGATCAAACAGGTGGCCGGGCATAACGGGAGCCGGACATGAGCGAAGCAAACGGCTTGAACCCCAGCCGCCGGGCCTTCCTGCGTGGCGGCGCGCTGCTCAT
The DNA here is from genome assembly GCF_025706525.1 of Pseudomonas mercuritolerans. Lineage (NCBI taxonomy): Bacteria > Pseudomonadati > Pseudomonadota > Gammaproteobacteria > Pseudomonadales > Pseudomonadaceae > Pseudomonas > Pseudomonas mercuritolerans. The sequence continues at coordinate 64,425 of NZ_JAMSHA010000007.1, forward strand.
GGCTTTCACGCTGATGCCGGTAGCGCGGCGTGCCTTGGCCGACACCGAAGTCGACACCCTCGGCACTGTGGTGCTGGCGCCCGACCTGCCCGGCAGTTTGCGCACCAACCCATACCTGGACGCGTGGATTCGCATCGGCGCCGACGGCATCACCGTGTACACCGGCAAAGTCGAACTGGGCACTGGAGTGAAAACCGCGTTGCTGCAAATTGCCGCTGAGCGTTTGCAGGTGCCGGCCAGCGCAATCAACGTGCTCACCGCCGACACCGCGCTGACGCCGAATGAAGGCTACACCGCCGGCAGCCACAGCATTTTCGACAGCGGCACCGCGCTGTACAACGCGGCCGCCCAGGTGCGAGAAATGCTCGTCGATGCCGCCGCGCGCAGTTGGCAAGTCGATGCTGCGCAACTGAGCACTCGCGACGGCATCATCGAAGGGCCGAATGGTCAGCGCATGGCATATGCCGACGCGGTCAAGCATGTCGATGTCCACCAGTACGCCAAGGCGCAATCACCGGCGATGGCGGCGGCCGATTTCAAACTGATCGGGCACAACCTGCCGCGCCTGGACATTACGGCCAAGGTCAGCGGCGGCGCGGCATTTGTCCAGGACATGCGCCTGCCGGGCATGCTGCACGCGCGCGTGATTCGCCCGCCGCGTCCCGGCTGCACGTTACAAGTGTTCGATGCAGCATCCATCGAGGCGTTGAACGGCGTGGTCAAAGTGATCCGCGACGGTAACTATCTGGCCGTGGTCGCCCGTGATGAGTGGCAAGCGATCAAGGCCATGCGCAGCGGCATTGAGAGTGCCAAGTGGAGTGGCGGCGAGGCGATTCCCGAAGCCGCCGGGATTCACGATTTGCTCAAGCAATTGCCCTCCAAGCGCTATCCGATCAGCAACAACGGCAATCCCGGGGGCGCGACCGAAACGCGCTTCAAGGCGCGGGTCACCAAGCAATACTTGATGCACGGTTCGATCGGCCCGTCCTGTGCGGTGGCCTGGTTCAACGATGGCGTGCTCACAGTGTGGACCCACACCCAGGGCGTCTATCCGCTGCGCGCCGGTATCGCCGAGATGCTGCGTCTGCCGCCGGAACGCGTGCGCTGCATTCATACCGAAGGCTCAGGCTGTTACGGCCACAACGGCGCCGATGATGCCGCCGCCGATGCCGCGCTGATCGCCATGCGCCTGCCGGGCACGCCGGTCAGGTTGCAATGGATGCGCGAGCAGGAAAATCTCTGGGAGCCGTACAGTTCGGCGATGGTCACCGAAGTCGATGCCGGCCTCAGTCAGGGCCGTTTGCAGGACTGGAACTACGAGCTGTGGACCACCCCGCACAACGAACGCATCGTCAACGCTGGTCGCCTGCTGCCGGCACGCCTGTTGGCAAAACCCTTCACCTCGGCGCCTTCGGTGCCGATCGCCCAGCCCGAAGGTGATGGCGATCGCAACGCGGTGCCGCTGTACGAGCTGGGCGCGACGCGGATCAACATGAATTTCGTCACCACCATGCCGTTCCGCACTTCGGCCATGCGCTCGCTGGGTGCGCACATCAACATCTTCGCCATCGAGGCGGGTATCGATGAGTTGGCGATCAAGGCCGGGCTCGATCCGCTGGCGTTGCGTCTGGCGCATCTGCGCGACCCACGTGCCCGTGCTGTGATCGAGCGCGTGCGTGACGAAATCGGCTGGCCCCACAAGAGCAGCGAACCCGGCGCGGGGACCGGTTTTGCCTTCGCCCGCTACAAAAACATCATGGGTTACTGCGCCCTTGCGGTGAAATTGCGGGTGCATCCGCAAACTGGCGAGATCCGTGTCGATCATGTGGTGACGGCGGTCGATGTCGGCCAGATTGTCAGCCCAGATGGCCTGCGCAATCAGGTCGAGGGCGGCATCGTCCAGTCGGCCAGCTGGACGCTCTACGAAAAAGTCGCCTACGACGCCGGCGGCATTCGCAGCTATGACTGGAGCGGTTATCCAATTCTGCGCTTTACGCAATTGCCGAAAAAAGTCGATGTGCACCTGCTTGATCAACCGGGCGAACCCTTCCTCGGTGCTGCCGAAATCGTCCAAGGGCCAATGGCTGCGGCTCTCGGCAACGCGGTCAGCAATGCCACCGGCCGGCGCTGGCTGAATCTGCCGCTGACTCGCTCGAGCCAACCCGCCTGAACCACGCCCGCGTTCATCAGCGATGAGCGCGGGTGCCGTTGCGTTGCGCGCAAAACTGCGTAGCGCCGGCCACGGATTATCAGCCCCGCCACCCCCGGTTAAGTTACCTGCACAGCGCGCGGCACCTGGCTGCCGCACTTGAACCCTACTCATCAAAATCCGGAGCTACCCATGACCCGCCGCCTGTTTCAACCCATTGCCCTTGGCCCTTATACCCTTGCCCACCGCGTGGCGATGGCGCCCCTGACCCGCTCGCGCGCTGGCCAGCCGGGCGACGTGCCGACCGCAATGAACGCCGAGTACTACCGCCAACGCGCCAGTGCCGCGCTGATCATCACCGAGGCCACGCAGATTTCTCAGCAAGGCCAGGGCTATGCGTGGACGCCGGGGATCTACAGCGATGCGCAAGTCCACGCTTGGCGCGAAGTCAGCACGGCGGTGCACGAGGCCGACGGTCTGATCTTCATGCAGCTGTGGCACGTCGGCCGGGTCTCGCACCCAAGCTTTCAGCCGGACGCCGGTTTGCCGGTGGCGCCGAGCGCCCTGGCTGTGCCGGGCAAGACCTTTATCGTCGATGAACAAGGCAATGGCGTGTGGGGTGATGTGCCAGTGCCGCGCGCCCTCGAAACGGCGGAGATCGCCGACATCGTCGAAGACTATCGCCGCGCCGCGCGCAACGCGTTGAACGCTGGCATGGACGGCGTGGAGATCCATGCCGGCAACGGTTATCTGCTCGACCAGTTCCTCAACAGCAACAGCAACCAGCGCGACGATGCTTATGGTGGCAGCGTCGAGAATCGTGCGCGGTTTTTGCTCGAAGTGGTCGCCGCCGTCGCTGATGAAGTCGGCGCCGAGCGCGTCGGCGTGCGTCTGACGCCAATGGGCCGCTTCATGGGCATGGGCGATGACACGCCTGAAGCGACCTTCGGTTATCTGGTCGAGGCGCTCAACCAGTGGAATCTGGCCTACCTGCACCTGGTCGAGCCGGCCATGGTCGGCACGGTCAAGGACGAAAACTTCGACCCGCGCTGGGACGCGATCATCGCCCAGTTGCGCCAGACCTGGAACGGCGTGCTGATCCTCGCCGGCGGTTACGACGCCGAGTCCGCCGAACAGGCGCTGAACGCCGATCGCGCCGACATCATTGCCTTTGGCCGGCCTTTTTTGGCCAACCCGGACCTGCCGCGTCGGCTGCACGATGGCCTTGAGCTGAACACGCCAGATCCGAGCAGTTTCTTCGGCGGCGATCAGCGTGGTTACGTCGATTATCCGTTTCACGCCTGAGGCTTGGGCTTCATAACTTTTAAGGTTTGTTTAAGGACTTTAAATAAAGCCTGCGGCCAGACTTTGCCCATCGATCAGGAGAGCCGCCATGAACCCGCAATCGGTGAAGTCAGACCCTTCCTGCCACCTGGCTCGCCCACTGGGCGCACTGTCCGGCTGGCAGGAACGCCGCGCCAAGGCCTACATGCTGCACGATCTGAGCCGCAGCCTGCGCGTCAGCGAGATTGCCGAACACTGCAATCTTTCACGCAGCCACTTTTCTCGGGCGTTCAAGATCGTCACCGGCTGCTCGCCGCAGGAATGGATGCTGAAGATGAAGATCGACAAGGCCAAAGGGCTGTTGCTGACCTCGATGGCGATTACCGAGATTGTGTATGAATGCGGATTTTCCGATCACTCGCACTTCACCCGCACTTTCGGGCGCATGGTGGGGATGCCACCGAAGGTCTGGCGCCAACTGATGTGCGGAGCGCGGGTGGCGCTGGTGGATGCGGATGTCTGGCGGCTCAGCGATGGGTTGCTGAATTCGACGATGGGCCAGCGCTTGACGGAACTGCGGCCCTGAGTGGGACTTCAAAGGGTTTTGTTCACTCCTCCCTTTTGGCCGCGATTTTTCGCGGCTTTTTTTTGCGGTAGAGCGCTGGTGGTCGGCGTTGGTACGGCGGTGAACGCCCCCCTCACCCCAGCCCTCTCCCGAGGAGAGGGAGCTGATTTGGTGTTTTTCCAGTCCTGAGTTCAACTCGGACTTTCACGTCGGCGTATCTCTCCAAACACCTCGGTCAGTCCCCTCTCCCTCCGGGAGAGGGTTAGGGTGAGGGGCTTTTGATCCTGGCGTCCGGCGCAAGCGGCAGCCTGAAGCAGATCCGCGCGCCCTCTTCGCTGTCTTCCACGCGCAACGTCCCGCCATGGGCGCCTATCACCGTTCGGCAAATCGCCAGGCCCATGCCCATGCCGCTGCCCTTGGTGGTGAAGAACGCATCGAAAATTTCTTCACGCTGATGCTCGGCGATCCCCGGCCCGTTGTCTTGAAAAGCCACGCAGACCTGCCCATCGGACAGCGTCGACTCAATCACCAGGCGCCCGTCAGTCACGCCCTGCCCAGCCATCGCTTCCAGCGCGTTGACGATCAGGTTGTAGATCACCTGCTGGATCTGCACCCGATCCCCCAGCACCGGGTCAGCAGCGTTGAGTTGCGTGCGCAAGCTCACCCCGCGATTGTGCACATCGCTCGCCGTCAGTTGCACGACCTCACCGATCAACGCGTCAATCGACACCGGCAATCGTTGCAACGGCGCCTGCCTGGCCAATGCGCGCAAGGCCTGGACGATCTCGGTGGCACGGGCGCTGTCGGAGCGGATGTCTTCCAGTCCCTGAATAGCCTCGTCGAGATCAGGCGTGTCGCGCTTGAGCCAGCGCAGACTGGCCGAGGCGTTCGATGAAATCCCCAGCAGCGGCTGGCTGATTTCATGGGCGATCGAGGCCGACAGTTCGCCCATCATTTTCAGGTGCGAGTTGCGCGCCAGTTCCGCCCGCGAGCTGCGCAAGTCGGCTTCCATCTGCGCGCGCAAGCGGTTGTCTTCGACCAGTTGAGCGTAGAGCCGCGCGGTCTGCAGCGACACTGCTGCCTGCGAGGCGAGGATTTCCAGCATGGTCAGGCGTTCGGCGCTGAACAGCTTCGGTACCAGGCTGTTTTCCAGATACACCAGACCGATCAGCGCGCCCTGCTTGAGCAACGGCAGGCACATCAGCGAGCGCGTCTGCCGTTGCTGCAGATCAGCACTGTAGGCTTGCGGGCAGTCGGCGCGGGCATCGTCAAGCACCAGCGGCGTGCGCGTGCGCATGGTCGAATTGAGTACTGAAACCGGCGCGATCTGCTCCAGCGAGCGATCGTTGTCCTGACTGACCCGCACGTTGCCCGCCTCGACATGCGCGGCAGCGGCCAAGTGCAACTCACCCTCGGCGACCAACAGCAGCGCGCCGCGATCGGCACCGGCCTGAATCATCAAGTGATTCATCAAGGTCTCCACCAGCCGATCGAGCAACACCTCTTGCGAGACCGCGCGTGCCGCTTCAATGCCGACTTCCAGGTCAAGGCGCACCCGCGTCACCGGCGTTCCCGCTTCCAGGGAATGCTCGTGGGCGAGAAACGGATGCTGCGCTTCGAGCTGGCGCGCCTTGGCTTCAGCGCCCCACAGCACATAGCAGTCGCGCGCCACACGCAGGTGATGATGCGTGCCGGAGACCAGGCCGTTGGTCAGGCAGACCTCGGCCAGTTGTTCATGGGCCAGTGCTTGCTCATGGATAAACCCGGCAGCGGCCGCCGCGATTTGCGCTTGGTCGAAGCAGCGAATGGCGGCCAGCCCTTCGCCGCGCACGCGGGCCATCGCGCCTTCGATCAGCAGCAGTTTGTTGCTGAAGGTCGAAGGATTGAGCTCGACCCATGGCAGAAAACGCTGCCGTTGCTGCTCCAGCTTCTGCAGTTTTTCGGCAACAGAGCCCGGCGCCTCGGGACTGGCCAGTGCCAAGCCGTAGAACAGGTAGTAATGCGCCAGATCAATGTGCGCCGGCAGCGACCAGGTCAACGCCTCGGCGTCTTCGAAACGGCGCAACGCGTAACGCACTTCACCGAAATAGAACGCCGACATGCCCGAGTACAACCACATCCACAACAGCGTCGGCTGTGAAACGCGGTCGCGATGCAGCGGGCCGAAGCGGTCATGTTCCAAAGCATCCAGCATTGCGATCGAACGAGGCTCAGGCCCATTGCGCAAATCGCTGGCAAACGCCTGTTGCGCCAGCAGAATGCGCTCGATGTCGATGTAGTGAAACTGCCGCACCCAACTCAGGCCGACGTCCAGCTCGTTCAACACGTTTGGCAGCGCCTCGCCCATGAACAGCAGATCGGAGCCGATGTGGTTGCAGGCGTAACACGACATGCCCAGATCGCCGCCGGCCTGACCGCACTCAAACGCGGCGAAAGCCTTCTGCCGCGCGTAGGCCATCGGCCGGGTCCACGCGCTGACCTGATCCAGCGCCACCAGCGTGCCGGTGCGCCCTGCCTCATAGCCGTGCAGATCAGTCAGTTCCAGCGCCAGTTCGGCGAAAGCAACACCGTCCAGATATTCGCCATAACGGTCGGCGATCATCACGCCGTACCAGGCAAAACCGTAGCCGCTGCTGGGCGTGGTGCCATGGAGCAAAGTCAGTTCGACCATCTTCGCCAGGTGCAGAAAAGCAATGTCGTCCTGCACGAAGAACGAGGCGATCAGCGTGCTCAGCAGCTCCATGGCCACTTCGATTCGCGGCTCGTTGGCTTTGGGCAACGCCGTCAACTCAGCGATCCGTCGCGCACCGACCAATTGCCGAACCCGTTCGAACGCTTCGCCCAGTTGCGCCTTCGATGGGTGTCGCTGCAGGTCGATATCGAGCAAGGCAAGACCGGCCAGCGCTTCGCCGATCGCGCCGTGGTAATCGGAATGCAAGGTGCGCAGGCTGGCGCGCAGGCGGTAGGTTTTCGCGCGGTCCAGCACGGTGGCAGCGTGTTCCAGGCAATCGTCGAGACGCTGTTGCGCGCCGGGCAGATCCGCCAGCAACATCGCGCAGTCGGCTGCCAGCCAGCGCGCCGCGAAGGCTTGCGGGTAGAGCTGCGTCCAGCCGTTGTCGCCGAGTAACACCTCGGCGCTGCGCAGATAATCCACGGCCTGCTCGACAGCGGCGCTATCGCGGGCGCGCTCGGCAGCTTCGAGCAATAACTGGATGAATTCAGCGCGTCGAGGCGCTTGCAGCGCATTGCCGGCGCTGCGCTGAATCTGACTGGCGATGTCGAAGACCCGCGCCTGCCGCTGCTCGCCGCATTGATCGAGCATGGCGGCAGCGATGCGCGCATGCTCAGCCGAACGCCCGGCCGGTGCGGTCAGCGCAGCAGCGGCTTCCAACACCCGATCGTGGGGAAACACCAGTTGGCCAGGCTCGCGCAGGAGAAATCCGGCGCTGACCAGATAATCCACGTCACGCAGCAATTGCGCCGGATCGTCCCCCAGCAAATCGCCCAACAGCGTTTCGTCACAGCGGCCACCAACGTAACCCGCGGTGCGCAACACTTCACGGGCACTGACCGGCAGACGCTGCAAGCGTTGCACCATCAATTCGGCCACGTTGTCGGCGTAGCGATAGCCGTTCACTTCGGCCTGATTCCACACCCAGCGCCGCGTCGTCGCGTCGAAACGCAGCAGACGCTCGTCCACCAGCGCGCGCGCCACCTGGCTGACGAACAACGGATTGCCGGCGGTTTTGAAATGCACGACGCGGGCCAGCGCCTCGAGGTTGTCGACGTCAGCATCGAGTTCGACCGCCATCAGTTGCGCAACGGCCTGCAACGACAGCGGCCCTAGTCGAAGGCCACTGACTGGCAGCGCGGGTGCTCTGCGCATCTCATCGAGCCAGCCGCCCGGATGCTCCGTCAACTCGCCCTCGCGATACGCCAGAACCAGCAGCAGATGCCGCGTCGGTCGGGCGATAAAGGCTTTGAGAAACGCCTGCGTCGAGTCGTCAGCCCACTGCAAGTCGTCGATAAACAGCAGCAGCGGATGCCCCGGTTGCGCAAAGACTTCGAGCACATCGAGCAGCGCCCGATTGACCCGATCCAGGGCGTGGCGCGCCGGCATGTTCGGCAGTTCGGCGGTGGCGCCGATCAGCAGTTCGGCTTCCGGCGCCAGGTCCAGCAGCAAACGGCCACGGCCCTTGAGGGTTTCGCGCAGTTGCTCGGCCAAGGCCTGCAAGGCCAGCGTGGGCTTGGTCAACACTTGGCTGATCAGAGACTGAAAAATCTGCGCCAGCGGCGCGAAAGGCCGGTCATTGTTCAGCAGTTCGATCTTGCCGCTGGCCCAATAACCGGGTGCCTGGCTACGCAGGACTTGCTGGATCAGCGTCGACTTCCCCGCTCCCGGTGCGCCGGCAACCAGCAGCACGCGAGCGATGCCGTCGCTGCGCACGCGCCGGATCTGTTCAAGCAGCTGCTGACGTTCGTCATCACGACCAAACAGCACATCGCCGCGCGTGGCCGTTGCGCGAGCATCGAAAGCACCGAGGCGGAACGCTTCGATCTGGCCTTTTTTCTGCCATTGACGCAGGCACCAGGTCAGATCGGCGGCCAGCGATTCGATGCTTTGATAGCGCGCGTCCGGCTCCTTGGTCAGGCCCTTGAGCAGCACATGACAAATGCCTTGCGGCAGGTCGGGTTGGTATTGCGCTGGCGACAAAGGCTGGACGGCGGCGTGCACATGCAACCATTGCGAGGCGTCGCGAGCGATCAGCGGCGGGCGCCCGGTCAGCGCCTCGTAGATGATTGCCGACAGCGCATAGACGTCGCTGCGCTCATCGGAATCGACGCCGTCGCCCTGCAGCTGTTCCGGCGCCAGATAAGGCCAGTGTTCCAGGCTCGGCAGTTCAGTCGCCGGCGTTTCCTGCGCGTGGGTGTGAAAGCCCATCAGCCTGACGCTGTCGTCAGCATCGACCAGCAGATGCCAAGGCAATAAAGAACACTGTGGGAGCGAGCCTGCTCGCGAAAGCGGTGGGTCAGTCAAGGGTGATGTCGGCTGGACTGACGCTTTCGCGAGCAGGCTCGCTCTCACAGGGTTTTGCGGTGTTTCCGGATGGCGAGAGTGGACCAGCGCATTGGCAGCGGCGACGGCGATATTCAGCACCCGTCCGAGTGGTAAGCCGGCGGCGTCGATCAGTCCAGCCAGTGGCGCGCCCCATTGCGGGTAGACCAACACCGGCCCGTCCGCCGAACGTATCAGCGCGAGCGGGTTGAGCGCCCACTGCGAAGGCAACTGCAAATGGAAATCGCGCTCCAGCCGCTGGCACAGCGCCGGGCGCTGGATCGGCGCACGCACAGCGAACCAGCTCTGGCCCGAGTGGCTGTCTTCGAGGCTGAACCAGGTCAGTTCATGGTCACGGCGCAGCAGACTGAACCGACAGTTCTCCAGCCATGCTTCATCGAGCATCGGCGCATCGGCCGCACGGGAAATTGCAGATGAAGATGGCTGGCCGGGCATACGCATTCACCGCTGGAAATGGGATTCGGGCTGGTGGCGAAGTATACCCAGCGTTTTTTTGCCAGAGGGCCAGCCGCTGCGCTGATGTCCGTCCGCAGCCTCAAGATGGCCGTCCAGAGCCTTGCGCTGCTGTTTCTTGCGCTATAGGAGCGCACGTCTTATCCCTCGGGATAATTGCTTTATGCCAGGCCGTCCCCTAGCGTACGAACCTGATAACCCGGCGCCCGCGCCCTGTCCTTCTCACCGCAACGCAGAGGCCCGCATGATCCGACTCGGCCAAGCCACGATTTCTTTGGAACGGCGCGAAGCCTTTCTCGATGGCCGGCCCTTGCGCATGGGCGGGCGGGCGTTCGAAATACTTTCGGTACTGATGCAGGCCGATGGGCGCATCGTCAGCAAGGACGAGCTGATCAATCAGGTGTGGCCGGACATCGTCGTCGAAGAGAACAATCTGCAAGTGCAGATTTCCTCGCTGCGCAAACTGCTCGGGGAAAAAGAAATCATCCAGACGGTTGCCCGTCGAGGTTACCGATTATTGAAAGACCGCGAACCCAAACTGCCCATGTTCAACGCCCTGGCCTCGGCGCCGATGGTGGCGCAGCCGCCGTCGGTCGATACGCAATCGGTGCCGGTGTTCATCGTTGACGATGAGGCCTGCGTGCGTACCGCGCTGAGCCGTTTGTTGCGCGCCGAAGGCATCGAGCACCGGATTTTCCAGTCCGCCAAAGAACTGCTCGAGGCCGACATCGCCAGTGGCCCGGCGTGCCTGTTGCTCGACGTCAGCCTGCCCGAAACCACAGGCCTGCAATTGCAGGCAGCGCTGAACGAGCGCGGCTTGCCGTGGCCGGTGATCTTCATGACCGGCCACGGCACGATTCCGATGTCGGTGCAGGCGATGAAGGCCGGCGCGGTGGAGTTCCTGACCAAACCATTCAATGACGATGAACTGCTCGGCATTCTGCGCAGCACCCGTCAACACGCCGCGACGGCGTTCAATCAATGGCAACGGGTTCAGCACGTGCGGCAATTGGCGGCGCAGCTGACACCGCGTGAGCGCGAGGTGCTGCCGCTGATCGTCGGCGGTCTGTCGAACAAACAGATCGCCAACCAGTTGGGCACCAGTGAAGTGACCGCCAAGGTTCATCGCAAACACATCATGGCGAAGATGCAGACCCGCTCGCTGGTCAACCTCGTCGAACTCTACGGACTGATCAGCGCTGCGCCTTCGCCTGGCCCATCGAGCCTGTCGTGAGCGCCCCGGCGGGTCGCCCGACGGCGATCGAGAACACCCCACCGACGATTGTCTGCATCGTCGATGACGACGCGTCGGTGCGCAAAAGCCTGTCGAATCTGCTGCGTTCGGTCGGTTATCGCGCGCAGGTTTATGCCAGTGGCGAAGCGTTTCTCGCCGAAGCCGACTTCGCCGAAATCGCCTGCCTGCTGCTGGATCTGCGCATGCCCGGCCTGTCCGGCATCGACGTGATGCGCCAACTGCCGCGACAGTTTCCGGTGATCTGCATGTCCGCCCATTGGGACGAGGCGGCGCTGGCTGAGTCCGGGCATTACCAGGCGTTTGAATGCCTGTGCAAACCCTTCGAAGAAGAGGTTTTGCTGGCGGCACTCGACAAGGCCCTGCACCGCCAGCACTGATCGCTTCAGCTGTCCTGCGTGGGTTCTTCCGCAGTTTCGATCACGGGCAGCGACGCAGTCATCGAAGCGTGACACACCGCCAGAATCTCATCGGCCAGCGCCGAATCATCCGGGCAGGCCCGCGACAGCATGATCGCCCCGACGGCGCGGGCCAGCAGGTCGATCATCCGGGTTCGGCCCTCACCTTGCGGTGCATCCGCTGCCGTCGGGTATTTCTCGCCGAGCGTCTGCAACGTGCGCTCGATGCCTTCAGCGAACGCCGCTTTGACATCCCCCGACTGCCGCGCTGCATCGCCGCACAGCGCTGCCATGGTGCAACCGGTGGAGCGGCCGTCGCGGTGGTCGCGGGAAACGTACACATCGATGAAATCCTGCACGCTCATGCTTTCGGCGGCGGCCGCGGAATGCGCCAGGCTGTTGGCCGAGGCTTCGGCCATCAGGTCGGCCTTGGAGCCGAAGTGTTTGTAGAAACCGCCGTGAGTAAAACCGGCGGCCGCCATCAGGTCAGCCACGCCGACCCCGTCATAACCGCGTTCGCGGAACATCACTGAAGCCGTCTCGACAATGTGTTCGCGATTGGCCTGAGCCTGAGCTTTGGATACGCGCATGTTGAATACCTCCAGCGCTGAAAATTCATCGGCCGATGATACATAGATGTTGGCCATAATCAAAACCATTGACAGTTTAGAGTTTGATCATCATCTTAAAGACCCGCAAACAAACTTTTCCTGAAAAAGAGCCAACACCATGACTACTCGCCCTACTGTTCTGATCACTGGCGCCTCCACCGGCATCGGCGCGGTCTACGCCGCACGTTTCGCCCAACGCGGGCACGATCTGGTGCTGGTCGCCCGTGACCAGGCGCGCCTTGACACCCTTGCTGCCGGTTTGCGCGCTGAACACAACGTCAATGTCGAAGTGCTGCAAGCCGATCTGACGCAACTGAGCGACCTGCAAACCGTCGAGGCGCGTCTGCGTGACGACGCGCGCATCGGTATCCTCGTCAACAATGCCGGCGCGGCGCAGTCCGGCACCTTCATCGAGCAGAGCACCGACAGCGTGGCGCAACTGGTCGCGCTCAACACCACGGCGCTGGTGCGTTTGGCCAGTGCCATCGCCCCGCGTCTGGCCAAGGCCGGCGACGGCGCGATCATCAACATCGGCTCGGTGGTGGGCCTGGCGCCGGAGTTCGGCATGTCGGTGTATGGCGCGACCAAGGCGTTCGTACTGTTCCTCTCCCAGGGTCTGAGCCTGGAACTGTCGCCACAAGGCGTGTACGTGCAAGCCGTGCTGCCTGCCGCCACCCGCACGGAAATCTGGGACCGCGCCGGTATCGACATCAACACCCTCACCGACATCATGGAAGTCGGCGATATGGTCGACGCCGCGCTGGTCGGTTTCGACCGTCGCGAAGTCGTGACCATCCCGCCGCTGCACGAAGGCGAGCGCTGGGATGCCTTGCAAGCGGCGCGTCAGGGGCTGTTGGGGCAGATCCGCCAGTCGGCTGTTGCGCAACGTTATCTGGCTCAGGCCTGACCCATCCAAACCCGGCGCAAATGCGTCGGGTTCCAACCGACAAGAGCATCCGCAATGAAGGCATTTTTCATCGAGCGCTACGGCAAGCAGAACGGCCGGGTTGGCGACCTGCCCGAACCGCTGGTTGGCGCCCACGACGTGCTGATCGAAGTGCGCGCCAGCAGCGTCAATCCGCTGGACCTGAAGATTCGCAGCGGCGAATTCAAGATGATCCTGCCCTATCAAATGCCTTTGATATTGGGCAACGATGTCGCCGGCGTGGTGCTCAGCACCGGTGCGGCGGTCAAGCGTTTCAAGCCGGGCGATGAGGTTTATGCGCGTGCGCCTGATAACAGGATTGGCACGTTTGCCGAACGCATCGCTGTCGATGAAACAGCGATCGCGTTAAAACCCGCCAATCTCGCCATGACCGAGGCGGCTTGCATGCCGCTGGTGGCGTTGACGGCGTGGCAGGCCCTGGTCGACGTCGCCAACGTGCAAAAAGGCCAGAAAGTGCTGATTCACGCCGGCTCCGGTGGCGTTGGCACGGTCGCCATTCAACTGGCCAAACACCTCGGCGCTTTTGTTGCGACCACTACCAGCACGGCGAATGTCGCGTGGGTCAAGGCGCTGGGCGCTGATGTGGTGATCGATTACAAGCAGCAGGATTTCGCCATTGAGCTGCGCGACTACGACGTGGTGCTCAACAGCCTCGGCGGCGATGTGCTGGAGAAATCGTTGAAGGTGTTGAAACCGGGCGGGAAACTGATTTCCCTGTCAGGGCCGCCTACTGCGCAGTTCGCTCAGGAACAGTGTTTGTCCTGGCTGCTGGGGCTGGTCATGCGTCTGCTCAGCAGTGGCATTCGGCGCAAGGCGCGCAAGCGTGGGGTGGGTTATTCGTTTCTGTTCATGCGCGCCGATGGCGTTCAGTTGCAAAAAATCACTGCGTTGATTGAGGCAGGAGTGATCAAACCGGTGGTTGATCGTACTTTTCCGTTCGATCAGATACGCGATGCCTTGCACTACGTTGAACAAGGTCGGGCCAAGGGCAAGGTTGCCATCGCGGCCAACCTCAAAAGCCCCTCACCCTAGCCCTCTCCCGGAGGGAGAGGGAACTGACCGAGTTGTTTGCTCGAGTGATTCCAACCTGCAATACCGAGGTGAACACAAGTTCTGAAAAGCCACCAATCGGCTCCCTCTCCTCGGGGAGAGGGCTGGGCGGGCGGCGTTCCGATGAGGGGTGAATTCAGCGCGGTGTCCAAGCATGTGCATTGCTTACCAAGCTCAATCCGCCCCTCCTGCTGAAACTTCGAGAAACCCCTCTCGACTTGCGTTTTCCTCAACCTGCCCCACGCTTGATTCACAGAAGTGCACGTTTTCATGGCAAAACTGCGGTTAACTGAATGGTTAGTTACCGCTATAATCCCGCGCTTCATTCAAACGGGACTTTCAATGTGAACCACAGTCAACGCGTCTCAGGCGTTTCAACGTTCATTCTGGTCGGCCTTGGCGTGATCATCGCCCTGCTCGGTCTGGCGCTCGCGGTCGGCGGTGTGAAGCTGGTCAGCCTGGGCGGTTCCTGGTACTTCCTGGTCGGCGGTCTGGCGATGACCGTTTCCGGGGTGCTGATCGCACTGAAGAAAACTGCAGGCGCCTGGCTGTTCGCCGCATTTCTCGTGGCCACCGCGATCTGGGCCGTGGCTGACGCGGGGCTGGTGTTCTGGCCGGTGTTCTCGCGGCTGTTCATGTTCAGCGCCATCGGTATGGTCGTCGCTCTGGTCTACCCGCTGCTGGCGCGAGCCAATGGCCGCGTGGCCGGTCGTGGCGCGTATGCCGTGGCCGCTGTGCTCGCGGTCGGTGTGGCCGTTGCGGCGGGCAACATGTTCGTCGCCCACCCAACCGTTGCCGCGACTGGCACTGGCCCGGGCCTGACTCCGGTCGAGCCGGCCAAGGCGCAGAAAGACTGGGCGCACTACGGCAACACCGAAGGTGGCAGCCGCTTCGCCGCGCTCGATCAGATCAACCGCAACAACGTCGACAAATTGAAAGTCGCGTGGACCTACCACACCGGGGACGTCGCCGAGAGCGATGGCAACGGCGCCGAAGACCAGCTCACCCCGCTGCAGGTCGGCAACAAGGTGTTCATCTGCACCCCGCACAACAACCTGATCGCGCTGGATGCCGACACCGGCAAGGAAATCTGGAAAAACCAGATCAACGCCCAGTCGAAAGTCTGGCAGCGCTGCCGTGGCATGGCCTATTTCGATGCCACCGTCACCATCGCTCAGCCGAGCAACTCTTCGATCATCGAAGCCAAACCCGAGCCGGCTGCCAACTGCCAGCGTCGTCTGCTGACCAACACCATCGATGCCCGCCTGATCGCGGTCGATGCCGACACCGGCGAGTTCTGCCAGGGTTTCGGCAACAACGGCCAGGTCGATCTGAAGGCCGGTCTGGGTGATGTTCCGGACAGCTACTATCAGTTGTCGTCCGCGCCATTGATGGCCGGCACCACCGTGGTGGTTGGCGGTCGTGTTGCCGACAACGTGCAAAGCGACATGCCGGGCGGTGTGATTCGCGGTTTTGACGTGATCACCGGCGCCATGCGCTGGGCGTTCGACCCGGGCAACCCGCAGGATCGCAACGCGCCGGCCGACGGCAAAACCTACGTGCGCAGCACGCCGAACAGCTGGGCGCCGATGTCCTACGACGCGGCGACCAACACGGTGTTCCTGCCGATGGGCAGCTCGTCCACCGACATCTATGGTGTCGAGCGTAGCGAACTGGACCACAAGTACGGCGCTTCGATCCTCGCGCTGGACGCCAGCACCGGTGAAGAACGCTGGGTGTTCCAGACCGTGCACAACGATCTGTGGGACTTCGACCTGCCGATGCAGCCGAGCCTGATCGACTTCGACAAGGACGGTCAAAGCGTTCCGGCGCTGGTCATCGGTACCAAGGCCGGGCAGATCTATGTGCTCGACCGCGCCACTGGCAAGCCGCTGACCGAAGTCAAGGAAGTACCGGTGAAAGCCGCGAACATCCCTAACGAGCCGTACTCGCCAACTCAGCCGAAATCCGTGGGCATGCCGCAGATCGGCGCGCAGCACCTGACGGAATCGGACATGTGGGGCGCCACGCCGTACGACCAGCTGCTCTGCCGCATCGACTTCAAGAGCATGCGCTACGACGGTCTGTACACCGCTCCGGGTACTGACAAATCGCTGAGTTTCCCGGGTTCGCTGGGCGGCATGAACTGGGGCAGCATCTCCACTGACCCGGTGCACGGTTTCATCTTCGTCAACGACATGCGCCTGGGTCTGTGGATCCAGATGATCCCGTCGCAGAACAAAGGCCAGGCCGCTGGCGGTGGCGAAGCGCTGAACACCGGCATGGGCGCTGTGCCGCTCAAAGGCACGCCGTACGCGGTGAACAAGAACCGCTTCCTGTCGGTGGCCGGCATTCCGTGCCAGGCGCCGCCGTTCGGCACCTTGACCGCGATCGACATGAAGACCCAGAAAGTCGCGTGGCAGGTTCCGGTCGGCACCGTTGAAGACACCGGTCCCCTGGGCATCCGCATGCACCTGCCGATCAAGATCGGTCTGCCAACCCTCGGCGGCACCCTGTCGACCCAGGGCGGCCTGATCTTCATTGCCGGCACCCAGGACTTCTACCTGCGCGCCTTCAACAGCGGCAACGGCGAAGAAGTCTGGAAAGCCCGTCTGCCGGTCGGCAGCCAGGGCGGCCCGATGACCTACGTTTCGCCGAAGACCGGCAAGCAGTACATCGTCGTCACCGCTGGCGGCGCACGCCAGTCGACCGATCGTGGCGATTACGTGATGGCTTACGCCCTGCCGTAACTCGCTGCCGCACCACCAACCTCCTCCAAGCGCGCGGTGCCCCAAAGCACCGCGTCGCTGTTTTATTGCGTTAAAGATTTCAGCAGGAAGGATTCACATGTCATCGGCTGTTCGCTTTTCTCGTACCAAGCTTTCCACTGGCCTGTTGCTGGGCCTGAGCTGCACCACCGCCCTCCCCGCGCTGGCCGCCAGCGATTCCGATCTGCTGACCCGCAGCACCCTCACCGGTGACTGGGGCGGCTTGCGTCATCAACTGGATGAAGATGGCGTCAAGTTCACGGGCGATTACAGCGGCGAAACTGCTTACAACGCCGACGGCGGCCTGCATCGTTCGGCGCGCTACTCGCAGAACATCAAGCTCGGCGTGCAGTTTGATCTGAGCAAACTCTACGGCGTCGACAACGCCGGCAAAGTGCAACTGACCATCAATGACCGTCGCGGCAACAGCGCTTCGGAAGATCTGGTCGGCAACCGCCTGCCGATTCAGGAAAACTACGGCGGTTTGTACACGCGCCTGACTGAACTGAGTTATGAGCGCAGCCTGTTCACCCCGGCGCTGAACGTGAAGCTCGGCTACATGGCCATGGGCAACGACCTCGGCGGCCTCGACAGCGGCATTCTGTGCAACTTCATGAACGCCGGTTTCTGCGGTCACCCGCTGAACATGTCCGGCGGCAGCGGCTGGACCAACTACCCCAACGCGCGTCTGGGCGTGCGGGTCAAATACGACCTGTCGCCGTCCTGGCAGCTGCGTGTGGCGGCGTTCAACGTCGATCCAGAAAGTAACGGCAATTCCAGCCGCGCCTGGCATCTGGGGCCGAAGCACACCACTGGCACCGTCGTGCCGATCGAGTTGGTGTACAAGCACGCCGGCGAGCTGCCGGGTGAGTACAAGCTCGGCTATTACTACGACAGCTCCGACGTCAAACGCATTGGCAGCGACGACGAGGTGTCCGGGCGTGGCGGGCACTATTTGCTGATCGATCAGGCAGTCTGGCGTTCGCCGACCGCCGAGGGCCGCAGCCTGCATGCATTCGGTCAGTATTCGGCGGCCAGTGAAGCCGCCTCGCCGTTCAGCAAGTGGTACGGCACCGGCGTGGTTTTGTACAAACCATTCGAAGGCCGTCCGCGTGACACCCTCGCTCTGGGCTATGGCCGCGCCGTGCCGAACCCGCGCAGCCGCGATGTGCAGCAGGATGCCGCGCTGGCCAATGGTGCTGCGTTTCCGAATCTCGACAGTGCCGAACAGTTGATTGAGTTGGGCTATGGCTATCAGGCCACCCCATGGCTGACCCTGCGCCCGAACCTGCAATACATCATCGAACCGGGGGCGTTTTCCGGGCAGGACATCGACAATGCGCTGGTGGTGGGGTTGCAGGTGAAGGCTGCGCTTTAAGCCTTGTGGTGAAAGGGCTGCCGTCATCGCGAGCAGGCTCACTCCTACAGGATTGGCGGCGTGCGCAAAATCCCTGCAAAACACAAAACCACTGTGGGAGCGAGCCTGCTCGCGAAAGCGCCGGGTCAGGCGACTGCGATGTTGAATGTAGCGCCGCCTTCGCGAGCAGGCTCGCTCCCACAGGGGGTTTGGGTCAGGTCGGAGAGTTGGATTCGCCGCTGCCGTAGCGGGATGCAGAGGATTTGCGGCGGGCAGGAAATTAATTCCAGCCCATCGGTGAATTATTTCGTGTCCGCATGTATCTGAGCCAGAAGAGCCGGCGCCATCATGGAGATGGCATCGCAGCGGTAATCTGGATCAGCGAGCGGGAACAGCGCAATGAAATCACGCAAGAACACCGTCAAACCGATCGGTTTGAAAGACATCACCATTGTCGACGACGCCAAGATGCGCAAGGCGATCACCGCCGCCGCACTGGGCAACGCCATGGAATGGTTCGACTTTGGCGTCTACGGCTTTGTCGCCTATGTGCTCGGCAAGGTCTTCTTCCCCGGCGCCGATCCCGGTGTGCAAATGATCGCCGCGCTGGCGACCTTCTCCGTGCCCTTCCTCATCCGTCCGCTTGGCGGTTTGTTCTTCGGTGCGCTCGGCGACAAATACGGACGACAGAAAGTCCTCGCCGCGACCATCGTCATCATGTCCCTGAGCACCTTTGCCATCGGCCTGATTCCGTCCTATGCCTCGATCGGCATCTGGGCGCCGATCCTGCTGTTGCTGGCGAAAATGGCTCAGGGTTTCTCGGTCGGTGGCGAGTACACCGGTGCCTCGATCTTCGTCGCTGAATATGCCCCGGACCGCAAACGCGGCTTCCTCGGTAGTTGGCTGGATTTCGGCTCGATCGCCGGTTTCGTATTCGGCGCCGGCGTCGTGGTGCTGATTTCAACCATTCTCGGTGAACAACGCTTCGAAGAATGGGGCTGGCGGATTCCGTTCTTCCTCGCCCTGCCGCTGGGCATGATCGGCCTGTATCTGCGCCACGCCCTCGAAGAAACCCCGGCGTTCCAGCAGCACGTGGAAAAACTCGAACAAGGCGATCGCGAAGGTCTCGCCGGTGGCCCGAAGGTGTCGTTCAAGGAAGTCGCGACCAAACACTGGCGCAGCCTGATGACCTGCATCGGCGTAGTGGCGGCGACCAACGTCACCTATTACATGCTGCTCACCTACATGCCGAGCTACCTGACGCACAACCTGCACTACAGCGAAAACCACGGCGTGCTGATCATCATCGCGATCATGGTCGGCATGCTCTTTGTACAGCCGCTGATCGGTTTCATCAGCGACAAGATCGGCCGCAAGCCCTTCATCGTCGTCGGCAGCATTGGCCTGTTCATCTTCGCCATTCCGGCGTTCATGCTGATCAACAGCGGCAGCATCGGCCTGATCTTCTCCGGCCTGCTGATCCTCGCGGTGCTGCTCAACTTCTTCATCGGCGTGATGGCCTCGACCCTGCCGGCGATGTTCCCCACGCACATCCGCTACAGCGCACTGGCCAGTGCCTTCAACGTCTCGGTGCTGATCGCCGGTCTGACCCCGACTGCCGTGGCCTGGCTGGTGGAAAGCACCAACGATCTGTACATGCCTGCGTATTACCTGATGGTCATCGCCGTGGTCGGTCTGGTCACTGGCGTGACCATGAAGGAAACCGCCAACAAGCCCTTGCGCGGCGCGGCCCCGGCGGCTTCCGACCTCGAAGAGGCCAAGGAGTTGTTGCAAGAACACCACGACAACATCGAGCAGAAGATCGAAGACATCGACGCCGAAATCGCCGAGCTGGAGGCCAAGCGCAAAGTGCTGGTTCAGCAGCATCCGCGCATCAACGAATGATCCGGTAGATAAGAAAAAATCGGCGGGGCCATCACCCCGCCGATTACTCGAAGCGCGGCTTGGTGTTAAATAGGCGCCAGTCTGAACCTTGTCGCTTCAAGCCGTGCCACGAGAACCGCTATGAAAACCCCTGCCCCAAACATCCACGCTCAACAGGTGACCCGATGATCGAAGTCACCGAAGTCTCCATCGCCCAACTGCGCGCCGCCCTCGAATCCGGCCAGACCACTGCCGTGGAGCTGGTGCAGGCCTATCTGGCACGGATCGATGCCTACGACGGCGCCGACACCCCGACGGCACTCAACGCCGTCGTCGTGCGCAACCCCGAAGCGCTGAACGAAGCCCGCGCCTCCGACGCCCGCCGCGCCACAGGTGAAACCCTCGGCCCGCTCGATGGCATCCCATACACCGCCAAGGACAGTTATCTGGTCAAGGGCCTGACCGCCGCATCCGGCAGTCCGGCGTTCGCCGATCTGATCGCCCATCGCGACGCCTTCACCATCGAGCGCCTGCGCGCTGCCGGGGCGATTTGCCTGGGCAAGACCAACATGCCGCCGATGGCCAATGGCGGCATGCAACGCGGCGTTTATGGCCGCGCTGAAAGCCCGTACAACGCCGCATACCTCACCGCACCGTTCGCCTCCGGCTCGTCCAACGGCGCCGGCACCGCGACCGCTGCGAGTTTCGCTGCGTTCGGTCTGGCCGAGGAAACCTGGTCGAGCGGTCGTGGCCCCGCGTCGAACAACGGCCTGTGCGCCTACACCCCGTCGCGCGGCGTAATCTCCGTGCGCGGCAACTGGCCGTTGACCCCGACCATGGACGTCGTCGTGCCGTTCGCGCGGACCATGGCCGACCTGCTCGAAGTGCTCGACGTGGTCGTCGCCGAAGATACCGATACCCGTGGCGACCTCTGGCGCTTGCAACCGTGGGTGCCGATCCCGCGCGTCAGCGAAGTGCGCCCGGCTGCATACAGCGAACTGGCCGCCGACGCCAAAGCGCTGGCGGGCAAACGCTTCGCCATTCCGCGCATGTATATCAATGCCGACCCGGACGCCGGCACCAGCGAAGCCCCCGGCATCGGCGGCCCGACCGGCCAGCGCATCAACACCCGCGCTTCGGTAATCGACCTGTGGCAGCAAGCGCGTCAGGCCCTCGAAGCCGCTGGCGCCGAAGTCGTCGAAACCGATTTCCCGCTGGTCTCCAACTGCGAAGGCGACCGCCCTGGCGCGCCAACCGTGTTCACCCGTGGGCTGGTGTCGAAAGAGTTTCTGCATCATGAACTGTGGGATCTGACTGCCTGGGCGTTCGACGACTTCCTGCAGGCCAACGGTGACCCGAAGCTTAATCGTCTGGTCGATGTCGACGGGCCGAAGATCTTCCCGCACGACCCGGGCACCCTGCCCAACCGCGAAGGTGATCTGGCCGCCGGCATGGACGAGTACGTGCGCATGGCCGAGCGCGGCATCACGCCGTGGAATGAAATCCCAACCGTGCCTGATGGCCTGCGCGGTCTGGAGCAGACCCGACGCATTGACCTCGAAGACTGGATGGACAGCCTCGGCCTCGACGCCGTGCTGTTCCCGACCGTCGCTGACGTCGGCCCGGCGGATGCGGATGTCAATCCTGCTTCGGCCGACATCGCCTGGAGCAACGGCGTCTGGGTGGCCAACGGCAACCTCGCGATCCGCCACCTCGGCGTACCGACCGTCACCGTGCCCATGGGCGTGATGGCCGACATCGGCATGCCCGTCGGCCTGACCTTCGCCGGCCGCGCCTACGACGACTCGAACCTGCTGCGCTTCGCCGCCGCTTTCGAATCCACCGGCAGCAAACGCCAGATCCCACCGCGTACACCGCCGCTGGCTTAATGCACTGTGTCAGCTCCCACAAACCCTGTGGGAGCTGGCTTGCCAGCGATGGCGGCCGGACAGCCGCCACAGTTCTAATTGACTACCCCGACTCAAACTGTGGGAGCGAGCCTGCTCGCGAATGCGGAGTGTCAGTTAACGAAAATGCTGACTGACACACCGCTTTCGCGAGCAGGCTCGCTCCCACAATATGCGCGGGTGATCGCCTCTGATGTGTACACCCGCAATCCCTGTGGGAGCTGGCTTGCCAGCGATGGCGGCCGGACAGCCGCCACAGTTCTAATTGACTACCCCGATTCAAACTGTGGGAGCGAGCCTGCTCGCGAATGCGGAGTGTCAGTTAACGCAAATGCTGACTGACACACCGCTTTCGCGAGCAGGCTCGCTCCCACAGGGTTTGGTGTGAAGGCCGCCAACTCAGCACACCGGCCCAATCCTTTCCAGGCCAATCCGCCGATCATCAGCGCCATCCTGTTACCACCGGCCCTGACCATGATCAACCGCGCCCCCTCCCGCCTCACTTTGCTCGCCATGCTCTGCGGTCTGACCGGCGCCGCCCACGCCAATGGCTTCTTCGACGACGCCCAAAGCGAAGTCCTGCTGCGCAACTTCTACCTGAGCAACGACTATCGCTCGCCCACGCCCTCCGGGAAAAACTACAAACAGGAATGGGCACAGGGTTTTATCGGTAACTTCTCATCCGGTTTCACCGAAGGCACTGTCGGTTTCGGCATCGACGCCCACGCCTTCGCCGGCCTGAAACTCGACGGCGGCAAGGGCCACTCAGGCACCGGTCTGCTACCCGTCGACAGCGATGGTCGCAGCGAAAACGACTATTCCAGCGCCGGCGGTGCGTTCAAGCTCAGAATCTCACGCACCACTCTGGCCTTCGGTGAAATGACCGTAGAAACCCCGGTCTTCGACACCTCCGACAAACGCCTGCAACCGGAATACGCCACAGGCTTTTTGCTCAACAGCGCCGAGTTCAATAACGTCAATCTGGTCGCCGGACACTTCACCGCATTCAAGAACCAGGACAGCTCTTCCGGCCAAGGCGATTTCTACGGCTACGGCGCCAACACCGAAGCGGGCGGCATCAGCTTCGTCGGTGCCGATCTGTTCAGCTCAAGCCCGATCGGCGGCGCACTCTACGCCTCCGAACTTAGCGACACCTGGCACCAGTATTACGGCAACCTGCACTTCAAACAGTCCGGCGTGCTGCTCGACGCCAACCTCTACCACACCCGCGACACCGGCCGCGCAGTGGCCGGCGAGATCGATAACACCGCCCTTAGCCTCTCCGGCAAATACAGCTTCGGCGCGCACGCGGTGATGCTCGGCTGGCAGCGGATCAATGGCGACACGCCGTTCGATTTCGTCGGCGGCGACTCGATCTACCTCGCCAATTCGATCAAATACGCCGACTTCAACGGCGCCAACGAACGCTCCTGGCAAGCCCGCTACGACCTCGACCTCGGCGCCTTCGGCATCCCCGGCCTGAACTTCATGACCCGCTACGTCAGCGGCAGCCACATCGACGGCACGCACGCGCCGAAGGGCGGCGCCTACAACCCGTTCGACGCCGACAGTGGCGTCTACCAACCGCAACAGGGTGATGGCGGCAAACACTGGGAACGCGACATCGACCTGAAATATGTCGTGCAATCCGGCACCGCAAAGGATCTGTCGGTGCAGCTATCGCACGTCACCCACCGCGCCAACGAAGCGCAGGCTGGGGATGACATTGACCGGATTTACGTGGTCGTTCAGTACCCGTTGGGTTTTTGAGGTAAAACGATCAACCCGCCCACAGGTTCCTGCGTCGGCCACAAACCATGAGTTTGCTCCTTGAGATCAAAATCAAATGATTTCAGCGTACCGCAGCGCCTACAGCGGCTAGCCAAGTGCCATCACCTCGTTTATTCTGCGCCCCCGCATAAAAAGCCAAGCCAGGAAGGCATTGATTGACCTTCCTGTTTGTAGTCAATCAACGCAAGCAGATTCAGGGATGTACATGTTTCAGCTATTCAAACTCGGAGCGGCCGTCGTGCTCGCCGCGACGCTCAGCGGCTGCATTACCGAAAGCGCTTCCTGGGTCAGCGAACCCTTGCAACCCAAGGCAAGCGAGCCAGTCAGTTATCTCGTTGGCTCAATCGGGCCGCAATCACTCAAGCAATCAGCCGCTGACAACCAGCGAATCTTTTTCCGCAAACGCGGTTCCGAATACGGTGCGGCCGGCGTCTGGAAAATGGCCGGCGCTTACTCCACGCCGCAGGATGTTCAGGACGGTGTCGGCGCAGCGAGCGTATTCGTGCTTCCCCTGAAGCCGGGCGATTACGAGTTCTATGATTTCCAGTTCTTTTCCGCACGTTATCAACCTGGGCTAGGCACTGTTTTCACCTCGAGAGAGGCGCGGGAGAAATTCAACCTGCCGATGCGCCTGGAACCCGGCAAGGCCTATTACATCGGCGAGTTCCGCTCGTTCTGCCTGACAGCCGGTTTCTGCGCGTTCCGCTGGAGTGATCAGAACGCCCGCGATGCGCTGATTGCGCAACGTCTGGCGCCAGGATTGCCAACGCTGCAACCGCTGAAACTCGACCTGAACAGTGCTCAGCCCTACATCTTCACCGGCCCCATCCCGGGTATTGCCGTGGACGCCAAACCATGAAAAAAATCATCGCCCTCACCGCCGCCGCTCTGTTGACCGGTTGCGCGGCGACCAACACCTTGCCCGAGCGTACGCTTACGGACGCTCAGGATTATCTGCAGCCGATTCACGTTATGGTCGATGACCCGGAAAACGGCTCCAGCCTGCGCAACCACCTGCGTCAGACCGGTGTGTTCCGCACCATCGAAACCGGCAGCGGTAAAGCTGACGAGTACAACGTGCAGGTCAAACTCAATGTGGAACGTCACCTGCCGCCGTTTCCGGTGATTCTGCTGAGCACCGCGACGTTGTTCTTGCTGCCGCTGTCGAACGAATTCGATACGCAAACCGAATTCACCGTGTACCAGGGTGACAAGCGACTGAAGCAATACACCTATCGCAACATCACTCAAAAATACGTCTGGCTATTGGATCAGGGCGGCGAGATGCGCGAACAGAACCTCGGCCGCATCGCCCGCGCCTTCGCGCAGGATGTGCAGCAGGACCGGCTGATCCCGGCAGTCGCGCAATGAGCCGCGCGATGATAAAAGTCGCCGGCCTGCTCTGTGCCTCGCTGATGCTGGGCGGCTGCGCCAACACCTTGCAGCCGCTCGATTACCATGCCGATCAGGCCTACGTGCCGGTCACGCTAGGCATGGGGCCGGCGTATACGCGCATCGACGAGCAGCATCAGCGCGAAACCGTCAGCGTCCTGAAAAAGACCGGCGCGTTCTCGATGCTCGACGGCGGTTACACCCGCAACGGCTACAGCCTGTTGATCACCGAACCCAGCGACGGCAAGGTCAACTGGCTGGCGCTGGTCAACGTTTTCACCCTGTTCACCTTCCCGATGCCCTACCACTACCAGGACAACCTGCGCGGCTCGGTCTTCAAGGATGGCCAACTGCTCAAAACCTACAACTACTCCCGCGAAGGCTGGAGCGTGATGACGTGGTATGTGCCGATTCCCGGGGTCGAGAACAAACGGCAGATGCTCGACCAGTTGTTGGTGGAAATGGACCGGGACAAGGTGATTCCGTATCAGCCGTGAGGCTGGGTGATGGGGGCTGGTGCGGTGGACTGCGGCGCAATGAATTGCAATGAGGGAGCGAGCCTGCTCGCGAAGAGGCCATCAGGTTCGGCGCAATTCTTTGATTTAAACGAAGCTGTTTAAAAGACACCTGCGGATACGGTCTCAAGGCTACAAATCCTTGCGCCGTTGCCTACAGCTACGCCAGAATCCGCCGGCTTGTGCGCCTTGAGGGCGGGTTCTATTGTGGTGCGGTCGCTGACGAATCAGCGATCGGGTTTAGCGACCCGGATCTTAATTAGGTGCATCAGCGGTCCATGCTTCGTCGCAGGTTCAATTCTGCGACTGCGCTATGGTGGCTGTATGCGGGAGACCTTCGGGTCTGCCGGGTGCCTATAACCGGTTCGCTAACCTGCGTACAGCCGCCACCTACTGTTTAGCGACAGTGCCTGACGGCTCCACTTAATAGGAGCTTTATCATGATCAAACCAACACCCAACCCACCCGAAACCGATCCCACCTCCCCCTACGAATCCCTCGACTCCAAAAAACTCCACCAAGCCGCCGACCGCGCCCTCGACCACTACCTCTGCCCACCCGGCTCAACCCCACCGCCGTTCAGCCCCCGCGCCATGTACGCCGTCACCGCCGACACCAAAAACGAAGACCTGCTGGCCAACGCCTGCGAAACCCTCGCCTCGGCCAAAACCATCGCCCAGGAATTCGCCGGGCTGGTCAAGCCATCCCAGCGCCGGACGCTGATGGGGATTGCGCAACTGATCATGCTTGGGGAACTGGCGGTGAATCGGGTGCTGGATAATCTGGAGTTGCCGGGCTAATGCGGGCCGGCTGAGTTATGCGATGCCCGTGCCGGCCTCTTCGCGAGCAGGCTCGCTCCCACATTGATCCTGGTCGGACGCAAACTTTGCGACCACTGAAGGAACTTGGGGTAGCGAGCCTGCTCGCGATCACAAAGGGACGGATTTATTTAACCCGATGGATGTGCTCGGGCAGCAGATGCGGTTGCGGGTCTGAAAATGCAGCCTGCGGCAGTTCGAGCGATATACGCATGAGCTTCCGAAGGCTGTGATTCGTTCTTGTAACGGCTAGGCTTATACTCGTTAGCGCACCATTAGTATGATAATTTGCGCAAAGTTCCCCATCCGCAAAGGGCCCGATCATGGCTACCGTACGCAAAACCATAACCGTGACTGACCAGCAAGACCATTGGATCAAAGCTCAAATAGAAGCGGGACATTACACCAACGATAGCGAATATATCCGCGATTTGATCCGTCGAGAGCAAGAGCGAAACGCTGAACTGGAAACCGTCCGCGCAGCCCTTCGAGAAGGAGAATCCAGTGGTGCCCCCCGGCCTTTCGATGCTGATGCTTTCAAAAAGAAAATGTTGAGGGCGCATGGCTGAATACCGACTTACCCCCGCCGCCGAAGCGGATCTTGAGGCTATCTGGACCTATACAGCTCAACAATGGGGTTTGGATCAGGCCAATCGCTACATCGACATCCTGACTGAGTCTTTCGAGCAGTTGGCTGATCGTCCCAAAACAGCACCCGCATGCGACGCTATCCGCCCCGGTTACCGACGCTGCAGCGTGGAGAGTCACATGATTTATTTTCGAATCACCGCCTATGGGATCGCGATAATCAGAATCTTGCATGACCGGATGGAAGCGCAGCGCAATCTCTGACCTTCTCGTATCACCGAAAATCAAAAGATCGCAGCCTTCGTCAGCTCCTACAAATCGATGTAGGAGCTGCCAAAGGCTGCGATCTTTTGCTCTGGGGAAACTGGCGGAAGACAGCCGGAGTCGAACCTGCCCGGGAACGGATGCCGTCCCCAACCGGGTTTGAAGCCCGGCCGCGCCACCGGGCGCGATTGTCTTCCTGAACTCAGGGTGCGCAGGCGTTGGCCAGCGCGTTGTCTGGGCGGATCTGGCGGGATTCGCCGAGGCGGCGGGTCAGGCCGAGTCGGTCGAAATATTCCAGATACTGAATACAGCGTTTGCGTCCCAAGCCTAGCGCATCGCGGAAGGTTGTCACTTCAATTGCCGGATTTTCTTCGGCGAGTTTCAGCAGCAGCGCTGCCATTTGCCTCAGGACGATGTCGCTGATGAACAGGTCGCGCACCACCTGGTGCATCAGGCCAAGGCGTGCGAGTTTGCGCAGCAGCAGGCGGACGCTGGCATCGTCTTCGCCGAGCATTTTCGCCGCGTTGCGGACCCACGGCGGGTCGAAACCGGCCTGTTCGAACAACGGTTGTAATTGCTGCCAGAGGATTTCGTCGTCGGCATTCAGGCGCACCTGATGGTCGGGCAGGTGCAGCCAGGGGCCGCTGGCGAGGATGGAGCCGGCGTTGAGCAGTTGGTCGAGCAGGCTGATGAAGGTCGAGCGTTCCAGCGCCAGCGCGCTGAAGCGGCGCAGACGATCGCGGTCCGGCCCCATCTGGTCGGGTTCCTGTTCGTGGAATCGCGCCAGTTGTTCGAGCAAGGTGAATTTCAACTGGCCCCAGCGCTGCACGTTGAACAGCAGCGGACCTTGGCGGGTGTCGATCAGGCGGATGTTTTCCGCCAGCGACCACTGCGGGCGCGGGCGGTTGAACTGGCGTTCGAGGCGTTGCGGGTCGAGGCCGCCGGGGCTGTGGTTGAGCAGCGCCGGCAGGGCTTGTTCGAGGCTGACGCTCAGAGCGAGGGTCTGCAGTTGCGCAAGGCGTTCCGGGCTGCGGCGCTGGCGGGACGGGGCGAACGGGTCGAGGACGACGCCGCCGCCGAGGGTGCGCTGGGCGCTGGCGTCGCGCAGGATCAGTCGATCGCCTTTCACTGCGTGCACCGGCGCGTTGATCAGCAATTGCGCGAACATGCGCTCGCCGGGGCTCAGGCGCGGCCCTTGCAGTAATGCAACTCGTGCGATGACATCGTGGGTGCCGAGGTGCAGATGCACCGGGTGAAAGTGTTCGAAGGTGCGCTCGCCGGGCAACAGCTGAAACTCGATGTCGATGCGCTGGGTTGGCGCATGCAGCCAGTCCGCCAGCAGCCAATGGCCACGGTGAATCTGCGCCAGTTCCAGACGTTCACCGCTCAGGTTCAGCGCCACGCGTTGGCCAGCGAAAGCTCGTTCGGCGGCCTGGTTTTGCGCGTGCAGGCCACGGATGCGCACCGATTTGCCCGCAGGCCCCAAGACAAGTTTGTCGCCAACCGCAACCGTGCCCGACAACGCTGTGCCCGTGACTACAATCCCCGCGCCAGCCACGCTGAACGCCCGATCGATCGCCAGGCGAAAGCCGCCGTCGCAACTGCGCGCCTGCACCTCGTTTTGCGCCAGCAACAACGCCGCGCGCAACTCATCGACGCCCTGCCCGTTCACACTCGACACGGCAAAAATCGGCGCATCAGCAAACGGCCCCGACGCAAGCAGATCCAGCACCTGACGCTGCACCTCTTCCACCCTGCCCGCTCCCGCCCGATCGCGTTTGGTGATCGCCACCAGCGCGCGAGGAATGCCGAGCAGTTCAACGATCGCCAGATGTTCGCGGGTCTGCGGCATCACGCCGTCGTCGGCCGCGACCACCAGCAACACCAGATCGATGCCCTGCGCACCGGCGAGCATGTTGTGGGTGAATTTTTCGTGGCCGGGCACGTCGATGAAGCCGGTCAGCCCGACGCCCGCTGCGAGTTCGGCGTAGAGATAACCGAGGTCGATGGTCATGCCGCGTTCGCGCTCCTGCGGGCGGCGGTCGCCGGTTTGCCCGGTCAGCGCCTGCAACAGCGAGGTCTTGCCATGGTCGATGTGCCCCGCTGTGCCGACGATCACCGGTCGACCTGCAATTGCGGCAACTGCGCCAGCCACGCTGGCTCATCGTCGAGCTGACGCAGATCGAGCCACAGCGCATCGTCGCCGATTCGCCCGAGGACCGGGATCGGCAAGCCGCGTAACGCTGCGTCGAGATTCAATAAATAGCGCCCGCGCCAACGCTTCGATACCTGCGGGCGACAACACAGCGCCGCGCTCGGCAGACGCGCCACCGGTTGGCTGCCGCTGCCGATCATGCCCAAGGCTTCGACGGCGCTGACTTGCCAGGCTGGTCCCAGGATTTCGGCCAGCAAGGGCTGCAAGCGTAAAGCCTGAGCGAAGATCTCGGCTTGCGGGCGGGTCAGCAGGCGCAGACTCGGCAGTCGTTCGGCGAGGCGATCAGGATCGCGGTACAGACCGAGCACCGCCTCCAGCGCGGCCAGGGTCAACTTGTCGACCCTCAGTGCGCGTTTCAATGGATTTTTCTTGATCTTCGCGATCAGCTCCTTGCGCCCGACTATCAATCCGGCCTGCGGCCCGCCAAGCAATTTGTCGCCGCTGAAGGTAACGATGTCGGCACCATCGAGCAGCGCCTGCCGCACCGTCGGTTCCGCCGGCAAACCCCAGCGGGTCAGGTCGAGCAGACTGCCGCTGCCCAGATCTTCCAGCAACGGCAAGCCATGGGCGTGAGCCAACTCGGCCAGTTCAGCGGTCGGCACCCGCGCGGTGAAGCCTTCGATGCTGTAGTTGCTGGCATGCACGCGCATGATCAAACCGCTGCGCGGACTGATTGCCGCTTGGTAATCGCGGGCATGGGTGCGGTTGGTGGTGCCGACTTCATGCAGGCGCACGCCGGCGCGGGCCATGATGTCGGGAATGCGGAAAGCGCCGCCGATCTCGATCAGTTCACCGCGCGAGATGATGCCTTCCTTGCGCGCGCCGAGGCTGTTAAGGGTCAGCAGCACGGCGGCGGCATTGTTGTTGACCACGGTGACGGCTTCGGCGCCGGTCAGTTCGCGGATCAGGCCTTCGATCAGATCGTCACGATCACCGCGCTTGCCGCTGGCCAAGTCGAACTCGAGATTCAGCGGATAGCGCGCGGCCATCTGCACTGCTTCGATGGCTTCTTCGGGCAGCAAGGCGCGACCGAGATTGGTGTGCAGCACCGTGCCGGTCAGATTGAATACCCGGCGCACCTGGCTGCGCTGCTGTTGCGCCAAGCGCTCGCCGACGCGGCCGGCGAGCACTTCGGGGCCGATCTCCACAGCCGCCAATTGCCCGCTCAACACGCCGGGCCGCAGCTCATCGAGCAACTGACGCAGGCCCGTCAGCAAAGAATCCCGGCCGTAGCGCTCGGCCAACGGCACGCACGCCGGGTGACGCAACAAGCCATCAATGGACGGCAACCGCAGGGCAACGCTGGAAGACATCAGCCACTCCTGATTTCACTGAAACAATCCCTTTTGGTAGCAAGCTTGCTCCCGAAAGGGTTTCAGAAGTGTAGACGCACTGCCGGAGCTAGCCTGCTCACGAAAGCGGTGTGTCAGTTGGTGTGGTTGTCGCTGACCTGACGACTTCGCGAGCAGGCTCGCTCCCACAGGGGTTTTGTGGTCCGGCACAACATCTGTGGGAGCTGGCTTGCCAGCGATTGCGGTGGGTCAGTCAAAGAAGGCGGTGGATTTGCTGACCAATCGCTGGCAAGCCAGCTCCCACAGGGATTCGGGGAGGAATGAACATTGTTGGTCACCGCCAATCCCTGTGGGAGCGAGCCTGCTCGCGAAAGCGGTGTGTCAGTCAGTGTGGATGTGGCTGACCTGACGCCTTCGCGAGCAGGCTCGCTCCCACAGGGAAATCGGGGGCTGACCGGGCTTTGTGATTCGGCACATAGACCTGTGGGAGCACACCCCTCTCCCACAATTTTGCTCTGGTCAGTCGTCTCCCGGCGCCAGCAGCAGATTGGGCGCCAGACGCTGATAGCCGTCCTGGGCCAGACGCATGTCCAGCAGCAAACTGCCGAGATCTGCCGACAACGCCTCGGCTTCGGCATCGTTCTCCAAATAGAGCAATTTCAGGTAGCTGTTGCAGCTGGGGCAGACTTCGGCGCGCAGCGGGGCCTGTTCGGCGCTGTGCCGATCGTCTTCCTGGCTCAGGTACTCGAGGCCTTTGCTCTGCTCGCAATACACGCACTTGACCCGCACCACATGCCATTCGCAGGCGCACAGCGAACACACCAGATAGCGCAAACCGTTGTGCTTGCCGCGATGGCGAATGACCCCGGCCATGGCCGGCGAACCACAGGCCGGGCATTGGCTGAGGCTGTCGCCGGGTTTGAGTTGCAGCTGCGGCACGCTGAGCAGCCAGTGGCTCCACGCGGTTTGCAGCGCGGCGCCGAGAAACGGCACCAGCGCCACCGGCACCAGCGAATACTGACCGCTGACCAACGCCACCGCCCACGCGCGCAACTGGCCGGGACTGGCGGCGCGCAGCGTGTCCAGCGCGTCGATGACCGCCGGCTGATCGCCGGGCGCATAGCGCTGCAGCAAGGCATCCAGCCACGGCTGCCAGGCATCCTCGCGCACCAGGGTGTCTGCGGCGAACGGCGGCAGACCGTGCTGCTGACAGGCTTCGAAACGTTGCGCATCAAACGGCGCGGTCAGCGGCGGATCGTCGAAGACCTGCTGCTGCGCCCGGCACAAACCGGCCATCAGCCGCAGATAATCCGCCAACCCATTGCCCTCGGCCAGACGCTCAAGGCGCTCGGCACGCAGGGCAAACAGGTTACGTGGTGGCAGGTACAGAAACGGCGGCGAACTGGCCGCCGCCTCGATTTCCCCAGGTTCAAGAATGCTTGGCAAAAGTCAGCCCTTTTTCGTCAGCGGTCGCTCGGGCAGGTCCCGAGGCTGTTCGTCGCGGGTCACCTCGCGGTACCACAGTGCATGGTGTTTCTTTGCCCACGGCCGACTGACCCAGCCATGCAACATGGCGTCGACCGAACCCTTGATCCACAAACCGGCGTAGATGTGCACGATGATGCTCAGCACCAGCACGAACCCGGCCAGCGCATGCAACAGCATGGCCCAGCGGAGGGTGGTGATGCCGAAATACGCGCTGAACCATGCGCGCCAGATCACCAGCCCGGTGAACAGCAACGCGAGCATGCACAGCAGTAAAGTCCAGAACAGCAACTTCTGCCCGGCGTTGTATTTACCCACCGGCGGCACGCTTTCCTCGTCGTTGACCATCACCCGGTTGATCCGCCGCAGCCACTGGCGGTCATTGGCGATGAAGAAATTGGTGCGCCAGAAGCTGAACACCAGACCGAGGAACAGCACGAACATGGCGATGCCCATGTACGGGTGCAGAATCCGCGTCCAGGTGCCGCCGCCGAACAGGTTGCTCAGCCAGAACAGCGACGGATGAAACAACGCCAGCCCGGACAACCCGGCCATGAAAAACAGGATCGCCACCAGCCAGTGATTGGTGCGCTGGTTGGCGCTGTAACGCAGGATCGTCTTGTTGCTCATGGCCGCTCCTCACCGCGTGGATCGAAGGTGTGCACCGCCGGATCGACCACGTGCACTGAGGTGTCGGGTGGCGTCGGATGTTCATCCTCCTCGACACGATTCGGCCCGATGCGCACGTAGTGGAAGAACCCGGCCAGCACCGCCGCGCCCATCGCCAGCAGGCCGAGGGGTTTGCTGATGCCTTTCCACAAACCCACCAGCGGACTGATCGCCGGATGGTCCGGCAAACCGGCGTAGATTTTCGGCGTGTCGGCGTGGTGCAGCACGTACATCACGTGGGTGCCGCCGACGCCTGCCGGGTCGTACAAACCAGCGTTTTCAAAGCCACGGCTCTTCAGGTCGACGATGCGTTCAGCGGCGTGCTCTTTCATGTCCTCCTTGGTGCCGAAGACGATGGCGCCGGTCGGACAGGTTTTCACGCAGGCCGGCTCCAGCCCCACCGCCACGCGGTCAGAACATAGGGTGCATTTGTAGGCCTTGTGATCCTTCTGCGAAATGCGCGGGATGTTGAACGGGCAACCGGTGATGCAATAGCCGCAGCCGATGCAGTGGTCCTGATCGAAATCGACGATGCCGTTGGCGTGCTGAATGATCGCCCCGGGGCTCGGGCACGCGGCCAGACAACCGGGCTCGGCGCAGTGCATGCAGCCGTCCTTGCGGATCAGCCACTCAAGGTTGCCGGCGTCGGTTTCGTGCTCGGTGAAGCGCATCAGCGTCCACGAATCCGCCGTCAGATCCTGCGGATTGTCGTAGGTGCCGTGGTTGTGGCCGACCTCGTCGCGCAACTCGTTCCATTCCGAGCAGGCGACCTGGCAGGCCTTGCAACCGATGCATTTGGTGGTGTCGATCAGCTTGGCAACGCCCTGCTGAGTCCTCACCGACGGCGGCACAGTGGTGGTGGCCGAGCGGGCAATGATGTCTTGGCTGGCCATTTACAGTTTCTCCACGTTGACCAGGAATGACTTGGATTCCGGGGTCTGAGTGTTGCCATCACCGAGGAACGGCACCAGGGTGTTGGTCAGGTAACCGTGGCGCGTCTGGCCGGTGAAACCCCAGTGCAGCGGGATGCCGATCTGATGCACGACCTGGCCGTTGACCTGCAGCGGCCGGATCCTTTTCGTCACTACCGCCACCGCCTCGATAAACCCGCGCTTGCAGCTGACCCGCACGCGATCACCGGCAGCGATGCCCTTCTCGTTCGCCAGCACCTCGCCGATTTCGACGAATTGCTCGGGCTGAGCGATCGCGTTCAACTTGCAGTGCTTGCTCCAGAAGTGGAAATGCTCGGTGAGCCGGTAACTGGTGCCGGCGTACGGGAAGTCCTTGGCTTCGCCGAGGGTTTCCCAGACCGAATCGAAGATCCGCGCCGCCGGGTTGCTGGTGGCCTTCTTGTTCTGCGGGTGCAGCGGGTTGATGCCGATCGGCGTTTCGAACGGCTCGTAGTGCTCAGGGAATGGGCCTTCGTTCATCTTGTCGACGGCGAAGAACCGCGCAACGCCCTCGGGGTTCATGATGAACGGATTCATCCCAGCTTCCGGCGGCACGTCGGCCTTGTAGTCCGGCACATCGGTGCCGGTCCAGGTCTTGCCATTCCACCACACCAGCCGCTTTTTCGGATCCCACGGTTTGCCCGCCGGGTCCGAAGAGGCGCGGTTGTAGAGGATTCGCCGATTGGCCGGCCATGCCCACGCCCAGCCTTGATGCTGGTGCATGCCGTATGGGTCAGCGTTATCACGCCGGGCCATCTGGTTGCCGGCCTCGGTCCAGCTGCCGGCGAAGATCCAGCAACCGGACGCGGTGCTGCCGTCATCCTTGAGCAAACCGAAGCCGGCCAGTTGCGTACCGGCCTTGACCGTAACGCCGCTGGCATCGGTGAAATCGCTGACAGCGCTGCCGTTGATTTCCCGCGCCAGTTCTTCCGGCGAAGGCTCGTCAGGGATCTTGTACGGCCACGACAGTTTCAGCAGCGGATCGGGAAACTTGCCGCCCTCGCTCTGATAACGCTGGCGCAGGCGCAGGAACAGTTCGCTCATGATGCGAATGTCGGTCTGCGCTTCGCCGGGGCCGTCGGCGCCCTTCCAGTGCCATTGCAGCCAGCGGCTGCTGTTGACCAGCGAGCCGTCTTCCTCGGCAAAACAGGTGGTCGGCAGGCGAATGACTTCGGTCTGGATTTCAGCGGTTTTCACATCGTTGTACGGCCCGACGTTCTGCCAGAACTCCGAGGTTTCGGTGGCCAGCGGGTCCATCACCACCAACCACTTGAGCTTGGCCAATGCGCCCATCACGCGGTTCTTGTCCGGTAACGCCGCGATCGGATTGAAGCCTTGGCAGAAGTAACCGTTGACCTTGCCCTGGCTCATCAGGTCGAACATTTTCAGCACGTCGTAGTTGGGGATGTCGAGCTTCGGCAAATGGTCGAACAGCCAGTTGTTCTCGGCGGTGGCGTTGGCGCCGTACCAGGATTTCATCAGGCTGACGTGGAATTTGCTGTAGTTCTGCCAATACGAAAGCTGCCCCGGTCTTAGCGGAACCTGCGTGCGCTTGAAGATGAACTGGCCGTAGTCCTGCTCGCTGTCGCTGGCCAGCGTGAGGTAGCCGGGCAAGGCGTTGGACAGCAGGCCGAGGTCGGTCAGGCCCTGGATGTTCGAGTGCCCGCGCAAAGCGTTGACGCCGCCGCCGGGCATGCCGACGTTGCCCAACAGCAGTTGCACCATCGCCGCGCTGCGGATGATCTGCGCGCCGATCGAGTGCTGCGTCCAGCCGAGGGCGTAGAGAATCGTCATGGTCTTGCCCGGTGTCGAGCAGGTGGCGATCTCTTCCCAGATTTTCTGCATCGCGTCGACCGGCATGCCGCAGATCTGGCTGGCCAGGTCGATGTTGTAGCGGCTGTAATGCTGCTTCATCAGTTGATAGACGCAGCGCGGGTCTTGCAGGGTCGGGTCGACGCGGACGAAACCGTCCTCGGCGAACTCGTAGCCCCAGCCGGACTTGTCGGTATAGCTGCGCTTTTCTGCGTCATAGCCGCTGAACAGGCCGTCTTCGAAGCCATAACCGGCTTTGACGATGAACGACACGTCGGTGTAATTGCGCACGTATTCGTGCTGGATCTTGTCCTCGGTCAGCAGGTAATTGATCAGCCCGCCCATGAAGGCGATGTCGGTGCCGGTGCGGATCGGCGCGTAATAGTCGGCCACCGAAGCGGTCCGGGTAAAACGCGGATCGACCACGATCAGCCGCGCGGCGTTGTGCGCCTTGGCCTCGGTCACCCATTTGAAGCCGCACGGATGCGCTTCTGCTGCGTTGCCGCCCATCACCAGGATCAGGTTCGCGTTGGCGATATCGGTCCAGGTGTTGGTCATGGCACCACGGCCGTACGTCGGGGCAAGACTTGCCACCGTCGGGCCGTGTCAGACACGCGCCTGGTTATCGAACCCCAGCAGACCGAGGCTGCGAATCACCTTCTGAGTAATGTAGCCAGCTTCGTTGGATGCCGCCGATGCCGCGAGGAAACCGGTGGTCAGCCAGCGATTCACCGTTTGCCCATTGGCATTTTTCTCGATGAAGTTGGCGTCGCGGTCGGTCTTCATCAGGTCGGCGATGCGATCGAGGGCTTCGTCCCAGCCGATGCGCGTCCATTCATTACTGCCGGGCTTGCGCACCTGCGGATACTGCAAGCGGCCGGGGCTGTGAATGAAGTCGAGCAGGCCCGCGCCTTTCGGGCACAGGGTGCCGCGATTGACCGGGTGGTCGGAATCGCCTTCGATATGAATGATGTTTTGCGCCACGTTCTTGCCGGCATCGCCCTGGCTGTACATGATCAAGCCGCAACCGACCGAGCAATACGGGCAGGTGTTGCGGGTTTCACGGGTGTGGGCGAGCTTGAAGTGACGCACCTGCTCGGCGAAGGCCGCCGTCGGGGCCATGCCCAACGCGCCCAGGCTTGAGCCTGCAAGGCCGATACCGGCGACCTTGAAGAACTGACGACGGCTGAGATCCATCGTGCACTCCTGATCAGGTGGAACCCGGTACTTGTGCCGGGCTTTATCTGGACAATCACGGTTGCGACGCCTTGGCGCCGACTTTTTCACTGTAGACAAAGACCTTGCCGATTGTGTGAAAACCGACCGTCGGGTGTCTGGCCCGGATTTCCAGCCAGTGCACACCCCCCTGTGGGAGCGAGCCTGCTCGCGAAAGCGCTGGGTCATTCAACTCGATGCGGCCTGACCCGACGTATTCGCGAGCAGGCTCGCTCCCACACAGATGGCGTTGCGCATAGAATGTCCGGCAGAACCAACTCCGCCTTGACGAGACCGCGCATGACTTTCGATTTTGATCAGCTCTTCGACCGCCACCACACTGGCAGCACCAAGTGGAGCCGCTACCCGGCCGATGTGTTGCCGATGTGGGTCGCTGACATGGATTTCGCCGCGCCGCCGGTCATCGTCGAAGCCTTGCAACAGCGCCTGCTGCACCCGCTGCTCGGTTACAGCGTGGCCCAGGACAACCTGCGCGAAGCCATCGTCGCCGACCTGTGGAACAAGTATTCATGGCAGGTCAAACCGCAGGAGCTGATCTTCCTGCCGGGCGTGGAATCCGGCTTCAACATGGCGCTGAAGGCTTTGGTCCAGGCGCAGCAGAATGTCGTCGTGCAAGTGCCGAACTACCCGCCACTGCGTCATGCGCCGGGGCATTGGGGCCTGAACAAGGTCGAGCTGGAATTCAACGCCCAGGCCGATGGCACTTACGCCACGCCGCTGGACGCACTGCGCGAGTCGCTGAAAGGCGGCGGCGCCCTGCTGTTGAGCAACCCGCACAACCCGATCGGCAAGGTCTTCGACCGTGAGGAGTTGCAGGCCATCGCAGACATTTGCGCAGCGCAGGACGCGTGGATCATCTCCGACGAAATCCACGCCGAGCTGTGCTTCGACGGCCGCGTGCACATACCTACCGCATCGCTGAGCCCCGAGATTTCCAAACGCACGATCACCCTGATGTCGGCGAGCAAGGCCTACAACATCGCCGGTCTGAAGACCTCGTTCATGATCATTCAGGACGCCGCTCTGCGCGAACGCGTCAACCACGCTCGCTGCGGCATGGTCGACAGCGTCAACCCGCTGGGCATGGAAGCCACCCGCGTCGCCTACAGCGAAGCCGGGCCGTGGCTCGCCGAGCTGAAAACCTATTTGCAGGCCAACCGCGACTGGCTGGTTGACGCAGTGCGCACGCGCCTGCCGGGCGTGACCATCAACGTGCCGCAGGGCACGTATCTGGCGTGGCTCGATTGCACGGCGCTGGACCTGCCTGATCCGCAGCGGTTCTTCCTCGAACAGGGCAAGGTCGGGCTTAGCGCCGGGCTCGATTTTGGTGACCAGCATCAGCAGTTCGTGCGCTTGAACTTCGGTTGCCCGAGGGCGTTGCTGGAAGAAGGGATTGCGCGGATGGAGCGGGCGCTGGCTAACCGCAATCTCTGATCCTGCCCCTAGATTCCCCTGTGTAAATGATCCCCTGTGGGAGCGAGCCTGCTCGCGAAAGCGTACTGTCAGTCGACATATTTATCGTCTGACAGATCGCTTTCGCGAGCAGGCTCGCTCCCACATTGGTTTTGCATAGCCAACTAAATCCATCGCAAATCCAATCGAACTCAAGGCAAACCCACCGGGTCAACCCGGAACACTGGCCTTGAAATCAGGAGACCCTGCGATGACTGACTATCCAAAACCACCCTTCCCGAAACAAGCCCAACCGGTGCCCGGCTCGCAACGCAAAATGGAGCCGTATCCAGACTGCGGCGAGCAAAGCTACGTCGGTTCCGGCCGTCTCGCCGGCAAGATTGCGCTGATCACTGGCGCTGACAGCGGCATTGGTCGCGCGGTGGCGATTGCCTTCGCCCGTGAAGGCGCCGACGTCGCCGTGGCGTACTTGAATGAACACGAAGACGCCAAGGAAACCGCACGCTGGGTCGAACAGGCCGGGCGTCAGTGCCTGCTGCTGCCGGGCGATATCGCCGAAAAAGCCCAGTGCCAGGCGCTGGTCGACAAGACCGTCGAGCGCTTCGGCCGCATCGACGTGCTGGTCAACAACGCCGCGTTCCAGATGACCCACGAGAACTTCGAAGAGATCCCCGATGACGAATGGGTGATGACCTTCGATGTGAACATCACGGCCATGTTCAGGATCTGCCAGGCGGCGATCAAACACATGCGCCCCGGTTCCTCGATCATCAACACCAGCTCGGTCAATTCGGACATGCCCAAGCCGACCCTGCTGGCCTACGCCACCACCAAAGGTGCAATCGCCAACTTCACCGGCGGTCTGGCGCAGATGCTCGGGCCGAAGGAAATTCGCGTCAACAGCGTCGCCCCAGGCCCGATCTGGACACCGCTGATCGTCTCGACCATGCCCGACGAGGAAGTGCAGAATTTCGGCGGCAGCACCCCGCTCGGCCGTCCGGGCCAACCGGTGGAAGTCGCGCCGATTTACGTGCTGCTGGCCTCCGATGAAGCCAGCTACATCACCGGTCAGCGCTACGGCGTGACCGGCGGCAAGCCGATGCTGTAACCGTGCAGCAGAAAAACTGAACCCGAGCGGCATGGCATCCCTCCATACCTGTAAGCGCCTACGGGCCATCAGGAACAGGAGGTTGTCATGTCCGCCCCCCTCGTCAGACTCTTCACCCAACCCAACTTCGCCTGGACCGATATCCGCCGCGAAGAAGAAACCCATCCCCGCCACTATCTCGCCCATCTGCTGCTGCTCGCGCTGATTCCGGCCGTGTGCCTGTTCATTGGCACCACCCAAGTCGGTTGGAGCCTCGCCGTCGGTGAAAACGTGCGGTTGAGCACGGCCAGCGCCTTGCAACTGAGCGTGTTGCTGTACGTGACGATCGTGGCCGGTGTAGCGATCATTGGCGGCTTCATTCGCTGGATGTCGCGTTCCTTCGATGCGCGGCCAACGTTGAATCAATGCATCGGTTTTGCCGCTTACACGGTGACGCCGTTTTTCCTCGCCGGGATTGCCGGGCTATACCCGAGTCGTTGGCTGGCGATTCTGGTGCTCGGCGCCGCGTCGATCTATTCGACGTTCCTGCTGTTTGTCGGCCTGCCGACCTTCATGCATGAACGCAAGGAACAAGGCCTGTTGTATTCGGCGTGCGTGTGGGGCGTTGGCCTGCTGGTGCTGGTGACCATGCTCGTGTCGATGATTCTGCTGTGGTTCAACGTGCTCATCCCCGAGTACCTGCGCACGACCGTGAGCTGAGCCGGTGCGCCTGTCCTTGGTAATTCACTGCAGTGAGCGGTCATGAGTTTCGGCGTATGGGTCGCGGTGCTCGGCGCCGTGCTGCTGACGCTGGCCCTGACATCGTCATGGTTGCGCTGGATGCCGGTCACCACCTCGGCGGTGTGCCTGCTGCTAGGCATCGCCATCGGCCCCAGCGGCCTCGACTTGCTGAAACTGTCGCTGGAAGAATCATCCTTGTGGATGGAGCACCTGACGGAAGTCGCGGTGCTGTTTTCCTTGTTCGTCTGCGGTCTGAAGCTGCGTTTGCCACTGAGCAACAAGACTTGGCGCATTGCTTTCGGGCTGGCGGGGCCGGTGATGATTCTGAGCATCATCGGCGTGTGTCTGTTGCTGCATTGGGGCCTGCAATTGGCGTGGGCGCCTTCGCTGCTGATCGGCGCGATGCTGGCGCCGACCGACCCGGTCCTCGCCGCGCTGGTGCAGGTCAATGATGCGCAGGACGTCGACCGCGTGCGCTTCGGCCTCTCCGGTGAAGCCGGGCTCAACGATGGCGTGGCCTTCCCTTTCGTCATTCTCGGCCTGCTGTTGCTGCACGGTGACGGTAGCGCCGGCGAGTGGCAGCACTGGGTAATTCGCAGCCTTTTGTGGGCGGTGCCGGCGGGTTTGCTCACCGGTTACTGGATGGGTCGCGGCATCGGCCGGATCGCCCTGCTGCTGCGCATTCACAACGAGGACAGCACCCTCGGCCCGAACGATTACCTGACGCTGGCGCTGATCGCGCTGTCCTACGTGGTGGCCGACGCCATTGGCGGCTACGGCTTCCTCGCGGTCTTCGCTGCCGGCCTCGGCCTGCGTCAGGAAGAAGTGAAATCCACCGGCATCACTCAGGCCCCTGCCGAGCATCTGGTGCAGCCGGTGGTCGGCCATCAGAACATCGAACCTGAAAACGCCGTGCATGGCGACACCGAACAACTGGAAGACAGCCAGGTCGCGGCCGGGATCATGATGGGCGACATGCTCGCATTCGGCAGTCTGGTCGAGCGGGCGATGGAAGTGTTTCTGGTGACCCTGCTTGGCGTCGTGCTGATTGCCCACTGGGATTGGCGCGCGCTGTGGATCGGCGCGGTGCTGTTCTGCCTGA
Organism: Pseudomonas mercuritolerans; assembly: GCF_025706525.1. Classification (NCBI taxonomy): domain Bacteria; kingdom Pseudomonadati; phylum Pseudomonadota; class Gammaproteobacteria; order Pseudomonadales; family Pseudomonadaceae; genus Pseudomonas; species Pseudomonas mercuritolerans. Next base: position 105,496 of record NZ_JAMSHA010000007.1, read on the forward strand.
TTCGCCCGCTGAGCGTGGCGCTGATGCCGTGGGGCAACCTGCTCAGCGGGCCGCAGCGTTTGTTGATCGGCTGGTTTGGCATTCGTGGCATCGGCAGCCTGTTCTATCTGTTCTTCGCCCTGAACCATGGCCTGGATTCCGACGTGGCCAAGGTCTGCACCGACGTCACTTTGTCGGTGGTGGCCCTGAGCATTCTGCTGCATGGCATCAGCACACAACCGATGCTGGCGCGCTATGAACGCCTGAAGCAACGAAAAAGCTGATTCTTCAGCCGCTGCGCTTGGCTGAAATTTATCGAAGATTTTTCTGCAAAAAAATGGATCGCCAGGCGCGACCCAACGGTCACAACTTTAACCGCGCCAATCATCAGCGCGGCCCGGCAGGTTCGGTTCCCCTGCGGTGAACAGCCTATTAAACGGAACCCCGACACAAACAAGGTCACGGTCATGAACGAATGCTCGACTCCTGCGCAAATCAAGGCTTGCAGAGCACTGGCTCTGGAACGCAATCGTCAACTGTTCGAAGAAGCCCACGAACTGAACCGAGCGGCCAACGCGCTGCTGGAACAGACGCCGACCGACTTCGAACGCTTTGAGCAATACCGGGCACTGCGCAAGAAAGCCGATGCGAAATTTGAAGATGCGATTGATCATCTGTGTGTACTGAATGAGGATTTCCCGCCGATTCCGGCGGCGGTGCAGAATGCTGTTACGCCGCGGCGTGAGCTGGAAACTGCGTAATAAAAGTCAAAAGCCCCTCACCCTAGCCCTCTCCCCGAGGGAGAGGGGACTGACCGGTGTGTTTTTTCGTTATTCATCGACCTGAAAATCGAGTCGAATACAAATTTTGAAAAGCGTGAAAATCTGCTCCCTTTCCCCCTCGCCCCCTTGGGGGCGGTCCGACGTTTCGGGAGGGCTGGGGTGAGGGGGTAAAATCTCATTAACACCACAACATCCAGCACCTGTCCCGACCAATCCACCTCAAGGATTGGTCACCTGAATAAACACCGCATACACCCCCAACATCACCCAGAACGTCGCAAAAATCCAAGGCGTACGCACCGAGAACAGCAGCGACTTGCGATAGCCCTTGTGGCTCGATTCCATCTCGCTGAACAGCGGGGACTCGTCATACGCCGCGCCCATCACCGGCTCGCTGTGCAGCAACTGGCTCTGCTTGAAGTGCCAGTGGTCGATGATGTCGTACGCCGCACGAATCCCCGGCCAGGCATTCAATGAACTGAGCACGCCGAGCAATGCCAGAAACGGCGGCACGACGAGGGTGAACATCTTGCCCCACTCCGGATTGAGGTTGGCCATGCACGAGGCGAAAGCGATCACCAGGAACGACTGCGCCGCCAGGTAGGCGTCGGTGCGGTTGGCGAGGATGCTGGTTTCGTACTGGATTTCCCGGCGATAGAAATCCAGGCGTTCCTTGGGTGAGCCAAACATCTTGGCGTCGTGTTCGGCCAAGGCTTCTTCAACAGCGCTTGGCTGGGTCAATATGCGAGACAAGAGACGTGCCCTCCAAAAGTGAACAAGACCTTTGGAAAGGCACGCGTCAGCACTAGTTCAGCCGGATCGACCAGCGAGTCACTTCATCGATTGGGCGATGATCTGCACCAGACTCGCTTGGGTGAACGGTTTCGGCAGGCGCGGCAGTTGAGCGGCAAAACCCTCGAGGCGTTCGGCATATCCAGTGGAGAGAATGATCGGCAGATCCGGCTTGAGCATGCGCAACGCATGGGCCAGTTGCGCGCCGCTCATTTTTGGCATGGCCATGTCGGTGATTACCAGATCGATCACTTCGCCCTGATCGAACAGCGCCAGCGCCTGGGCGCCGGACGTTGCGCCGATGACTCGATGGCCGAGATCTTCCAGTAGCAGACTGGTGCTGGTCAGCACCAGCGAATCGTCATCGACCACGAGCACACTGAGCCTCGGCACCGCAATGGGCGCGGCGTTGCTGTACGCCGGGCGACTGGCCGTACGCTCAAGCGCCACCGGAATCCACAGCTCGGCCGCCGTACCCTGGCCCTTCTCGCTTTTCAGAATAAAGCGCCCGCCCAACTGCTCGATGAAGCCGTGCACCATCGACAAGCCCAGCCCGGTGCCTTTGCCCAGGCCTTTGGTGGTGAAGAACGGATCACGGGCACAGGCCAGCGTGGCTTCGTCCATGCCTTCGCCGCTGTCGATCAGGCTCAGGCACACGTAACGCCCCGCCGCCAATGTCGAATGAGTTTGTTCCAGCACCACTTCGGCTTGCGCCTGAATGATCACCGTGCCGCCGTCGGGCATGGCATCGCGGGCATTGGTGGCGAGATTGAGGATCGCCAGTTCCAGCTGATTGCTATCGGCCAGCACTGGCTGCAGGTCGTCGGGAAAGCGCGTTTCGATGCGAATCCCCGGCCCGAGCGAACTGCGCAGCAGCCCGGTGATACCTTGCACCAGTTGCGGGATATCCACCGACTCGGTCTTGAGCTCCTGACGACGGGCGAAGGCCAGCATGCGCTGGGTCAACGAGACGCCACGCAAGGCACCTTGGGTGGCGTTTTCCAGCAGACGAGCGATTTTCGGCGCGTCGCCGATGCGTTTCTGCACGATCTCGAGGTTGCCGAGAATCACCGTCAGCAGGTTGTTGAAGTCATGGGCGATGCCGCCGCTGAGTTGGCCGATCGCCTGCATCTTCTGCGCTTGGAACAACGCCTCGCGGGTCTTTTCCAGGGCCTGCTGCGCTTCGTGGGCCTCGGTGACATCGCGGGTGATCTTGGCGAAGCCGAGCAACGCGCCGGTGTCGCCGCGAATCGCATCGACGACCACGTGGGCAAGAAAGCGCGTGCCGTCCTTGCGCATCCGCCAGCTGCGGTTCTCGAAGCGGCCTTCGCGAGTGGCAATCTCCAGCGAGCGCTGCGGCTCGCCGAGTTCGCGGTCTTCGGGGGTGTAGAAAATCGAAAAATGCTGGCCGATGATCTCTTCCGGCAAATAGCCTTTGATGCGCTGCGCGCCCTGGTTCCAGTTGCTGACGCAGCCTTCGGGGCTGAGCATGTAGATCGCGTAGTCGGTGACGCCCTGCACCAACAGGCGGAACTGCTGTTCGCTTTGCTTGAGGGTTTCCTCGGCCATTTTGCGGTCGGTGAGGTCACGGGTGATCTTGGCGAACCCGAGCAGCTTGCCGTTGGGGTCGATAATCGGGTCGATCACCACGTGGGACCAGAAGTGCGTGCCGTCCTTGCGCACGCGCCAGCCCTCGCCTTCGAAGCGACCTTCGCGAATTGCCGTGTCGAGCGCCCGCTGCGGCATGCCGTTGGCGCGGTCTTCAGGGGTATAGAAGCGCGAGAAGTGCTCGCCGATGATCTCGGCTTCTTCATAACCTTTGAAACGTTTGGCGCCGGAGTTCCAACTGGTGATGGTACCGTCGGGGTCGATCATGTAGATCGCGTAGTCGACAACCGCGTCGATCAGCAGCCGGAATCGGCTGTCTTCGATCGCTGCGGTTCTGTTGTTCTCACTCATCACACTCACCAGCCACTGTCATGGGCTGAAGTATGCGTGAATCCGCCGATTTGAAAAGCGCCGGTTCGCTTTTGATCGCCCACCAGCGCGGCAGCAGTTGTTTGATGCGGCTTTCGGCAAAGCGGTCGTCGATGAGCATGACCGTGCCGCGATCCTCACGGGTGCGAATCACCCGCCCGGCGGCTTGTACGACTTTTTGCATGCCCGGGTAAAGATAGGTGTAGTCGTAACCGGCGCCGAAAATGGCGGCCATGCGCCGCTTCATCTGCTCGTTGACCGGATTGAGCTGCGCCAGACCCAGCGTGGCAATGAACGCGCCGATCAGCCGCGCACCGGGCAAATCGATGCCCTCGCCAAATGCGCCGCCCAACACCGCAAACCCCACACCCTGGCTGTCGGCGCTGAACTGGTCGAGAAACGCCTGCCGCGCGCCCTCGGCCATGCCCCGCGATTGCAACCACTGGATGATGTGCGGATGGCGCTCGGCCAATAAGGTCGCGACCTGTTGCAGGTAATCGAAACTGCTGAAGAACGCCAGATAGTTGCCCGGGCGCTCGCTGAACTGGCGGGCGATCAGCTCGACGATCGGCTCCAGCGAGGCTTGGCGATGGTTAAAACGCGTGGAGATCTGGCTGACGATGTGCACCTGCAATTGCTCGGCGCTGAACGGCGATTCAACGTCGATGCACACCGTATCGGCGGGCGTGCCGAGCAGGTCGGCGTAATAGTTGCGCGGGCTCAGCGTGGCCGAGAACAGCACGCTGCTGCGCGCCGCGCTCAGGCGCGGGCCGATGAACGCGGCCGGCACCACGTTGCGCAGGCAAAGTTGCGACAGTGGACGCTTGCGGTCGAGGTCGCGTTTGCTGATATCGAACAGGTAATGCTCGTCGTACAGCTCGGCGACCCGGGCGAATTGCAGCAAGTCGAAATAGAAATTCTGCAGGCCGCTGTCGAGGCCTTGCGGATGTTCGTTGAGGTAATCGCCGATGGCCGCACAACACAGGGAGATGGCTTGCAGGAGTTTGTCCGGCGCCTTGTCGTAGGCCTGATACGCCGCCAGTTGCGGCGCGTGCAGCGCGTTCCATTCGCGATTGACCCGTTGCAGCGAATTCTTCAGCGCGGCCGGCGCGGTTTTGCGCACGCTGGCGAGGGTGAACTGGTCGAGGCTGGCGCTGTACATCTGCCGGCCGCGCTCGACCAGGTTGTGCGCCTCGTCGGCGAGCACCGCGACTTTCCACTGATTGAGCTGGGCCAGACCGAACAGCAGCGCGCTGAAGTCGAAGTAATAGTTGTAGTCGGCAACCACCACATCCGCCCAGCGGGCCATTTCCTGACTCAGGTAGTACGGGCACACGCTGTGCTGCGCGGCGACTTCACGCATCGCCGCCTGATCGAGCAGGTTGATGCGGCTGGCGGCTCCGCGGGCGGCCGGCAAGCGATCATAAAAACCCTGGGCCAGCGGGCAGGATTCGCCATGACAGGCCTTGTCCGGATGTTCGCAGGCCTTGTCGCGGGCAACCATTTCCATCACCCGCAGCGGCAAGTCCGGCGTTTGCCTGAACAACACCTGGCTGGCATCCAGCGCCAGCTTGCGTCCGGGAGTCTTGGCGGTGAGAAAGAACACCTTGTCCAGTTGTTGCGGCGCCAAGGCCTTGAGCATCGGAAACAGCGTGCCAAGGGTTTTGCCGATGCCGGTCGGCGCCTGGGCCATGAGGCAGCGGCCGGTGCTGACGGCTTTGAACACTGATTCGGCCAGATGCCGTTGGCCGGGACGAAAATCCGCGTGCGGGAACGCCAGTTGCTGCGCGGCCAGATTGCGCGCCTCGCGGTGGGCCATTTCCTGCTCGGCCCATTGCAGGAACAAAGCGCACTGCTGCGCGAAAAACCCCTGGAGCGATTCGGCGCTGTGGGATTCGACCAGACAGGTTTCCTTTTCGCTGACGACGTCGAAATACACCAGCGCCAAATTGATCTGCTGCAGTTGCAGCTTCTGGCACATCAACCAGCCGTAGATTTTCGCCTGCGCCCAGTGCAACTGGCGGTGATTGGCCGGTTGCTTGCTCAGGTCGCCGCGATAGGTTTTGACTTCTTCCAGGCAGTTTTGCGCCGGATCGTAGCCATCCGCCCTGCCCTTGACCTTCAGCTCGCCGAATTCGCCTTGCAGTGCCACTTCGCTCTGGTACTGCTCGCTGCGCCGCGAGGCCACGGTACGATGGCCGACGATGCCTTCCAGCGCGGTTGGTGACGGGGTGAAGCGCAGGTCGAGGTCGCCGGTCTTGGCGGTGAACTCGCACAGTGCACGCACGGCAACGCTGTAACTCAAGCGCTCTGCTCCGCCCATTGCACGTAACACACGGCCACCGGCATCTGGTGCTCGTGGCAGAACTCCAGCCAGCGCAGTTGATTGTCCTGCAAGCGGTCGCCGGGGCCTTTGACTTCGATCATCCGGTAGGTCTTGTGCTGCGGCCAGAACTGGATCAGGTCCGGCATGCCGGCACGGTTGGACTTGATGTCGAGCAGCAGGCGGTTGAACCAGTGTTTCAGGTGCTTGGCGGGTAGACAGGCCAGCGCCTGCTCCAGCAAGTCTTCATTGAGCGCGCCCCAGAACACGAACGGCGACTGGATGCCCCACTTGTCGACGAAGCGCTGGCGAATCGTCTCGGCGTAGCGGTCGTCATCGAGTTCGCCCAGGCAGGCCTGAAACAGCTCGGCACGGCGCTCGAGGAAGTCTTCGCTGAGCAGATCCACCGGGCCGCGCTGGAACGGGTGAAAGAACGCACCCGGCAACGGCGCGAAGATCGCCGGCCAGCACAACAGGCCGAACAGTGAATTGATCAGGCTGTTCTCGACGTAATGCACCGGGCCGTCATCGGCGTGCAAGTGCGCTTGCACATGAAACTCCACCGACCGCGCCGGATCGATGCGCGGCAAGTGCAAATCGAGGCGCTCGACCTCTCTGGCCTTGGCACGCTTGAGCGGCGGGCCGCCGAGTTTACGCCGCAGGCGCGGGACGATGCGCTGCAAGCCTTGCTGCTCGGCCGCGCTTTGCGGTGCCTGTTCGGCCAGCGTGCCGAGTTCCAGCGCCAATGCATATTCGCCGCAACGTTCAAGCACGCGGATCATCCGCAGTCGTGCGCCCGGGTAGGCGCAGTCGCGGTAAACACTCAGGGCCAGGGCAAAGTCGCCGATGCGCTCGGCGTACTGGCCGATCTGGAACAACGCCTTGGCTTGCCGGCGGCGCAGCCACGGGTTGTCGAATTGCACGGCGTTGATCTGTTCGACGATCTCGTCCAGCGCTTCACCGGCTTCGAAGCGCAACTGGCATTGATGCAGGAACAGGCAGGCGTCGACGTCTTCGCGACTGCGCAGGCCTCGGGAATCGGCGCAGAACTCGACTTTTTCATAGGTAAAGATGCCCAGGTCGGCCAGCACGAACTCCGACCAGTCCTGATACAGATTGCCGAAGAACATCAGGCGCAGGCGATCGCACAGGTCCATCAGGGTCAGGCTGAACAGCCGCTCAGCCAGTTGCGGCGCCCAGGCGCGCAGGGTTTGCGCGTCGGTGAACTGTTCGGCCAGCACCGGCAGCCATTCATCCTTGCGCCCTTTCGGCTGTTCGATAGAGGCGCCGAATGCCTGCAAAAGCTCGGCCTTGAGCAAGACATCGAACAGTTCTGCCAGTGTCAAATCCGCCTGTTCATCGAGCCAGCCGCGATCGAGCAACGGCCGCGCCGCCTCGGCAATGTCGCCGATTTCCAGATAATTGAGTTTGCTCGCGCGAAAGTGAATGCCCTTGCGCATGACCATGCGTACCAGCAATCCCTGAGAGGCTTGCGGCAGCGTGTTGAAGTCGCGAATGAAGCCGTGCTCGCTTGTGCTCATCACATCGGCATAGCGAAGTCCAAGCCAATCAAGCACTTGCCGGAAGTTGTTGAGGTAATAGAACGGATCGTCGAGAGGGTTGGAGGTCACGGGAATTCAAAGCCACGGCAAGCGAACACTGGTTATGCGTACAGATACCAGCTCAGCCCTGCCCGGCGCAAACGGAAAAAGATCAATGGCATTTTTTTGCGCCGCCATCGAACTTTTCCGCCGATGCTGGCACCAACCGCGTTACAGGGCCGACAATGCCCGCAATCACATTCAAGCAAGGAGTCAGAGGTGGGTATGAAAATCAAGATGCTGGGTATTCCTGTAGCGGTCGCAGCCCTGTTGGCGCTGGGCGGCTGTTCGACCCAGACCGTGGTGACGTTGCAGAACGGCACCCAGTACCTGACCGAGGACATGCCGAAGACCGAGACCGAAGACGGTTTCTATGAGTTCGAGGATATTTCCGGCGCCAAGGTCAAGGTTCGCGCCGATGAAGTCGCGACCGTGCGCAAGGAAGACTGACTTGGCTTGAATGATCGTTTTTCGCGAGCAGGCTCGCTCCCACACTGGATCTGCGTCGTCCACAAATCCCCTGTGGGAGCGAGCCTGCTCGCGAAGGGGCCGCCAAAGGCCCCGCATCAACCTCAGGCGATAACAACCCCGTCGGCACTCAAACTCCCAAGCGCCACCCCCACCAACGTCACCGAATCCCCACCGAACGTCAGCACGGTATCCTGCCCGACCGCCGACGCATGGGCGCGCAAATCATCCCCCGGCAATACGCCCTGCACGCCAAGAAACACCAGTTTGTCATCGGCCGTATAGCCAACCACACGATCCTGGCCAAACGCGCCATTGAACAGAAACGTATCCGCCCCGCCGCCCGATTCCAGCAGGTCATTGCCCGCACCACCGACAAACACATCATTGCCCGCGCCGCCGAGCAAATGATCGTTGCCCTCAAGGCCAAACAGCCAGTCGCCGCCGGTATGCGCCTTCAGTGTGTCAGCGCCGGCCGTTCCTCTAACGCTCGATTCATAAGCGCTGAGGTTACTGCCGACTTTCAAACCGCTGGCCGTGACGCTGTGTAGCACGTCGTCCTTGAACACGCCCCAGAGAAACCCCGGCTCTTTGCTGACGATGCTGCCAATGTCACGGGTGATGCTGATCCCGCCGTTGGCATCGCGGATGTACAGGTTGCCAGCGCCGTCGTTGGCAAAATCAAAGCTCTTTACCGTCTGCTGCAAGTCGAGGGTGTTGCTGCCCTGCCCACCCAAAATGATGTTGTACCCGCCGCTGTCGCGGAAGCTGTCATTTCCGGCGCGCCCCTCCAGATAGTCATTTCCGCTGCCGCCCTGGATCAGGTCGTTGCCGTCACTGCCGATGATGAACGTGCTGCCCTTGTGGGTTTCGGCGTTGCGGTTGAGGTCTTGCACCCAAGTGCTGGCCCGCGCCGGGTCGGACAGGTTGGCGACGATGATCGTCGAGTCGCGGCTAGTCAGGTCGTAGAACTTCGATTCCAGCACGCGGGTCATGCCGTCGCCGTAACCGGTGGGCAGGTGCGAAATCCACGTCGGGATATTCAGGATCGAATACGGCAGCACGTTCCAGGCGTTCGAGGCGTAGTGATCGTTGAAGCTGACGATGTTGTCGGTGGTCGATGCGTGAGGCGCGTCGTGCACGCCCACCGAGGCACTGCTGAAGGTCGAACCGTCGAGGGCGCGAAACACCGGGTCGTTTTCGTATCCGATATTCAGCACCTTGTCGCCGCTGCTTTGCGTCGGCGAGGCGTAGGCGATGTAGTTGGAATCGGCGAAGAACCCGCCCCACTTGCCAGCGCTCAAGTCAGCCATGCTGTTCACCGCCAGGCCGCCGAGGCTGTGACCGCTGACCAGCACGTCCTTGCCGCTGAGGCCGTTGGCCCGGGCGAATGCGACCACATCGTTAAGCAGATTGCCAAAGGCTTCACCGACGTAGTTTTTTGCGTAATCGGCCGGGCCGAACGCCGCGAGCAGATCGTTGATCACGTCGCCAATCGAATCACCGATGAGGATTTCGCGCGGGCCGCTGGTGCCGCGAAAGGCGATACCCAGTTCAGTCAGGTGACCCTGAGCGTCGTACTTGCCGAGGATTTCCACTTGTGCGCTGGTGTAGCCGGACTTCTCGCCGAAGAACGTCCCGCGTGCGTCGGTCTTGCCTTCATAGCCCAATTGCTCGGCGCTGATCGGCGTCCAGCCGGCCTTTTGCACGGCCTCGAGGGCGAGTTTTTCCGAATCGGGATTCCACGGGATACCGGGGATCACCCCTTGCGAATCGGTGCCGCCAATCAGCGCGGTAACCAGCGTCGCCGGCAGACCCAGGCCGAAGCCGTTGTGCTGGTAGCCTGCGGCGAAACCGTTATCGAGGTTGTGATAGGAATACAGCGTGATCGCCATGGCATCGCTGAACAGCGCCGCGGAATCGGCTGTGCCGAAGTTCTTGTAATCGTATACACCCATTGCCATTGCCTCTCTTGTTGTTGGAATTGTCAGAGATAGCTCACAGCCAGAGCGCAGGGCTCCGGAGCATTTCATTTGTCGTTCAATGGTCCCTCAAATGTCATGTGTACGCCGTACCTGTGGGAGCGAGCCTGCTCGCGAAGGCGGCAGCACATTCAACATCACAATCGCCTGAACCAGCGCATTCGCGAGCAGGCTCGCTCCCACATTTGGATCTTCTGCACATTTGGATTTTTGTACTCGAACAATCCCATGAGCAGCGCTCCCTTTTCTTGAAAAACCGGCAGCCCGAGAAGCGCTGCCGGTTACGCCTCAGAACTGCCAGTCGAGCGTCAGACCGACTCCGTGATCTTTCTCGTTGGAGCCGATCAAACCGTTGTAGTCGAGGCTGACCCGCACGTCGCGATTGAGCGCCAGCCCGGCGCGCACGCCCACCACGGCAGCGTCACGATCCATCGACACGCTCTGCACGGTGAACGCGCTGTTGCCGTTGGCGAAGGCCAGATGGCTGTCGGCATCGACGCTGCTCAGGTTGTGCTGCCAGCCGAGGCTGGCGCCCAGTTCCAACTGATGCTTATCCGACAAGGCGAAGCTGCGCTTGGCGCGCACGCCGAGGGTGGAGAGCACCACGTCGCGGTTGTCTTCGCCACCCTTGAGCGCGGCAGCGTCACCCTTTTCGGTGAAGCTGTCGGTGTTGAGGTGCACGTAGGACAGATTGGCGAACGGCTCCAGGTTCATCGGTTGCAGGCCCAGGTCGTATGCGACCTCGGTGAACAGTTGCGCGGTGGTCGCGTCACGTTTGGTTTTCTGTTTGCCGCTGACGTCGCCGAACTGCAGATCACGCTTCACATCGATGCGATGCCAGCTGTAGGCGCCGCCGACGGTCAGGCGCAACGCGTCGATTTCGTGGCCCAGGTACGCACCCAAATGGTAGCTGTCGACCGACGCCGAGGAATGCGTGCCGCTGCCCATGCTCAACGAACTGTCGCTGTAACCGGTGACGAAACCGAGACGGGTATCTTCAGCGATCAGCCCGTCGACACCGGCCAGCAGCCCACCGATGGAGCTGTTGGAGTCGGCATTGTCATGCCCGCCATCGCTTTCGCCCCACGATCCGAGGACCTTGACCCAGACGTTGCTGCGCTCATCAGTCGGCGCATCGGCGTTGAACAGATCACGCTCCCGCAGGCGCTCGCCGACGGCTTCGCGCAGGTAGCGGCTGTCGTTGATCAGCAGCGTGCCGATGGCCGGGTGAATCTCGCCGGACAACTGTTGAAAGGCCTGCTGCGCCGACGCCGCGTTGGGCGACAGCAACAGGGTTTCGAACAGCGCATTGCCCGCGCCCAAACTTTCGGCGGCGGCACCGACGGCGCGTTGGTTCGGTGTCAGACCGACGCTGGCAAACGATGCCTCATTACGCCCGACCGCCAGCTGGATGCCGCCCGCCGAGTAATCGAGGGTGCCGCCGAGGAACGCGTAATTCGGCAAGACCTGCCCGAAGCGCCCTTCAATGCCGCCCGCCGCTTGCAGAATGTTGTAGCGGGTGCCGAGCAGGCTTTGCACTTCGCCGGTGCTGAGCAAGGTCGGGCTGTTTTCCAGCGACAGGCTCACCGTGGCGCCGTCGATGACGGCTTTGCCGCCCGCGACGATCTGGTCGCTGCTGGTTGGCGACAGCTCTACGGCGTAGGTTGAGCCCGGCGCGAAGGTCACGTCCCCCGCCACATTCAGGGTGCCGATGGAGTTGCCCGGCGCCACCGTACCACCGCTGTTCACCGCCAGCGCGCCGATGCGGCCATTGCCGCCGAGGATGCCGCCGTTGTTGACGGTGACCGCCGATTGCAGCGAACCGTTGATGGCCAGACGGCCTTGATTGACCAGGGTCGGGCCGCTGTAAGTGTTGTTGCCGGTCAGCACCAAAGTGCCGATGCCTTGCTTGGTCAGACCACCGTGGCCGCCGATGTCGTTGCGCCAGGTGTCGAGGCCGCACGTGATGTCGCTGCACACGCGTTCGGTCGGTTTGCCCTGATCGATGATCGCGCCGATGCCCGGCAGATCGGCGACAAACTGGCCGGAACCGTAAGCGCCCTGCACGCGGAACTCCTCGGGAATGTCCTGCTCAGTGACGAACATTGCCGGGCCGTCGATGGCCTTGCGCAGGTTGATCATGCCCCAGCCGTACAAGGCGTCGATGCCCGGTGCGCCAAGGTCGGTGGCGGTGGTGCGCAATACGCTGGCGACTTGATCGCCGGACATATACGGGAAGCGTTCCATCAACACCGCGATGGAACCGGCCACGTGTGGCGCGGCCATCGAGGTGCCGTTGTAGTTTTTGTAGCTGGTGGTCAGGTTGTCGGCGTTGGTACCTTCGATGATCGAGCTGTAGATCTTGGTGCCCGGCGCCGACACGCAATAACTCGCCGTATAGCCGCAACGCGAGGAGAACGTGCTGATCACGTAGGGATTGGCGCTGGCGGTGTCCGGGTTCTGCTGCAATGCGGCGACGGTGATCCAGTTCGGCGCGATGTCCGGAACGAAATAACCGAGGCCGGCAATGGCATCCGGGTTGTTCAGGTTGTAGTCGTTGCCGGCGGCAAAAATGGTGACGATGCCGCTGCGTGCGGCGGCAATCGCGCCGTCGTAGGCGCCGCCGGGTTTGGTGCCGAGCAGGGTGCGGATTTCGTTGAACTGCAACTGCGCGTCGTTGACGGTGAAGTGCGGATACGCCGGATCGCGGCCGCCGAGGTCGAAGCGGTCGGTGATGCCGATGCCCCAGCTGTTATTGATGATCCGCGCTCCGCTGGCGATCAGCGCATCCCAACCGGCCTTGTACACCGCGCCGTCGTTGCCACGCACGATGCCGTCTTCAGGCCCCGGGTCGCCGTTGTCGGCGCTGATGATCTGCGCCCCGAATGCGACGCCATGCATCACCCCGCCGTCGCGACTGCCCGCCGCGATACCGCCGACGTGGGTGCCATGGGCACCGAGCTTGCCGTCGGAGCCGACCGAGGGCGAACCGTCATAGCGGAACGCGTCGCCGGCTTTCACCGGAATATACGGGTCGGTGTATTCGCGGATACCACTGGTGACCAGGGTGACGACTTTGTTACTGCCAGAGAACTCCGGATGCGCGGCGTAGACCGGCTGATCGAAGATGCCCAGCTTCACGCCTTTGCCGGTGTAGCCGGCGGCGTAGGCGTAATCCGCGCCGATCGCGCCCAGGCCCCAGTCGGCCTTGAATTCATTGCTGCGCCAGCTCGACGGATCGCCGTTGTGGCCGTTTTCCACATAAGGCGCTGCCTGCGCCATCGCACTGGCACAGAGCATGGCGACTGTCAGGGTTTTCAGGGCAAAGCGGCCGCCCGATTGCGCGGGGGTATTGTTGTTATCCATCCACGACCTTCCTTAGTGATGTTGCGAAAAATCCGGTTGTTTCAATAGCTGTGGCGAGAGGCACCTTTGTCCGCTGTAGCCAATGACAAACCGCACCTGTGGCGAGGGGATTCATCCCCGTTGGGTTGCGAAGCGACCCCCCGGCAATTTTTCCAACCTACGTAAACACTGGTTTTGCGACTGCTGCGGAGTCGAGCGGGGATGAATCCCCTCGCCACAGTGGCTCAAACACATGCAATCAGAACTGCCAGTTCAGGCTCAGCCCTACGCCATGCAGCTTCTCGCGGCTGGCCAGTTGGCCGTTGTAATCGAGGTTGACCCGCACGTCCTTGCTCAACGCCAGACTGGCCTGCACCCCAACCAGTGCGGCATCGCGAACCAGCGCCGAGCTCTCCACTGAGTACGGCGTGCCGCCGCTGGCAAAGCGCAAATGTTGTTCCGATTCGATATCGCTGAGGCTGTGCTGCCAGCCGAGCCGCGCGCTGACGTCCAGCGCTTGCTGGTTCGCCAGATTGAAGGTTTTGCTCGCCCGCACGCCCAGGGTGCTCAACACCACATCGCGCTGATCGCCAGAGCTTTTCAACGCCGCGGCATCTCCTTTTTCGGTAAAACCTTCGGTGTCCAGATGCAGGTAGGTCAGGTTGGCGAACGGTTCCAGCGCCAGAGGTTGCAGCTGCAAGCGATACGCCGCCTCGGCGAAAACCTGAGTGGTGGTCGCATCAAGCTTGGCTTTCTGCTTGGCGCTGACCTCGTCGTATTGCAGATCGCGCTTCACATCGCCGCGATGCCAGCTGTACGCCGCGCCGCTACTCAGGCGCCAGGCGCCAATGTCGTGTCCGGCGTAAGCACCGAGGTGGTAGCTGTCGACTTTTGCCGAGGAATGGGTGCCCGAGCCCATGCTCAAGGAGCTGTCGCTGTAGCCGGTGACCAGACCGATGCGGGTCTGCTCATCAAGTGCGCCGTCGACACCGGCCAGCAGCCCGCCGATCGAGGTGTTGTAGCCGGCCGTGTCGTGGCCCGAATCGGTGCTGCCCCAAGCGCCAAGGGCTTTGATCCAGCCGTTGCTGCGGGTCGCCGATTCATCGTGCAACCGCTCGCCGACCGCATCACGCAACTGGCGGCTGTCGTTGATCAGCATTGTCCCCAGCGCTGGATAAATCTCGCCGCTCAGTTGCTGGAAGGCTTGTCGCGCCGAGGCCTGAGTCGGTGCACGAAGAACGCTTTCGTAAACTGAATTGCCAGCGCCCAGCCCTTCGACTGCAGCGGCCACCGAACGCTGGTTCGGCGTTTGCCCGACGCTGGCGAAGCTGGTCGCGTTGCGTTGGATATTCAGCTGAATGCCGGTTGCGGCGTAGTCGAGGGCGCCGCCGATGAACAGGTAGTTCGGCACCACCGCAGCGAACTGCCCCTGCACGCCACCTGCCGCTTGCAGGATGTTGTACTGGCGACCGAGCAGGCTTTGCGCTTCGGCGCTGCTGAGCAAGCTCGGGCTGTTTTCCAGCGCCAGGCTGACGCTGGCGCCGCTGACGGTTGCCGTGCCGCCGGCGACGATACGGTCGCTGCTGGAGGGCGATAGCTCGACGGCGTAAGTCGAGCCCGGGGCAAGTGTCACATCACCGCCGACGTTCAAGGTGCCGATGGAATTGCCCGGTGCGACCCGGCCACCGCTGTTGGCAGTCAACGCGCCGATGCGTCCGGAGCCGCCGAGGGTGCCGCTGTTGTTGACGGTGACCGCTGAGGTCAGCGAACCGTTGACCGTCAGCAGACCGCCGTTGACGGTGGTCGGGCCGCGATAGGTGTTTGCGCCGCTGAGCAGCAATTGTCCGGCACCGGACTTGATCAGGCTGCCCTCGTACACCCGGTTCGCCGCTGCCGCATCACGCAGCATGCCGACGGCGTAATCGGTCTGGTCCTGCTGACTGGCGCCGGCCGGGACACCGTTCTGCCAGCCTTTGTCCTGCAGGGTTTGCTGCCAGGCGCTGTGCTCGGCGAGGTCTTCGCCCTGGCGCTGGAGCAGCGCCTTGTCGGAGATGTCATTGCTCCAGACATCGCGCTGCCCTGCCCCCAGATTGGCATCGAACGCACCGAGCAATTGCCCCGGCCCGCGCATCGCCCGATTGAGATTGGCAACGCCCCAGCCGACGCGCTCGTTCGGTGCGTCGGTGACCGAGCCATCAAGTTGCGTGGCGGTGGTCAGCAGCACTTCGAGCGCCTGCTGGTTGTTCATGTACGGATAACGCTCCATCACCAGCGCCAGGGCGCCGGTCGCGTGCGGCGCCGCCATCGAGGTGCCGGATTTGATCGCGAAGCCGCCCCCGGGAATGGTGCTGTCGATCTTCGCCCCCGGTGTGGTGATGCACCAGTATTTGGCGATGCCGCACTGGTTGTATTTCTGCTGATTGCTCTGATCGAGCCCGGACACCGCCAGCCAGTGGCCCTCCAGATCCGGCTGAAAATACGGCAGCGCGGAACGTACACTGGCGTTCGGGTAGCCGCTGTTGCCGGCGCTGAAGACGTTGATCACACCGCGCCGGGAAACGTCGGCAGCGGCGTCGAGCCAGGTGCCCTTGTTCCAGTGCTGCGCGTAGGCGGCGTGCAGATCCGCGAGAGTGCGATAGCTGACATCCGGCGGCTGACTGCCCCAACTGTTGTTGATCGCCCGCACCCCGGCATCGGCGAGGCTGTCGTACACCGCTTTGAAATAACGCGGATCAGGGCTTGGACCGAAGAGGAAACTGTCGTTCTTGTTGGTGTTGCCGACGTAGATCTGCGCGTTGTACGCCACCCCGTGCATGCCGCTGCCGTCACGGGCGGCGCCCATGGTGCCGACCACGTGGGTGCCGTGGGAATCGTTGTTGGGGTTGAGCGTGCCGTCGACGTTGAACGCTGAGCCATCGACGTAGCTGCCGCTGGCGGTTACCGGGTGATAGCGATCGGCGGCGAATTCCGGGTGGGCGGCATCGAAACCGGAATCGAGCGCGCCGATCTTCACGCCCTTGCCGGTGATGCCGGCGGCATAGGCCTGATCAGCCTGCATGCGTTCCAGGCCCCAGTCACGCAGGAACTCGGCGCTGCGCCAACTGGCCGGATTGCCGGGCTCGCCGGGTTCGAGGTATTGCGCCTGAGTCGCCGAGGTCACCAGCAACAGCGTGCCGAGCGAAATCGGTTTGATGCGTACGTCCATGGTCATCACTCTCGTTTTTGTTGTTTTGTTCAGGGCTGAATTGCGTTGTCGCCTGTTCCCCTCACCCCAGCCCTCTCCCCGAGGAGAGGGAGCCGATTTGTATTGATGTAAACCTGCGTCCGGCTCGGTCGTTCAGGTCGATGCATCTCGCCAATTTCCCCGAATCGGTTTCCTCTCCCTGTGGGAAATGGAGCCGATTTCTATTGATGTCAAAACCTGCGTCCGGCTCGGTCGTTCAGGTCGATGCAGCTATCGCAGGCAACTCGGTCGATCCCCTCTCCCTCCGGGAGAGGGTTAGGGTGAGGGCTGTTGCGCGACCACAAATGCTTCGTCCACCCGCGCCAGATCCTGCTCATTCAGCGTCCCGGCGTAGTAATGCAATTTGGTCCACGCCATCAGATAGTCATAACGCGCCTGGGCCAGGTCGCGGCGGGTGGTGAACAGTTGCTGCTCGGCATTCAACGCATCGAGATTGGTGCGTTCGCCGCCCAAAATGCTTTGTCGGGTCGAGACCACCAGCGCCTCGGCCGACTTCAAGGCTTTCTGATAAGCGCGCAATTTGTTCACCCCGGACAGG
This sequence comes from Pseudomonas mercuritolerans, assembly GCF_025706525.1. Classification (NCBI taxonomy): domain Bacteria; kingdom Pseudomonadati; phylum Pseudomonadota; class Gammaproteobacteria; order Pseudomonadales; family Pseudomonadaceae; genus Pseudomonas; species Pseudomonas mercuritolerans. Next base: position 122,527 of record NZ_JAMSHA010000007.1, read on the forward strand.
CAGGCGCTGAACTGGCGGCGCAGTTCGATCAAGGTTTCGCGGGTTTTGCCATCCAGTTCGTATTCGGCCTGTTCCATGGTGCGGCTGGCTTGCCGTGTGGAGGCGGACACCCCGCCGCCGGCATACAGCGGCACGCTGACTTCCAGGCCGATGGTGTTGGTTTCGTAGCGCTGGTTATAGGTGTTGCCGCTTTCGGACTCGTTGTCGCGCATCGAGGCATAAGCACTGACTTTCGGCAGATGCCCGGCGCGGTTGCGCTCGACTTCATAGCGCGCCACTTCCACGGCCTGACGCTGCGAAGCGAGATTCGGGTTGTTGCTGATTGCCAGCTCATGCCAGGTGTCGAAGTTGGCCGGTTGCAGGGTGAAGGTCTGAAATTGCTGACCAAGCGGAGCCAGATCGACGATGTCCACCGCCGGCACGCCCACCAGCGCGCCCAGCTCGCGCAAAGCGGCATCCTGCTCGTTGCGCGCTTCGATCTCTTCGGCAGTCGCCAGCTCATAGCGCGACTCGGCTTCGAGAATATCGGTGCGCGTGCCCTCGCCCTGCTTGAACATGTGTTCGTTCTGCTGGAACTGCTGTTCGTAGGCCTTCTTCTTCGCCTGGGCGATGTCGATCTGGTCCTGGGCAAACAAGGCTTTGGTGTAGTTGTCCAGCACGCGCACCAACAGCTCCTGACTCTTGCCGCGAAAGGCTTCGTCGGCGAACAACGACTGCGCGACGCCCTTGCGATACGCCGCGTAAGCCTCGTAATCGAGCAGCGGTTGCTGCACCGTGAGCGCCGAGCCGTAACTGCTGTAATTACGCTCATCGGTGCGGTTGCGCGCACGATCATCCAGAGACGTAGCCTTGGACGAGTTGCGGCCCTTGTTGTAGGTGTAGCCGATCCGTGGCAGCAACCCGGCGCGGCCAATCGCGCGGTTTTCCAGGCCGGCATCGCGCTCCTTGATCGCCCCCAGGAACACCGGATCATTGCGCAACGCCTGTTCGTAAATCTCGAATGGCCCCATGGCCGCGACTGCCGAGTGACTCGCGAGCAGCGTCATTGCGGCCCCCAGCATGCAAAGCTTTTTCATACAGCCGAACATCCTTATTCCTCGGTCAACGCAGAACCGGCGCGATCGAGCAGCGGTTTGAACAGGTAGTTGAGGAGTGAACGCTCACCGGTGCGCACGAACATTTCCGCCGGCATGCCGGGTTTGATCACCAGGCCGTTGAGCTTTTCCATGGCCTGATCGCTGACGCTGCTGCGCAACACGTAATACGGCATACCGGTTTTCTCATCGACCATCTGGTCGGCGGAGATCAGGCTGACTTCGCCGGGCACACGCGGGGTTTTGCTCTGGTTGAACGCGGTGAACAGGATGTCCACCGGCAAATGCGTGCCGACCTTGTCGATCAGGTTGATCGGCAAGTGCCCTTCCACTTCCAGGGTGGTGCCCTGCGGAACGATCTCCAGCAAGGTTTCGCCCTGACGCACCACGGCGCCTTCAGTGTGCACACCGAGGTTGACCGCCACGCCATCGGCGGTGGCGAGGATCTCGCTGTGTTGCAGATCGAAACCGGCGGAGGTCAGCTGTTCGGACAGCGTCACGCTTTTCAACTGCGCATCGGCCAGTTGCGTACGCACTTCCTTCTGGTATTCCTCGCCGTGCTGCTGCAACTTCAGGCGCGACTCAAGGATGCCCTGCTCCACGCGCCCGCTTTCACCGGTGTTTTCTGCCAGCTGCTGCTGCACTTGCGACAGTTGCCGCTGGTAGTCCATCAAGCGGTTGCGCGGGATGTAGCCGTTGTCGGCCAGCGGTTGCAGATTGCTCAATTGTTGCTGCAAGGAACTGGCCTGAGCATTGAGGTCGCTGCGGGCGCGGCGCATGCCGGCCAGTTGCGCAGTGGCGCCTTCAATGTTGGCGCGCAGTGCCGCTTGTTCCCGGGAGAACGCTTCGCGGCGGCTGCTGAACAGTTGCCGCTGGCCTTCCAGCACCAAGGCCAGGCGCGGATCCGGGTCGTTGCTCAGCTCGGCCGGAAAGCTCACTTCCTTGAGGTTGTCGCGCTCGGCCTGCCAGCGCGCGAGGCTGGCCCAGGCCATGCGGTATTGCGCCTGCAGCGATTGCACATCGGCAGCCACTTGCGTCTGGTCAAGGCGGAACAGCGGCTGGCCCTGCTTCACGATCTGGCCTTCGCGCACCAGAATCCGGCTGACCACGCCGCTGCTCATCGACTGCACAGCCTTGCGTTTGCCCGACACCACCACGGTGCCCTGCACTGGAATGCCCTGATCCAGCGGCGCCAGCGCCGCCCAGGTGAAGAAACTGCCAGCGCCGACGATGGCCAGAATCCAGCCCATGCGCGCGAAGAATTTCGCGTCGCGTTCCGGGCGTTCGGTGATGTAGCCGTGTTCCATGGTCGCTTCGTTTTCAGTGTTCATGCTGGCGCTGCTCATACACCCGAATTCCTTGTCGAGGGCTGATACTGCCGGCTCATGCTGAGCCCGCCCGGTGTTTGTGCGGCTTTTTCACGTTGCTGTTCGTGCTGACCGGAAAGTGCCTTGAGCACATCCTGACTCGGGCCGAACGCCTGCAAACGGCCGTCGTTGAGCACGAGCAATTTGTCAGCCTGAGCCAGCACCGAAGAACGATGGGTGACCAGAATCACCGTGGTGCCCTGAGCCTTGAGTTGCGCGATGGCGCTGGCCAGTGCCGCTTCGCCGACGGTATCGAGATTGGAATTGGGTTCATCCAGCACCACCAGACTTGGCGTGCCGTACAGCGCGCGGGCCAAGGCCACGCGTTGCTTCTGGCCACCGGACAAACCGCTGCCGTCCTCGCCCAGTTGCGTGTCGTAGCCTTGCGGCAGGCGCAGGATCATCTCGTGAACGCCGGCCTGCTGCGCGGCGGCTACGACTTTTTGCGGGTCGGCTTCGCTGAAGCGCGCGATGTTTTCGGCAATGGAGCCGCTGAACAGCTCGATGTCTTGCGGCAAATAACCGATATACGGGCCGAGCTGGTCGCGGTTCCAGCGGTGAATATCGGCACCGTCGAGGCGCACGGTGCCGCCCAGAACCGGCCACACGCCGACCAGCACCCGAGCCAGCGTCGACTTGCCGGAACCGGAGGCGCCGAGCACGCCGAGCACTTCACCAGCGCCCAGATTGAAATTGACCAGATGCAGCGTCGCCGCACGCTGCCCAGGCGGGCCGGCGCTGACTTGTTCGAAGGTGATCTGGCCTTTCGGTGCCGGCAGTGCCATCGCCTCGTCGCTTGGCGGAAACGCCTGCAACAGCGCATCCAGACGCCGGTAAGCCAGCTTCGCCCCGCTCCACTGCTTCCATACGGCGATCAACTGGTCGATCGGGCTCAGCACGCGGCCCATCAGGATCGAACCGGCGATCATCATCCCCGCAGTCATGTCGCCCTTGATCACCAGCAACGCGCCCAGGCCCAGCACCAACGATTGCAGGCATAGACGCAAGGTCTTGCTCAGCGAACTGATCACCGCGCCAGTGTCGCTGGCCTGGTTCTGCAAGCCGAGAAAGCGCGTATGCATGCCAAACCAGCGCTTGCGCAGCGAGCCGAGCATGCCCATGGCCTGAATGGTTTCGGCGTTGTGCAGATGGCTGGTGGCCAACTGGCTGGATTGCTGGGAAAAACCGGCGGCTTCGCCCAGCGGTTTTTTGGTCATGTATTCGTTGAGGCAGGCCAGTGCAATCAGCAATAACGCGCCCGCCGTGGCCAGCACGCCGAGCCAGACGTTGAACAGGTAAATGACAAACAGATAGACCGGGAACCACGGCGCATCGAAGAAGGCGAACAGCGCCGGGCCGGTGACGAACTGGCGGATATGGGTCAGATCGCCCAGCGACTGCCCGGCATTGCCTTCGCCCTTGAACAGATTGCGCTCGAACGCGGCTTGATAGACCCGCAGGTTGAAGCGGCGCTCAAGCTGACTGCCGATACGGATGACGATGAAGCTGCGGATCAGTTCCAGCAGCCCGATAAAGGCGAAGAACCCGACCACCATCAGCGACAGCATTGCCAGGGTGGTTTCGTTCTGCGACGAGAGCACCCGGTCGTAGACTTGCAGCATGTAGATCGACGGTACCAGCATCAATACGTTGATCAACGCCGTAAAACAACCGACGCTGATCAAGATGCTTTTGTAGTCACCCAGTGCCTTGATTAACGGAGCGGTGGCCGGAGACTTCGCCATCTTCATTGATTCTTCCTGAATTCATGTTCTCGTCATTACGGACGAGCATTCCATTGATATTTCGCCTACCTGCCGAAGAGGACTTGCAAGTAGTGCTTACAATTTCATAACAAGTTAACCAGTGGTCGCTTATTACTTATGATCACTGGTGCTTATCAACTTTCCAGGCATTGCTTATTGCGGCGCACGCTCTAGCGTGATGACTAATCCGCCATCCAGTTTTTTTGTATAAACGCTCCCACGCTGGCGGCTGAAAAACGCAATTTTCGAACCTTTCTCGCCGATGATGGCAACGCCATCGGGCTCCGGAAACCAGCTTATCGGCGCTTCGCCCAACCACGCGGCCAGACATTCAGTGCCCTCGCCCAAAGTCTGGTTCGGCGCAAGCTCGACCAGGCAAGTGTTCGACGGCTTGTCTTGCAACGACCGCGTTTCGGGTGTGTCGTTGTGACCGGTCAATGTGGCCTGCCAGCGCCCGGCAAATGCCGAGGGGTCATCGAGTCTGAGGCTGCTCGCCATGCTTGTCGCTCCGGTCATCATCAGCGTGACTGCCATCAGCCATGCCATCGTTGTGTACGTAAAAACATTTCCGCGCATAGGACATTTCACTTCCGCTCGTAGCCTTGCTCGGCGATCAGGCCGATGCAAGCGAAGAAAGCGACGCACGAGGCGCCGCTTTCCTTTCACATCACGCCACGATGTCGCTGGTCGCTGCCTGGCCAACGGTGCTGACGATGAAGTCAGCCACGCCATGCCCGGAGAAATCCACCGACAACAGGCTGTTGCCGCCCGACGAGGTCAGCACTGCGTCGCCGGCAGAACCGGTGAAGCTGTTGACGAAGTGCAGGCCCGCGCCGTTGGTGATGCCGGTCAGGTCGATTTTGTCCAGACCGCTGACGAAATCGAGAATCTGATCGATCGCCCCCGGCTTGGAGTCCGAGCTGGCGGCGAACACAAAGGTGTCCGAACCGGCGCCGCCCCACAGTTTGTCGGCACCGCCAGCGCCGAAGAGGATGTCGTTGCCGGCACCGCCCTTCAGTTCGTTGGCCACGCTGTTACCGATCAACAGATCACTGCCCGAACCACCAATCGCGTTCTCGATGACTGCGCCCTTGGCGATCGACACGTTGCCGACCATGCCGCCAACGTCGGAGAACGAAGCGCTATTGAGGTTGATTTTCTGGTTCTGGGTAAACCCGGAAAAGTCCAGGGTATCCTTGCCGCCGGCATCCCAGACCGAGAACACCACCTTGTCGCTCGACGAAGAAGCGCTGAGGAAATCACGGCCGGCATTGGAATTGAAGCCGTAGGTGGTGTCGCCGGTGCGGGTGCTGGTGTTGGCGCCGTAGAGTTTCTGGATGGCTGCGATGTCATCCATCAGCGGGCCGGACGAATAGGCTTCGACGCCACCCTTGCTGAAGTTCTGGTTGGTGTTGCTTTCGCTCCAGTAACTCATGACGCTGTAGCCACGGGTGTCCTGGCCATAAGTCGCGTCGTTGTAAGTCGGGTTGCCGTTGCCGGCGTTGTAGTCGCCGGGGTGCGCAAGGCCAAGGGTATGGCCGATTTCGTGGGTCAGGGTCTGACGCCCGTAGTTGTTCAGATCCGGGTTCTTGTTCTGCGTGTAACCGCTGTTGATCAGGTACCACGAAGTACCGTCATAACCAGCTCCAGTGCCTGGCAGATAGGCAAACGCCGCAGCGCCATCCTGACCACCGCTGTAGTTACCGAAGGTCATGTGCCCGTCACCGCCCGAGGCTTTCTCGGTAAAGGTGACATTGGCCACGTCGGCCCACGACTGCATGGCGAGCTTGGCCTGCGCCTGTTGCTGCGCGCTGAACTGACTGAACCCGCTGATGCCGTGCTTGTTCATCGTGCTGTTCGAGGCCGAGGTCAGGAACGTATAAGTGAGCTCGATCTTGCCGCTGCCGTCCTTGTCCTGGTAGGCAGCGCCGTCACGCAGCAATTGCGTAGCCGCCTGGTCGACGGTGTACGAGGGTTTGCCATTGACCGTGAGGTTGCCGCCACGGTCGTACTGATGGCTGAAGCTATTGATCTGGTTGTACGCCGAGCTGAACGCGGCCAGTTGGAAAGCCTGTTCGGCGGAATCAACAGCATTGGTTTTAACTTTCGACATAAACACACTTCCTTGTTTAGCAATGGAACAGTTTTTGTCCGACAGGACGATCTTTGGCGAGATCGTCCTATTACTCGCCCAATGAAGGCGTAACGAACCTGACACAATTGGAAATCTGTCGTAAAGAGTTTTTTTGCGATCCAATTTGGTGGTATCAGGAAACTGCCGTAAACAAAGCGCGCGGGGAGGAAAGATTGTTTTTAGTTGCGATGAGGGTGGAAATTGTCTGACGATTTTCTATTTAAATATTAAATATCGCTAAGTTTGAATTTGTTGGGCAAGTCACACTTTCAGTCGGCAGTGCCAGTGCTTTGATATCAACTCCGCGACGATATTCGAACTGTAGGAGCTGACGAGTGAAACGAGGCTGCGATCTCTTGATCTTGATCTTCAAAAAATCAAATCAAAAGATCGCAGCCTCGTTGCACTCGTCAGCTCCGACAGAGGACGGAGGTTCAGCTACCGGTGCGGATCTTGTTCCACACCCGCGTCCGGATCCGGTCGATATTCAGCGGCATCGCTTCCAGCGCGAACAGCTTGCCCATCATCTCCGGGCTCGGGTAAACCTTGGTGTCGTTCTTGATTGCCGGGTCGATCAGTTTGTCGGCTTGTTCGTTGCCATTGGCGTAATGCACGTAATTGGTGATACCGGCCATGACATCGGGGCGCAGCAGGTAGTTCATGAAGGCGTAGCCGGCCTTTTCGTCCGGTGCGTCGGCGGGCATGGCGACCATGTCGAACCAGATCGCCGCGCCTTCCTTGGGAATCGCATAACCGATCTCGACGCCGTTCTTGGCTTCCTTGGCGCGGTTCTCCGCTTGCAGGATGTCGCCGGAAAAGCCTACTGCTACGCAGATGTCGCCGTTGGCCAAATCACTGGTGTACTTGGAGGAATGGAAGTAGCTGACGTAAGGCCGCACTTTCATCAGCAGCGCTTCGGCTTTCTTGTAGTCTTCGGGATTTTTGCTGTGGTGCGGCAGGCCCAGGTAGTTGAGCGCCGCCGGGAGCAATTCCGGGCCGTTGTCGAGGATCGCCACGCCGCACTTCTGCAGTTTTTCCATGTATTCGGGCTTGAAGATCAGATCCCAGGAATCCACCGGCGCGTTGTCGCCCAGCACCGCTTTGACCTTGGCAATGTTGTAGCCGATACCGGTGCTGCCCCACAGATAAGGGAAACCGTGCTCGTTGTCAGGGTCGTTGGTTTGCAAGGCCTTGAGCAGCGCCGGGTTGAGATTCTTCCAGTTCGGCAACTGACTCTTGTCGAGTTTCTTCAGCGCCCCGCCCTGAATCTGCCGCGCCATGAAGTGGTTCGACGGAAAAACCACGTCGTAACCGGATTTGCCGGTCATCAACTTGCCGTCGAGGGTTTCGTTGCTGTCGTAGACGTCATAAGTGACGCCGATGCCCGTGTCTTTCTGGAAGTTCTTCGTGGTGTCCGGGGCGATGTAGTCGGACCAGTTGTAGACCTTGACCGTCTCGGCCGCGTGACTGACGGAAGCGGCCAGCAGCAGCGGCGCCAATGCGAGGGTTTTCTGGATCATGGGGCGATTCCTGTATGGGCTTTTTTTGTTGGCAGGCAATCAAAGGATCAAACAATCAGAAAATCAGCACGTAGCTCTTGCGCACGGTTTCCTGGATATCCCAGATCCCGAGCGTGTTGGCTGGCAACATCAGTGCGTCGCCGCCTTGTATGTGCAGGGTTTCGCCGCCACCGTCAGGAGTGAACGTGCAACGCCCGGAAATGAAATGGCAGAACTCCTGCGCGGTGATCTGCCGCCGCCAGCGGCCCGGGGTGCATTCCCAGACGCCGGTTTCGACACCGTCGTCGCGCTCGACACCGGTGGTCGAGGCAATTGCGACGGGTTCGCCGAGGGGCACGGCGACCGGGTTGGATTCTTCGAGCTCAAGCGTGGCGGTGTTCTTGAAGTGGGTGATGCTCATGGCGTGACCTGTTTATTGAGGGAAACGACGTTCAGTGCATGAAACCTTCCATGAACCCGGCAACCCGGCTGGCGAGTTTGCGCCGCCAGGGCGCGGTCGCGGGATTGGCCAGGGTCTGGTCTTCGTGCACGAAACTTTTGATGATCGCGTTGTAGCCGAGCCAGCGGCATGGCTCTGGCTCCCAGGCACGCAGCGCGTGAATGCCGCCGTCGGGCAGCACCCACGGTTGCTCGGTCAGTTCGCTGTCGCGCTCCAGAATAAGATCCGCCAGGGTGCGTCCGCCGAGGTTGCTGGCACCAACACCCTCCCCGCCGTATCCGCCGGACAACGCGATGCCGTTGGCGCGGTCGCAAAGCATGTGCGGCTTGAAATGCCGCGACATGCCGAGATTGCCGCCCCAGGCGTGGGTGATCTGCACATTTTTCAGCTGCGGGAACAGTTCGCCGAACAGATAGCGGCGCAACTCGACTTCATCGCGGGTGAGGTTGAAGTCATGGCGCAGCTTGCCGGCGAACTGATAACCGCCACGGGCGCCGAAGATCAGACGATTGTCGGCACTGCGCTGACCATAGGTGACCTGGCGGCTGAACTCGCTGAAGGCCTGGCCGCGATTGAGGCCGATTTCGTCCCAGGTCGCAGCGGACAGCGGCTCGGTGGCGACGATCAGGCTTTGCACCGGCAGCTGATAGCGGCCAAGTGGCGGCAGCGTCACCGAATACCCTTCTACCGCCGGGACGATCCAGCGGCTGCGCACGCTGGCCTTGGCGGTACGCAGACTGCCGGACTGCCAGTGGGTGACCGGACTGTTTTCGTAGATTTTCACGCCCATGTTCTGCACGGTCCGCGCCAGGCCACGCGCCAGTTTCGCCGGGTGAATGGTCGCGACATGGGGGGCGAAGATGCCGCCGTAGGGTTTGGCCACGCGGATCTGCTGGGCCAACTGCTCGGGACTGAGCCAGCGGTAATCGTCGTCAGTCAGACCTTGGGCATGCAGCTTGCTCAGGTAATCGCGCAGAACGGTTTCCTGCTCTGGATAGCGCGCAGCACAATAAAGCACCCCGCCCTTACGGTAATCGCAGTCGATGCCTTCGCGTTCGATGACGATCTCCACTTCATCGGGGATGCTGTGCAGCAGATCAAACGACGCCCGCCGTTGCTGCGGCGATAAGCCTGCGAGCAAGCGATCCTCGCCCAGCAAATTACCCATCAGCCAGCCGCCGTTACGCCCGGAAGCACCGAACCCGGCGGTTTGCGCCTCGACGATGGCGATATCCAGGCCGGGCGCCTGTTTCTTCAGGTAGTACGCCGTCCACAGTCCGGTGTAACCGGCGCCGATGATCGCCACGTCGACGTCCAGATCGCGCTCCAGCGCAGGCCGCGCCAGTAGCGGCTCATCGAGCTGATCCATCCACAAACTGATCGTGCGCCACGCCGACATGCCAGACTCCGCCACTGAAAACTTTCGATGGCGTCGATCCTAGTGGCTGCCTTCAGTGGATGTCTTGCGCGCGTGCCCGCAGGGAAATTTGTTTGGCGTAGGCCTTGGGCGACTGACCGGTGTGCTCGCGAAAGCATTTGTAGAACGCTGATAGCGAATTGAAGCCGGCGGCAAACGCTAGCTCGTCGACACGTAACGGCGGCGTGGCGCTGTCCAGCGCACGTAGCAAATGCTGCAGGCGCGCCTGATTGACGTAGCGATAGAAGCTTTGCCCCAGCACCTGATTGAGCAGATAGGAAATCTGATTGCGGCTGTACCCGCACTCCTTCGCCACCCGTTGCAGGTCAAGCTCAGGGTCCAGATAGGGCTGCTGCTTTTCGAAATACTGCTGCAGGTCTTCGGCCATGAAACTCAGCTGCCGCGGTGACAGACCCAGCCGACTGACCGCCGGGCGCTGACTCGGCGCCGAACTGCCATCGGCTTGCGTACGCACCAGCGAGGCGTACTCGTTGACGCGCCAGATCAAACCGTCCTTGACCGTGATCGCTTCGCTGGAGCGAAACGACACCAGGCCATCGCCGCCGCGCAAGGTCACCTCGTATTGAATGAACGCGGTGTTGCCGTCCACCCGGATTCGGTCGCAATGCTCGAGCAGTTCGTCGGATTCTCGCGGCATGCTCACGCGCACGTATTCGCGCAACTCGTTCAGACCAAGTACGCGATTCTGAAAGAAATCGTTGTATTGGATATCGGCGTGATAAAGCGCCATCACGCTGTCCAGATCCCGGTGTTTCCAGCTCAGGTGATAGCGCATGACCGTGGCGGCCGTGGCCTGGGTCTGTTCTGGGCCGTCGTCATCGGCGTGCATAAGCGGCTCGGCGAAAAAGAACCGAGCTTGCCCAACTTCCTCTGCCGCTTCAACGAAAAATCCATAGTGGCGTTTTGGCGATAATCGATGAGCCAGTGACTTACATCAAAAAATGCGAATCAATCGCTAAACGGACTGAAAAAACTCACAGTTTTTTCACACACGGATGCTACTTTTAAAGCTCAAGCACTGGTTGAGCCAATGAAGGCTCTTCCCACCTAACATGAGCAAAAGGAAGCGCTCGATGAAGCAGGCGGGCAACACCATGAATAAAGGGTTCAGCAAGGTCACTTTCCCCAACGCTTGCCAGCTGATGCGCTGGCATTTTCATCCAATGGGTTTCGAGGCAACGATGGATGCGCCGGGCAGCATGATCGCCCGTCTGTTTGATCGTGCCAGCGGCGAAACCATGATCGCCATCGCCGGCATTCCCTGCGCAACGGTGATGAACGCGGCGGACGTCGAGCGAATCATCGAAGCCATCGAGGATGAGCTGGAAGCTTTCACTCCTCCGGAATCTCTCAAGAACTACGCATAAGCGCCTGATTTAAAATAAAAAGCCCGCAGTGATGCGGGCTTTTTATTGATCAGGCGCTGGCCTTTTCGATCCGATGATCGACGAAGAAAGGCTTGCCCCTGGCAACTCGATCCGAGGCCCGCGGCATGTTTACCGCTTGGGTTTCCTGCGGTTCGACGTACCAGTAGCAATGACTGACGGCGCGTGTGATACCGACGTAGGCAAGGCGCAGGATTTCGTCCTTTTGCGCAGTGTCGTACGGCTCGCTGTCACCGCTTTTACCCAATCCCGCCATGCGATAGACCTGATTCTTGTACGGAGAGCTGGTCAGATGCTGGCAATCACCCAGCAGGAATACTGCATCAGCCTGCAAGCCTTTGGCGCTGTGATAGGTCAGTTGTTTCAGCCGCCGCGCGTCGTAGGGCAAGCTCGAATCTACATTAAGTACATGCTGAATATGCCGCTCTATCAATAACTTATCGCTACTTTTTCGATAAAGCATCAAGATTGAATCGCCGCGCCGGTAATGCTCGGCCAGGCGCTGACCCAATGCTTCATCATCCCGCTCAAGCACGTTGACCGGGTGAAGCGGCTTGGGCTCACCACTGGCCTTGGCCTTTTTGCCCGCTATCGCTGGCGCGGCACGGACGATGTGTTCGGCGGCGTCGATGATGTGCTGGTGGCTGCGGTAGTTGTCACTGAGCATGACCCGCGTTGTGCTCGGTGAAGGGAATTCCTTGTTGAACTCCATGAAGTAGCTCGGCGAACTGCCGCGCCAGCCGTAAATCGATTGCCAGTCATCGCCGACGCACAGCAGCGACGACCGCTGCGCCCCTCGCCCGACATGCATGGCCGGGCCACGGCTGCGGATTTCATTGAGGCTGGCACGAATCCACGAAACGATCTGCGGCGATACGTCCTGGAACTCATCGATCATCAAATGCGCCATAGGCCGCAGCAACTCATCGCCGAGCAGCTTGAGGTTTTCCGGCGAGTGCTCGCTGAACAACGCGAACATGCGGTTGTAGGTCATCACTGGCGGCTTCTGATCCAGCAAGTGATCTTCAAATGCGCGCCAGAACAGGCTCAGGGCTTCAAAGAAAAAGCGATCGGGATCGTCCTTGGCGAAGCTCATCCGACTGACCGCGTCCGGTACATCCAGGCCGAGGTTTTCGATAAAGCCTGCTGCGGCGACAAAACAATCCAGCAATGGCGCCGATGCCAGCTCGCCTTTGACCTTGTAATCAAAGCCGGGACCGGCGCTGGCATCTCCGGCCAACGTCGCAAGAACGCGTTTGGATGACTCGTAACTATCCAGCCATATCAATGGCTTACGGCAGAAAGCTTGAAACAGGGTGCGCTTGACCGCCCACTCTGCACGGACACTCAGCTTGGCGTTGGGTCGGGTCAGCTGGGCGTTTTCCCTGGGATCAGAGCCGAGCACCACCCAGGCATCGAGGCTGGGAATATAGCCGTGAGCGTGGAACTTCGAACCATTGATTTCGAAGGCCTGCCGATTCGGTTCGATGCCTTTGATCGGCCACGCCCCTGCGCGAAACCACAGATCCTCAATCACATCGCAGAGCTCTTCATCGCGTTTGGCCGCCAGTTCGGTGACCGCCATGCGTTTCTGCACATCGGGGTGATCGCGTTCCAGTTCCTTCAACTGTAACCCGGCACGGGACAGCGGCTGGATCAACTGGCGGAAACGCTCATCGTCGTTGAACAGCCGGTGATAACAAGCATTAAGTTGCTGGCGCTGCGCGTCATTGATACGCAGGTCAAACGGATTGCTGTCGACCTCCTCTGCGTCGCTTTGCGGGCGATCGCTGAGGTTCTCGAAGGCCTGCAAAAGCTCGAAACCCGGCAGGCTGCGGACCATCGGCAGAATGCGTGAGTGGAAGGTTCTGACCAGCTCGCGGGCCTGCTTGAGGTTCAGCGGCTGGCCCCACAGCGTGAAGATTTCGATGAGTTTGTTGATGAAGTCCTTACGCGATTCGCGGGTGAAGGTCACCACGGTCATCGAATCCAGCTCAAAACCCAGATAATGGCTGAGCAACAGAATGCGCAGCACCAGCGTGGTCGACTTGCCGGCGCCGGCACCAGCCACCACCGAGGTGGACGGCGTATCGCTGAAGATCATTTTCCACTGCGCGGCGCTGGGCTGGGCGTGGGCCGGAAGCAAACGGGCGACGTCAGCCTTGATGCGCTTCTTCAGTTCCGCCGTCAGCGGCAGGCGCCAGTCATCGAACAGGTTGTTATCGACGCTGGGCGGCCGATGCTCGGTGTTGCGGCTGTCGCGAATCAGCAGCACCTGGCGGCCTTCCTCCAACCCCTCAAGCTTGCCCTCCTTGAAACCGTATTCGACGCCGGCGGTGTGGCCACTGCGAAATCCGTCGGCTTGCCCGTGCAGCCACGACGCCCGGTGCTGGGCGCGCAGCTTGGTCAACCCGTGACCAAAGAATCGCGCGGCCAGACGTTTGAACCAGGGCATCTCCGCCAGTGGACGAAGTTCAGGGGGAAGATCGGGGATGTGTTGCGCCACGCTGACGGACTCCAGGGTGTGAGGCTGTGGCGGCTATGGTGTCTGGATTTGCTGATGAGTTCTAGCGAAATGCTTACAGGTCATCGGTTTAGGCGACGAATTGAAAGTCGGATGAGACGATGTCGAGGGGGGATTCCCATCAAATAACCTGATCATGATGCGGCAGTTTTTGCGCTTTTTATCGATGATTGCCTGATAGATGATCGTCGTCATCAACCACGGGCCTCGCCCTGACGAACCTTATTAAGGAGACGATCATGCTTGAACTCAGACCCTTCAGCTCGCTGGGCGGTGCCCATCACGGCTGGCTGGACGCGCATCACCACTTTTCGTTTGCCGAATACTACGATCCGCAACGGATGAGCTGGGGCAACCTGCGCGTGTGGAACGATGACATCATCGCTGCAGGCACCGGTTTCCCGCAGCATCCGCACCGCGACATGGAAATCATCACTTACGTGCGAGAAGGTGCCATCACGCACCAGGACAATCTGGGCAACAAGGGCCGCACCGAAGCTGGCGACGTACAAGTGATGAGCGCTGGCACCGGCATTGCTCACAGCGAGTACAACCTGGAGGACAAGGAAACCAAGATCTTCCAGATCTGGATTCTGCCGACCGAAACCGGTGCGCCGCCGTCGTGGGGTGCCAAGCCGTTTCCCAAAGGCGAGCGTGAGGGTTTTGTGACGTTGGCCAGCGGCAAGGACGGCGACGATGAGAGCTTGCACATTCGCGCCAATGCGCGTCTGGTCGCCGCGAACATCAAGGCCGGTGAAACCGCTGAGTACCGACTGGACGAGGGGCGTCGCGCCTATCTGGTTCCGGCCACCGGCGTGATCGAAGTCAATGGCTTGCGTGCCCAAGCGCGTGACGGCGTGGCGGTGGCACACGAGCAAGTGCTGACGGTCACGGCGATCGAAGACAGCGAGATCGTACTGGTCGACCTGGCTTGATCTGCAGGCAATAAAAAAGGGCAACCATTACGGTTGCCCTTTTTCATGTGCGCATTATTTGCTGGAAATGGCGCCATCCACCAAAGTTTGCGCTTCGGCCACCAGTTGTTTGAGGTGGTCGTCGCCGAGGAAGCTTTCGGCGTAGATCTTGTAGATATCCTCAGTGCCCGACGGACGCGCGGCGAACCAGCCGTTCTCGGTCATGACTTTCAGACCACCAATGGCCTGATCGTTGCCCGGTGCGTGGCTGAGGATGCTCTGGATCTTTTCGCCCGCCAGCTCGGTCGAGGTGACCTGCTCCGGCGCCAGCTTGCTCAGCAATGCCTTCTGCTCAGGGTTGGCCTTGGCATCGACGCGTACCGAGAACGGTTCGCCCAGTTCATCGGTCAGGGCGCGGTAGGCCTGGCTTGGATCGCGTCCGGTGCGCGCCGTCATTTCGGCGGCGAGCAAGGCTGGAATCAGGCCATCCTTGTCGGTGCTCCATACACCGCCATCCTTGCGCAGGAACGAAGCGCCAGCACTCTCTTCACCGCCAAAACCCAGCGAGCCATCAAACAGGCCATCGGCGAACCATTTGAAACCGACCGGCACTTCGTACAGGCGACGGCCCAGGCGCTTGGCCACGCGGTCGATCAAACCGCTGCTGACCACGGTTTTGCCGACAGCAGCATCAGCGCGCCATTGCGGACGGTTCTGGAACAGGTAGTCGATGGATACCGCCAGATAGTTGTTCGGCGCAAGCAAACCACCGGACGGCGTGACGATGCCGTGGCGGTCGTGGTCAGGATCGCAGGCAAACGCCACGTCGAAGCGCTCTTTCAGGCCGATCAGGCCCTGCATCGCGTGGCTGGACGACGGGTCCATACGGATTTGGCCGTCCCAATCGACGGTCATGAAACGGAACGTTGAATCGACCTGTTTATTCACCACTTCCAGGTCGAGACGGTAGTGTTCGGCGATGGCCGACCAGTAGCGCACCCCTGCTCCGCCCAACGGATCAACACCCAGACGCAGCTTGGCGTCGCGGATGGCATCGAAGTCGATGACGTTGACCAGGTCGGCGACATAAGTGTTCAAGTAATCGTGACGATGGGTCGTGCCGGCCTTGAGCGCTTGCTCGTAGCTGATGCGTTTGACCCCGGCCAGTTTGTTCGCCAGCAGCTCGTTGGCCTTGGCTTCGATCCACTTGGTGATGTGGGTATCGGCCGGGCCACCGTTGGTTGGGTTGTATTTGTAGCCACCGCTCTGTGGCGGGTTGTGCGACGGCGTGATGACGATACCGTCCGCCAGGCCGGAAGTACGGCCGCGGTTGTAGCAGAGGATGGCGTGGGAAACTGCCGGGGTCGGCGTGTACTCATCGCCTTCGGCGATCATCACAGTGACGCCGTTGGCGGCGAGGACTTCCAGCGCGCTAGCGCCGGCCGGGGTCGACAATGCATGGGTGTCGATGCCGACGAACAGCGGGCCGGTGATGCTCTGGGCTTCGCGATACAGGCAGATCGCCTGGCTGATGGCCAGAACGTGCCACTCGTTGAAACTCAAATCGAACGAACTGCCGCGGTGGCCGGACGTGCCGAACGCCACTCGCTGGGTAGAAATCGATGCATCAGGCTGGCCGGTGTAATAGGCCGTAACCAGTCGCGGGATATCGACCAACAGTTCTGCCGGTGCCGGTTTGCCCGCAAAAGGACTGAGTGTCATGCAAAAACCTCTGAAATCGGAGTGGTTCAGGAAATGCAGCGCAGTTTACTGGCAGTTTGACCACTGTGCGACGGGATGTATCCGAAACTCGCCCGATGTTTTTTAACGTTATTGACCGGGCGACAGGCGCAAGGCATCACCGAGCAAGCCGAT
This sequence comes from Pseudomonas mercuritolerans, assembly GCF_025706525.1. Classification (NCBI taxonomy): domain Bacteria; kingdom Pseudomonadati; phylum Pseudomonadota; class Gammaproteobacteria; order Pseudomonadales; family Pseudomonadaceae; genus Pseudomonas; species Pseudomonas mercuritolerans. The sequence continues at coordinate 138,983 of NZ_JAMSHA010000007.1, forward strand.
GACACTCGGCAAGTCGCGCTCGCCGTGGTTCAACGCGCTTAAACGCAGATGATCCGAGTGCAACCCTTGCAGACTGAACAGCTCGCCGGGCGCCACGATGATCTGTTGCTTGAGCAGGCGGTGGAACACATTCGTCATGTCGACCGGCCGTAACGAACGCACCCACACCGTCGCCCCGCCCTGCGGCTCGATGACATGCAGGGCATCGCCCAGACGCTCGCGCATTACCTGGATCAACACCGCCCGCCGCTCGCCCAGCATTCGCCGCAACACGCATAAATGCTGATCAAGCCGCCCGCCATTCAACAGCCGGGCAATGGCCTTTTGGCGAATGGGTGACAATCGAAACGCGCGCAGCAGAAAATGGCGCTGCAACGCCTCGCGCCAGTGACGCGACAAGACAAAACCGAATGGCGCTTCAGCGCCGATGAATTTTTCGAAAGTGGAAAACACCAGCAGGCGATCAGGATCAAGCCAGGTTCGCAATCGCTGCGAATCGTTGCGCTCGTCAAGTTCGCTGTAGCAGTCGTTTTCCAGCACCCAGACGCCATGTTGATTGAGCAGTTGCGCGGTGGCCTGCTGATTTTCATGGGTGAGGCCGTTGCCTTGGGGCATGCTCAATACCGAAGACAACAGAATCAAACGCACCGGCTCGTTCTGCAACAGTGATTCCAGTGTCGACAGATCGAGCACGCCTTCGGCCAGCAATGACCACTCGATCACGCGTACGCCGGACGATTCGAGCAGGCGCAATATCACCCAGTCGCAAGGCGATTCGACGATCACGGTGGCCTGGCGCAATTCAAGGACCGAAATCAGGATCTCCAGGACCCCGCGCAGATCAGCTCCGATATAGATGTCATCGGCGTGCCAGAAATGCTCTGTGGAGCTGGTGTACCGAGCCGCCAGCGCAACCCGCAATTCCAGCTCACCGCAAGGTTGTACGAATGTCTGTAGCTGACGCGGGTATTGACGCAAAAGCTCACGCTCCAATGTCAGCAACGGACTGTCCAGCGGCTGCAGCGAGGCCGGTTCGTCGGCGCTCAACACACACATCCCGGGACGTCCGGCGTTGACGTATACGGTCTCCAGCAAATCATTGCCGTTGCCGGGCGCATCCAGATGGAACAGCGCTTGCGCGTAATACCCGGATTTCGCTATGGAATAGACCCGGCCCTCCTTCTCCAGAAGCGAATAGGCGTACTGCACTGTCGAGATGGATACATTCAGCCGATCAGCCAGCTGACGCAGCGATGGCAGGCGCACCGTGGTGCTCCCCCCTGCATCATCAATCAGCATTGTCAGATATCGATAAACGGCTTGGTAAACGAAGTCATTGTCCCGCGCGCCTTTCACAACCTTGTTCCTGTACACAGCGGTTCACAACCCACCTCCTGGCTCACGGTCAGCGTTCCGTCGACCGCTCGAATGGCGAGGCGGAACCCACCTCATCCGATCCCGCATTTTCCAAGGCGCATTCGGCGGGTGCTTGAATCTGTACGGGGCCCATCGCGTAGAGACGGATCACCAGCCTCACCGGCAAACCGCTGACTTCCGTCAGCCACTTCAACACTTGCTCTGGCGCGTGCAAGCCCTGCATGGCGCGGTGCAGGTCAGGCATGGCGACGAGCATGCCGGGATGACAGTTGCGCAGGAACCGCTCGAGGCCTTTGCCACTGTCGATGAATGGTGCGAACAACAGGCACGCCAACTGCGTTTCGTTCAATCCGAAACCATTGCTCAGGTAATCCTCGGCAAGCGTGCGCAGCTGCTCTGGTCCGCCGGCGTTGTCGTAGCTGGACAGCAAGTGCTCGCAGACGGGCTCGGCAACCTGCTTTCGCCGCATGTCAGCCAACGTGTGCCGGACGTAGTCGTCGATGCCCGCCTCATAGGCACGCCCTTCGATGAACCGGGCGTACAAACCTCGCACATGTGCCGAGATCAAAGGGTCAGCAAAAATCGCTTCGCCCTGGTACAGCGCCAGGTCGTCGGGTTCATAACCGAGAAATTCTCCCAGCAGAAGCCAACGATCTTCGATTTTGCCAACCATCATGTCGTTGATGTCGATAAAACTGGTACGTCGGCAGGCCTCGAACTCGCCTTCGGGGCGCCAGGCAATGCGGTCACCTTCCGGGAGCAGCTCGCCATAGAAATTGTCACCAAGCCCGTCGAGCAGAGGAAACAGCGCTTCGAATCCGGCATTGACGGTGCCTGGCCCCGCTATCGCCACACGCTGCATGGCGCGGTTCAGACCCTCGAGAAATTGCTGCTGACTGCCTTTGTTTTCAGTGCTGATCATGGCGTCGACACCATTGTTCCAACGGGCAATCTGGCTGTAGTACTCGGCCGTCGCCAGATAGGCGTCATCCCATAATTCAGGGGTTTCAAGCCAGGTGCGACAGTGCCCGACCAGCAGCAGATTGACGCGACTGGCCTCACGCCCCTCATCGCTGACAGGCGTGCGATGGTCGAACGGCAGCACCTCGCGGTTATCGACCATCAGCACTTCGACCCGCGGATCGTCATAAAGAAACAGAGCGCTGTAGCTGCGATGCAGGTTCTGCAGGGCGACCGGGCTGTCGCCATTCCAGCGAAGGGAGGCCACGCGCAGCTGGAAAGTCGCCGGGGCGCGGCCGGCAATGGTCAGTTGCGCCGCCCGAAGCAGGGCCAGGGTGTAACAGCTGTCACGCAGGCCGGACTGATGCACCAGCACCTTGAACTGCCCGATGTTTTCCATGCCGCCAGCGGCCACCACCAGGCGCTGTATCAGCAACTGCAATGCCGTGCGCTCGGCTCGGGAAAAGAAACTCAGCAGACGCTGCAATACTTGCTGATAGACATAATTCATTGCCTGATCATGGATCGTGCTCATCGGTATTTACCCGGTATCAAAAGTTTCATGCCGCGCAGACATGACAATGAGCGCGCGACAATTGGATCAATAAGTAATAGACGCTGAAATGCTAACACTTACAAAGTTGTAGTTATTTGAAACACTTGACCTGAAAAAATTCTCCCAGATGCCAAGCGTGGCGCTCAACCGCCCGTAATCATTGACCTTTTGCCATCCACAAATGATCTGAGGAAACTTCCCACAACGTCCCACGACAAATCATTACAAGAAAAGGAGAAGCAACTTCCGAAACGCCCTACAGCAATTAAACAGAAATTGACGAAGCCAGCCGAGCCAGCCATTTGATATTGCCTTGGACAAATTGAATGCACAGCCATAGCTCATTCCTTGAGATGAAAGTAATCATTCAATTATCAGTGCTTATAGTGTGATTAGAAGATACAGATGGGGAGCAAAAACCAGTTCAGTTGCTGAATTGGTCAACGCTTCGTGGCGGGCAGGATCGGTTTGGGACGGGAAAATAAACAAAAGAGTCCGTGGGGCCACGGACTCTGTTTAGCTGATTTACGCAGGTTCGACTTGCAGGGCGACCCGCTCGCGGCACGGGCATTCATCCATGTAGCGATGTGCTTCGACGAACTCGTTGAACGGGAATACACGAGTCTTTAGCGGCAGGAGCACGCGGTCAGCGGTCAACTGGTTGATGTCACGCAGAGCACGTTGCAGAGCGACGTGATCCTGGACAATGCCCAGCTCCGGCTTGCCGGTGAAGTTGCCGATGCAGTGCACGAAGAACTGGATGTTCTTCTGGAACGCTGCGCACGCCGGGAACGGAGTCTGATTGCCGCCCTGCAGGCCGTACAGAACCAGACTGCCGCGTGGCGCCAGCACATCGCCGAGCAACGACATCTGCGGACCGCCAAGACCATCGAATACCACATCGACGCCGCGGTTGTCGGTGATCTTGTTGATGCGCATCAACAGATCTTCCTCTTCGGTGACAATGACCTTCTCCGCACCAAGGGACAGCAGGTACTCGCGCTCCTCGGCCGACTTGGTCGCGGCGATCACTCGCACACCCAGCGCTTTACCAAGCTGGACAAACGACGGGCCGGCGCAGTGGCTGGCGTCAGTCACCAGCGCAAATTGACCGGGTTTGACCCGCGCCAGATCGGCATAGGCAAAGTAGGCGATCAGCAGCGGCGTGTAATGCACGCTCGCTTCGATCGGGCTGAGCACATCCGGGTAGCGGGTCAGCGCGGTACGCGGCAGAACGATCGACTCGCCGTACACCGGATAATCGTTCGGACTTTCAGCCGGAAAACTGGCTACCTTGTCGCCGACGGACAGGTCGTCGACATCAGCGCCCACCGCAGTGACCACGCCAGCCATTTCATGACCGAGACCCGAAGGCAGACGTGCCTGGGACGACGCCAGATTCTGGCGCCACAGGGTGTCGTACCAACTGATGCCGATTGCCTCGACACGCACCTGCACTTCGCCAGGACCTGGCTGAGCAGCCGCATGCTCTTCGCATTTGAGCACCTCGGCCGGACCAAACTTGTGAAAACGGATCGTGCGGGACATCGCAAACCTCGTCAAAGTAACCTCTAATGCCATGAACTCTATCTGGGCTTTGGACCCAAGACCATCAGTGGCTATTAATAGTCGACATGCCTGTCATTGATTCCGCATCAAGGGCGGCATTGGCAAATTCCATGAAAAAAGGCCTGCCACCGTCGCAGTAAAGCTGAATTTTCCGGTGCAGAGTACCAGCCTTTCCCCGTAAGATTCATGCCGGCCATTGTTCTCATATGGCCGCCCTCGTCAAGTTTGATGACTCTGCCAGGACTCCAGATGAATCGTAATGACCTGCGTCGTGTCGACCTGAACCTGCTGATCGTGTTCGAAACATTGATGCACGAACGCAGTGTGACCCGGGCCGCGGAAAAATTGTTCCTCGGCCAACCGGCTATCAGTGCCGCTTTATCGCGCCTGCGCAGCCTGTTTGACGATCCCTTGTTTGTCCGCACCGGCCGCAGCATGGAACCCTCCGCGCGCGCGGTGGAAATCTTCGCCCTGCTCTCGCCTGCCCTCGATTCGATCTCGACCGCCGTCAGTCGTGCCGCCGATTTCGATCCGGCGACCAGCACGTCGGTGTTCCGCATTGGATTATCCGACGACGTCGAATTCGCCCTGCTGCCGATGCTGCTCAAGCGCCTGCGCGCCGAAGCACCAGGCATCGTCCTCGTGGTGCGACGGGTCAACTACATATTGATGCCGGGCCTGCTGGCCTCCGGCGAGATTTCGATCGGCGTCAGCTACACCACCGACCTGCCGGCGAACGCCAAGCGCAAGGTCCTGCGCCGCAGCGCACCGAAGCTGCTGCGCGCCGACACAGTACCGGGGCCGTTGAGCCTCGACGACTACTGCGCCCGACCGCACGCACTGGTGTCGTTCGCAGGCGACCTCAGTGGTTTTGTCGATGAAGAACTGGAAAAGCTCGGACGCAAACGGCACGTGGTGCTGGCCGTGCCGCAGTTCAACGGATTGGGCACGTTGCTGGCAGGCACCGATATTGTCGCGACCGTGCCGGATTACACAGCTGAGGCACTGACGGCAGCTGGCGGTCTGCGTGCTGAAGACCCGCCACTGCCTACGCGGACCTTTGAATTGCATATGGCCTGGCGCGGGTCGCAGGACAACGACCCGGGGGAGCGGTGGTTACGGTCGCGGATTCAGATGTTCTTTGGGGATCCCGATAGCCTCTGATGGAGTTCCATTAAATTCCACAAAATCGTTTAATAACAATATGTTATTGGATAATTAAGTCCACTTCCGTCTGTCTAAATCCTCTGGATTCCAGAGCTTATGGGGGCATAATTGGGGGCAATTTTCGGTTCCTTAAAAAGGATGCCCCCACCGATGCCCCCAGATAATGCGGTTGTTTTCAGACGAAAACTCAGCGATGCCTTTATCCGCTCGCTGACCGAACCCGGCAAACACGCCGATGGCGAAGTCCCTGGGCTCTACTTGGAAGTAAGGGCGTCGAGCAAGGTCGGCAAACCCCCTTCCAAGGTTTGGCGATTGAAGTATCGCCTGCATGGCAAGGAAAACCGATTCTCCATCGGCGCTTACCCCGACGTTGGTCTCAAGGAGGCGCGCGACATCGCCCGCGGCGCACGCCGCGACGTGGCTAACCACATGGCTCCGCTCAAGGCCAAGACCGCCAAGATCGAGGCGCAATTGCTCAATGAAGAGCGCACCTTCGCGTACGTGGCCGAGCAATGGTTGGCATTCAAGTCTGCCGAATTGGTGACCAAATCCATCTCGGGATTTACCGGAGCGCTGAACAATCACATCTTGCCTGCCATTGGCAAAAAACCGATCAGCGAGATCAAGTTAGAGCACATCACTACGATCATCACTGAGTTGCGCCGCCGGCGCACCATGGCCATGGCCCGGCGCGTGCGTACCATCATCCGTGCCGTCCTGGGCTTTGCCGAAGGTCGCAGCTGGGTGGAGCGCAACGTGGCGCTCAGTAACATCGAGGAATTGAAGATTCGCCACATCGTGACCAGCAACCCGGCGATCGAAAGACCGTCCGACCTGGGCAGGTTTCTTCTACGACTTGATGACTGCAGTGACGGCAGCGTTGCCACCGCCATGCGCCTGCTGGTCATGTTGCCGGTCCGCCCAGGCGAACTGGTGCAAATGCGCTGGGAAGATGTCGACTTGGTGGGTGCCGATTGGCGTTATGTGGTGAGCAAGACCAAGCATCTGGACAAGAGCAAACACATCGTGCCGTTGCCTGATCAAGCCTTGGTTCTGTTACGCGAACTACATAAAACTCGCGTGGTGGATGAAGAAGGCAAAGGCTGGGTGTTCGTCTCTCCGGTCTATCCGGGACGTCCCATAAACCCGACCTCTATGCTCAAGTCCTTTCAGCGCATCTGGCCGGAGTACAACATTACGGCCCATGGCTTTCGTGCCACGTATCGGACTATTGCCCACGAGCATTTGGGTATAGATCCTATTGTGCTGGAACTGTCTTTATCCCACCGAATGCCTGGTGCACTCGGGGCAGTGTATGCGCGGGCTCAATTGCTGGCGCAACGCCGAGAGGCTGCCCAACAATGGGCGAACTACCTAGATCAATTGCGGCAAAACGCGGAGCGAGCGCGGGAGTAACGAAAGATCGATGACATTTGAAAATTAGCAGACTGGAGCGAGAAGAAAGACAGGCATCTAGCGATGCGTATCCACTTGAATCTAAGGATTTCCATATTTCCTGAAACAGCATGGATGTCACTCTGCAAGACCGCGCAGTAAAAAGATTTCAAGTATTCACGTACCTAGTGTGGCGCAGCGGACGGGATCATAACTCACCTTCCAAATCTTTGAAATTCTTAGCCTTTCATAGCATAAAGTTTCATTGATGGACTTAATTGTGTACTCAATTCCGATCACCGCAAATAGCTTCGCTGGGCTTTCCTCAGCGTCATGTGTCTTGTTTTGTCTGTACAGACGCCTAATGCAGCTTAACCATCAGGACATGGAGGATGGCCACAAACTCGTCGTAACGGTCCGGTCTGTATCAGCTAGCGGCGAGCCGCCGACAGATAGCGCTCCCCAAAACAGCACCACTGCAGGGGGTCGAAAGCAAAATAAAATACAAATACCGACTGTCAGTAGCAGCCCCACAGAGCAGTGGAGCAAATATCCAGGCTGGCACAGGCCTCGGTAACACGCAGACCTTCATACAGCAACATAATGGCTCATAGCTGCAACCTTTTGAGTGCTTTTCCCATTGCTCATGAAGCTTGTGGTGGACGGGCTGACTTGTCGCCATGGATTGCATCAGCCAGCAAGCCCATGCGCGCGATAGCCGCAACTCCCTTAACTCTTCGGACGACGCCGAAGTAGCCTTTGGGCGGCAAAATAAGATGGCGAGCATCCACACCATTTGTCTCTCGCTCGCGACCATACATTTCAACGTATGCAACCTCTTTCATCCGGTCTGCAAACTCTGCCATCTCGTGAAATTGATTGAGGGTCGCGGTGCTCACGGCGTTGACCAACTCAATCGAATTGGCGTCTAGCTCCTGAACAGCTTGCTACAGGTGAAGCGCCAGGTCTGACTTTTCAACATCACTCTCTGGTTGTGCCCCGGGCGATTTTTCCTTGTAGTGGCACAAGGCGCAGCCCTTTTAGTCCTTGGTCTGCAGTGTTTTTTTCAATGTCGGCCAGGTCTTGTGCAAATGCCTGATCAGGCGGGCTCGGTTTCTTTTTCCACGGCTTGGTTTCGGGTTCCGGCTCTGCCGCATAAGCATCACCGCGTCGGGGGGTTCCTTGCAAGTGCTGCTCAAACTGCTCTTGTAGCCGTTGTAGCAGTTCGTCTTTGGTCGTTCAAGCATTCTCGTTTTCGTCAGTTCGGGTTAACGTAGGCCGTTACGTAGCCTTACATGGTGACCGTCAGTCGGGCCGGTACTGACGCTTGAACTCCATGTTATCGCTGGCCCAGACTTTCAACCAATCGGCATACAGCTCCTTAGGCAGGATAACCACCATGCGCTTTTCATCTTCGGGTTTACGGTAGTTGCGCATGAAAGGATGGTCATCGGCATTGAACGTGAGCATCGTGAAACTGCGCAGGATCCTGTCAGTACAAGGTTCGTGCCATTTCTCCCACAGACCGGCGACTCCCATCAATCCCCCATCCGACCGAACTATACGCGTGGGATTCGGTTTCCCGCTCGCCAGTCAGGTTCGTAGATGGCTACAGCTGGAATAATATAGAGGCGGGCCGGACGCTAGGCGGTGCGACGATGCGGCTTCACACTGGAATCTCTGATTGGCAATTGTACGTGCTCCGGGCGATTTTTGTGTCTCTGCTCCAGAACTGGACCAGGCCGAGCGAACCTGCCTGTACTTCATTCAGCGCTGGCAACTCTGCCTCGAGGTCGATGTGTTCCGCGCTGCGGGTGAATAGCCCGACGTAGCCTGGCCATAGATTCAGCTTGCCATGTTCATAAGGTTCAACGCAGAAGGTGTCAGACTCAATGCGGGTGCCTTCCGAAGGATAGCTCTCACTCTCTAAAATCCTACCGCATGGATAACATGGCCCGCCTATGATGGGACACATAGCGAGAATGTAGGCGATCGTCCTAAAATCTTGACAAACCGGAAATGACTTTTCTGCCCTAATATACAGTCAGGTTTAGCTGCAGGTTTTCCATGGCGTTGGTTGTTGGGGAGAAGCGCTAATTTGTATCAATAACAAATGGCTGATTACCGTTGATGTGAGTCGGCATTTATTGCAGTTCGGACGTTTGCAGATAACATTCAGCGTCCAACTCAATGATTAGGTAGTGGTCAGCTCCTGTAGCAGGTCGCGCAGCTTATGAGCAGTGTCCACTCGGTGATGAGCGACATGAAAACTGCGAGCCATGGCGGCGAAGTCCGGAGCCAAGATGTCCACACCTAATGGCACGATTGCCCGCGCTTGCATGTAATCGCTTGATCAGCCACCATCTCAGCGCGCTGTGCAAGTTCGCGAGTTGATACCATGCTTGCCATCGCGTCGCGCATCTCAGAGAGATTTCTTCCGATCATAAGCAACTCAGGCCTTGTTTTTCGCCGGTAACCGACATGTACGCTGGTGTCGCATAAACTAAATAAAAACCCTGAAACCTGTTGTTAGTGTACGCCTCAAACCTTGAATTTTTGCACGAGAGCATTCAGGTTGACTGCGAGTCGGCTTAGCTCATTGCTCGCTGTTATCGTTTGACCGGCCCCCTCACTACTTTGAATGGCCAGAGTCCGAATACTTATCAAACTTCTGTCGACATCTCTCGCTACGTGTGCCTGCTCTTCTGACGCCACAGCGATTTGAAGATTACGCTCATTAATTTGAAGCACAGATTCAGTAATTTTCCGCAGAGAATGGCCCGCGCCCTCAGCAGTTCTTTTGGTATTGTAGACTTCTTCAGTACTTTTCTGGATGGACTCTACCGTAGTGGCAGATCCATTTTGGATGGCTGTTATCATTTTTTCAATTTCAAGAGTAGAAATCTGAGTACGATGTGCCAACGCTCTTACTTCGTCAGCTACAACAGCAAACCCCCTACCCTGCTCGCCCGCACGCGCTGCCTCTATCGCTGCATTCAAAGCAAGAAGGTTAGTTTGCTCTGCGATGCTTCGGATCACTCCCACAACCTGACTAATATCTTCAGCCTGGCCTGCTAACTTAACTACTTGGGAAGACGAGCTTTCCACGAGTTCTATCAGAGTTTCAACGGCGCTCAGCGTCTCAGAGACTCGTAGATTGCCGAGCTTGGCCGACTCACTTGAATCCTGAGCCGCTTCGGATGTTGACGTTGCATTACGTGCAACCTCTTCTACCGCAGATGTCATCTCTGTAACGGCCGTAGCAGCCTGCTCGATTTCACTATTTTGCTGTTGAAGCAGTCGATCCGCTGCCTCTGTAATCGAGGTCATTTCGACGGCAGCTGAACTGAGTTGCATAGATGCCTCTGATATTTCGAGCACTGTTCCTTGAAGATTACTGGACATCAAGTTAAGCGCAATCATCAATCTGGATACTTCATCTGATCCCGAAACCTCCAAGCGGCGCGTAAGATCCCCTGAAGCAATTTCTTCCGCTAACCTAAGTGAATCCCCAATCGGCTTGACGATACTGCGCGTCAGAGCGATGGCTAATATTATTGTAAGCAAAAGAGCGATGATGATGACAATAGTAAGTACATTAGTACTTTTTTCGTAAACCATCCCAGCCTCATCACCCAAGGATTTTGCTTGCTCTGCATTGAACTGCCTTATAACGTTGAGCTTATCCTGAAAAAAGCTTGCATTATCAGCTTGAGTAGAATTTGCAAATGCCAGCGCACGCTCATGTTCAGATGAGTCTAGCTTTGTCAATTCCGCAAGCCCCGCGATGTAAACTTTCATCGCTCGGTCTGCGGCCTCGAATTGCTCTCGGTCTTGATCTCCGGCAATCAGGTTTTTTTTATAATATTCGCTGCGAGCTTCCAAAGTTTGCACAGCGTGCCGGACTTTCGCTTCAGCAGCCTGCTTGCCATCCACGTTTGTTGAATTGGCGAGCATTCTGATACTTTCCAAGCGAGCATTGAGCAAAGAGATTTGGATGTCGTCGATAGTCTGCGTGCTAGGTAGCGCGTTATCTGCTAACTGCTTTCCCGCAGCCCTAAGATGGGATAATTGAAAATATGAGAAAACCCCCAAACATATCAGTACGGCGGTAATGATTCCGAAACACAGGGCGGCTTTCTTGGGGATACTTAAATTCTTGAGATGCATAGCGACTCCGATAGTCGTTTTTCGTCATGAGTCAAGCAGATATGACTCGATGGCCTGTTCTAAAAAGGAAGATCGTTTTCACCAGAGGGAGTACGACTGTTTAGCAGGCGTCTTTATCGCTCAACACGAAGCAATTGGTTCAGCCAGGTGAATTTATTACTTGATGTCTACGAGGTTAATCTCTGCATTAAATAATTCATCATCGAGCTTCTTCAACGTGCGAATGCTTTTTATAAGAACTTTTTTGTACTCGCGAAATGCATCGTAAAGAGGGTCATCTAAACGTTCTGAAACATCCATTTCAGAATTTGAAGATAAAGAATTCAGGTAAATTAAGCTCTCACTAATGCTGCGTTTAATAGTAGTTTTCAATGCTTCCAAAGAGAAATTCAGCTTCTTTAACTCTCTTGCAAGCATGAAAGAAGGCAAATATGTAGTTTTATCGAAATCACTAATTTTGCAACGTACAGCTCTTTCCACCTCGATATTGGCCAGCCGAAAAGTTCGCTCTATTGCACGTACGGAAATTACGATCCCTCCCACATCTTCGACCATCTTTATCGTGAGCTCTTCGCACTTTTTTGTCGCTTCAACGTACTCATATAGTTTCAGCATAATAGCAACCGACACAGCCGTAATTTAATTATGGAATTTTGTAATTTTTGTATTCATTTACCATTGAGTAAATCCAAGTTAAACCAAACCACTCGAAACTTGAAAATCACCCTAGGATGCATACACAACTCAATCAGCGCCTTTTTTATTTATCACACTTGACCTGCTGATTGTTTAGGAGTGGAAATTTTCAGACAGTGACATTGTGCCACTATCTCATCCCAATTAAATGACAATAAATTGACGAATCACGCCAAAAAGAAGTATACCCTTACCAGACTAATAAATGGAGGAGCTCATATGATGGCTAAAACGATTCAGTTCATCACCTTCTCGCAGGCAAACTTAATCGACTTTGCAGGTCCCTTGGAGGTATTCTTAACAGCTAATTTTTACTCTGACCCGAAAGCGCAACCATATAAGTTATCGATAACTTCGCTTGATGATACCGCGACGCTCGCCGATAACGCTGATCTTCACACCATACCTTTAGAACGAAGCTCGCCTGCTCCTCATACATTAATAGTACCAGGAGGGCCTGGCATCCATAGCTTTTGCAGAAACCCCCGGTTCAATACCATATTTAAAGCGCATGCTGAAAAAGCTATAAGGTTAGTTTCCGTTTGTACGGGAGTATTCGCCTTAGCCGCAACTGGGCAACTAAAAGGTCGCGAAGCCACGACTCACTGGTCCGCTTATGCTGAATTCGAACAATCTTTTCCAGATGTATTACTCAAAAGAGGCCCCATTTTTGTTAACGATGGACATATATGGACTTCCGCAGGAGTTACCTCCGGTATTGATCTTGCGTTAGCGCTGGTCGAAATAGACCTAGGGCATGCCATTGCATTGAAAGTAGCGAAACACTTGGTTGTTTTTCTAAAACGGCCAGGCGATCAAAACCAGTTCAGCACTAGCTTAGATATGCAAACAAAAAGCGGCAATTTTTCGGACCTTCATGCTTGGGTTCAGGCAAATTTAGTAAGTGATTTATCCATCAAAGCATTAGCGACGCGAATGCACATGACTGAACGAACTTTTATAAGAAGATACAGAGAGAGTACAGGGATAACGCCGAGAAAGATGGTTGAACAGTTCAGGATCGATGCAGCTCGTAGCTTTCTCATCAATACAAGCCGTCCCCTAAAAGAAATAGCATACATTACAGGACTTGGCCATGAAGCCACTTTAATTAGGAAATTTTCAAGTTTTTTTGGCGTAACACCCAATGAGTATCGCGGGAGGTTCAAATCAAGCTTTTGATGTTGCGATAACAGCATAGTGAATACTCGTCATGCAAATTATGAGGCGAATAATGTATCGACAGACTTTATATGAAGGGCCTTAGCGGCCAATTTCAATGAGGTTGTAGGTATTGCGGTCGTTGCGGCTGGCGGCAAGGCCGCCTACCCGCAACATCTTGGATGTCGGCAGCGAACTCAGAGTAGTTTTTGCCTCCATCAGCGCTCGAAGGAATGGATGCTCACCCCGAAAGTAGTGCGCAGTCTATTTTCCAAGATATCGAGGCCTAGGGGACAGTTGCCCGGGCTCTTTTGCGGTTAGCGCTGAATTGAGCAGTATTTAATTTGTGCATTTTTGTTATAATGTAACAACTATAATAAGATTGGCGGGTAGCGTTGTGTTGCTTAAATCAAGCTTGCCAGCATGGAATATGCGCTGTTGCTCTTGCCAAGCGAGTCAATAATGTGGAGCGAAGCTTGGCTAACCCCAAGCTTCTCGTGATATTCCGCTATGGCATTACAGCAGCCGTCCGCGCGGATGCGGTCTTTGTGCTCAAGATATTCATCGCATGCTTAGCATGGGCGACGACAATGTGCTCGGCATCATCCAGTGCAGCAGCAATCATCCGGTGAGGGGAGGCATACCGCTCACGACCTCGTAGCCATGAAAAACGACGATCGACTGCTGGGTGTGCAATTGAATATTTCAAGCATGGCGACTTGAAAGCACGCAAATGCTAATGGTTGTTAATCAAGTGTTTGTCCAAGAACGCTGCAATACCTTCAATAGCATCCTCCTCCAGCGCATTGCAGGACATGACGTTCGCCGCATACGAGTAGGCATCCTCAAGACGCATAACCTGTTGGCGATAAAACATGGGTTTACCATATCTAATCGCCGCAGCACTCTTGGAAATTATCGCAGCTGTCAAAGTCTCTACAGCCATATCAAGCTCTTCGTTTTGGACGGATTGGTTTCTCAAGCCCCATTCTACCGCGGTATCAGCGTCGATAAATTCCCCAGTCAACAACATTTCAAAGGCTCGCTTAACGACCACGCTTCGGATCAGCGCAACAGACGGCGTAAAGCAAAAGAGTCCACGATTTATACCCAGGATAGTGAAGCGGGCATTCATCGCAGCTACTGCCAAGTCACAGCTAGCTACAAGCTGACAGCCTGCTGCAGTCGCTACTCTTTTACCCGGGCAACCACTGGAACGGGCAGCGATCAATTTTTCAACATGACCTCACTGCGTAGATTGAACAAACGCTTATAAAAGGCAATATCTTGTTTTTTTTCCGCATTTCGCGCAAGTCGTGGCCCGCACAACATACATGTCCTTTAACTGCCAAGATGGCACAACGAACACTGGAATCATAGGCAACTAAATTAAGCTTATCATTCAATACGTTAATCATGTCTTCCGACAACAAATTTTACTGTTGTGCCAGATTTAGCCATAAGTTCACAACGTCATTTTGACGCTTCCACAAAACGACATCATTTAAATCTTTCATCACCTTCTAAATCTGACAGGCGCACAGCACCTGCGCATCGAGCTACAAACTAAGGATTAATATCCAGTGGCACTCCTTCGTAGAGTTTACTATAAGAAATACTACTGAGTAATTGCGAGTACAGGAGTATAGCTTCTCATGGGAGTTCCGCGTTAAAGCAGTCCTATGGGTCTACCTAATCAGCCGATGCTCCCTCTTCGTCAACATCAGTAATTCATATGAAACAGGCACCTTACACCCAAGGGGCTCTGAATTACGCACGCTGCTTGCTGCCCAGCACCAACGCAACGCCCCCCAACACACCTACGGACGCCAACACCATCCTTAAGCTCAGGCTTTCATCAAGCAAAACGATGCCTGCCAGCGAAGCTAGAATCGGCACGCTTAACTGCACCGTTGCCGCTTGAAACGCTGCAAGATCACGCACGGCGATATACCAGACCGCGTAACCGACGCCTGACGCCAGCGCCCCGGAAAGAAGGGCGTAAAGCATCCCCAGCGAATCCCAGTGCAGCCCTGACAGAAACGGCAAGCTAGCAATCAGGACCAAGGGGATGGAGCGGATGAAATTGCCGGCAGTAGTCACCAGAGGGTCGACGCCCCCTTTGCCAAACAGTGAGTAAATTCCCCACGCCAGTCCCGATAGCAACATCGTGAGCGCACTAAGGGCATCGGGGGATGCCGCGCCTGGCAGCAACAGGCTGAGCAAGCCAGCAAGCGCTAACACAAATCCAACGATTGCCCGCTTGCGCATCCGCTCACCTTTGAACATGCCGTACAGAACCATGCTCAGCTGAACCGCGCCAAACAGCAGCAATGCCCCCGTCCCGGTCTCCAAATGACGGTACGCGAAGGAAAAGGCGAAGACGTAAACGAACAAGGCTGCGGCCCCCTGCCAACTGCCTTTGCCTATGGTTGAGGTCCGCCTCAAGGCACACAAGAACCATAACACCAAGGCCCCGCTGGCCAGCCGGACCACGCTGAAACTCGCAGCATCAATGTCGGTGTGCTTAAGCGCCAGGCGGCACAGCAAGGAGTTCGCGGCAAAGGCGAGCATGGCGAAACAGATCATCGCAATCAATCTTGCCGCGGCTGACGAGCTGGACGCCTTCGTTACGGGGTTGCTTATTGTCATGGTCGATCCCAATGCCTAGGCAGGCTCTCAGAACTCTTGACGCCACCGCGCCCTTAAAAACACGTTAAACGCCTCTGTACCGATCGGTCAATATAACTATCTTCCTGTAACCATGGGATAGGCTTCTCCCGTCTGTATCCTTCATCGCGCACGCATGGGTATGATTGGCGCTCAACCGGTTGGAATTGACCCATGGGAAAAAAGAACGCCGTCGTCGCTGTCGAACCTGCTGAAACAAGCACTAAGGAGCGGATACTGAAGATCGCTGCGCAGCTGTTTTCGACGCGCGGGTTTCACGCGACCGGCATGGCTGAGTTGGAGAAAGCCACTGGCCTGGCTCGCGGCGCGCTGTATTACCACATCGGCAGCAAGGAAGAATTGCTGTTCGAAATCACCAGCCGGTATCTGCGGGTACTCATCGCAGAAGGCACGCCTCTGTGCGAGAGCGATTTGGCTGCGGAAGATAAATTTCGCCAGTTCTCGGCCATCGTGATGCGCACGATTGTCACCCACCTGGCCGAAATGACGGTGTGTTTCCGGGAAGTGTATTCGGTCATTGGCGAGCGCCAGACCGAGTTGCTCGACCTGCACCGACAGTATGAAAAGCTCTGGTCGCACATCCTCAAGGCTGGCGTGAGCGAGGGGACCTTCCGCACATCGGACTTGTTGGCCGTGAAGGCTATCCTTGGTATTCATCACTACAGCTACTTGTGGATCAAACCCGGAGGCCCACGCTCGCCGGAATCCATCGCGACGTTTTTCTGCGACACCCTCCTGCCCGGACTGAAGGTTGAGCCACGCCTGGCTTGACTGTCATCAGCGGCGCTTCAAATGCGCCGCCTCCCTCGACCTCCTCCTCATTCACCTCCCATCACCGATGATTGTCCTTGCGACTGGACCACGCGCGTTTTTCGTTCTAGGCTGACTACAGACCGACCGATCAGTCTACAGGCTTGCCGTTGGGTCCATCCCGACAAAGAACCAGAGGGAACAACAATGACAAAAAAATCCATGGTCCCCGCCCAGCAAGACCCGTCTCAAACAGCTTTGGCTCGCCGGGATTTCTTGATTAAAAGCGGGGCCGTTATCGGTACTGCTGCCTATGCGCTGGGTAATAGCGATCTGGTCAACGCAGAGACGACCAACATCGCCCCGATTGATCCGAGCCAGCCTCTTGAAGTTCCGCAATGGACCCGCAGTCTTGGCGCCCCGACGGCAAGCCCTTATGGCAAACCTTCAACGTTCGAAACCAAAGCCGTCAGGAATCTGTATCCCGGCCTGAAGGACACGATGTCCGCCTACAGCACCTCGCCACTTCAGGAGCTGGACGGCATCATTACCCCGAACGGCCTGTTCTATGAGCGTCATCACGCGGGCGTCCCACAAATCGATCCGGCACAACATCGGTTGGTAATTCACGGCCTCACCGAAAACGCCTTGATCTTTACCGTGGACGAGATACGCCAGTTCCCCGCCGTGTCACGAGTGCACTTCATGGAGTGTTCGGGCAACCCATCGTTTCTACCTCCGTGGGGCAAAACGGCCGCCGAAGTCAGTGGCCTGGTCAGCTGTGCTGAGTGGACTGGCGTTACCTTGAAGACACTGCTGGATGAAACCGGGCTCAAACCGCAAGCCAAGTGGATCATTGCCGAAGGTGCGGACGGCGCGGCAATGACGCGCAGCATTCCCATCGAGAAATGCCTGGGCGATGTGATGGTGGTCTACAGCCAGAACGGCGAGCGTCTAAGGCCGGAACAGGGCTACCCGCTGCGCCTGTTTGTTCCCGGCTACGAGGGCAACACCCACATCAAATGGCTGCGCCGACTGCACGTCACCGATGCGCCCGCCTACAGCCGGGAAGAAACCGCCAAATACACCGACTTAATGGCCGACGGTAAAGCTCGGAAGTTTTCCTTTGTCATGGAATGCAAATCACTGGTGACCTACCCTTCCGGTACCCAGAAACTGACACGCAAGGGCCTGCATGAGATGCGTGGCATCGCCTGGAGCGGCCACGGCAAAATCACCCGTGTCGATGTCTCCGTCGATGGCGGCAATACCTGGACGCAAGCCAGGTTACAGGAGCCCATTCTGACCAAGGCGCTGACCGCCTTCAGGGCGCCTTTCGAATGGAACGGCCAAGAGTTGATGATCATGAGCCGCGCCATCGACGAGACCGGCTATGTACAGCCGATGCTGGAACAGCTGATCGATGAACGCGGCAAGGTCTCTTTCTACCACAACAACTCGGTGCAACCGTGGCGCGTGTCCAGCAGTGGGGAGGTGACCAATGGACGGGCTTAAAGGTGGTTCGTTTTTCATCGGCTTGCTGTGCGCCTTTGCGCTGACCCACGCCTCGGCACAATCCCAATACGGTTTGGGCACCAAGGCTACCGAAGCGCAGATCGCCAGTTGGAACATCGACGTGGCGCCCGACGGCAAGGCTTTGCCTCCAGGGCGCGCAACGGTGGCGGACGGGGAAAAGGTCTACATGAACAGTTGCGTCAGCTGTCATGGGGTGAAACTCGAGGGCGGCGTCGGTCCTGCGTTGGCGGGCGGCGAAGGAACCCTGACTACTGACAAACCGCTCAAGACAGTCGGCAGCTATTGGCCCTATGCAACGACGCTTTTCGACTACATCCGCAGAGCCATGCCCTTCCAGGCGCCACAGTCATTGTCCAACGAACAAGTCTATGCAGTGACCGGCTACATCCTGCACATGAACAAGCTGCTGGACGCCAACGCGACCGTGGAAGCATCGACCTTGGTGGATGTAAAGATGCCGAATCGAGACGGTTTTTATACCGACGACAGACCGGACAGCAAGGCTGTTGCCTGTATGTCGAACTGTTTAAAAGCTCACTGACGGATCAAAAAATGTAAAATCCGCTCGCCGATAAACCGTTCCTTCTCAACGAGCTTTGCTGATGAAGCTGGCCAGCCGCGAAAAATCGATGATTGCCTGGGTGCTGTACTTCAGCATCCTGTTCGGTTCGTTGCTGTGCGCGATGGGCCATGGACAAATGGCCGGCTTGCGATTGAGCGGTTTGGACGGCGGACTGTTTTGCTCTACTGACGGCGGGGCAATATTCGAGGGCCTGCAGGATGTGCCCGCCCCTTCGCTGCCCGTCGTCGCTGATTGCGTCATTGCGAGCCTGTTCGGTGCGATCATGCTGGCGGCGTTTTTCGGGCTGCTCGCCCTGCTTGCCGGCGAGCCAGCCAAGCCCTTGCCCGCACAACCGACCCGTTGCCTACCCAGGCAGCGATGGCCGCTGATCAATCCTCGCGCCTCCCCCGCCCTGCTTCCCGCGCTCTGACATCTTCACCACCCGCCGCTGCATCAAGCGCGGCGGGGTGTGTGCTCATCGAATTAAGCCAGGAAGCTCTTCATGTTTCGCTTGACCACTTTAGCGCTGCTCGCGGGCAGCACCTGCGCATGGGCGCAAGACACTGCCCTGAACTTACCCACCAGTTACATCAATGCCTCGGCCGACCAGCCGAAACCGGCCACCCGCCTGGACCTGGATACCCCCATCGAAAGCGGCTCGCGCCTGAATCTCAGTGCCCGGGAAAATCCCGCCTCTGTAAGCGTGGCCGATCGCAAGACGATAGAACGTATCGGCGCACGCAACTTTCAAGACGCGGCGAACGCTCTGCCTGGGGTTAACGCTTCTGCGCCACCCGGCTGGGGCGGCTATGTATCGTACCGCGGCTTCAACGGCGCCCAGATCAGCCAGTTGTTCAACGGCATCAATCTGCAATACGGCGGCGCAGCACGTCCGGTCGGCGCCTGGATTTATGACCGGGTGGAATTGCTCGGCGGCCCGTCCTCGTTCCTCAACGGCAGCGGTGCCGTGGGTGGCAGCCTGAACGTGATCACCAAGCTTGCCAACCGCGAGGAAGATACCTTCGAAGGCCGGATGAGCTACGGTCGCTACGACACCTGGGAAACCGCGGTCGGCTTCAATAAAGCGCTCAACAGCGGCGATGGCCCGCGCCACTATGCGCGCCTCGACTACAGCCGCACCAGCAGCAACGGCTACATAGATCGCCAGGAGAACGGTGCGGGCAACTTGGCCTTCTCGCTGCTCAGCGACATCAACGACCGACTCTCCCATACGCTGGCGATCGAATACCTGGAAGAGAAGGAAGACAGTCCCTACTGGGGCACGCCGGTACTGCAACCGCTGACCGGCAAGCTGCAGATCGACAAGCACAACCGCTTCAACAACTACAACGTCGAGGACGGTCGCTACGAGCAGCGCACCCGCTGGATACGCTCGATCACGGACTACCAGTTGGACGACAATACCCAGTTGCGCAATACCTTCTACCACTACGATGGCCAGCGCGATTACCGCAACCTTGAGGTCTACCGCTACAACAGCGACAACAGCGCCATCGCCCGCTCCGGCGGTTACCGCCAGCGGCACGACCAGGAGGTCAACGGTGACCGCTTCGAGCTGACTCACCAGGCTCAACTGTTCGGCCTGGCCAGCGATTGGGCGCTGGGCGTGGATTACAACACCAACCAGCAAACCAATTACCCGTTGTCCAAAGGCGCCTTCGACACCATCGATCCAGATGGCTTCGAGCCGGGCCACTTCCTGGACATTCCGGGGATGGATGCACCGCGCAGTAAAGGTCGCAGCACTTGGACTGATACTTCTTCGGCGTTCGTCGAGAACCGCACGCGCCTGACCGAGCAACTGGCACTGATCACTGCGCTGCGCTATGACCATATCGATTTCGAGGTAGTCGATCATGCGGCGCAGGCCAGGCTCGACAAGCGTTGGGATGCAATCACGGGACGCCTGGGCCTGGTGTACGACCTGACGTCGAATGTCAGCCTTTATACCCAATACAGTACCTCGGCCGAGCCGCCGGGAGGGACGCTTACCGGCGCCTCCATTGCCCAGGTGAGCGACTTCGACTTGAGCACCGGTCGCCAATTCGAGGTGGGCAGCAAGTTCGATTTTCTCGACGGTCGCGGCTCGGCCACCGCCGCGGCCTACCGCATCGTGCGCAAGAACATCTCCGTCCCCTCCTCGACGGTGCGCAACACCACCGAACAAGCGGGTCAACAAACCTCCACCGGCATAGAGCTGGCCGCTTCATTCAAGGTCACGCCCAAGCTATTGGCGGCCGGTAACTTCAGTTGGGTAAGGGCTGAGTACGACGAGTTCAATGAAACCATCGCCGGTGTTGTGTTCTCGCGCAAAGGCAAGAATCCGGTGAATATTCCCGACCGCGTAGCCAATCTCTGGCTGACCTATGACGTGGCTCCTGACTGGCAGCTCGGGGCTGACGTGCGCTATGTGTCGTCGGTCTACGCCAACACCGCCAATACGACCTGGGTGCCCTCGTACACTGTCTATGGTTTGTCCATGACCCACGATCTGGACAAACACGTACAGGTCAGCGCGCGCCTGCGCAACCTGACCGACGAGGTCTATGCCCGTTTCATCCACCAGAGCAACACCCAGTATTACGTGGGCGAGCCGCGCAGTCTGGAAATCGCTGTGCAGTGGAAGTACTGACGACCCCGAACGGAATGCAGCACACGGTCTGGCGACCTGACAGGTCTAATCATGATTCGGAGCGCACTCCTTCCCGCGTTGATCAGCCTTTTTGAATGGCCCGCTGGACGGGACCGCCAGGGACGGCGGCTTTCACTGTTTTTTCTCTGGGCTCAACGCTCATGGGGCTTACCCTCTAATCGGCAATTGAGCGTCCATTGTTCGTACGGACTAAAACTTGAAGCGCCCGACCAATCCTTGAAGCTGGCCAGAAATGGCCTTCATTCGCCCCGATCCGGCATGGGCTGAATGCGCGAACTCCTCTACCATCTGCGCATCGGCGTGGATCTGTGCGATGTGCCGATTGATCTCCTCCGCCACTTGATGCTGCTCCTCTGCCGCCGTGGCGATCTGGGTGTTCTGGTCGCGAATCGAGTCCACTGAAGCGCGGATCTTGTCGAAGCTGTCGCGGGCCCGCTGGATCCGCTGCACGCTAGCCTGGGACGCTTGCAGGCTGCCTTGCATCTGCTGGGTGACTTCCTGGGTGCGGCGAGCGAGGTTACCCAGTAGGCTGTCTATTTCGCCGGTAGAGTCGGAGGTGCGACGAGCCAGGGCGCGAACTTCATCCGCGACCACTGCAAAGCCACGCCCTTGATCACCCGCACGGGCGGCTTCGATGGCGGCGTTGAGCGCCAGCAAGTTGGTCTGCTCGGCAATCGAGCGAATGGTGTCGAGAATCGCATTGATGTTATTGCTGTCTTGCTCGAGCAGCTGCATGGTCTGGGTCGATACCTGCAGCTCCTCACTGAGCTTGAGTACGCTGCCGGTGGCTTCGCTGATTTGCTTCTGGCCATCGTGCACGTCGCGGTAGCCTTCGTCAGCACTCGACGCCGCGGCACTGCAGGAACGTGCGACCTCATTGGCAGTGGCGAGCATTTCATTGAAAGCGGTGCTTACCAATTCCACCGCCTCACGTTGGCGGCCGGCAGCCAGGTTCATGTTATTGGCGACTTCGTTGGTGTCAGCGGCAGCGACTTGCAGATCGGACGACGCATTGCCAATACGCTTCACCAACTGAGCGATCATGCTTAGAAACTGATTGAACCAACCGGCCAGGTTGGCAGTTTCGTCCTTTCCCCGTACTTGGAGTTGACGTGTAAGGTCACCTTCACCTTCGGCAATCTCTTGCAACCCATCAGCCACGCCACGAATCGGGCGCACGATCACGCTGGCAAAACCAGCACCAACGATGGCGAACACCACGGCCAATGCAACAGCGATGGCTGCAATCAACCAGGTCAGGCTCATGGCGTCGGCCATCACTTCATCACGCTTGATCAGGCCAATAAAACGCCATCCCAGGCCATCGGAACTCAGGACGTTGACCATGTATGGCACACCATCGATCTCGACTTGAGTCACCCCATCAGCGCTTTTGGCCAATTCGGCATAGCCGGGTCCTAGCTCACCTAACGGCTTGAAATTGTTTTTGGCATTTGCGGGATCGACCAAGACATTGCCATTGGCCTCGACCAACATCAGGTAACCACTCTTGCCCAACTTGATGGCTTTGACCAATTCAGTCAGTTGCTTGAGCGATACGTCCACGCCAACGACGCCCACCGGGGCACCGCTCGCGTCATTGATCGTGCGGACCGTACTGACCAGCACCATGTCATCGGGTGCCCAATAATACGCGCCCGTCCGTACGGTTGAGCCTCGTGCGGCTTCCTTGGCCGCCTTGTACCAAGGTCGCACCCGTGGGTCGTAGCTGGCCATTGTCTGGTCATCGGGCCAACCTGCAAAACCTCCGTCATTGAGTCCAAGGGAAATGGAAGCCGTGGTTGGGTGGGTTTCTGCGAAACTGTCGAATATCATCTGGATCTGTCGATCGACCTTCGTCACAGGCGTTTGCGGGGCGTAAGCGGCCGTATAGTTCTTCAATCCCTGAACGTTGGCGATCCGAGGGTCTTTGGCAAGGTATTCGACGTTTTGGCGGATGCTGTCGAAAAACTGCCGCATCCCGCGGTCAATCTGCCTGATTTCACGGCCACTGCTATCCAGGAAACTGGCTTGCGCTGCGCTACGCAAGTTCAGTACGACAACCATTGCGACCAATATGACTGGCGCGCAGGCGATAGCGGCAAACGCCCACGTGAGTTTCTGTTTGATGTTCATGAGTACTCCTGGGCAGGCAGATGGAACGTGGGCGCCCATGGGTAAAAGCGCCCGCGGCGAGTGCCGTAAACGTTGCTCACACGACGTGGAAACGAGACAACTCGGTCGTCATTTTTCTTTCAGATAATGCCTGCCCTCCTCTCAAGAGGAGGGACGAGAAGGCCGACGCATCGTCAATTCAGAAACGCCCAGGAGCGAAGGGTGCCGGCTCGACCACTGGTGTTTCTCCCATCATTAATTCCGCAAGCAGCCGGCCACTGACCGGACCTAGCGTAAATCCTTGATGAGCATGGCCGAAGTTGAACCAGAGCCCCTTATGCGACGGCGCGGCACCAATGACCGGTTTCATGTCAACGGTACAAGGTCGCGCACCGCTCCATGGCGTCCGCTCAACCTGAGACCCCAATGCCAAGAGTTGTCGGGCCGCGCTTTCGGCCTTCCCTAGCTGCACTGGGGTCAGAGGCGCATCGAGACGGGCGAATTCGGCCCCCGTTGATAGACGCACACCACGCTTCATCGGCGCCAACATGTAGCCTTGCTCGGTATCAAGCACCGGGCGACTCAAGTTTGCCCCGTCGGCGAAATGGGCGTGATAACCACGCTTGATAAACAACGGGATGCGGTAACCCATGGGCCTCAGCAACTCTTGGGCCCAAGGACCAAGCGCCACGACGACCTGTGATGCTTCGACCGGCCCGGACTCGGTGGAGACTCGCCAGCCGGCTCCCGCTTGGCGCAATGAACGGGCATCGCCGCGTTCAAACTGTCCGCCCTCACGCAAGAAGAGCTCGGCATAGCGTTGCACCAGCTCACCCGGATCAACACAGGTCCAAGGTTGAAGCCAGTGAATCCCCCCAACGAGAGCTTCACCCAAAGCGGGTTCTGCGAGCCTGAGCCCGGCGCCGTCCAACGCTTGCGACAATACACCGTGCGCACTCACACGCTGGGCGCTCTCCATCGCCTTTTCATATTTTTCCGGGGTTCGAAAAGCTTGAATCCAACCTTTGCGCACGATCAGGTGTTGGGCCGCGCTTTGCTCGATCAACTCGGAGTGCTCGCTGATTGAATGCTCGACCAAGGTCCGAAAGGCGTCCGCAATAGCTCGGTAATGCCTTGGCGCTGAGTTGGCCCAATACCTGGTCAGCGTAGGCATGTACTCCGGCATCGCACGCAGATGATAGTTGACGCCGATATCGCGCTTGGTCACCACTCTCATCAGGCTCGCCAGGTCCCTTGGGAACCCGTACGGTTCAACGGCCTCGCGCTGGATGATCCCGGCATTACCGTATGACGTCTCGCGCCCGGGCGGCCCCTTGTCTACCAAGGTCACCGCACAGCCCCGGCGTTGCAGATGCAGGGCCGTGCTTATACCGACGATGCCGGCGCCCAGTACTACTACTTGTTTGTCGTTCACGCTGCCTCCAACTCAAGCACGCTGCTGCGCGATGACACTGATTTCAACCAACGCATCCACCACGAGGCCGGCACAGACGGTAGCGCGAACAGGCAAATTGGCCGTAAAAAACGAAGCATAAATCCGGTTGAACTCGGCGAAGTTACTCCGCTCGGTCAAGTACACCGTGACGCTCACCACGTCATCCAACGACAGTGACTCAGCTTCCAATGTTTGAGCAATGCGCATCAACGTCAGGCGCGTTTGTGCCTCGATACCCGCCGGGAAGCTGCCGTCCTCATTGAACGGCAGTTCACCGGATAAAAACACTAGGCCTTGGCTGTGGCGGACTTTTGAAAAGGGCAAATTACTAACCGTCATGGGGGACTCTCTCTAAGCGGATTATGAAAGCGCCTATAGCAGGCGCCACTTTTAGCCATCGACTCGACCGAGCGTGTCACGCCAGATCGGAAATAGGTCTACAAGCCTGATCGATGCGACTGTATATACAGGACTAAGCATTTACCGTGCCTGTTAGACAAGGATCCCCTTCAGACCCCTGATCCGAAGTGGATCGAGCACTGCTTCTGTCCAAAATACTGTCCGCAGAAAGGCCTACCATGCGCTTCCTTTCGACTCATCAATGAGACACCGGAAACACTCCGATGCAACCTTCAGTTACACCTGAACTGATATTCATGTGAGCACCCCCTGGCCTGGAAGGCGTTTACGAGCAGCGATCAACAGAAAAGATAAGGCTTGGCCTGAACATTGCGTTACCTATATATACAGGATCATACAGCAACACTTCCTTGTTGCCCTGCACCTAAGAGGTAATCAATGAAAAAACTGCACCCGATGACTGCCGCGACTACCGAAGGGATGAGCCTCGCAGGTCAGATCGCCGAATTGGCGACACTCTTCCACTACAGCCTCCCGCACGAAATCCTTCAGAGCGCTGAACAGCCGAGCCCGCAGCGTCCCCTGCGGCACCATCCAGATCGCAATACCTTCCAGCAAAATTCCCGAGAGGTTAGCCTTGTATGAACGCCAACGACCTGACCCTGCTTGCTCGCGCTGAAGTACGCGAATTGGCCAGTTACAACGCCGGCCTCGCCGCTGATGCAGTGCGCAAACGCTTCGGTCTGACACGCGTCGCTAAATTGGGCAGCAATGAAAACCCAATGGGCACCGCCCCCGCTGTCAACGCCGCGACCACCCAAGCCTGCCATGAGATTGCGCTGTACCCCGACTCTGGCTGCCAGGCACTGCGCTCCGCACTCTCGGAAAAACTTGATGTTCCGGAAGATCGCTTCGTGTTCGGCAACGGTTCTGAGGATTTGCTGAGTGTCATCAGTCGAGTGTTTCTGGATCATGATGATGAAGTGGTTACCGTGGTGCCCTCCTTCGGCTTGCATTTCATTTTTCCAGTGGCAGCCGGCGCTCGGGTAATCGGTGTCCCCATGACCGACCAAGGCACTTTTGACGTGGCGGCGATGATTTCCGCCCTTACACCGCATACCCATGTGCTGATGTTTTCCTGCCCCTCCAATCCGGTTGGCTGCACCTTGAGCGCAATCGAATTGAAGCAATTGCTCGATGCATTACCTCCCAAGTGCTTGCTGGTGTTTGACGAAGCCTATTACGAATACGCCCAATGGGAGCCTGAGTACCCAGACTGCCTCGGCTTGATCCAGGCCAGCGGCAAGCCGTTTATCCTGCTTCGAACCTTCTCCAAGGCCTATTCATTGGCAGGTTTACGCATCGGCTACGGCATTGTCAGCGACCCGCTACTGGCCGATTTGATCAATCGCCTGCGCACCCCCTTCAATGTCAACCGAGTGGCCCAAGCCGCTGCGGTCGCCGCGCTGGCCGATGAAAATCATCTGAATGCCGGCCTCTCCCACGTCGCCAGCGAACGCCGACGACTGGAGATCGCACTGCAAGAGCAAGGCATCACAACTGCCCCCTCCATGGCTAACTTCCTCTTTTTCAGCACCCCTTATCCTGCCGAAGTCATCAACCAGGCATTGCTGCGCGAAGGGGTCATCATCAAGCCTTGGCGCGAAGCGGGATATACTCAGTACTTGCGGGTATCTATAGGAAGCTGTGAGGATAACGATCTTTTCCTCCATTCCTTGGCAAGAGTCCTTGCCGCACAAGAGACACGGACCGACTGATGATCAAAAATGCACCACAAGCGCTCTACCGACGCGCGAAGGAATTTGTGCTGGACCAACTTCGAGCGGGCGTTTGGAAACCTGGCGACCTGATCTACTCAGAGAACCAGTTGGTGCAAGAGCTGGGCATCTCGCGCATGACCGTCAATCGAGCCCTGCGCGAGCTGACCGAAGAAGGTCTATTGGTACGGATTTCAGGTGTTGGAACATTCGTAGCCGAAAGCAAGCCGCAATCGAACCTGTTGCGCATCACCAACATCGCTGACGAGATTCTCGCTCGGGGTCATAGTTACGGCTGTCGCGTCCTGCACCTGGGACGCGAATCCGCATCGATGTCAGTCGCTTCCGCCCTGGGCCTGCCCACGGGCTCTTCGGTTTTTCATCTGGTTTGTGCGCATAGCGAAGAAGACGTGCCAGTGCAGCTTGAGGATCGTTACGTCAATCCCGAGCTGGTGCCAGAGTTCCTGAAACAAAAATTCGGCGAACACCTGCAACCGGCCAAATACCTTCTGCAAGTGATCAAGCCCGACGAAATGGAACATATCGTAGAGGCCTGCCACCCCAGCGCCGAGGAGAGCAAGCATCTGCAAATTGATGCAACCGAACCTTGCCTGGCCCTCATACGCCGGACTTGGAGCCAAAACAAAATTGTCACCTTTGTGCGGCTCGTCCACCCCTCCTCCCGCTATCGCTTGGGTAGCCGCCTACCCATGAACGCAGCGCACAGAGACGTCTGACTCTTCGACATCTGCCGTAAAGCTTGACCAGCGCCGCTTCCAAAGGGCGTCGGTCGCTTTCTGATTCATACATCACAATAGACCCAGGCCCTACGCCCGTAGTGACCGGAAAAACGAAACTGATCACCCCCCCTCCCCTCAGCGTTTCCAGCCCTTCTTCCACCCATGCACATCCGAGCAGATAAATGGCTGCTTGATTGGCTATGCCTGTATGTACAAGTATGTATTTACGCGGTAAAGTCGATCCGTCACCTCGACACGTTTAAACCAAAAAATGGGCTCTGTGTACCACTCCCATAGCGACACACACGAGCTCCGTACCGCATCCGTGCGCTCAAGCGCTCTTTGGTCCTTAGGAATAAAAACAATGAAAAAATCTATTTTGACCCTCTCTGTACTGGCGTTGTGTGTGGCTGGCAGCTTTGCCTCGGCCAAGGAGTACAAGGAGTTGCGGTTCGGCGTTGACCCCTCTTATGCCCCTTTCGAGTCCAAAGCTGCCGACGGTAGCCTGGTGGGCTTTGACATCGACTTAGGCAATGCGATTTGTGCTGAATTGAAAGTGAAGTGCAAATGGGTCGAGAGTGATTTTGACGGCATGATTCCCGGCCTGAAAGCCAACAAATTCGACGGGGTGATCTCCGCCATGACCGTGACATCCTCGCGCGAAAAGGTCATCGATTTCTCCGATGAGCTGTTCTCCGTTCCTACCTCCTTCGTTTTCAAGAAAGGCTCCGGCCTGACCGAAGATATCAAGACGCTCGTCGGCAAGACGGTTGGTTATGAGCAAGGCACCACCGAGGAAGCTTATGCCAAGGCCGTACTGAACAAAGCCGGGGTCAAAACCCAAGCCTATGCCAACCAGGATCAGGTCTATTCGGACTTGGTGACTGGCCGTCTCGATGCCTCGATCCAGAATATGTTGCAAGCCGAAATGGGCTTCTTGAAGTCGCCGCAAGGGGCAAATTTTGAGGTAAGTAAAGCCGTCGAGCATGAACTATTGCCCGCGAAAACCGCGGTAGGTCTCGCCCAAGGCAACGCCGATCTCAAGGCCCTGCTAAACAAAGGCATCCAGGCACTGCATGAAGATGGCAGCTATGTAGCCATCCAGAAAAAACACTTTGGTGATCAGAATATCTACAGCGGTAAATAACACGCTGCGCCCATTTTCGGATGGGCGTTTTTCTTGATTGACGAAGGGCTGTCCAATGCTAGAAAACCTATTGCAGACTCTAGGCTTCAGCCTAAGGGGTTTTGGCCCGCTGTTGCTGCAAGGCTCCTGGATGACTGTCAAATTATCCGCACTGTGCTTGTTGCTGAGCGTGGGCCTGGGATTGATCGGTGCCAGCGCGAAACTCTCGAAGTCAGCCTTGCTACGCATCCCTGCGCAAGCCTACACCACGCTTATCCGCGGCGTGCCCGACCTGGTCTTGATGCTGCTGATCTTCTATAGCCTTCAGACGTGGCTGACGAATCTGACCGATGCCTTTGGCTGGGAATATATCGAAATCAATCCGTTCAGCGCAGGGGTCATCACCCTGGGCTTCATCTACGGTGCGTATTTCACCGAAACCTTCCGCGGAGCGATTCTCGCCGTTCCAAAGGGGCAATTAGAAGCAGCCACGGCCTATGGCCTGACCCGCGCCCAACGATTCCGCCTGGTGCTTTTCCCGCAAATGATGCGTTTTGCATTACCGGGCATTGGCAACAACTGGATGGTGATCCTGAAAGCGACCGCACTGGTCTCGATCATTGGTCTGGCTGACTTGGTCAAGGTTGCCCAGGATGCAGGAAAGAGTTCCTATCAACTGTTCTTCTTCTTGGTCCTTGCAGCGTTGATCTATTTGGTTATCACCACCGCATCAAACTATGTCTTGCGCAGGCTGGAAAGTTTTTACGCCGCAGGAACTCGGGAGGCCGTGCGATGATCGAGCTATTGCAAGAATATTGGAAACCCTTCCTGTACCACGATGGTTATCACATCACGGGCTTGGCGATGACACTATGGCTGCTCAGTGCCTCGCTCTTCTTCGGCTTCTTGATGGCGGTCCCGCTGTCGATTGCCAGGGTATCAAGCAACCTTTTCGTGCGCTGGCCCGTGCAGTTCTATACCTATTTGTTCCGTGGCACGCCTCTGTATATACAGCTACTGATCTGCTACACCGGCATCTACAGCCTCGCTGCGGTGCGCTCCCAACCGCTGCTTGATGCATTCTTTCGCGATGCGTTGAACTGCACCATTCTGGCCTTTGCCTTGAACACTTGCGCCTACACTACGGAGATCTTCTCCGGGGCGATTCGCAACATGAATCATGGTGAAGTCGAAGCAGCGAAGGCCTTTGGGCTTCGAGGATGGAAGCTTTACACCTATATCATCATGCCGTCTGCATTGCGTCGCTCACTGCCGAACTACAGCAACGAAGTGATACTGATGCTGCATTCCACCACGGTCGCTTTCACCGCCACGGTACCGGACATCCTCAAGGTTGCCAGAGATGCCAATTCAGCAACATTTCTGACCTTCCAATCGTTCGGCATCGCCGCAGCGATTTACCTCGCTATCACTTTCTCTCTGGTCGGTCTGTTCCGTCTGGCTGAGCGCCGTTGGCTGTCGTTCCTCGGCCCAGCTCATTAATTCAGGGTGCTTGAATATGTACAAACTGACCGTAGAAAACCTGCATAAAAGTTATGGCGACCACGAAGTCCTCAAGGGTGTTTCACTGAACGCAAAGGCCGGCGACGTCATTAGCCTGATCGGTGCCAGCGGGTCGGGCAAAAGCACCTTTTTGCGCTGTATCAACTTTCTGGAAATCCCTAGCAACGGCGCCATGAGCCTCGACAATCAGCCGATACGCATGATCCATGACCGCCACGGCATGCGCGTTGCAAACGCAGACGAACTGCAGCGGCTGCGCACGCGACTGGCGATGGTATTCCAGCATTTCAATCTGTGGAGCCACATGACCGTGCTCGACAACATCACAATGGCCCCTCGCCGAGTGTTGGGGGTCAGCAAGAAGGATGCAGAGGAGCTGGCTCGGCGTTACCTGGACAAGGTTGGTTTACCATCGCGAGTTGCCGATCAATACCCGGCCTTTCTCTCGGGCGGCCAGCAGCAGCGCGTCGCGATAGCCCGGGCGCTGGCCATGGAACCGGAAATCATGCTGTTCGACGAACCGACGTCTGCCCTGGACCCTGAACTAGTAGGAGAAGTGCTGAAGGTCATTCAGGGCCTCGCCGAAGAAGGCCGAACCATGATCATGGTGACGCACGAAATGAGCTTCGCTCGTAAGGTATCGAACCAGGTGTTGTTCTTGCACCAAGGGCTCGTAGAAGAGCAAGGGCCGCCTGAGGAAGTGCTGGGGAACCCCAAGAGCGAGCGTTTGCAGCAATTTCTCAGCGGCAATCTGAAATAACCGAAGTGCCTTAAGCCGGCTGGCCGCTTACCGCGCCTGAAAAATGTTCTCAGGCGCGGTTGAGGCCGAAATGGTTCGCCGTTCTGTTGACTAGAAAAGCCCTGTACGAGAGCAATCCCAGCGTCTTTCCTATGGCTCAGCTCATGATCCCTGGCTGAAACTGTCACAGCGCGCCCAGTGCGCAAAGCTTGATGGTAAAACCTGCATCAATGCCATTCGAACGAAAAAACTAATCACGTGAAGATATTCATGCCGACAACATTAGCGGTCAAAAATCTGCTTGATTAAGCTTGTATATACATGATTATATTTACTCGCCCGATGTAGCGAAAACCAACAATAAGCTGCAAGTCATCTCGAGAGGATTACCGGTGAGCAAACCACTCCATTTCCGCAATGTCGAAATCCGCGCCCCTCGCGGTAACACGCTGACCGCCAAGAGCTGGCAGACCGAAGCGCCGCTGCGCATGCTGATGAACAACCTCGACCCGGAAGTGGCCGAGAACCCCAAGGAACTGGTGGTCTACGGTGGCATCGGCCGCGCGGCGCGCAACTGGGAGTGCTACGACAAGATCGTCGAAAGCCTCACCAACCTGAACGACGACGAAACCCTGCTGGTGCAATCCGGCAAGCCGGTGGGCGTGTTCAAGACCCACAGCAACGCCCCGCGCGTCCTGATCGCCAACTCCAACCTGGTGCCGCACTGGGCCAGCTGGGAGCACTTCAACGAACTCGACGCCAAGGGCCTGGCCATGTACGGCCAGATGACCGCCGGCAGCTGGGTCTACATCGGCAGCCAGGGCATCGTCCAAGGCACGTATGAAACCTTCGTCGAGGCTGGTCGCCAGCATTACGATTCCAACCTCAAGGGCCGTTGGGTGCTGACCGCCGGCCTGGGCGGCATGGGTGGCGCGCAACCACTGGCCGCGACCCTGGCCGGTGCGTGCTCGCTGAACATCGAGTGCCAGCAGGTGAGCATCGATTTCCGCCTGAAAACCCGCTACGTCGACGAGCAGGCCAAAGACCTCGACGACGCCCTGGCGCGCATCGAGAAATACACCGCCGAAGGCAAGGCGATTTCCATCGCGCTGTGTGGGAACGCGGCCGAGATCCTGCCGGAAATGGTCCGTCGCGGTGTGCGCCCCGACATGGTCACCGACCAGACCAGCGCCCACGACCCTCTCAACGGCTACCTGCCGGCCGGCTGGACCTGGGACGAATACCGTGCCCGCGCCAAGACCGTGCCCGCCGCCGTGGTGAAGGCCGCCAAGCAATCGATGGCCGTGCACGTCAAAGCCATGTTGGCCTTCCAGAAAATGGGTGTGCCGACCTTCGACTACGGCAACAACATCCGCCAGATGGCCCAGGAAGAAGGCGTCGAGAATGCCTTCGACTTCCCGGGTTTCGTCCCGGCCTACATCCGTCCGCTGTTTTGCCGCGGCATCGGCCCGTTCCGCTGGGCGGCGCTATCCGGTGACCCGCAGGATATCTACAAGACCGACGCCAAGGTCAAGGAACTGATCCCCGACGACGCTCACCTGCACAACTGGCTGGACATGGCCCGCGAGCGCATCAGCTTCCAGGGCTTGCCGGCACGGATCTGCTGGGTTGGCCTGGGCCAGCGCGCCAAGTTGGGCCTGGCGTTCAACGAGATGGTGCGCAGCGGTGAGCTGTCGGCGCCGATCGTCATCGGCCGTGACCACCTCGATTCCGGTTCCGTGGCCAGCCCGAACCGTGAAACCGAATCCATGCAGGACGGTTCCGACGCCGTTTCCGACTGGCCACTGCTCAATGCCCTGCTCAACACCGCCAGTGGTGCGACCTGGGTGTCACTGCACCACGGTGGCGGCGTCGGCATGGGCTTCTCCCAGCATTCGGGCATGGTGATCGTCTGCGACGGCACCGACGAAGCGGCCGAGCGGATTGCCCGCGTGCTGCACAACGACCCGGGCACTGGCGTGATGCGCCATGCCGATGCCGGTTACCAGATCGCCATTGATTGCGCGAATGAGCAAGGCTTGAACCTGCCAATGATCACTCTTGTTAAAGGAGCCAAAGCATGAAAACACTTAACGTTATCCCAGGCCAATTGAGCCTTGCCCAACTGCGTGCCGTTTACCAGCACCCGGTAAAAATCACCCTCGACCACAGTGCCTCTGCGCAAATTGAAGCCAGTGTCGCTTGCGTGGAGCAGATCCTCGCCGAGAATCGCACCGCCTACGGTATCAATACCGGTTTCGGCCTGCTGGCCTCGACCCGTATCGCCAGTGAAGATCTGGAAAATCTGCAACGTTCGCTAGTACTGTCCCACGCCGCTGGTGTGGGTGAGCCGATCAGCGATGCGCTGGTGCGGTTGATCATGGTGCTCAAGGTCAATAGCCTCAGCCGTGGCTTTTCCGGCATACGCCGCGTGGTGATCGATGCTCTGATAGCATTGATTAACGCTGAGGTGTATCCGCATATTCCCTTGAAAGGTTCGGTCGGCGCATCCGGTGACTTGGCGCCTTTGGCGCACATGTCCCTGGTGCTGCTGGGAGAAGGCAAAGCGCGTTATAAGGGCGAATGGCTGGAAGCCACCGAAGCACTGAAGGTGGCCGGTTTGGCGCCGTTGACGCTGGCTGCCAAAGAGGGTCTGGCGTTGCTCAACGGTACCCAGGTGTCTACTGCTTATGCTCTGCGCGGTTTGTTCGAGGGCGAAGACCTGTTTGCAGGCGCCTTGGCCATCGGTGCGTTGACGGTCGAAGCTGTCTTGGGCTCCCGCTCGCCGTTTGACGCACGCATCCATGCCGCTCGCGGCCAGAAGGCCCAGATTGATACAGCTACTGCTTATCGCGACCTGCTGGGCCAAAGCAGTGAGGTCGCCGATTCGCACAAAAACTGCGGTAAGGTCCAAGATCCCTACTCTCTACGTTGCCAACCTCAAGTCATGGGCGCATGCCTGACCCAGCTCCGTCAGGCTGCGGAAGTATTAGTCGTCGAAGCGAATGCCGTTTCCGATAACCCACTGGTCTTTGCCGTTGAAGGTGACGTGATCTCTGGCGGCAACTTCCACGCTGAGCCAGTGGCCATGGCCGCAGACAATATGGCATTGGCCATTGCTGAAATCGGCTCGCTGAGCGAGCGCCGCATTTCGTTGATGATGGACAAACACATGTCACAACTGCCGCCGTTCCTGGTAGCCAATGGCGGCGTGAACTCGGGCTTCATGATTTCTCAGGTGACAGCAGCAGCGCTGGCCAGCGAGAACAAGGCGCTGGCTCACCCCCATTCCGTAGACAGCCTGCCCACATCCGCCAATCAGGAAGATCACGTATCGATGGCACCCGCCGCCGGCAAACGGTTGTGGGAAATGGCTGAAAACACCCGTGGAATCCTGGCTGTGGAGTGGCTAGCGGCCTGCCAAGGTCTGGACTTGCGTGACGGCTTGAAGACGTCGCCCAAGCTGGAACTGGCCAGGAAGAGTCTGCGAAGCAAAGTGGCCTATTACGAGAAGGATCGCTTCTTCGCGCCGGATATCAATGCGGCCAGTGAATTATTGGCTTCCGGCTGCTTGAACGACTTGGTATTGAACACATTATTGCCCAGCATCTCATAGATGATATCCGCCATGATCGCGTGAGTTATTCTAGCTGATAGTCCCGTACGCGTTAAATGCCCAGGCTGTTTTTTGCTCCACAGCTATGACGATAGATTCTCGTTTTGGCTGTGGAGCTTTTTATTGCTTCCCACTAATAGTCTTATGTAAGTGCGCGGAAAAATTAGCTTGACAACAGCATTACACCCCTAAGGCTCCTTATGCGCTCAAAATTCTGATACCAGCAGCATTCCCTGATCACGCGAACTCCGCTCAAGTATCTCCTGGTTCTGAGCCGGGAGAGCTCATCACTACAAATAAGGCATTAACGTCAATGCCCTCTCATCACACCAGCTCACCCCTTCTACGTCGACCGCACGATCAAGCCATTTGTAGGACACACTTGCATACCTACCAACTGGATGGTATGTTTTGATCAGTTTCACACCTCCCCTACACCTACAGGGCACCGCGCCCAAAGTGGAATATCCCATGCAAGATTGGAAGCAAACTCGAAAAGACGTCAGCGCCCGCCTAGTGCAACTGAATGGCCTATCCCCAGAGACCATGAAAGGTTTGGCTTCTTTAGGGAGCGCCGGCGAAAGAACAAACCACCTCGACGCTAAGACTCGTGAACTGATCTCACTCGCAGTTGCCGTCACCACCCGTTGCGACGGCTGCATCGCTTTCCACGCAGCTGAGGCCAAAAAGCTCGGCGTAACGACTGAAGAGGTCTCAGAAGCTTTGGGCGTTGCGATTAATATGAACGCTGGCGCTGCATTGGTTTACAGCACTCACGTTTTGGATGCATTCGATAAATCTTGATACCCAGCAGTGCGGAAGGATCAATAATAGTAGAGGCTTAGCTACCCCCGTCGCCAATTAAATCTGAGAAGCCGCTAAAGCCCTATAAGCTGTTCTGCATGCCATTAGCCAACCACGTCGTTGTGCTGATGGCCTGCCGATGAAATCAAAGTCTTTACATTATCCGAACTTCGTTATCGCTGATACTCCGGCTGAAGCGTAACTGTATTCAAGCAAAGGCTACGCTGGGCTAAACATGGCCTGGCCGGTCGCAAAGCGGAGCTTAGCTTGCCTATACGCCAGTCGGACACTTAGCCCAGCAACATCCTGACGCGCTTCCTACACTCACTCGGACAGTCAATTTGAGAGCGCATCGAAATTTTAGTCCGACCTACAGAACATCCTTTAAGTCAGCTAAGACTGCTTTCTTCAACGCGGCAGCCGATCGAGAGCCAGCCAAAACCAAACGTAATCGCCCTTCGTAGAAAATCGCCAAGGATGGAACCGACCGGACACCATGCATCTGGGAGATCGTGGGCGAAACAGCCACATCAATCTTCCCGAATGCGGCGCGCGACTGCAGCTTTTCTGACAGCTCATTAAAAACCGGTTTCATTTCTTGACAGGGCTTGCACCAGGACGCCGAAAACAGCACAGCGCAGTTACCTTTTGCAACGAATCGGGCGAACTCTCCGGCTTTCACGTCTACAATACGCCTCATCTGCACTTCACCCACAACATCATTCCAAACCCAGAAATTGCGGCACCAACAGTGCCGAAGCCTCTCTGGTATTAATTACATCCATCAAACCCGCAAACTTGACTGCTGGACGACTCATGTTCGTCACTTGGTTCGAAATACATTTGATTGAGTGCTTGAGAAAAGATCTCTTGAGGCTGAGCCCCCGAAATAGAAAATGAACTATTGAAAACAAAAAACGGGACGCCCGAGTGAAATTGGCCCATAGCACGCTCGTCTTCCTGCATCCGGTGAAACAATTCATTAGATGACCACGCGAGTCGAATCGACTCATCAGAAACACCTACAGATTTTGCAATCGACTCTAAACTACCTCGGTCAAATAGTGACTTACCCTGGGTAGTACTTTGCTCATAGAGCGCCTCCACCAAGTGCGTCTTCAATACTTCATCGTCAATCGCTTTGACGAGGACATGCGCACCCGCGGTGTCACCAAACATCATGGTTTCAAAACGGTAATCAAGCCCTGAAGATTGGCCATATTGCTTTACCGCACTCATCATATTCCAAGCAGCGGTTGAACTACCTAATTTGACTTTAAGGGCTCTCACCATAGGCTCAGCAGTATGGTTAGGGGCAAGACGATACGCTCTCACGTTTACCTGAACATCGTCTTTGTACGGAAAGTCCTCAAGCGCATTCTCAAAACGACGCTTGGCGACCCAACACCAAGGACAGACGAAATCAGACCAAATATCCACTACAAACTTTTTCGAAATAGCGCTCATACACCCCTCTATATTAAAATAAATAAAAAACGCTGCTACCCATTGAGCAAAGTTCAAAAACCGTTTAAAAACAGAGAGCAACGCGCTCAATTGCAATAGCAAAAGTAGCAACGCCAGTAGGCCTTGCCTACTGGCGCTCTCAAGGTTGTAAAGATGAAAGATCTGATAATTATCAGTCCTCACGAACCTCGAGGGTTGGCACCATGCGGATGGCTTTGGAGAAATTCGCGTAATTAACTGATGTTTTAATTACATTTTTGTGCAGTTCTTCTAC
Organism: Pseudomonas mercuritolerans; assembly: GCF_025706525.1. Classification (NCBI taxonomy): domain Bacteria; kingdom Pseudomonadati; phylum Pseudomonadota; class Gammaproteobacteria; order Pseudomonadales; family Pseudomonadaceae; genus Pseudomonas; species Pseudomonas mercuritolerans. Next base: position 176,246 of record NZ_JAMSHA010000007.1, read on the forward strand.
ACGCTCAAGAGGTGCATCGGTGTGAAGACGGATTACGACCCGCACTTGGTCGTACCCTGGGTTTACGCTCTCGTCGATGCCCAGAAAACCACGCAAATCGAGAGTGCCGTCGGTCTCAATTTCCAGACTGTGGATTTTAATGCCCATCATGGCTGCGTTAGCTGCGTAACCTACCGCCATACAGGCGTTCAGCGCGGCCATCAGCAGCTCTTGAGGATTTGGCGCCGAGTTCTGACCTAACAGTTCAATTGGCTCATCGGCGACGATTTCGAAATCACGCGAATAGGTTTCACCGGCTAAGCTGTAACGGCTGACTTTCGCCACAGAGCGCGTCTGGCCTTTCCACTGGGTATTGACGTTGAAGCTCGCGTGACGCTTATTCTCATCCTCCGCAACACCTTGAGCAAACTGCTGCAGAGCTACGACATCAATACCATTCAGATTAGTTGTCATTAAAAAACCCTCTATTGAACGCATTTTTTGGCTGGATAAATGTTACGCACAGCAATCCTACCTATTAGTAGGTTTGCTAGCAATAAAATTCTTTGACCTGGTACCCCACCTCCCACGTGCTAACGGTGCGATCAGCTCCTATCCCTAATTAAACGTAGCTTATGGCGAAGTACCGCCTGTCCGATCTGACAGGCGGAGAAACGCTTGGAAGGTGTGTGCGAACAGAAAACCTATTTGTGGGATTAGATCAGCTGTTGAGGTGGACTGCAGAGGGGGTAGAAATATGAAGCCCACCTAATAAGATGGGCAAACACAACGTGAAAGGCTTCCTACTGATTTTGGTAATCTGATTCTCAGTGTATATTACGAAACGACAATACTATTCAATATCAAATCAAACCCAGACTGATCAACAACTGTATCATTGAGCGCCCAAGATACAAAACTGCTACCCTCAAGCAAGCTCAATATTGCCCGTGAAACTGTTCTGGGATTAAGATCCGTCTTTATAACCTTTTCAGATTGACCCAATGCGAGATTATTTTCCAACCAAGCAATATGGATTTCAAAAAACCTCCTGGTCAAATCCTTAAGACTGTCCGGCAAAGCAGAAAGTTCGGCAGCGAGCGCACCACATAAGGGTAGCATTCCATTTTTTGAGCTATCAATAAACAGCTTAGAAAACTCTCTCAACCGAACGATCGTGTCGGAACTCTCTTCATTTATCAATTCTAGACTCTTCACAAACCTAAAAAGATAGCTATCAATAACGGCAATTCCAAGCCCTTCCTTTGTAGGAAAGTGATGATGAATACTCGCCTTTTTTATACCAATTTCGTTAGCCAAATCGGCATAGCTAAATGCAGCGTACCCTTTGGTACGCAGCAACAGCTCGGCAGTGGTTAAAAGGTCAGAACGAGTACTCATAAATCTTACCTTGCATTATTGACACACGCATATTAACTGCTTTACAGCAACGATTCAACTTAAAGCGATGAAAGCACGTCATAAACCGTGCTCTCATTGGCATTAAGCTATACTCCTACATGGCTCGAACTGTTCTCTATTTTTTCCGAGCGCACGGCTTTGGAACGGACGGCCTTTGCCCAACCCAGCATTAGAGCTCCAGCGACTACCGGTATAGATAAAACAGTATATGTTCCATTAGGATAATCGAAACCCAATAGCACCAGCACTACGAGCAAGAAACCCAGGGTCAGCCAAGAAGTAAACGGAGCACCTGGCATTCTAAACGAGACCATCTCGGCTTCACCTCTCTTCACCGCACGACGATACATTATTTGAGAAAGTACAATGAATGCCCAAGTGGAAAGGATCCCCAGAGAAACTAGATTAAGCAGCAGCTCAAATAGCTGGGACGGAATTAGAGAATTCAATAGCACGCCAAATACGTTGATCCCCATTGTCACCAAGATCCCCATATAGGGAACCCCTTGGGTGCTCATACGTTTAAACATCTTGGGGGCAGATCCTCCCATGGCTAGCGATCTCAGTACCCGCCCCGTTGCGTACAAGCCTGAGTTCAGACTAGAGAGTGCGGCAGTCATTACAACGATATTCATAACGGAGCCCATTCCAGGAATGCCGAGCGCTTCAAAGAACGTCACGAAAGGGCTGACATTAGCGCTGTAGGCCGTCCACGGCAATACAGTGACTAGCAAGAATACCGAGCCTACGTAAAAAAGCCCTATTCTCCAAACCACGCCATTGATTGCTTTAGGGATGACCCTTTTGGCATCTGCCGTCTCACCAGCAGCGGTTCCCACCAACTCTATACTCGCATAAGCAAAAATTACGCCTTGCACGATAATAATCGCCGGCAGAAAGCCATGGGGAAAAATACCTCCATTATCCGAGATCAAATGCAGACCCGGGATGTGCCCCGCCACCTCGTGGCCAGTTGCAAAAAAAAACGAGCCGACAATCAAAAAAATGCTGATAGCTGCCACCTTAATAACAGCAAACCAAAACTCCATTTCACCAAACCATTTGACACCAACCATGTTCATCAATGTCACAACGCCCAAGGCGCTAAGTGCGAATATCCACTGTGGAACGTCCGAAAAAACGCTCCAGTATTTCATGTATATCGCAATCGCTGTTATGTCAACTACACCCGTTAATGCCCAAACCAAGAAGTACATCCAGCCCGCTACAAAGGAGGCGCGCTCCCCCATAAACTCTCTAGTATAAGATACAAAACTCCCGCTGCTAGGGCGGTGCATAACCAGCTCACCCAATGCTCTTAGTATGAAAAAGGCGAAAACTCCACACACTAAATACACCACCGCAAGTGCAGGCCCGGCAATTTGAAGTCTGGCCCCTGCTCCCAAGAACAACCCAGTGCCGATAGCTCCGCCGAGTGCCATCATCTGCACATGGCGTTTTTTTAGGTGTTTTGAGTAGCCACTTTCATGAGAGTCAAGCCAGTTCGATCTGTCTCTCAATTCGCTTTCACACTGAACGGCTGGAACGGGCTGTACGTTTTTATTTTTCATGTGTCACCCAAACAATTAATTTGCAGTTATTTTTCTTATCCCTTGCAAACTTAAGTCTTTCCTCCCCAGCTTCAAAGAGAAGAAAGAGAGAGAGAGAGAGCGCACCGCGCCTTCACCATTACGGTTATTAGGCCTCGCTCTAGAAATGTCCTCGCGCGCCATAAGCATCACATTTCGGTCGAAAAAGTCCGAAACCATCAGGCACGAGAATCCTACCAACTACTCGGTAGCCATGCAATAGATTTTATAATACAAGGATAACTCTCTGTTTCTAAAGACGTTTTTACTAAACGCAAACCAAATGGTAGACATTTAATAAATTTAGTACTTTAATCTCAGTGACACGCGCAACGACACGCCCCCACTACTCAACAAATGGCAGCCTGTATGAAGAAATATAAAACCGTGCAAACCCTGCTCGCCCATGCTTCTATCAACCCCAATCAGCATCATGGTTTCGTGAATACACCGGTTTACCGGGGCTCCACCGTAGCTTTTCCTACATCGGAATCGATGCGCGAGGGTCGCCAAAAATATTCGTATGGCCGGTGGAACAACCCTTCGACAGAGGCATTGACTCAGGCCCTCCAGCAGTTGGAGGGAGCGGAAGGCACGGTTCTTTGTCCTTCAGGGCTCTCGGCATGCACGACTGCCATACTGTCTGTCGTGGGAACTGGGGATCATCTGCTAGTTGCCGACAATGTGTATGCGCCGATAAGGGCTTTTTGTGAGCAGGTGGGTCAACGGCTGGGGATTGAGGTCTCGTTTTACGATCCGACAATAGGAGCCGGAATCGTTGACTTGCTCAAGCCGAACACTAAAGCGATCTATACCGAATCTCCTGGCTCCTTGACTTTGGAAATACAAGACCTCCCTGCTATAGCCAAGGTTGCACATGATCATGACATCCTAGTTATTGCAGACAACACTTGGGGCACCCCGCTTTACTTTCCTTCATTGGAACTTGGTGTTGATCTGTCCATCATGGCAGCTACAAAATATATCGTCGGTCACTCCGATGCGGTTCTTGGCACCGTATCAGCCTCCAAGCGCGCGTGGGACAGCCTCAAACGATTCCATTTCAGCATGGGCTTATTTGCGAGTCCAGATGACGTGACGCTGGCGCTCCGGGGCATGAGAACACTTGATGTGCGACTGGAGCGTCATTACAGAAACGCTACGATTGTCGCCAAGTGGTTGGAGACACGCGAGGAGGTGAAAGCGGTTTATTATCCTGCATTAGAATCTCACCCTCAGCACCAGTTATGGAAGAGGGATTTTAGAGGAGCGTCCGGTTTACTCTCCTTCGTGACCAAACCTTCAACACAAGTAGCGGCAGATGCACTTTTGGATAGCCTATCGTTGTTTTCAATTGGTTACTCTTGGGGTGGTTTTGAAAGCTTGGCGATGATTGCCGACCCCAAACCCGTCAGAAGTGCGACCTCTTGGGAAATCGACGGGCACCTGGTGCGGCTTCATATCGGTCTTGAAGATCCATCTGATCTTATCTACGATCTCGAAGAAGGCTTTGCGAGGTTCAATATGTTACGTAGCCAGCAGATTATCGAATACTCATGAAACTGTGTTAGGCACAGCGCATTATGGGCTGTGCCTAACGCGTGAAGGCGATCAACCCGAAGGGTTTGGCCGCCCGGCACCAACTCATGTTCTCGCTTCATAACTCGACCCGGTGTCGCGGCAGCAAAAGTCGTTTTCCAAACAGGAGTGCGGTGTTCGAGGGAGGGCAGATGCAAAGTTTCCTGAAGTGGTCAACTCATCTCTCGTTTGTCAATGAGTAACACCTGACACACTCGAACGAACCAGAGGCGCTTTCTTGTCGGTCTTACTTTACTCAATGTTTGTAAACACTTGACACTCAAACCCACTGGGCCATCACGAGGATAACCGCTGGAAGTGCTAATCCTGCCAGCATGGTCTGGCAAGCGATGATCCCAGCCATAAGGGGGGCGTCTCCCCCTAATTGCCTTGCCATGATGTAGGAGGATGAGGCTGTGGGCAGTGCCTGGAATAGAAGGGCTGCAACCGCGGCCTTTCCTTCAAGTTCGAATAGGTGGCACGCCAAAAGCGTAACCAGTGGCATGATTAAAAACTTGGTCAGCGACGAGTAACCCACCGGGCGATACCATTGCCTTATGCTTCCGAACTCAAGCGCAGCACCAACGCAGAGCAATCCGAGCGGCAGTGACGCTTGTCCCAAGGCCTTGATCATCGGCTCAATACCGACAGGACAGGGAGAGGGTCATACGCGTGCCTTGGTTTTCTGTGCCGACGATTTACATACCACAATCAGTCGGCTCATCAGCGGCATGTCCACGGTAGGTCCGGTGATCATGGTGCCCTCGAGAACTCACTTGAATGAGGACCACGATAAGAGGTCGGACTCCAAAACAAAAACGTTTTAAACTTCAGCAATCAACAAGTATTGCTCATGGTTTACCGCGCAAGCTATGCGCTTTCACAGCGTTCGCCGCCGATGGTCAAATTGGACCTCGGGGTGCCTGACGTCTCCGACGCCAAGGCATGCCGCAAAACTGGCATTCCCCTCCCTGGCCGTGGCTATTGGGCGAAGTAGGAAAAGCAGCGTCAATGCAAACCCAAGCCTTCTGCCATCAAAGGGCGAAATTCAATTCCAAGTGTCGACCGTGCCCCTCCACATGTTGGCAATAACGCAAAGACAAACTCAGCCATAGTCCAGCGAATGATTGAGTTCCCGTCTCAATTGACCATGCCCCACGCCCTAGCGAGTCAATGGTTAAAAACGCAAAAGCAGTAAAGCTCAAAAATGGCTTCCTCGACTACGCAGGCAAGCATGTCTTAAATGCAATGATCTCCTCGTCGGTGATCGAACGCTGCGCAATCCTGTTTGATGCACTGATCAAAGAACGTGAAGCTGAAGGTTATACGTGGAAGATCAATGCTGAAGGAAAAACCATGGTCACTGTCAACGACGAGCCCATAGCCGTGCGACTCGTGGAACGCTTAGACAAACATCCGATACCGCCCCCCCAAGCGCCGCCCCGGCGCTCCTAGGGAACCTGATTTTATGTCTTTGCGAAGCCCACAGTTTGAGTGGGCCTCAACGGATGAGCTCCCTTTCAGATTGAAGCGCGGATGGATTATGGGTAACTGAAAAAATTGAAGGACAACAAGACCGCACCGTTCGAGAAAACTACCCAGCATTTTGTCCAGCCTCAAGTCCGCGTCAGCGTCCCTTTTAGCCCTTCGAGACAAGGAGGGGCGAGAAAACACCAATGGGTTGAGGACGAAAAACGTCGTCTTAAACGTGCCCGAGAAGCGGAAACACAACGTCGTCTCAGACGGTCATTCGTTAAGCATACGGAGTGCTGGGAACGCGCCAAGCGCTTAGTCCACGCCACCGTCCCCTGGGTTGGGATCATGATTTATTCTCCGGTGCTACATCGCTTTATCGACCAGGCCGAACGTGACGAACACAACGAGCGCCTGATCAACCGAGCGCTCAAGCTCGGTGCCAGCAGTACAATCATGTATCAGTGCTTCGGCTTGGCGCATTCGGAGACCGCCCTGCGCCGACGGCTGCTCAAGATAGAGCCCCGTAAGGGCCGCCCTAGAGCTTGAGCGAAGCGCAGGAACATGCACTCTGACAGCGTTGGTGCCAGCTACGCGCAGAGGAAGGTGCTAAGGATCAGCTCGACGCCATGATGATGTTGTCGGAGAAGCAACAGATCAGCTTGACCATCGTTTGGCAGCAGACCGATCATTACAGCAACAGAACATGACACTGCCCCGTCCGATCGCTGGCAAGGTGTCCTGCAGCATGCACCCAGCAACTGAGTGAACGCTGGCCCGCACGCCCTAGCACTGAGCATCCGTCCAATCAGTCCATGCTGGCGGGCTTTTTGTTCAGTGGCCAATCTTGCCAAGTCGTGCCGCGTCGCTTGCTGCTGAATAGTCGCTAACGCCATTGGAACGGAATGCCTGGCAGGTGTTTCGACTCATGCTGCAAGCCAGAGCGTGATTACGCCGCGCTATGAAGATCTGCAGCCTTACTTGTCGAGCGTGCCCTACGGTGCGTCAGCCTCCGTGAAACCATCGCTCTCATTTTGACGATGCTCAGGCTGACTCGCTGGCTCAGTTTGGTGAGGCGTGGTCGCGATCAGCTCAGCGGATGCCTACAAGGTTCTCTTTACGTCTTGCACGTTACACGATTCCGATTGGGTGGTGACCACCTCGTTCGAAATCGTGTGCAACCTCGTTCGGATTCCTAACCGGGTCTGAACGCAAAGGTTTCCGGCAGCGTTCGGAAATCGAACGCCGCCACTGTATTAAAAGAAAGTACTTGTACTGTACCGCGCGCGACCCCAGCAGCGGATAACCTGCGCTGGCCCGATCCACTGCATCTGAGCGCGGGACGATGCTTATGCCGACTGAGCGATCGTGCAGCTGGAAGAAATATTGATGCAGGCCAAGCCTGGGATGCTGGAACTGACCCGGCAGTTGGACCGGATCAGACAAGAGCTGCCCGCACAGATAGACATGAGCGATAACCTCAACATCCACCCTGTCACCTTGCCCTTGTACATCGGCAGCCAACTGGGGTTCCTCGCCGTCTACCTGCTGACTGACTACGACACGCTGGTGCGGCATACCCCGTTGGCCAATCAAACTGCTTGATCGGTCGTAGGGACATGGAAGCCTGGATCGATGACGGTGCCCATCTGCTGCGCAGCCTGTTTAGCCAGGCACAGCGTTATCGGCATGCCGGCGTCACCCGTGATGATATGGGAGCGAATAACGCTCGTGCGCTGGCGGCCATGGAGAAGTTTGGATTACTCCCTATAGACATCCTTGAGGGGCATCGCCGCTCCCATTTCGCGCTACCCATCGCTGTCGTGATGCTATGGCGGTCGATGACGCTGACGCGTTGGCGGACAACGCGGTAGAGCCAACCCCTCAGCGGAGCTTACTCATGTAGCTTTCAAGGGGGTCTTTGCCTAACACGCCCTGAGCTCCGGCCACCGAGTCGATAAACAGAGTAAACAATTCAGACTGCGCACCGATATCGAGCTTGGTGTAGATGTGTTGCGGTGGGACTTGATGGTGTCTTCAGAAACCTCCAGCCGCTCGGCCAAGGAGCGCGTGGAGTGACCGCGCAGGATCAACTGGGCGATCCGGCACTCGCGCTCGGTCAGCATTGATGATGCCGAAGTTGTTGAGCGCCGAATGGCTGGGCTGTTCCAGCGCGTTTTCAAACCGGGCTTCCTGGGCATCCAGGCCAACGAAGTGCTTACCCAGCAATACCAGCACTCAAGGTGCTATGAGCTTGAATTGCTGGGTCATCGCTGCGTCGAGCTTTTGGGTGAACGCCAGCGAGACGGCTAGGCTCGAGCCGTTGCTCGATTGCAGGATATAATTGAGCTCATTCTCTAGGTGTGAGTGGCGATAAACGACTGGAAGTACTCGCTGAGCTCGAGTGATCGTGGGTGACGTCGATCAGGTCGTAACAGCCCGATCCGCCCCCTTCCACGCACGCGCCGTAAAAAGGATCACGCAGATACAATCCGGACAGCTACTGGCGGACATTGCCTTGGGGCAACCACGGCTCATCCAGCTCAAATACACCACTTAGTACGCCGTCGAGTGGGTACAGTTACAGCGTGGTCGCCTGGATTGGCCATACGCAGCCCAGCGCCTCGGACAACGAGGCAGCAATCCTACCTAGCCGATATTCTCGGTCACGCAAGCCATCTGCTTGAACCATCGGAAAGAGAAAACCGATCGTCGTCTATGTCCAAGACTTGCTCAAATAACTTCCATAATGGTCCCACAGCGGCGCAGTCACCGAAATCACCCGACAGGGTGAGCCTGCATACGATACTTATGCTCACTTCCTAGCTTAATAATATTTTATTTATAGCCCCCCTCCCCCTAGCCTTGAAGTCATGCCAACGCTGAATCCAACTGCATAACGCAAGGACAGAGACATGACTCAAGCAATAACAAAAACAGACACCCTGGTGGTGGGCGCCGGCCAAGCGGGCGTGGCCATGAGTGAGCATCTGAGCAAGCAAGGCGTGCCGCACCTGGTGCTGGAGCGCAGCCGCATCGCCGAGCGCTGGCGCACCGGGCGCTGGGATTCGCTGGTGGCCAACGGGCCGGCCTGGCATGACCGGTTTCCCGGCCTGGCATTCGACACCGTCGCCCCGGATGGCTTTGCGCCCAAAGAACAGGTGGCCGATTACTTTGAAGCCTATGCCCGCAAGTTCAATGCGCCGATCCGTACCGGTGTCGAGGTGCTGTCGGTTGTACGCAATATTGGCCGTCAAGGCTTCACCGTGCACACCAGCGAAGGCGTGATTGAGGCCAACCGCGTCGTGGCGGCGACCGGGCCGTTCCAGAAGCCGGTGATCCCGGCCATCGCGCCCACCGACACGGCGCTGCACCAGATCCACTCCGCCGACTATCGCAACCCTGCGCAACTGCCGGCTGGCGCCGTGCTGGTGGTGGGAGCGGGCTCGTCCGGTGTACAGATCGCCGATGAGTTGCAACGCTCCGGCCGTCAGGTGTACCTGTCGGTCGGTGCCCACGACCGCCCGCCACGCGCCTACCGCAACCGCGACTTCTGCTGGTGGCTCGGCGTGCTGGGCGAGTGGGACCAGGCGGCGATGAAGCCTGGCCGTGAGCACGTAACCATCGCGGTCAGCGGCGCCCACGGCGGCAAGACCATTGATTTTCGCGAACTGGCCCAGCAAGGCATGGTCCTGGTCGGCCTGACGCAAGCGTTCAACGGCAGCGTCGCCACGTTCCAGCCGAACCTGGTGGAAAACCTGGCGCGCGGCGATGAAAACTACCTGGCCCTGCTGGATGCGGCGGATGCTTACATCGAGCGCAACGGCCTGGACTTGCCGTCGGAGCCCGAAGCGCGCCGTGTGTTCCCGGATGCGCAGTGCATCCAGCAGCCGATCCTGGAACTGGAGCTGGCCGAGGCCGGTGTCACCACGATCATCTGGGCCACCGGGTTTGCCGTGGATTACAGCTGGCTGAAGGTGGATGCATTCGACGCGGCCGGCAAACCGCAGCACCAGCGCGGCGTGAGCAGCGAAGCTGGGATCTACTTCCTTGGATTGCCGTGGCAGTCACGCCGTGGCTCTTCGTTTATCTGGGGTGTGTGGCACGACGCCAAGTACGTGGCCGACCATATCGCCATCCAACGGCAATACCTCGAGTACCGCGAAGCCGCCCCGGTGGTTCGCCAATCCCCTGTCAGCGCCTGATCATTTATTGCCGGAGTTTTTTTGATGCCTACTCACACTCGCATCCGCATGTTCAACACCAAGGAAACCTACCCTAACCAGAGCCTGGACAACGACCTGTGCCAGGCCGTGCGCGCCGGCAATACCGTGTATGTCCGCGGCCAGGTGGGCACCGACTTCGACGGTAACCTGATCGGCCTTGGCGACCCACGCGCCCAGGCCGAACAAGCCATGAAAAACGTCAAGCAATTGCTGCAAGAAGCCGGCAGCGACCTCAGCCATATCGTCAAGACCACCACCTACCTGATCGACCCACGCTACCGCGAGCCGGTGTACCAGGAAGTCGGTAAATGGCTCAAGGGCGTGTTCCCGATTTCCACCGGGCTGGTGGTCTCGGCCCTGGGCCAGCCGCAATGGTTGATGGAAATTGATGTGATCGCCGTTATTCCCGAGTGAGGAGCCGCACATGACCTTTTCAATCGTCGGCCGTTGCGCCGACACCGGCCAACTGGGCATCGCCATCAGCTCATCGAGCATCGCTGTGGGTGCCCGTTGCCCGTGGCTGCGGCCCGGCGTGGGTGCGGTGTCGACCCAGAACATCACGCTGCCGGCCCTGGGCCCGGACGTGCTCGACCTGCTGGAACAAGGCCTGGCACCCGCCGACGCTATCGACAAGGCTCTGACCCGCAACGGCTACAGCCAGTACCGGCAACTGACGGCGATTGATCACCTGGGCCGCAGCGTGCATTTCAGCGGCAGCGAAACCCTCGGCACCCACAACGCCGTGTCCGGCGAACAGTGTGTGGCGGCGGGCAATATGCTTGCCGACCGCGCGGTGATCGAGGTGATGGTCGCGGCCTTCGAGCAAGGCGAAGGCCAGTTGGCAGACCGTCTGCTGGCAGCGATGCACGCCGCCATTGCCGCCGGCGGTGAAGCCGGCCCTGTGCATTCTGCCGCGCTGGTGGTGGTCGGCGAGCTGACCTGGCCGATCATTAACCTGCGAGTGGATTGGGCTGACGAACAGCCGATTCTTGAGCTGCAAAAGCTCTGGGACGCCTATCGCCCGCAAGTGCAGGACTACATCGACCGTGCGCTCGCGCCGGACCGCTCCCCCGGCTACGGCGTGGCCGGAGACGACCGATGAGCAGCAGCCGCGAACTGCTGCAGATGCTGGTGGGGTTTGATACCACCAGCCGCGAATCCAACCTGCAACTGATCGAGTATGTGCGTGACTACCTGGCCGGTTTCGGCGTAGTCAGCGAACTGGTCTACAACGAGGAACGCAGCAAGGCTAACTTGTTTGCCAGTGTTGGCCCGGTGGAATTGCCGGGCATCGTGCTGTCGGGACATACCGACGTGGTGCCGGTGGACGGCCAGCCGTGGACCGTGCCGCCGTTTGAGTTGACCGAGCGTGACGGCAAGTTGTTTGGCCGTGGCACGGCGGACATGAAGGGCTATATCGCCTGTGTGTTGGCGTTGGTGCCAGCGCTGGTTGAGGCACCGCTGCGGGTGCCGGTGCATATCGCCCTGTCCTACGACGAGGAAGTGGGCTGCCTGGGTGTGCGCTCGTTGCTCAAAGTGCTGGAGCAGCGGCCGGTCAAGCCGATGTTGTGCATCATCGGCGAACCGACCGAACTCAAGCCGGTGCTAGGCCACAAGGGCAAGTTGGCCATGCGCTGCGATGTGCATGGGGAAGCCTGCCATTCGGCGTACGCGCCGTCTGGCGTGAATGCCATCGAACATGCGGCCGAGTTGATCGGTGAGCTGGGCCGCATCGGCCAGCACTTGCGGCACAAGCAGGATGCGCGGTTTGATCCGCCATTCAGCACGGTGCAGACCGGCGTGATCAGCGGCGGCAAGGCACTGAATATCGTCCCCGCCGATTGTCGGTTTGATTTTGAGGTGCGCGCATTGCCGGCCCAGGACCCGGGCGCGGTGGCGGACGAACTGAAGGCCTACGCCGAGCAGCATGTGCTGCCGCGCATGCGGGCAGTGAGTGCGCAGAGCGCGATTCGTTTTACCGAGTTGTCGGCGTATCCCGGGTTGGTGACGGATGAGCGCAGCCAGGCGGCGGAGTTGATCGCAGCGTTTTGCGGCTCGCGGGCATTCGGCACGGTGGCGTTTGGCACTGAAGGCGGGTTGTTCGATGAGGTGGGCATTCCCACGGTGGTGTGCGGGCCGGGGAGCATGGACCAGGGGCATAAGCCGGATGAGTTTGTGAAAGTGGAGCAGTTGGCGGGGTGTGATGCGATGTTGCGGCGGATGCTGGATTGGATTCGCGCCTGAATTGAACACTTAACCTGTGGGAGCCGGGCTCGCGCGATGGCGGCCGGTCAGTTGCCAAAGAAAGCTGACTGATACACATCTCCATCGCAGGCGGGCCAGTTTTCCCCGGCAATAATCCACGAATAGCTGTACCGGCTTGCTCAGCGGCGCAAGCCGCAGCCATATCGCTGACAAGCCTGACCGGTCAAAGTCCCGGGCAACTGCATACTCGCTCTAAATACAACTGACCTGCGAACACAAAAAAGACCTCTTTCTGCCACAGACATAATCATGGTTCCCCTTGCCGACATACCTTACGGAGATATTATGGATCATGGGTGCTGGCTACAAACTCGACGTCTCGCTGCCAACCTCAGTTTACGGAGGAGGATGAGAAGTGCCATATGGAGGCATCACTCCTCAATAGTAGAAGTTGCTAATTACAAAGCCGCTCTTATGCAGCGATATCCGATGGGGCTGGTAAGTGAGGCTGAAGTCGAGGCTCTATTGGTTAGTTGGTTACATGGATAGCGCTAGATTTTTCGAATTAATCTCAAAGAATGCGTCCATTGCCACCCCTGCAATCAAGTCAGCCCCGACCTTCCATCGTCCATGATAAATATCATTTTCCGAGTTGGATACGGTGAATTGAGTCTGAAGCGTCGCTCGTGGAGATACCTCAATCAGCTCGATAGCCAAGTCGCATAGAAGAATATAGAAGAGTAATTCTAAATATCCATTAGATGCCGCGGTAGTACTGTCGTCTCGCGGATCTTCCTTGGTACGAAATTTTACCGTTTGCCCACTCTCTTAAGCTGCACAACGATTCGACCATAGTTCTTGGAAACAACCGTGCCTTCTCGCGACCTAGGCTTTCATCGCTATAGCTGGCTGAGTTACCCCCGACTGACGTAGAGCGTGACGAAGGTTTGTCTATTCGGCCCAGGTTCGAGTAAAGTATAGATACGGTTTCAGGCCAGAATCACTCAATTAGCTGCTGCGAGCCAGACAGTGTAAAGCACTTCTTTTAGCCTGAACTCCATTGTTTCCAGCAGTGTACTTCGCAGCCTGACAGGGAAAATAGTGGATTCATCATATGCTTTTCGCACCCGATTTTCGTTCGTTACTTACGCACGCAATATCCATTCCGCAGCATCTGACATCTTCTCCCTTATCTGACATCTTCTCCCTTAATCGATCGAAGCTTGATGAAGCTCTGGCTCATAGCTATAGAATCCGTACCTATATGTGCTTTGTGCGCATATCTGAATCAGGGGCCTTTGGACAACGCATCGACCTTTGATCATGCAGTATTTATCAATAGTATGCCGACTTGGAAGGCTGGACTAACGCACCAATACTTGCCTTGCCCGTTAAAGAGCATACCTTCGACATTAAGATTACTAAGTAGCCTGGTGGCACTCCAAAGCGTAATCAGCCATCGGCCGTTGCGACGGATATGGTCACGAAACTAGAACATTTTGCGGCTTCGTTAATGACCAAGAAGTGCACACGCAGTTTACCTATGCACCTACACAGTGTGTCATCCCGAGCTCGGCGCTGATAGAGATCGTTACACGCGGAACTGATCCATTAACTTCATCTGATGATTGGCTAGTGAATTGAGCTGACTGCTGATGTGTGCCGATTCAGTGGCTTGCTCTGTCAGTATCTCAGTAACGTTGCGTATTGCTGAAACGTTACGGTTGACCTCCTCGGCTACAGCGCTCTGTTCTTCAGCCGCACTGGCTATCTGCAAATTCATGTCGCTTATTACCGTCACCGCATTGCGGATCTTTCCAAGCGCTTCAACGGCTTGTTGAATCTGCCCAGCGTTGCTTTGTGCCTGGTTCTGGCTGGAATACATGATTGTTACCACGCCCCTGGTACTCGTCTGAATGCGCTCGATGACGGTTCGAATTTCTTCGACCGAGTCCTGCGTTCTCTTGGCCAGGTTGCGCACCTCATCAGCTACCACAGCAAAGCCGCGGCCACTTTCACCGGCGCGCGCCGCTTCGATGGCGGCGTTCAGCGCGAGCAGGTTAGTCTGCTCCGCAATACCGCGGATCACCTCAATTACCAAGCCAATCTTCTCGCTGTTAACAGCGAGGGCTTCCACTTCCGTCACCGCTCTGCTTACCTCGTCGGCAAGATTGCTGATGTCGAGGGTGCTACGTTCAATGATGTCTACTCCTTCCTGAGCTGCCTGATCGGCGCCCCTCGCAGCCTGTGCTGCATTTGAGGCACTATTAGCGACATCATGCGCAGTCGCGCTCATTTCATTGGAAGCGGTTGCCACTTGATCTATTTCACGGAACTGTACTTGCATACCTTCGCTGGTTAGCCGAGCAACTTCCGAAGACTGAGCTGCGGTGCTGCGTGCATCAGTGATGCTTTGTTTGATCTGGGCAACGGTCGGTTGCAGTTTGTCCAGAAAACGGTTGAACCAGTTTACAAGCTCTCCAAGTTCGTCTTTCTTAGTGTAGTGAAGCCGTTGCGTCAGGTCTCCATCGCCAGTGGCAATTGCTTTGAGAGTATTGGCAACAGTATTGATGGGCTTGGTCACACCGGAAGCCGTCAACCATATCAACAGCAGCCCAAGCACGCCGGCACCGATGGCAAAGAGCAACGATTTGAGCGTGCCACTGGTCTGGGCGTCGTTAAGCAAGGTCTGGAGCTTTAAAGAATCGGCGAGCAGAACCTGTTTGGGCAAATCAATCGATACCCCCCATGTGGGCGCTTGAGGAATTGGCCTGAAGGGGTAGACCGCGCGGATCGAGTTATTATTGGTGAGTAATTCAACTGTATTATTTGCCAGTGTTTTCATGATGTTCTTGCCCTCTTCGCCAAGGGCGTCGCCAATGTTCTTGGCGACTTGGCTTGCATCGGCGCTATAGGCCGCAAGAACTCCGCTGCCAGACACAATCAGCACTTGGCCTGATCCATCAAACAGTTCTTTGTGAGCGCCAGTGGCGGATACTTGCAGCGAATCCAGAGAAATATCCACGCCAATTACGCCAATGACTTTACCATCAGCCATCAAGGGCACGGAAAGCGTTGTCATCAATTGCAGCTTTCCCACTTGAAGGTCGGCGTAAGGCGCCATGAGGCAAGAGTGCCGGGTGTCTCGGGGACAGGTATACCAACTGTTGTAAGGAACTCCACTAATGCTAAGTTCGGTTTTTTGCAAGTCACTTTCCGGAATCAAAATATTGACCGTTTGACCGCTGCCACGGTTCCAGGAACTGGCAAAGCGCCCTCTGTCATTTGAAGCGCGAGCCACATCGTCAACAAACTCGCTGTCCCTGCCGTCCAAGGCATCAGGCTCATAAGCCGACCAAATTGCCATCACGTTTGGGTTATGCTCAAAAACCGTTTTCAGATTTTGATTGAGCTCTTCGCGAAGAGCCGCTGGTGGCATGGCGCGCCGATTTGCGATGGTGCGTAAATCATTGGCTTGGCCGGCTGCTGTATTGATCAACAAAAGGCCGGCGTCGAAGGTTTTTTGAAGGATTGCGGCTTGCTCCGCGGCTTTGGCCAGCAGCAGATTCTCAGTGCTTTTTGTCAGCATTTTACTGCTTGAGGCACCGATTAACTGGTTATTCTGGCTGCTTTGAAACAGATTCATGCCGACGATCAGGCCGATCACGCCGAGTAAACACAAGCCGGACAAGATCACGATTTTTAAGCGGATAGAGAGTGCGGTGAGCATATGGCTACCTAAAAGGAATGGTTTGTTGATCGTTTAATCCGTTGATCTCGTTCGCTGTTTTTTCTGGTTAGTCTGTTATCGGCCTCACTGATATTTTTATGAGCCAGAGATCAAGAATGATGATGGCCAACCGACGACTGGTAGGTTCCATGTGCGGGCGGTTCACTTATGACATCTATAATGGGCTTCATAAATGATCAGGTGGCTGAAGAGTTCAGCCAAGACTTGGGACTCTGTGTCGAATCGCTGCCATGCTTGCGGGATTGCGACAATTCCATTCGCCTCGAAAGACCGGCCCGATCTCAGTTGATCAGGCCTGTCTTGGTCAGCAGCAGTCTCATTAATCGGTGCGCGCCCCCCTCTTTTACACCCGAGCCCCCTAGTTAACGTAATTGAAACCAGGTGGTTTTAAGTTGGGTGTATTTATCAAATGAATGCAGCGAAAGATCGCGACCAAAGCCAGACTGTTTGGCGCCGCCAAACGGTACCGACACATCCAGTGCGTCGATGGTATTGACCGAGACAGTACCGGCATTTAACGCGCGAGCCACGCGATGCGCACGATTCAGATCATCGCTCCACACCGATGCAGCCAAGCCGTAGATGCTATTGTTGGCTTGCTGAACCGCTTCTTCCTCGGTGTCAAAGGCGCTGATCGCCAAAACCGGACCAAACACTTCATCTCGCGAAATAAGCATGTCGCCGGTAACGTCGCCAAAGATGGTCGGTTGGATGAAGTTTGAAGACCCATTGATGATCAATTGCTCCCCACCGGACAGCAACGTGGCACCGTCAGCACGTGCCTGACCGATTGCTTTCATAATGCGATCGGTTTGCTCACTGTCGACGATTGCGCCAGCAGCGCTTCCAGGGTTCAGCGGATCGCCAGGCATCCACGCACGCGACTTGCGTATCAGGCGCTCGACGAATTCGTCATGGATAGAACGTTGCACATACAAGCGTGAATTGGCAGAACATACTTCACCTTGGTTGAAAAAAATACCGAAAGCGGCCTTCTCCGCCGCCAGGTCCAAATCCTGGCAGTCCTCGAAAACAAGATTCGGGCTCTTTCCCCCACACTCCAGCCAAACCTGTTTGAGATTGGACTGCGCCGAGTACTGCATGAAGTATTTGCCGACCTGAGTCGAACCTGTAAAAACCAAGCAATCTACATCCGGGTGCAGTCCGAGTGCTTTGCCGGCGCACTCGCCGAGGCCGGGCACCACATTCAGTACTCCTTCTGGAATACCTGCTTCCAAGGCCAACTGAGCCAGACGCATAGCAGAAAATGGAGACTGTTCGGCGGGTTTGAGCACCACGCTGTTGCCAGCGGCCAAGGCAGGTGCGAGCTTCCACGCGGCCATATCCAATGGAAAGTTCCAGGGAACTACCGCAGCAATAACCCCCAAGGCTTCTCGTGTAATGGTGGCCAATGCATTCTGGGCGGTAGGCGCCACCTGATCGTAGATCTTGTCGAGCGCTTCGCCATACCAAGCGAATACGTGTGCGGCGCCGGGCACATCCACGTTGTAGGCATCCATCACCGGCTTGCCCATGTTCAACGAATCGAGCAGCGCCAGTTCTTCGCGGTGCACCATCAGTAATTCCGAAAGCCTAATCAGAATTTTCTTGCGTTCCCCGGGAGACATACGTCGCCAATGGCCGGTGCTGAACGCCCGGCGCGCGGAACGCACAGCCAGGTTGACGTCTTCTTCGCCGCAAGCGGCGACACGTGCGAGCAATTGATTAGTCGCTGGGTTTATGGAATCGAAGGTTGCCCCAGAAATTGAAGAAACTTGCTGTCCACCGATCACGGCGGTGTTGATAAAGGTTTGGCGGGCAACACGCTGCTGCCAGTAGTTAAGGTCGAACACGTTGTACTCCCACATAGACCGTCTACACGGTCAGTTGTTGTTGATCGGGATGGAGGGTGCATAACTATTGAGCTCAGGACGCACGCCACTCGTCAAAATTAGGTCGACTGCTTTCTCACCAATCATGATGCAAGTTGCACTAGTATTGCGCGCTGATATAAGCTATAGCGCCAGCAGAAATCGTAATAGCCTGCTGTCAAAAACCGGCCGGGTTATGATGTTTCACTTCATCATTTGCAAGTCCGGCATCTTCACCCTGAACCCGCGCGTGACACCCAACAAACAAATCAGTCCCAAGCCCATCCAGCACAAACCGATCGTGAAAGACATGCCCGACAAACTCGTCCACAGCCAAATGGTGCTGAGGAACCCTAGGGCTGGCAGCGCTGCGTACATGAAGTAATTTCGGGCGCCTCGCAGTTTTTTGTCGATAAGGTAGTGCTTGATCACCGCCAAGTTCACCGCCGAAAATGCGAAGAGCGCGCCGAAGCTGATCATGTTTGCAACCGTATCCAAGGTAATAAACAAGGCAATCAACGAGAACAAACTGACGAGCATGATCGCGGTGGCTGGCACGCGCTTTTTTGTGACCAGTTTGCCAAATACCCTCGGCAATGCTCCATCACGCCCCATCGAAAACAGCACGCGCGATACACTGGCTTGGGACACCATTGCCGAAGCAAAGCAACCTGCTACATAGGTCGCGGTAAAGGCGGTCACTAGCAGTTCGCCGCCGACACGGCGCATCACGTCGACAGAGGCTGAATCAGAGTCGGCGAAACTGTTCCATTCAGGGAATACCATTTGGGCGAAATACGAAACCAGCAGAAACACCCCCCCCCCGAACAACGACACTACTATAATGGCGAGTGGAATCGTTTTTCGAGGGTCAGGAGTTTCCTCGGCCATGGTCGACACGGCATCAAACCCCAGGAACGACAGACAGAGCACCGCGGCACCCGCCATCACCAGCGGGACGCTGAACCCTTCATGATGGAACGGTGCTAACAGCGAAACCGGTGTGGAACGCCCACTGAGGTTGTTAAGCGATAACGCGACGAACACAACGATGAAGACCAATTGAGCAACGACGAGTATCCAGTTCACCCGAGTGATGGACTCGATGCCGATCATATTGAGCAGGGTGACTAATGCAATTGAACCGAGTACCCACACCGCAGTTGGAACCGCGGGAAAATATTCCGACATGTAAATGCCGATCAGCAGATAACTAAGCAATGGCAAGAAGATATAGTCCAGTAACAAGGTCCATCCGGCAACAAAGCCGAAATACGCGCCAAATGCTTTGCGCGTATACGTATAAACTGACCCTGAATAGGGATGTGCCTGGACCATGCGTCCATAGCTATAAGCGGTCAGCAACATCGCCGCGAGGGTTAGCAGGTAAGCCGTGGCCAAATGTCCTTTGGTCATTTGTGTAACCAGGCCGTAGGTAGTAAACACTGCCAGCGGAACCATGTACGCCAGTCCGAAAAGCACTAACCCGACAAGCCCCAAGGGTTGTCGAAACCTCCGTGACGAAGTGGTTTCGGATGAGGATTGATGGGGGGGAGTATCAGCTACGTTTGTTATTGTATTCATTGCAGACTCCTGGAAATAGGCATGCAGAATGCCGTGGTATTCGATGAGGTCGATACCGTCAACCGTTTTGAAAGTGAGCAGCCCGATGCGCGCTGAGCGAGGTGAGGACGTCGCCCCTCCCCAAAAAAATGGGAGAGGGACTAACCATTCACTTCACAGCTTTCCCGCGATCCGTGCAGTGCGGTCTACCGCAATATGGGTCTTCTCAACTAGCTCATCCAGTTCCGCGCGCGTTGCCACGAGCGCCGGCGCCATGATCATGCGACCGAGCGTCGAGCGAATGATCACCCCCTCTTCAAAACCAAAGGTGCGGCATTGCCAGGCTAGGCTGTTTTCATTGACAAAGCGTTTGCGCGTGCTCTTGTCCTCGGCGAATTGCAAGGCTGCGAGCAGGCCCGCGCCCTGGATCTCGCCGATCATCGGGTGGTTGCCGAACACCTCACGCAGGATCTGTTGCAAGTACGGCCCGGTGTCCTCCTTCACGGTGCGCACGATGCATTCATCACGCAGCGCCTTAAGGTTCGCCAGCGCTACCGCCGCCGCGACCGGGTGCCCGGAATAGGTCAAGCCGTGGGCAAACACGCCGCCCTGATCCACCAGCGCACTTGCAATGCGTTTGCCCAGTACCAGGCCGCCCATGGGTATATAGCCGGAGGTCAGGCCCTTGGCGATCGAAAGAGTGTCCGGCTCGAAGCCGAAGTATTCGTGGGCGAACCACTCGCCTGTACGGCCAAAGCCACCGATCACTTCATCGGCGCACAGCAGCACGTCGTACTGGCGGCAGATCCGCTGGATTTCGGGCCAGTAGCTTTCCGGAGGGAAGATCATGCCGCCGGCACCCTGAAAAGGCTCAGCGATGAAGCCCGCAACGTTTTCAGCACCCAGCTCCAGAATTTTTTCTTCCAACTGCATGGCACATTGACGACCGAACTCGGCCGGGGTCAGCTCGCCGCCCTGGGCGTACCAATAAGGCTCATCGATGTGCGCGACATCAGGAATCAGGCCACCCATTTCGTGCATGAATTTCATGCCGCCCAGCGCCGAAGCCGCCAGCGTGGAGCCGTGATAGCCGTTCCAGCGACCAATCATGATTTTTTTCTGCGGCTGGCCGACCACTTGCCAATAACGGCGAACGGTACGGATCAACACCTCGTTGGCTTCTGAACCGGAGTTGGTGTAAATCACGTGGCTGTAGTGACCAGGCAACAAACTGAAGAGCAGCTCGGACAGCTCGATCACCGCCGGATGGGTGGTGTGAAAGAACATGTTGTAGTAGGCCAACTGATCCATTTGCACCGCAGCCGCAGCGGTCAGGTCCTTGCGTCCATAACCAAGCTGGGTGCACCACAGGCCGGACATACCGTCCAGGTAGCGCTTGCCCTCGCTGTCCCACAAATAGAGGCCTTCGCCGCGGATAATAACCCTGGGGCCTTCGGCATTCAGCGCCTTCTGATCGACAAACGCGTGGATATGGTGGGCCGCGTCGGACTTCTGATAGTCCTGGGTCTGGCGTTTCGGTTCGAAGGGTAAGTTCATGGTTTTTCTCTCTTGTTAGTAGTCGCGCAAGGGGTCGCAGATCCGATCAGCGGATTTTTGTGCATGTAACGTTCAAGGGGGTCTTTGCTCAGCACGCCTTGTGCCTCGGCCAACGAATCGATGAACAACGAGAACAGTTCCGATTGCGCGCCAATGTCGAGCTTGCTGTAAATGTGTTTGCGGTGAGATTTAATAGTGTCTTCCGAGACGCCTAGGCGTTCGGCCAGCGAACGGGTGGAGTGACCACGAAGTATCAGTTGGGCAATACGGCATTCGCGCTCGGTCAGAATCGACGAGCCAAAGTTGTTCAGCGCCGAATGGATGCGTTGCTCCATCAAGCTTTCAAAGCGCGCACCCCGGGTATCCAGGCCAGTAAAATGTTTGCCGAGTACCGCCAGCACCCAGGGCGCTATCCGCTTGAACTGTTGGGTGGTGGCCGCCTCCAGCTTCTGCGTAAACGCCAGTGACACGGACAGGCTCAATCCGCTGCCTGACTGCAGGATGTAATTCAGCTCATCCTCTAGATGCGAATGCCGATAGAACGATTGGAAATATTCGCTCAGTTCGAAATGATCGGGGGCGACATCAGCAAGGTCGTAACACCCTGAACTGACGCTCTCTACGCACGCCCCGTAAAACGGATCAAGCAAGTAAAAACCGGACAGATATTGGCTCACATTGCCTTGCGGCAGCCACGGACCTCCCAACTCGAACAAGGCGCTGGGCATGCCGCCGTGGGGATACAGATACAGCGTCGTGGCTTGGATCGGCCAGATATAACCGAGTGCCTCAAACAAGGTGGCGGCGAAGTTCGCTTGACCGATGTTCTCGGTAACCCGGGCCATCTGTTCGAACCAGTACGCAGAAGAAAGCCGATCGTTTTCCACTTCGAAGACTCGTTGAAAAGAACGACAATGATCGTCCCACACTAGGGAATACATCGTAATCACCCGATAGGGTGAGCTTGCATTCAATATTTGTGCTCACTTCCCAGCTTAATAATATTTTTTATTTTTACCTCCCTCCCCCTAGCCTCGAAGTCATGACAACGCTGAATTCATCTGCATTACGCAAGGACAAAGACATAGCTGAAACAATAACAAAAACAGACACTCTGGTGGTGGGCGCCAGTCAAGCTGGCGTGGCCGTGAGCGAACACCTGAGCAAGCAAGGCGTACCCCACCTGGTGCTGGAGCGCAGCCGTATTGCCGAGCGCTGGCGCCCCGGACGTTGGGATTCGTTGGTAGCCAATGAGCCGGCCTGGCATGACCGGTTTCCCGGCATGGAATTCGACACCGTCGCGCCGGATGGCTTTGCGCCGAGAGAGAGCGTGGCCGACTACTTTGAAGCTTATGCACAAAAGTTCAATGCGTCGATCCGTACCGGCGTCGACGTGCTGTCAGTGGTGCGTAATGTCGGCCGCCCAGGCTTCAGGTGAGCAAGCGCGCGAGCTCTTCGCGGCAGTAGTCGACGAAGAGCTTCACCGGCTGGGTCAACGGCGCCCGCCGCAACCACACCGCCGACAAACCCGATCCAGTCACTGTTTCCGCCAAAGGAACACATATCAGCTGCTGCCCATCATAGGCATACTCGGTGAATGGCTTGGTCACCAAAATCGAGAACCCGAACCCCTGCCCCACCATACCCCGCACCATCTCGATCGAAGGTGAGCTGAACAAAATGTTCGGCGTCAAACCGCGCTCTTCAAAGATGCTCACGAAATACGTACGGCTCGGCAACAAGTCGAGCAAAATCATCGGTTCTAGCACCAGATCCGCCAGTGACACCCTGGCCTGCTGCGCAAAGCGATGGTCCGCCGGCAACAACGCGTAAGGCTGCTGCTGTGGCATTAGCGGCGAGGTCTCGACGGTACCGCCCAAGTCGTGTTCAAAGAGCATCGCCACGTCGATACTCCCGGCCGTCAGCGCCTGCACCAACTCCTGCTGTTCGCCATCGCGAATACGGATCTCCACCCCCGGCCAGCGCGCCTTGAAACCGGCGATCAAGCGCGGCAGGTACAGCGGCGCCACTGTTTCAAAGCAGCCGATATCGATCTGCCCGGCTACCACATCGTTGTCGGCCAGGGCGTTCTGCTCGAACTCATGGGCCACTCGTAGCAGCTTCAGCGCCTTGCGATAGAAGCGTGCTCCACTCGGTGTAAGCGACACGCCCTGGGCGTGATGACGAATAAACAGCTGTACGCCAAAGCTGTCTTCTAGCTGCTTGATCGCAGTGGACACCGACGGCTGCGCGATATACAGCTTGCGCGAGGCTTCGGCGACGCTACCGCACTCGGCCGTGGTGACGAAATATCTGAGTTGGCGAAGATTGTAGGCAGCCATCAGAGCCTCCTAATTTATGGAGCTCACTCCGTAAAAGTGAGAAAAACAACGCTTTTGTTCAATTCACGTCCATGCAACATACCGCAGGAAAAAACCAAGCGAGCTATATTTTTTAAGGTCTATAGCAATAAATCAACTTACCTCTCCGCCCGTTGCGAATGATCCCTTCAATAACAAAATGCCCCGCCAGTAGCGCACAGCTTATTAGGTCAACGTCCCGACGTACTCGCCTAGACTCGCAGCTCCTCATGATTAACACCGCCATACCCTTCGCCCTTTATCGAAAAACACACGATTAAATAAGTGTCCCCCGAAGATTGCCATGGAAAGTTCAGAGACCTGCTCATCCTGTGGTTCGCCGGCGACGTCACGCCGTTGCTGATCATCGCCATTGGACTGTCTGCGACTATTCCACATCAACCTGATCTCTGGCATCGTCGCCATTCTCGTTGGCCGCTCAGCCAAGACTCAATAGTGTCGGAAACGTGCTTTGCCTTCCATTCTTTTAGCGTTTTGTGATTTCCACCCTTAGTCTCAACGACCTGTCCCGTGTGAGGTTTTTTATAAACCTTCACTTGGCGAGGCCTGTGAACTGACCTAATGATTTTGGACACTTCAACGGGCGGTATGATAGCGCCCAAATTTGAGGTGTTTGGATATGCGTAAATCTTATTCGAGTGAGTTCAAGCTCAAGGCCGTCAGCATGGTGTTGGATGAAGGTCAGCCAGTTACCGAAGTCTGTGACAGCCTAGATATCGGCCCCACAGCGCTGCGTCGCTGGGTCGATCAAGTGGACAAAAAGAACGCTTGGGTTCGACTCCCTTAGGGGCCAAGGCGATTACCGCTGATCAACTAGAAATTCAGAGGCTCAAAGCTCTGCTCAGAGAAAAAGACCTGGATATCGAAATTCTAAAAAGGCCAGTGCTCTCCTGCTTTTGGACGCCGAAGATCATTCACGCTGATCGATGAACTGGACGAGCAGTACGGCGTTAAAAGGTGTTGCCGGGCGTTCGGGGTCAACCGCAGCAGTTTCTAAGCTTGGCGTCAGCACCAAGGCAGAGCAAATCCTGAACGGGACAAGCTTAAGACCGCGCTGGTCAGGCACCACAGGACGTCCAGAGAGCCGGCCGGCGCACGTACATTGTCCAAGGAGCTACAAGCCAAAGGGCATCGTATCGGACGTTATATGGCTCGCAGTTTGATGCGCGAAGCTGGCATTGCTAGTCGTCAACGCAGGCGCCATAAGTAAAAGTCGCCGGGCGTGGAGGCCTTGGTGGCGCCACACGTGCTCAAGCGGAAATTTGATGTGAAGGCGGTTAATCAGGTGTGGTGTGGCGACGTGACTTACATCAAGGTTGGCAAGCGGTGGATGTACTTCGCCGCCGTTCTGGATTACGCTCGCAGGATCGTAGGCTGGTCGTTCTTGATGATTTCTGATGCCAACGTGACCTGCGAAGCGCTACGCCTGGCGGTTGAGCTACGCGGCCATCCCCAAAATGTATTGTTTCATTCTGACCAAGGTTGTCAGGGCGGATTCAACCGGTCGTCGCAACACTGGATTGTTTTACAGACTTTAGATACTCATTCAGTGCTTCGGCAGGTGTTTTCCAGCCGAGTATTTTTCGAGATCTAGTGTTAAGTACGTGAGCTACCGCCTGTATTTCTTGGGCACTCCAACGAGAGAGGTCAGTGCCTTTCGGAAAGTATTGCCGTAGAAGGCCGTTCGTATTTTCGTTTGTGCCGCGCTGCCATGGACTATGTGGATCAGCAAAGAAAACCTTTACTCCGGATTCGATGGTAAATCGAGCGTGATCCGACAGCTCCTTTCCACGATCCCCGGTCAACGATCGCCACAGCTCGATGGGAAGATCAGTCACCGACTTCTTCAATGCGTTGGCCATACTAACAGCCCCATAGCCAGCCGGCGCCGGGCAGTTCTTCGTGCGGAAATTTGCCCATAACCTTCTCGCGAGGCGATGGACGAGCATGGTAAATCGAGTTGTGCGCTCGATCAGAGTTCCAATCGCAGAACGGTTCAGACCGATGATCAGGTCGCCCTCCCGATGCCCGGGTACAGACCGATCTTCTACCTCAGCAGGGCGACTGGAGATCATGACGTCCTCGCTGACGTGTGCCCACACTTTGGACTGCGCTCTGGCTCTCGGCACGCGCAATGCTCGTCCTGAGCGCAGGCAGCTCACCAGTTCGCGCTTGAGAGCCCCTCGACCCTGAATGTAGAGCGCCTGATATACGGCTTCATGAGATATGCGCATGGATTCATCATCCCGGAAAATCGATCTGGAGCCGGTTGGCAATCTGCTCAGGCGACCAGCCATTGACCCATTTACGGTCACTGCGATGCGGTTTATTTCGGCCTTTGAAGGGCGCTTGCCGAGGCCCAGAAATCTCACGACCATCGGCGTCTTGAACCTTGCCCTCAAGACGGTCGCGTACGTACTGGTGCAGTCGCGGGTTAGTGACCAGTTTCGCCGGTTTCGGCCTCTTGGCCACCAGTTCTGCCTTCCATTGCGCGGCTGACGCTCGATATTCAAGCCGACCGCAACGGGTAGCAGCACCGGTCGCCGGTCATGAAGGAAAGGTCGGCGGCGTGAACCGTAATCAGTGTCCAAGATTACTTGACCAGTTCACTGCGGCTCCCAGCTTTCGATTCTACAGCTGGAGCGCGGCGACCTGCCTGTGGATCGAGCACATTGATCACGTCCCTCAAGCTGTAACCGTACTTTGCGGGCAAATCGCGCAGCTTCGTTTCGAATTCGATTTCTTTCTTGAGGCCGGCGTCACCCTTGAGGGCTTGGAGAGCTTGGAGCTGTTCGACGAGGTGTTTTTCTAGTTGGCGTAATTCGGCAAGTTTGGACATGATAAGTCTCGATTAGATAGGTAACGATCGCCGCCATAGTTAAGTACAGCCAAGTGCGCGTTATCATCACCACAAACTTTGACAGATTAATGGAGAATGCCTTACGCGATCTTGGGACTGAGCCAACGGTGTTCACTTCAGCCGATACGTTGGTTGGAGCTGAACTGCTTACGCATACACAACGCTACATTTTCAAGGTTCATGGCGATTACAAAGATGCGAGGATTCTCAAAACAGACGTAGAACTGAGCGGGCACCCCTCCGAATTCAACACCCTCCTCGACCGCATCATCGATGAGTTTGGGTTGATAGTCGCTGGGTGGCAGAGCGAATGAGATCACGAGAACTGCGCTTCTTCGGGCTCCATCTCGGCGTTACCCTACCTTTTGGCTGGCACGTGGTCGGCTGTCCGAGCGCGGGGAGGAATTGGTAGCGCACCGCCGCGCATCCGTGGTTAGAGGTTCTTGGGGTGGTTTTCAAAGCTTGGCGATGATTGCCGACCCCAAACCCGTCAGAAGTGCGACCTCTTGGGAAATCGACGGGCACCTGGTGCGGCTTCATATCGGTCTTGAAGATCCATCTGATCTTATCTACGATCTCGAAGAAGGCTTTGCGAGGTTCAATATGTTACGTAGCCAGCAGATTATCGAATACTCATGAAACTGTGTTAGGCACAGCGCATTATGGGCTGTGCCTAACGCGTGAAGGCGATCAACCCGAAGGGTTTGGCCGCCCGGCACCAACTCATGTTCTCGCTTCATAACTCGACCCGGTGTCGCGGCAGCAAAAGTCGTTTTCCAAACAGGAGTGCGGTGTTCGAGGGAGGGCAGATGCAAAGTTTCCTGAAGTGGTCAACTCATCTCTCGTTTGTCAATGAGTAACACCTGACACACTCGAACGAACCAGAGGCGCTTTCTTGTCGGTCTTACTTTACTCAATGTTTGTAAACACTTGACACTCAACCCCACTGGGCCATCACGAGGATAACCGCTGGAAGTGCTAATCCTGCCAGCATGGTCTGGCAAGCGATGATCCCAGCCATAAGGGGGGCGTCTCCCCCTAATTGCCTTGCCATGATGTAGGAGGATGAGGCTGTGGGCAGTGCCTGGAATAGAAGGGCTGCAACCGCGGCCTTTCCTTCAAGTTCGAATAGGTGGCACGCCAAAAGCGTAACCAGTGGCATGATTAAAAACTTGGTCAGCGACGAGTAACCCACCGGGCGATACCATTGTCTTATGCTTCCGAACTCAAGCGCAGCACCAACGCAGAGCAATCCGAGCGGCAGTGAAGTTTGTCCCAAGGCTTTGAGCACCGGCTCAATACCGACAGGCAGTCCCCAGCCCGAGACCTGAACCAATCCGCCGGCGAAGCACGCGAGTATCAGTGGGTTCAATGCCAACTGCTTGAGGACTTTGCTAAATGGCATCCTGCCGGCTGCCCCGTACTTCGCGAATACCATTACGCACAGAATGTTCACACTGGGCACTATGGCTGCGTTCGCGACGGCGGCCAGGGCTATGCCTTGCACTCCGAACAAACCCGCCGCTGCAGAAACACCAACGTAATTGTTGAAGCGTATGCCACCCTGAAAAACCGAAGTAAATGCGGCATTGTTCTGAGTGATCAGCGATCTTGCGCCCAACAGCATCAGCGAAACCACAACAGTCGACAACACGAGCACCGAGACCATGCTTTGTAAGGGCACCCCATCAAGCTTGGCGGTCGCCAGTCCGTGAAAGAAAAGAGAAGGCAGCAGTACGTAATACGCCAAGCGCTCTGCCTGCCCCCAAAAGTTATCCGCCAGAAATTGACGACGTTTGAGCCATGCGCCCAACACGATCAGCAGTGCGATGGGCAACAAGGCCGTCAACAAAGAGAGGGTCATGCGCTTGCCTTGATTTTTAGCACCAACCGTTCACAGCCCGCGATCAGGATTGACTCATCAGTGGCGAATGAAAGCCTGAGATGACCAGGAATCCCGAAAGCGCTACCGGGAACCGTGGCTACGCCTGCTTCGAGTAGGATGAGCGCGAAAGCTTGATCATCTTTGATCGTTCTGATTCGAGGCAGCAGGTAAAACGCACCCTCCGGGCATGCGACATCAATCGCTTCGCAGGCCCCCAAGACGCTTAGAGCGGAATCACGCCGCCGGCGATAAATAGCATTTCTCTCTTTCACCAGTGCCTGAGACCCATTCAACGCAGCCACCGCCGCTAACTGGCTCAGGGTGCTGGTCTGAGTACAGTTCTGTGACTGAACTGAGCTAATCGCCGTGATCAGAGGCGTTGGCCCACACCCCCACCCCACCCGCCAGCCGGTCATTGCGTAAACTTTAGACACGCCATCCACGATCAGAATACGGTCTCTCAAATCAGGCGCCACCGCCGCCAATGTCTGATAGGGATCATTCGTGTAACGAATTTCTGAATAGATGTCATCTGATAGCACCATCACCCCTGGGTATCGACGCAGCACTTCGGCGATGGCCAACAGTTGCTTGCGCGAGTAGAGCGAACCGGAAGGATTGCCCGGCGCATTCAAGACGACCCACTTGGGCGACTTTGCCAGTCGAAGCGCTGCCTCCAAATGCTCTGCGGTGAGGCGAAAACCTTCTTCTCTCGTGGTCGACACGATCAGCGGTCGCGCGCCGCACATCTTTATCATGGCGGGATAACTCGCCCAATAGGGCGCAGGCACGATCACCTCGTCGCCACTTTTGAGGGTCGCTTGAAAAGCGTTGTAGATGATTTGTTTGGCGCCACAGCCGACGGTAACTTGGCCATCGGCGTAATCGAGGTTTCGAATGTCTTTCATGCGCATGCGGATCGCGTGACGAAGTGGCTCAACACCGTTCGACGGTGAGTAGGTCAGGCGACCGCTGAGCGCAGCGTGCGCAGCTTCAAGAACGTGTGGCGGCGCGTTGAAGTCCGGCTCGCCCAATGTCAGATCGATGACATCCCTGCCCTGCGCTCGCATCAACGCCGCTCGCTTTGCCATGATCAGGATAGAAGACTGCAGGATATTGTCTGCGGTAGGTGGAGTGCTCATGTCGCCCTCGAGAAATCGTCTGGATGGGCACCACGATAAGAATTCTGACTCTAAAATAAAAACGATTTAAAATTCAGCAAACAACAAGTATCACTCATGGGTCGACGTGCGGAGAATAAGCTATCACGGCGTTCGCCAGGGCTGAAGCCAGTCGCCCAAGCGGACGGTCTTCGCGCTCCAGCAATACCACGCGCCTGGTTTTTTGAGGTGTGCCGAACGGCTCAAAGGCGAGTGTTGTCAGGCTTTCGACTTGTTGCTGAGCGAGAGGAATGATGGATACTCCAAGTCCGCTTGAAACCATCTGGATAATCGCATCTTGGCTATCAAGCTCCATGCTGGTCTGCACCCGCATCCGCATAGTGCGAAGCTCTCGCTCAATGGTTCGACCCGCCCAGGCACGACGATCAAAGCGAATGAACGGCTGACTTTTGAGAAGAAGCTGCAAGTCCTCATGCGCGAGGGACACCGGCGCGATAATCCAGAATCCTTCCTCGTAAAGCACCGTGCTCGCCAGGCCATAAGGGTATGGTTTTACCGGTTCTGTGGTGATAGCAACATCAAGCTCGCCCGCTTCCACGCGCGTGGCCAACTCAGCAGACATGCCCGACGCAACAGTGATGCGCAGGTGCGGATGTTGGGCGCGCAATGCAGACAGTGCGAGGGGCAAAACACCTGCCAGTGCTGTTTGGATGGCGCCGATTCTAAGCCTGCCGCGTAACTCGCTGTCGCCGCCGATCTCAGAGGAGATGCCGTCGTACAAGGCTAGAATTTCTCTCGCGCGCTCCACGGCGATATGGCCCGCATCCGTTAGCACCGGCAACCGTCGTGAACGGTCAAACAGGAGCGCGTTGAAATCCTCCTCCAATGACCGAACATGCAGGCTGACCGCTGACTGGGTGAGATGCACGGCGTCCGCTGCTCTGACGAATGAACCGTGTTGGGCAATAGCAAGCAGTGTTCGAAGTGCGCGTAAAGACATAGCCATCATCCAACGAGTTGATGAGCGAGCTTACCAGTTGGTACAGGCGCCTTGTTCGGACGCAGACATCTTCCCTGCGATCCAATATGACCTGTGACGAAATAGCGCACCCCGTGGAAATTTACTTCACTCTTTAAAGCGGGCTAAATACCCGCCCCTTCGCGGCGACTTCATCTATGAGTTCGTTGAAACGCATCCGGCCTTGGATTGCTTGCCTGGCAGTCTTGCTGAACCTGTTCGCCATGCCGCTGAGTCGTGCGATGCAGACGCCGGACGTTAGCCTGATGCTTTGGGGCGGGTTCTGTTCGGGAGGGAACTCGAGTGCCGTTCCTAAAGATCTCGGCAAGGTGGTTGATGCCTTGCGGTCACCCCAATCGAAACCTGTCATGCAACACGGCGACTGCTGCTGTGGGCATGCAGGATTGGCAGCATTACCCTCTGATTACTATCGCCATTTCCTACCGCAATACACACCCGATACCGCCCTCGAAAATTCTCAACTACCGACGCTGCATCCAAGGATTCGTTGGCCCAGTCTAAGTCCACGCGCCTCTCCTTTCGCCTGATCACAACACCGCTGAAAACCTGCGGTGCTGCCCTCTTTAAATTCTTTTAGCGACCTGCAACGGGACGCTGAACGCCCTTAAAGTTTCTTGATCATCAGGAAGTGCATGCTATGCCTGCTCTAATTACTTTGCGTCTTGCAAAGCGTTTATCTGTGTCCCGCTCCATGTGGCCGCTGATGTCGGCTGGTGTCTTCGCAATGAGCCCTTTGTGCTCTGCATTGGCCGACGCTTCTAAAGTTGAAGACTCGGTTTTGACCCTCGGCACGGTAAATGTGCAGGGAACGGCCAGTGGCCCTTTAAGAACCAGCAGCGTACTCAGCTCGGTGGATATCCTGGGAGCAGATATCCTCGAAAAGATGCCGGTCAACTACAGTTGGGAACTGTTCAGCCGAGCCCCCGGAGTGATGCTCACGGAGTTCAACCAAGGCACCACCTCCGGCAAAATTTCCTTCCGAGGCTTCAACGGCGAAGGAGAAGTGAATGCTGTCAAATTGCTGATCGACGGAATACCAAGCAACAGCAACGACGGCAACATGCCGTACATGGACATGATTTTCCCCCTCGAGCTGGACAGCATCGAGGTCGTACGTGGTACCAGTGATGCTCGCTACGGCCTGAACAACATTGCCGGCAACGTCAATATGCTGACCCGCACGGGTGGCGACTACAACAGAGCGCGGCTGCGTTATGGCAGCTTCAATACTCAAGAAGCACAGCTTGCCAAGGGCATTGAGAGCAACAACTGGACGCAAAACTATTTCTTCGCCTATCAAAAAACCGATGGTTACAGAGATCACGCCGAGGCAGATAAGTTTTCAATGTCGGGCAAATGGTTCTACACACCGGACGATGACAGCTACCGTATCGGGCTTATTGCTCGTCACTACGAGACCGCAGCTCAGGAGCCAGGTTATCTAAGTGAAGACGATGCCCGTCATCACCCGGAAATGACCAACAGCTTCAACGCTACTGATAAGGGTACTCGTCGCATAAATCAGGTCAGTCTGCATTTCGATACAGATTTGGCTGAGACTCTCGCCTGGTCAGCGAAGACCTACGCCAACACTTTCGATGACAGACGTTGGACACAATACTGGAGTACCAGTGCACAGCAGGAACGCGACGCCTACGAGACACAATATGGCGCCGTCACCTCCCTGACCTGGCGACCCGAAGTCAGCTGGCTTTACGATTTTGCCCTCGAAGGTGGTGCAGACGTACAACAGCAGCAAAATAAAAGTGAGCGATATCGCACCAAAGACCGCACACGTCTAACTACCACCCGCAACCAGCAGTTCGACTTCGACACCTACGGCGCTTATGTCCAGGCAGAGATAAAACCTTTCGAGTCTCTGAAGATCGTACCAGCCTACAGGGTCGACAAGATCCAGGGCGACTTCACTAATGAAATGACCGGCATAGATTACGACATCAACGACTACGGGCTGATCAAGCAGCCGAAGATCAGCGTTGTCTATTCTCCGTGGGACGTTGCCAGCTTCTATGCGAACTGGGGGCGTACCTTTCAAGTGGGCACCGGGGCGGCGGCTTACAAGATTCCGCCCAGAGATACTGACCTAGCCCCTTCGATCAACGAGGGCTGGGAAACAGGCATCAAGTTCACCCCGGCTGGCTGGGTGGATGGACGCGTCGCCTATTGGCAGCAAGAGGCGTCTGGGGAAGTCAGTCGCCGGCTGAACGACCCGAGCGGTGAATCCGATAATGTCGGTGAAACACGGCGCTGGGGCTACGACTTGCAGATGAACCTGTATCCGAATGAACGCACCAATATCTGGATGGCTTATTCCTGGCAGTATTCGAAAATACTCCAGCCGAGTGCCACGTTGCCTAACAGCAAAGGTCAGGAAATCGACCACATCCCGCATCATCTCTATAACGCCGGCATCAGCTATGACGCTACACCCGCATTACAGCTGACCGCTTGGATGAATGGCCAGACTAACTACTATCTGGAGCGGGAAAATACAAAGGGGACTTACGGCGGTTACGTGCTAATGAACCTTGGCGCAACCTACAAGGTGACTCAATCAGTGAGTGTTGACTTGCAGCTGAAGAATCTCACGAATCGATACTACGAGTACGTCTGGTACGACCCGGACGGCGCCCAGGCATCACTGCATTCGCCAGGTGATGGCCGTGCGCTTTACACCGGAGTGACTTTGGACTTCTGACTCAAATAGTTGCCGGGGCCGCCTGGCCCTGGCGCTATGTAGTTATGGATGTATTACAGTCGACTGAAAAATTACTCGAACTTAATGCCTAAAGATAAAAGACGCTCTATTTTTTCAGTAGCTTCACGCATAAGTGTAGATAGCGTCGGTAAGTCACGCTCACTTTTACGATACTGGGGAATCGTCGCCGATATTGAGCCCCTAATTTTACCGTCGACGAAAAAAGGGACTGCCAATCCGAACGCCCCCAATACCCGTTCGCCCTCACCAGTAGCCCACCCCCGTTCCTTGATGTCTTTCAGCTCTTCTTTAAGCAATTTACGAGAAGTAATTGTCGCTTCAGTAATTCGTTCAAGCTTGAGCGAGTCGACCAATTGTGGGTCACAGTAGGCCAATACAGCCTTGCCTGCGGCACCGGCATACAGAGGAACATCTACGTTCACCTGAAGCTTGTATTGGATAGGCCTCCAACCTGGTATCACATCAAGAAATTCAGCCCTCTGAGTGGTTTCATCGTACGAAAGAAGGGCTATCGTCTCACCGGTTTCCTGGACTAAAGATGACAGGATTTTCCGGGTGATATCGGCGAGGTCGCGATGAGCTGAGTTAACTCGTGCGGCCCATTGATAGAGCCTTGGGCCTGGATACAAGGTAGTTTCAACCAAGCTGACCAGCTCGGCCTGAATCCCGGACTCTATAAGTCGTTTGGCCGTGGCCGCATTGCACAAGAGATGATCGTGCAAACCGACAGAGTTTTTTATACCCTGCGGAAAAACGCAGGCTAACAGCAGAAGTCGTTCAAGGCGACTGACCGTGGATTTGGCATCCTGTGCGCAGACATTATTAATAACCTGAAGCCTGTCAACGCTCTTGGAATCTATACCAGCCTGTATCTTTTCAACAACGCGCTGGATGTCCGTATCCAAATGACGAAGTCCCTTGGAGCCTGAACTTCCAGCTGAGTGAAAAGAGGCAGACATGATAAGCCCACTCGCTGTTTCGCTCACAACTATCGATAGCGCACTGGGAAATTCCGACTCCGACATGAGGCCAAGGGCATCATGATCGGGGAAGATACAGTCATCACCACCTGCCGCGCCTGATGTTTTCAATCTTGAATCGTTAGCGCCGATAAATTCTGCAAACTTGCGTCCGATGTCTCCAAATGTGAGTGGATAGACCACCCCTAGCTCAGGCCTGAACGTCAGCGCTGCCTTGGCTTCGCTGCAGGCCGCGATGAAATAGCCATTACTGCGCGGGCATAACACAGAAACGAGCGCGGTGCACTTTGAGGCGTCAGCGAGTTCACCGAGCGATTCACTACTGCGGCCCAGAAGCACACTTGAATCAATGAGCGATTGAGTAAGGACGTCAATTCTCGGCCCTATGCTGTATTTCCCAACCCCGACTTCGCTAGCCAGACCGATCTCAACCAAGGAAACAAGAATCCGATTAACGGTACTTCGGCTCTCTGACAGCTCTGCCGCCAGCTCTCGAACCCCCCAAGGCTCGGCACCGGTTCGCCTCACAAGTGCGTCCATTACCTGAATCATCCGGGTGTGGCTGGACGCAGGTACGGTGGTGAAAGGTGTTGTGCTAGAGCGGTTTGACTGAGGCATCACAAGTCAGATCGATTGGTTCGGGCCTCCATTCTGGGGTCTAACACTGGCCTACGGCAAATCACACCAAGCTGTTGACAACCGCCACGGCGTTCTAGAAGCTAGACAAAACAAAAGCAGGACGCTGTCCCATTTTTTGAATGGCGACGTCCGATAACCCGAGGTGCCCATGAACAACAATAACGTTATGGCCGAGCCTGTCGTTCAGACCGTTGAAGAAACGGAGCAGACGAGGAAAGCCAAGAAGGCCACAAGGGCCGCTGTATTCGGAACCTTTGTCGAGTATTACGACTTCAGCGTTTACGGGTATGTAGCTGCAACCCTCGCCATGGTTTTCTTTCCTTCAGATGATGCGACGACCGGCCTGTTGAACACTTTTCTGGTGTTCGGCTCAGCGTTTTTGGTGAGGCCGCTTGGTGCTATTGCTTTCGGCTGGCTCGGCGACAAGGTAGGCAGACGCTTTAGCCTGATCGCCAGCATCACCCTGATGGGGGCTGCGGCCACGCTCATTGGCGTGCTGCCTGGTTATGCGCAGATAGGCGTCTGGGCGCCGATACTTCTCGTCGTGCTGCGCATGCTGCAGGGCTTCTCCGCAGGTGGCGAAATCGGTGGCGCCGCTAGCTACATCCGCGAGTGGGCACCGCCTAAGCGCCGCGCGTTGTACATCTCCTTTCTTCCTTCCATAGCTCAATTCGGCAAAGGCCTGGCGGCTGCGATTGCAGGTCTGGCAGCGGCGACCCTCACCGATCCGGAGATGCTTTCCTGGGGCTGGCGTATCCCGTTCCTGCTGGCACTGCCACTGGGGATCATCGGTCTTTACATGCGACTGAGCATTGAAGACAGCCCTGAATTCGCATCCAAGAAAAACGATGCGGAAGTCAAAAAAGGTCAGCCTTTTGCCGAGCTGATTCGAGACTATCGCAAGCCTTTGGCCAAAGTGATCATGATCGCGATGGTTCAGAACATCGGCACTTACATCGGCACCGTGTTCATCGCGGCGTACTTTAGTTCGATTCTGGGGTACTCGAAAGGCGAAGCTTCCACCATCGTTCTAATTGCCGTGATTCTTGCTGCATTCCTGATCCCTCTCGCCGGCCAACTCGGATCTTATCGCGGCGGAAAGTCCATCCTGCGTTACTCCTACTTGGCCTACGCCGTAGTGTCCATACCGTCCTTCATGCTGATGCAGCTAGGCTCGGTCAATCTGGCAATGGCTGGGCTGGCGCTCGGCATGATCCCGTACGCCCTCTGCCAGGCGGGTACTTATTCGGTGATGCCGGAATTCTTCCCGATGCATATACGCCACACCGGCGTTGCATTCGGCCACAGTGTAGGCGCGGTGATCGGCGGCGGTTCAGGCCCGTTCCTAGCCACTTGGCTGATCGGTGCAACCGGCAACCAGTCCACCCCCGCGTACATCTTGTGCCTGTCAGGTCTCCTGGGACTGATCGTTATCTCGACCGTTCGTAAAAATGCGCCGGCGGCTGGCGATGACGCCAATACCCACCAATTCTCTTAAGGTGATGATCATGCCTTTGATTTATGTGACAAGCCCGATCCACCCAGACGTACTCAAAGCCCTCTCCTTGGTAGGTGAAGTTCGACTTGGCTATGGCTCTGACGCGGTCTCTTACGCAGACATACAACAGCAAGTAGATGCCGTTTTTTTGCGCGGAGGTCATATCTCTGCAGAGATGATCGCCACCTCTCCGAACCTGAGAATCGTCGCCAGGCACGGCGCGGGTTACGACAACGTCGACTACAAAGCAGCAGAGGAACTTGGCGTCTGGGTCACTAATACACCCGGCGAAAACCGTAGAAGCGTCGTGGAACACGTGTTCGCTCTGCTATTGGGTTTGAGCCGTAAAATTCAGTTGGCAACCGACCAGACCCGCAACGAAATCTGGGCGGCAGATCGACTGTCTCTCACTGGCATAGAACTCGAAGGTCGCACCTTGGGTTTGATTGGATTTGGCGACATTGGTCGGCACGTTGCGCCAGTTGCTGAGGCTTTTGGCATGAGGGTTCTGGCGACTGACCCGGCTTATGACTCGAGTTTCGATGAACGTTTGGTCGATCTCGATACCTTGTTAGCACAAGCAGACGTGGTCAGCCTCCACGTGCCCCTGCAACCTGGCACAGAGAATCTCATTGGCGGTGCCGAAATCGAGAAGATGAAAACCGGCGCGATCCTGATTAACACCAGCCGTGGTGGAGTGATCGATGAAGCTGCGGTTGCTGATGCGCTTCGCAGCGGCAAGCTGGGTGGTGCAGGTGTGGACGTGCTGGCTGCAGAAAACATCGACATGATCACACCCTTCAGTTGCAACACATTCCCCGTTTCCGACTTACCTAACCTGCTCGTTACGCCCCATGTTGCTGGGCAAACAAATGAGTCGTTGCTGCGCGTTGGTATGAGCGCGGTAGAGGCTATTTCCGCAGTCTTGCGCGGTGAAGCGCCCCTGCACCCTGTCAACAAGCCTGCACCCAAGACGTTCAACTAATAGCGCTTTAAACGGATTTACGCCGAGGTCACCATGTTTATCAATGTATCTGATGAAAGCATCACCGTGAGCGAAGATTGGGAACGCGCGTCCCTTAAACAAATTGAAGAAATAGCACATTACCCGGTCGCACTGATCGGCGACGTATTGCAGCGCTTGGGGATGATGGCTTCCGCTATCCATCATGTTGCAGGTAAGGCTTCGTTCTACGGAACCGTACTGCCTGTCCTCACTTGGGAAGGTGACAATCTGGCTATCCACAGGGCATTGGACGACGCCAAGCCAGGTGATGTTCTGGTGATCAACGGCAACGGTGAAACCAACCGTGCGGTCTTTGGTGATCTGTTGGGCGAGGTGTGTCTAGCACGAAAAGTCGCAGCGGTAGTTATCGATGGTGCAGTTCGCGATATTGAAGAACTGAGTGTCATGGGTTTGCCAACCTATGCGCGAGCTGTGAATCCGGCGGGCCCCTCAAAATACGGTCCAGGCCAAGTCGGTGCGCCAGTTGCGTGCGGTAATGTCGTGTGCAACCCAGGCGATGCGATTCTGGGTGATAAAGACGGCATCATCGTCATCAGCCGCCATTTGGTTCCATCGCTCGCCGACAAGCTAAAGATCCAGGATGGAATCGAGAATACTTTCAGGGAAAAAGTCCGCGCGAGCATTCGCTAAGCATCGTCCGCGAGCAAACGGGGGGCTGATAGTTTGCCTCCCACGGACTCTGCTCAACGCTAAAAGCTGACCTCCACGACACCTTGCATCTTGCGTGCTGGTCAACTCACAAACCACCCAAAAACATAAAAAACGGGAGTTTGGTCATGCGCAGACGTTACTGGGTATATGGACTTTTGTTTTCGCTGACTGCGATCAACTACATTGATCGTATGGCACTAGCAATTGCCTCTAACCAGATTACTCAAGAATTTGACATAAGCCCATTCATGCTGGGGCTTCTGCTGTCCTCTTTTTTATGGCTTTACCTCTTCGCACTTATCCCTATGGGCATGCTGGTAGACCGCTATGGCACTCGGCTTGTCAACGCTTGGGGCATCGGTGTTTGGTCTGTGGCCACCCTCCTCTCTGCAACATCAGGGGGTTTCTTTTCGATGCTGATAACTCGCTTACTCATGGGCGTTGGAGAGTCGACCTCCTACCCCGCCGGCGGACGTGTCCTGCGCGAATGGGTTCCTGCCGGTGAGCGCGGCATGGCGACTTCACTCTTTCACGCAGGAAGCCTGATTGGGCCGGCAATAGCCGCGTTGGGCCTAAGCATCATCGTCAACAGTTATGGATGGCGTTTCGCCTTCGTCATCGCTGCCGCAGTAGGGTTCGTGTGGCTGGCCGCTTGGTTGATCTGGTTCAGGCAGCCTGAACTTGCGCACTGGTTATCGCCGGAAGAACGAGATTTGATCCTGAGCACACGGGATACCGGTATAGCCTTGCCATCAGCGAACGAGCCAAAGCTGGGATTGAAAGCGCTGCTTCGCTCTAAAACCATCTGGGCCATAACGTTTACGCACGGTTGTGCCGTCTATACCACCTACCTATTTCTGACTTGGCTGCCCGGCTATCTCCAGGCCGAAAAAGGCCTCACTTTGTTGAAAAGTGGTCTGTACACCGCCATCCCTTATCTTGGTGCTGCAATATTAGGCATCTTCATCGGGATGGTCGGCGACCGCGCTATGGCCGGAAAATCATTGGGGGGCGGCCAGAGAAGAGTTGTGGTCGCAGCCTGCCTTTTAATGTCGACGCTGATCTTCTTCGTGCCATTTCTGGACGACATAAGGGTCATTCTCGCTTGCTTTACCCTTTCATTAACGGGCTGCACCGCGGCGGTCGCCGCGAATCTGTCGCTCATCAACGACCTGATCCCATCGAAGGAAGATTCAGGAACAGCCATCGCGGTCATCAGTACGGGGGGTAACTTCTTCGGCATCGGCGCACCTATTGTGACGGGCTATGTGATCTCCATGACCCACCAATACCACTACGGGTTTGTGATTGCCGGCGTGCTCCTAGCGTTAGGCGCTCTCGTCTCGATGTTTTTGACGCGCAATTCAATAGGCCAAGCAAAGGAGACCGACCATGTACGCGTCGCCCCCCGTCCTTCGCACTGAGTTATTCGCCACCTACCCCTCCTCTCTACAAACTGGAGATGAGCATTCCACCTGGAGTTTGGCACAGCCCGGCAAGCATATTTTCAAGAGTTTCCTGGAGGGCCCGTCCTTTGATAAAAACGGTGTGCTCTGGTGTGTGGATATAGTTAATGGTCGCCTGCTCAACATCGATAAGTCAGGCGTATTCTCTGTTGCCGTTGAGTACGACGGCTGGCCGAACGGGCTGAAAATCCGTGAGGACGGGCTGGTTTTCATCGCCGATTACAAGCACGGAATCATGACTCATGAACCAGGCTCCGGAATAGTAAAGCCATTGCTTGAGCGTGCAGGTGCAGAACGATTCAAAGGCGTAAACGATCTGTTCTTCGCTCGCAACGGAGACCTCTACTTTACCGATCAGGGTTTGACGGGATTGCAAGATCCAACGGGTCGTCTGTTCCGCATGACGCCGAGCGGGCGCATAGATTGCATTCTCGACGCTGTCCCCAGCCCAAATGGTTTGGTTATGAACCTGGACGAAGATGCCGTACTTCTTGCGGTGACACGCGCTAACGCAATCTGGCGAGTTCCTTTTGCCGGCTATGGCGCTGCAAAAGTGGGCAACTTCATACAGCTGTCAGGGGGGATTGGCCCTGACGGCTTAGCACTGGATTCAGAGGGCGGTCTGTGGGTCGCACATGCAGGGTTAGGCTCGGTCTGGGGTTTCAACGCGATTGGCGAACCCCAGTCAAGGGTGAAAGTACCAGCGGGTTTGCTTACCACGAACCTGGTCTTCGCTTGTGACGGCACCACCGACCTTTATGTCATCGAGTCCTCTACCGCAACGATCCATCGAGTCAATGCATCCGTTTCCGGTAAAGCCATGGCTTCGCACAGTTAGGCGTTTTGACACTGACCAGCACACCACCATCTGAGAAAAAAACTGGGCTTTGTTGCTGGAGTTCAGTGAGGACTTGTTATGCAATTCACCCGGCGCCGATTCATAGAAATTGCTGGAACACTGACAGCCTGTTGCCAGATCCCGGCGTGGGCGGTGCCTTGGTCACAGGGTGAAGAACTTCCCAGCCTCGAGGTTCCAACGGGAAGCGTGGACAGTCATATCCATCTCTATGACGACCAGGTGCCACCTGTCGCGGGTGCCACACTGACTCCTCCAACAGCATTGCTTGCTGACTATCGCCTTCTTCAGCGCCGCTTAGGCCTTCAGCGAATGGTCATAGTGACGCCTTCGACGTACGGATTCGACAACAGCCTGATGCTGGAAGGGCTGGCCGAAAGCAACGGCAGCGCAAGAGGCGTGGCCGTGGTTCCACCGACCATAACGGATGAAGAACTGAGCAATATGGATCGGGCTGGAGTCAGAGGTATTCGATTCAACCTGAGCTTCGGCGGTACCAAGATCGAAGAGCTGGAACGTCTTGCTTCAAGGGTCGGTGAACTCGATTGGCATGTTCAACTGGTGTCGCCAGGCGATCAGTTGCCAGGATTGGAATCAAAGTTGCTCAAATTGCCGTGCCCATTGGTGATTGATCACTTGGGTCAACTTGCTCAACCCGGTGGTGTGGCTTCAGAGGGATTTGTGGCACTTTCGAGATTACTCGCCACAGGTCGCGTATGGACGAAGCTGTCCGCCCCCTACAACACCTCGAAAAGCGGCGCGCCTGAATATCTTGATTTTGGGCAGGTTGCTTCAGAGCTCGTGAAGCGCAGACCCGACAGGCTGATGTGGGGCAGTGATTGGCCTCACCCGACAATGAAATCCAAGAAGCCCGACGATGCAAAGATCCTCGATCTTATGGCGATTTGGGCCCCCAAAGAAAGTGACCGGCGGCTCATCTTTCGAGATAACGCGGTGAAGTTGTACAGATTTGATACCTGATCCAACACACTCAAACGCGACGCTTCCATTACTGCCGACAAGTTATTCTGTTCAAGAAAACCGCATGCCGGTTGGAGTTTTATTATGATCGCTCGGTTGCTCCCGTCCAAAAATCAAAGCGTGAAATACGTCGAGTTTCTAAAGCAGCTCGCTAAAGCTGGCTTCCAAGGAGACATCGCCTACAGCTATGGCCAGCGGATGGTGCTCGCAACAGATAACTCCATCTATCAGCGTTTACCTCAGGCCGCCGTGTTCCCCGCAGATGCGAAGGACGTAGAGATTATTG
This sequence comes from Pseudomonas mercuritolerans, assembly GCF_025706525.1. Lineage (NCBI taxonomy): Bacteria > Pseudomonadati > Pseudomonadota > Gammaproteobacteria > Pseudomonadales > Pseudomonadaceae > Pseudomonas > Pseudomonas mercuritolerans. Next base: position 217,870 of record NZ_JAMSHA010000007.1, read on the forward strand.
CCAAGTTGGCAGCTGATCCCGAGCATAAAGCTGTCGTCCTGACACCTCGAGGTGGGGGAACGGGAACAAATGGTCAGTCGTTGACCGATGGGATCGTCGTCGACCTGTCACGTCATATGAACACCATTCTTGAAATCAATGCTGAAGAGCGCTGGGTTCGCGTTCAAACTGGCGTGGTCAAGGATCAGTTAAATGCCGCGCTGAAACCCTACGGACTGTTTTTCGCGCCAGAACTGTCCACCTCAAACCGAGCAACGATTGGCGGCATGATCAATACCGACGCCAGCGGCCAGGGCAGTTGCACCTACGGCAAAACCCGTGACCACGTGCTCGAGCTTTCTACTGTGTTGCTTGGCGGCGAATTACTCCGCAGCGGCGTGGTGGGTAAAAGCGCTTTGGGGCAAGAAACTGCGCGTCGGGATCGGATCGGAGAGGTTTATCGATGCGCTGTCGGCATTGCGGATAATCAGGCCGATCTGATCGAACGAACCTTTCCGAAATTGAATCGTTGCCTCACCGGCTACGACCTGGCGCACCTTCGAGAGCAGGGTGACAGCTTCAATCTCAACAGTGTGCTGTGCGGCTCCGAAGGCTCCCTGGGTTTTATTGTTGAGGCCAAACTCAACGTCTTGCCGATCCCGAAGTACTCGATCCTGGTCAACGTCCGTTATGCAGGCTTCATGGACGCATTGCGTGATGCAAAGGCTTTGATGCTTCTCAAGCCTTTGTCGATTGAGACAGTGGACTCAAAAGTTCTGATGCTGGCGATGAAGGACATTGTCTGGCATGGCGTTGCCGAATACTTCCCCGAAGATCCAAGCACACCTACCTTGGGCATCAATCTCATCGAGTTCAGTGGCCACGATGAAGCCGCTGTTCAGCAGAGCGTTCATGACTTTGTTTTGCACCTGCAGCGCGATACCTCGGTGGTACGCCTGGGTCATACGCTTGCCATAGGTGCCGATGCACTGAAGCGCGTCTACGCGATGCGCAAGCGGGCTGTTGGGTTGCTGGGCAACGTCAAGGGTGAAGCCAGGCCCCAACCTTTTGTAGAAGACACCGCCGTCCCTCCTGAGAATCTCGCTGATTTCATCCAGGAGTTCCGGGCGCTGCTGGACAGCTACGATCTGCAATACGGGATGTTTGGCCATGTCGACGCTGGCGTACTGCATGTGCGCCCGATTCTCGACATGAAAGACCCGGTTCAGGCAGCCCTGATTCGTCCCATTTCCGACGCCGTCGCTGCCTTGACGCAGAAACACGGCGGCTTGCTGTGGGGCGAACACGGGAAGGGATTGCGATCCCAATACGTGCCCGACTACTTCGGCGAGCTTTATCCGGCCCTGCAGGAGTTGAAAGCGGCGTTCGACCCATGGAACCAACTCAACCCCGGTAAAATCGCAACGCCAAAAACGCTGTCGGATAGCCGGCTAACACGCGTTGACGAGGTGACGTTGCGCGGCGAACTTGACCGAACCATTGATGAGCGAGTTTGGCGAAGCTACGACACCGCACTTCATTGCAATGGAAATGGCGCGTGCTACAACTTCGATGCTGATGACGCCATGTGTCCGTCATGGAAGGGCACTCGTGACCGGGTTCACTCACCTAAAGGACGCGCTTCGCTGATCCGCGAATGGCTAAGATTGCAAGGTCAGCAAGGCGTAGATGTGTTGGCGGCAACTGATCACGTTCGATCAAAGAGCAACGTCGCCAGCCTTGCAAAACGTGCAGTCAACACGGTCGCGCAGAAAATGGGGCAGCAGGATTTTTCTCACGAAGTCTATGAGGCAATGGCTGGCTGCCTTGCGTGCAAATCCTGCGCGGGGCAGTGCCCGGTGAAGGTCAACGTGCCTGAGTTCCGCTCTCGGTTTCTGGAGCTTTATCACAGCCGCTACCTTCGTCCACTCAAAGATTATTTGATCGGCTCGCTGGAATACACGATTCCCTATATCGCTCGTGTCCCACGCCTGTACAACTTTTTTATGGGCGCCCGCCCAGTACGCTACGTGCTTGAGCATGTGGCCGGGATGGTCGATAGCCCATTGCTTAGCATCACAGACTTCGGCGCTGTATGCCGTCGTTGGAACGTTCAGATCGCAACGCCTGAGCTACTTTCGACATTGGATAAGCAGCAGCGTGCTCGTAGCGTAATCATCGTCCAGGATGCCTTTACCCGCTACTTCGAGACCTCTGTGTTATCGGACTGGATCGAACTGATCGCAAGGCTTGGCTACCAGATCTACATTGCCCCGTTCGCGCCCAATGGCAAACCGCTTCAGGTGCAGGGTTTCGTCAGATCTTTTGAAAAAGCTGCGCATTTCAACAGTGACGCTCTGAGTCAGCTTCAGTGCTACGAGATGGCGCTTGTAGGACTCGATCCCGCGATGACTCTGGTGTATCGCCAAGAGTATGCGAAAACATTGGGCAGCAAAAATGCCCCCACAGTTCTACTGCCTCAAGAGTGGCTCGCCAGCATCCTTCAACCAACACAAAGCGTCAAAGATGACGCGCCTTATTACTTCCTTCCCCACTGCACTGAAAAAACTAATGAGCCGAGCAGTATCGGTCTCTGGCAGCAAATCTATGAGCGCATGGGACTGAATTTACAAGTTCAGGCGAGCGGGTGCTGCGGCATGTCTGGCACTTATGGGCATGAGACGAAAAATGCCGTCACGTCCACGGTTATTTATAAGCAGTCCTGGGCGCCGCTCGTGGCGAAATTCAATGCTTCAGGTCGGTTGTTGGCCGACGGTTATTCTTGCCGGAGCCAAGTGAAACGACAGGATGGTGTAGTTATCTTACATCCGCTGCAGGCGCTGCTCGCTGTTGTCCGAAATGTGGCGCCTTGAACTACGAGCCAAAGTTAGCCTTCACCTAGGAATGGGCAGATGGCTAAGCAGTACGCTCACTTCCATCCGTCTTCAGGCCGGGCTTCATTTCACGGAAAAACATTCGCCGATACTCAGAAGGCGACGTGCCAAGGTGAACGCCGAACTGTTGTCTCAACGACAAAGGCGTTCCGAAACCCGCCTCACCGGCGACACACTCGATAGGCAAGTCGGTTGTTTCGAGTAACTGCTGTGCTCTGGCGACTCGTTCAGCATTCAACCATTTGGAGACGGTGCTGCCTGTCGCCTCTTTGAAACGCCTCGTGAATGTGCGCCGACTCATTTTCGCCATGTCCGCCAGCACGTCGAGCGACAAATCATTCGCCAGGTTAAGGCGAGCCCACGCCAGAACATTGGACAAATGTGTCTCGCTAGACAGCTGCGGCACAGGATGTTCTACGTATTGAGCCTGGCCTCCCAGCCTGTGCGGCGGCGTCACCAGCATCTTCGCAGTGCGATTGGCAACATCAGCACCGAGTCGCTGGCGAATTAGATGCAGGCAACAATCTATTGCTGCCACGGTTCCCGCAGACGTGATGATGTTTTCGTCACTGACATATAGCACTTCAGGCCTAAAACGAACTTCTGGGAAACGTCGCCCAAATTCATCTCTGGCTGCCCAGTGAGTTGTTGCTTCTTTGCCGTCAAGAAGGCCTGCATCGCCAAGCACAAATGCTCCCAAACATAAGCCGACGATGAGTTTTGCTTGGGTATTTGCAAGCTGTAAAGCTTGCACAAGCGGTGCAGACGCCGCGACCGAGTGACCGCCCCACGCAGGGATGATAATTACGTCGGACGCCTCCATCAGTTCCAAGCCATGACTGACCGCTAACCCTAAGCCCTGGTCGCTTGTCACCATTCCCGGCGTCTCTGCGCAGTAATTGACTTCGTAATGATGCTCACCGGGTGCGGACTGGGCCGTCCCCAACACCATTCCAGGCACGGAAAGATGGAACAGGCTGACGCCATCGAAAGCCAAAACAGCAACGCATATGGATTGCATCAATCAGCCTCGTGTTCGAGAACAGCGCAGGAATCGTGGCCCGATTATATCGAAATCTGTCATTCAGGCCACTGTTGAGTCTCTGGGCATTCGGCAAGAATGGAGTCACTCATGCAATAACAGGATTAATTAGATGATCTTTAAAACACTTCCGCTCGTCCTTAGCCTTGCCTGTGCTGCCGCGACCTCATCGGCATTTGCGGGTTCCGACGCCCCCGAGTCCCCGGAGGCAGCCCATAAAGTCGACTTGCAGCAAGTTCGTAACGCAACGGTAAAAATCTCCTACGGCGACACGACCTTTCTGATCGACCCGATGCTGTCCAAAAAGGGAACCTATCCAGGATTTGAAAATACTTACCGGAGCAACCTGCGCAATCCCTTGGTCGATCTGACCGAGTCGCCCGAGAAGGTCATCTCTGGTGTTGACGCCGTCATCGTCACTCATACGCATCTCGACCACTGGGACGATGCCGCACAGAAAGCGCTGCCTAAAGACATACCGCTGTTCACACAGCACGAGGAAGACGTGAAGTTGATTCGCTCACAAGGCTTCAAGAACGTACGCGTTCTTACTGACGAAGCGGAATTCGGCGGCGTGAAAATCACCAAGACGAGCGGCCAGCACGGCACAGACAAGATGTATGCCGCCCCCCCACTCGCGAAACTTCTGGGCGAGGCCATGGGCGTTGTGTTTCAAGCGCCAGGCTACAAAACCCTCTACGTAGCCGGCGACACTATCTGGCGTAAAGAGGTAGACCAAACTATTGAGAAATATCACCCTGAAGTCATCGTACTCAATGCCGGGAAAGCGAAAGTGAACGGGTTTGAGGGCGCGATCATCATGGGCGAGGAAGATGTACTTCGCGCTTCTAAGGCAGCCAAAGACGCGAAAATCGTCGCCGTGCACATGGACGCAGTTAACCATATGTCGCTGACCCGCAAGGAATTGCGCGCTTACGTCAAACAGCACGGTATCGAAAGTCGGGTAGATATACCAGAAGACGGCGCTTCGCTGGAATTCTGACTTAAACCATTTGGAGCTGAGGTAAAAGTAGGCGCTCTACGTCCAGAGCTCTGTCTTTAGAAACCAGCCCCAATGCTCGAATAATCCAACCGGAGATTGCTCATGAAGCGTTGCGTTGTAGTAGTTGATCTGCAGAACGAATATTTGCCCGACGGCAAACTGCCTTTGAACAATATCGTAGCGGCTGTTGGAAATGCCCGGAAGGTAATCAGCCACGCTCGAGAAGCGGATATCCCAGTTTTTCACATACGGCATGAATCCGATGATGACGGCATTCCAATCTTCGTCAAAGGCTCGAACGGCGCGCAAATTCAGCCTGCAGTTGCACCCGTGGGTGATGAGCCTGTGATTGTAAAAGCACACATCAACGCCTTCCGGGAGACCGATCTCAAGCAGCAGTTGGAAGCCTCTGAGATACAGGAGCTCGTGGTAATAGGTGCCATGAGCCACATGTGCATCGACGCCGTGGTACGCGCAGCGGCTGACATGGGATATTCCGTTATCCTGTTACATGATGCCTGCGCCACCCTGGATCTCACATCTGGTGGTGTAAACGTTCCTTCGGCTCACGTGCATGCAACGATGATGGCCGCGCTTGAGTTCGGCTACGCCACCGTCAAATCGGTGGACGAGTACCTGTCGGCCTAACCGCGCGACGACTTAATTTTGCAGGGCCCATAGGGCCCTTGCTTTCATCATCAACGCACTAGAAATTTGATGGCGCCGGCAACGAGTTAAGCATTCATCGCCTCAGACTCAAACGGATCATACCTCGTCAGGATCGTCCCGCTTGTGCACTAGCCGACTATACCGATCTCTTTGAACACTCCAGCCTTGCAACGCAATAACTCCTCAATGTAGGTATCGCGAGCCCTTTCGAAACGAAATGTAGGGATTGGCATTGAGATTGCGAAACGGCCTAACACCGTATCCAGCGCGACAGCTGTCGTGGTGATGCCCTCGATGAGTTCACCGTGATCGCTCGAAATCCCGGTTTTGCGAATATCGACCAACTGATTCAGCAGCCTCTGGGATACCGAAGTTTTTTGCTTCGTAGCGCTTTCAGTTGCAAACAAAGCCTTCACGTCCTCATCCTTGTCTAAAGCTAGGAGAGCCCGTCCTGCTGACGTCCCATACAGTGGCGTATCCAGTTGGCCAAGACGTGGCGTTACCTGCAACTCCCGATCAGCAACAATACGATCTTCAACTATCAGCTGGATGCCAGTAGGCCTCGAAAATACAACGGTCTCTTGAACGGCCTCGCTCAGCTTATGCAGCCAAGGGCGAACGACGGTCATACGGTCAACATGTGCATTCGCAACGAGCCTCAACAAACCCGCCCCAAGACTGATTCCGCCAGCGCCTTCACTTCGAATCATTCCCTGCTCTTCAAGCGCTCCTACGATGCGCTGCACCGTTGAGCGAGGCAGATCTACTGCCTGGGCTATTTCTCCCAGGCTCATACCACCGGCGCTTCTTCCCAATAGGTTCAGAATTTTCGCTGCGCGGGCAATGACCTGAATGCCCCCGCCACGCTCATCGTTGACTCCAGTCTGAATCCGCTCGTCCATCAATACCTCCAATATTTCGGGCACTGTACCATATTGCGATACAGATCATATACGCGGTACAGTTACCGCATTGCGATACAGAAAAATTGTGAGGCTGATAATGCTGCGTGAATTTTCAGTCGCAGGCCTGTTGATCACCCCCATGGTGATCTGCGTTGGCGTTGCGGCATCTCTGACCATGATCACGCACCTACTCATTCCGGAATGGGTAATACGGCGATGGATTTGGAAGCGCTCGTGGTTTGGGCTTTCGCTATTCGTCTGCTACATCGCTACCGCAGTCGCCTTTCTTGATGGGGGATGGAAATGACCTTATCGACGATCTGAGCCAGGCGCTGGGCTCGTCTCAAATTTGAGGCGAAAAGGTCGGCTAGGACTTTTATCCTATCCGCATTGCTCATTAAGTAAGTGGCCATGGGGGCTGGCTGCGTGGCCGTAGATCTACTGTGCGGTGACGTCCTTCGCTTGACAACAATCGCGGCATATTTACCGTTCTAAATTTTGCGCCAACGTCACCAAGCCCGGAGAAAAGGTTCGGGCACCTGGCGCCGTCGCCCTCCTCTGACACATCGGCCTAATCCTAATAATGGCGAGCCGTCCAATATGGCGTAAAAAATTCATAATTTGACATTTTTGCGAGAAGCGAACGTAGTATCATGATAAAAATAGAAATTTCATTTTTATACAATTGCAATCTTATTGATAAGATACGAGATAAAATCTGCCCCAGAAGAGCAATACACAAAAAAAACTAACAACAGTTTAAACTTGCAATCCCGTCAACGCCGCGGGCCTCAACCCCCTGTTTTTTCTGCCAAGATCAAGAGACCTCACATGATAACCCCCCCCCACAAACGCATCAACAAATTATTTTCTCTATAATCATACGGAATATAAATACACCATTACGAAGCGATCATCATACATCTCAATCGTGGCGACAACCCGCTCTTTTTAAGGACTCGGGATTCGCAGCATACCAAACAACCATACGTTCACTTGCAAGCGAAGGAGCAAAACATCTCAATGGAGTGATTCGTTATGTACGCAAACCAAAGCTGCAATCTTTATGCAAAACTCTTTTACAGACCCGTTGATGCAGCCTTGCGCTGGTGCAACTTGACTACCTACGAAAAAGAAATACTCGAAGTAGCCCAACACTGTCCAAGCAGGCTCAAAACCAACTTCCCGCAGTGGCCCTGCCTGCATGTAAATACGGAAAAAATTTTCGATGCCATTCAACACGGGGAGCTCGCTTATGGATGTTTCGGCGTACCGGTGGCCATTGGTACTCCCGTTGATTACGACCATATAACCGTCCGCCACACCGATCTAAAATGTTGGATGTCGCGATATTATCCTGACCAACGACCAGCGTTTCTCTTTGGACAGCCCCTCCATCAAAAAAATGGCATCAGCATTGAGACATACTTAGCATTGCAAGGTGATCGGGATGCTTTGCAAGTGAGCATAAAGAGGTTGGAAGCAGCTCATCAGCAGTTGCTTAATGACCTTGAAGCCATCGGATTAGAAAGAAAGAACATACATCACTTGCTCAAGACCAATCGTAAAGTCAGCGATCGCAGCGAATCCGTTTATCTCAACATTATCGGGGCGATGGTCAATCTGTTTCTCGATAAGTCCCCGTCTGGAAAACCATTGTCAGTTTTCCAATCCCAAGCGGCCATCGTTGACGCGCTAACCGCTCACTATAAAGACGTACCGGGCATAACCAAGCGTACGCTGGACGAAAAATTTGCTGCTGGTAAGCGCAGCCTCATAAATCAATGAGACGGATTGCGTTGCAGTCACTCCCGTTGCGGCGCAATGACTCCCGTCCATTTTTGCTATTCAATTTAGGTCACTTCCCACCACGCGCCAGTCAGCGCCAAGAGAGACCGCCATGTCCAGCCAATCCTCCTACATCACTGAAACAGACCAACCGGCGCTCGAACGTCATATCATGCGGCGCGAAGAAGTCGAACGAAGAACCGGCTTCAAACGTTCACACATCTACAACCTGATGAAGGAAGGCAAATTCCCTAAAGCCAAACGCGTGGGGCTACGCGCAGTCGGCTGGGACTCACTGGAAATCGAGCACTGGATTGCAGAACGCCTTTCGCGACAGGAGTGAGGTGATGCACGTGGTCTCGGTGGTGTCCACCAAGGGTGGCGTAGGTAAAACTACAGTAGCGGCGAACCTCGGTGGCCTGTTGGCCGATGCTGGTCTGCGTGTTCTGCTCTTGGATCTAGATAGCCAACCCACCCTCTCCAGTTATTATTCACTGAGCCAGAAAGCTCATGCAGGTGCATACGAGCTCATTGCACTCAATCTAACAGTGCCTGAACGAATAATATCTAGGACTGCAGTCGTCGGTCTCGACCTGATTTTCTCCAACGACGATCAAGGTCGACTGAGCACCTTGTTGCTGCATGCACCTGACGGACGACTGCGCCTGCACAATTTGCTCAATGAGTTGAGTCTCAATTATGACCTGCTTTTGATCGACACACAGGGAGCACGCAGTGTATTGCTGGAGATGGCCATCCTGGCCTCCGATCTCGCCCTCTCTCCCATCACGCCGGAAATGCTCGCTGCCCGCGAAATGCGCCGTGGCACCTTGAAGTTACTGAGTGAGCTCGAACCGTTTCGCCACCTAGGCATCGACCCGCCGCCCTTACGGCTCTTACTGAACCAGGTGAACGTCAATCGAGTGGACACCCGGATGATCATCCGAAGCCTGCGCGAGACTTTCGCAGAGGCTACCAATATCTCGGTGCTAGACACCGTAATCCCCGACCGCGTGGCATATCTCAATGCCGCCTCCCTCGGTTTACCGGTCCACCGAATAGATAAGTGCCTATCGAGTAAACGCCGACGCTCGCCGTGTGCGTTAGAAATCATGCAAGCGCTGGCTATCGAATTATTTCCTGAATGGCGCGATGCAATCTCATCGGTAATGTGTTGTGCGGAGCCTCGGTAAAAAATCGCCCAATCAACATTTCACCGTTTTTTGTTTGATCGACCTTGAAACCAACAGGGCTTGGTAAGGAGTTTTCTAATGTTGGATCAGTTTCCTATCGTTGTTCAGCCTTCCATTCGACCACGCGACGCGGCTTGCGAGGAGTACTGCACCGTGGTTTTTCGTTTGCAAGGGGGGCGCTCGGCCATGGTGTGGTTCCTCGCAGAACTATCCCACCATTTCGAAGGTTCAGAGACTGCCGAAATCGTGAAATTCGAGGTCGGTGACCATTTGCGTAGCCGGAGTTGATCGAGGCGGTTCAGATGAAGAAGCTCAGTCAGGAGGAAATCACCGACAAGCTGCACCAGGACCACTTCACTCAAGGTCCTGGACTGGAGCGACTGCCCGATCCAGTCATCGACACTCCCATGCTAGTCACTCTGGAACAGTTACGCCCCTACGAGCACAACCCACGCTTCATCCGTAATCCGCTTTATGACGATATAAAGGCGTCGATCCGTGAACGCGGGCTGGATCAACCGCCACCGATTACCCGCCGTCCGGGTGAAACGTCTTTCATCATCCGCAACGGCGGTAATACGCGCTTAGCAATTCTCGGCGAGCTGTGGCAGGAAACTCGCGACGAGCGTTTCTTTCGGATTCACTGCCTGTTCCGACCTTGGAGCAATGAAACCAACGCCCTACTCGGCCATCTGGCGGAAAGCGACCTGCACGGCCAACTCACGTTCATCGAAAGAGCCCTGGCAGTAGCCAAACTCAAAACCATGCTTGAGTCGGATGGCCCAGAGCTCTCACAACGGGAGCTGGCTCGACGTCTTGCCGCTGGAGGCTATCCGGTTTCGCAGTCGCATATCAGCCGGATGCTGGACACCCTCGAACACTTATTACCCGCCATTCCACAAACTCTGTATGCCGGCTTGGGTAAGCCTCAGATAGAACGTCTGATCGGTCTACGTAGTCAGGCTGAGCGAACCTGGAACCGCTATCCAACCGCCACAGTCGCGTTTGCAGAGTTCTGGCTGGAGACCATGGGCTACTTCGATGGCGATCCTGAATCCTTTGATCTTGAGCAGATCCAGGACGAATTGCTCGAACGCATGAGCCACTTGCTCGGACAGTCCTGCCGTATGCTGGCCCTGGAGCTGAGCGATACCCAACGGGTCGTCTCCACGCCTGGGGCTGTCATCACCACACCCTCAGAAAGCAGCCATCGACCAAGCGTGCATGAAACTGCGGCAGAGTTGCCCTCCTCCGACACTAAACCCGAATCAACTGATGCCAAGAGCAAGATAGAGCCAGTTTCAGAAGAACAGCTCAACGCACCCGAAACAAATACTTTACCTGCGGTCAGTCGCCTATCACGCGTTCAACAGATTCGTGAGCAAATCGATCGCGAGATCATTACCGAAACGGAGTCTTCATTCGAAACCTGCACAATCGACGACCTCTGGACCATCGCACCAACGCTGGATACGCCCGAACAACTGCGTTTAAGCATTGCAGGACTGGCCCGGGAAATGGCGGCGTATGCCGGAGATGCCGAGAGCATTATTAATCAGAAGCTTGGCTTGGGCTTCTCTTTGGACATTGAGCGACTTGATCTTTCAGCACCCCGCTCGACCGGCATTCACCTAATGCTCCTGGCCCTGTTACGGGCTCAAGACGAGGTGAACTGGGAGGATCGCAAGCAAATCCCTTCCGCACTGTTCGGGCAGTTGTTGCTGGGTGTCTATCAACTCCCTCTACCAGATAGACCAGTCACGGACGTGGGGCTGGAGCGACTGCCTGACAGTCTGTTAATTAAGCTGTTTCGCTTGATACGCCTGGCCCGGCGTCTAATCGACTTAACACTCATCTCTGAAGACAAAAACTCACCGGAGGCGCTGAGATGAACTTGTCCTTCAATATGCTCAATCAAGCCATGCTAACCCAGGTACTGCACGAACTACGCCTGGGCAACCTGCAACGCTGCAAGGCACTTGGACTGAGTGAGGATGACATCTTCGTGCTGCAATCCTTACCACCGACCACGTTATCGCGCCTGGCCCATGCCACAGTCCCTTGGCTCGAGGTCAAGATTGACTCGCCGGTGCTGCATCGTTTGATCGAACAAGCTGAACGCGATGAACAAAACGAACGGTTGATCAACCGAGCGCTCAAACTCGGCGCCAGCAGCACCATTATGTACCAGTGTTTTGGCTTGGCGCATTCGGAAACAGCCATGCGTCGGCGTCTACTCAAGATAGAAACTCGTAAAGGCCGCCCCCAACATTTAAGCGAAGCGCAGGAGCATGTGTTGTGGCAACGTTGGTGCCAAATACGAACAGAGGACGGCACCGAGGATAAACTCGACGCCATGATGATGCTTGCCGAAGAACAGCAGATCAGCTTGACCATCGTTTGGCAGCAAATCGACCAGTACAGCAACAAAACATGAATGCTGTTCCCGCCAGTCGCTGGCAACGTGTCCTGCAGCAATGCACACAACAGCTGCATGAGCGCTGGCCAGCACGCCCTACCACTGAACAGCCCTCCAACCAGGGTCTACAGGCTGGTTTTCTGTTTAGTGGCCAATCACACGAAGTCGTGCCACGTCGGCTGCTGTTGGATAATCGGCTGACGCCATTGGAGCGAAATGCCTGGCAGGTATTTCGGCTCATGCTGCAAGGCCAGGGCGTGGTTACGCCGCGCTATGAGGATTTGCAGCCTTACCTCTCGAGCGTGCCCTACGGTGCGTCAGCCTCACGTGAAACCATTGCACGCGTGTTGACGATGCTCAGGCTCACTCGTTGGCTCAGTTTGGTTAGCCGCGGTCGCGATCAAATCAGCGGGCAGCTACAAGGTTCTTTGTACGTTCTGCACGATGAGCCGTTAACCCCCGCCGAAGCCATGGAGCTCGATCAGGACTACCTAGAACTGGTCGGACATGCCCTCGGTCATGCGACAAAGGCCGTGCGTATTGTCGCTCAGCACATTGTGGAGGAGGTCCGACAGGACACGAATATCGATCAGGGTCGGTTACCGACGCGGCTGGACAGTTGGGGCGAACAGTGGGCGCAGCAAGGCTTGGATCAGCCACCCGGTGATGCATTCCACGATTCCGAACGTGGGGAAGATCACCACGTTCGGAATCGTGCAGGCCCTCGTTCGGATTCCGAACCAGGCTGGAACGCCGGTGCTTCCGGCGCCGTTCGGAATTCGAACGCCGCCTGTACTGTATTAAAAGAAAGTAAATGTACAGTACCGCGCGCGACCTCTACTGTGGATAACCTGCACTGGCCCACTTCGCTACACCTGAGCCCAAGCGAACGTCAGGCCGTCGCCGTGGCGCTGAACAAGCTCAACCCAGCGGATCAGCAGGCGGTGCTTAACGAAGCGGGGGCACGCTGTGCGGCCGGTGGTATACGCAAGCCGGCGGCATATCTGATGGGCCTGATCCAGCGTGCGCTGAAAGGCGACTTTCGTCCTTGGGCAAGTCAGGTCGAACCGTCCCCCGTCGCAGAGCCGCACCCAACCGACCCCTCGCGGCCTTCTCGAAAAAAGGGCGAACCTGCATCAGCCCTCGCCCAAGCGTGCCTAAATGAGCTGCGCCAACTGCGTGGAGGCAGTGGACGTCAGTAGATTTGATGCCAGTGGCATCAAATCCATAGAGATTCCAATCTACGAAAATATCGGACCGAACCATGGAGCGTTTAGGGAAACGCCTGGGCGTATTTCCAATAAACGTAGACGTCAGGCATTTGCCCTCTCTCACCAAACCGAACAGACCGCATTCAGCTTTTTGGCTGTCCTTGACCCTGATCTGTCGCAACGTCCCGTCCAAGCCTATGCGAGGACAACACCATGGCCGATCACTATCAACTCAATCTGGGTTCATTGCGCAGCAGCATCACCCTGACCCTGCATACCCACCATGCAGCCCGTATCTGGCAAGGTCGAGCCGCACGCGAAGGCGTCCACTCGATCATGGGTATGGCCGGTTACATCAGTGTCACCAACCTGATCAAACAAACTGCGGCCCAGGACGATCCCTATGCAGATTGGGCCATCGTGCAGCTCGAAGAAAAACTGATGCAAGCAAAGGCCGGGATGCTGGAACTGACTCAACAGTTAGACCGAATAAGACAGGATCTGCCGACACAGATTGATATGGGGGACAACCTCAACATCCACCCCGTCACCTTGCCATTGTACATCGGCAGCCAGCTGGGCTTCCTCGCAGTCTACCTGCTGACTGACTACGACACCTTGGTGCGCCATACCTTGTTGGCCCATCACACCGCCTTGATCGGCCGCCGAGACATGGAAGCCTGGATCGACGACGGCGCCCATCTGCTGCGCAGCCTGTTCGGCCAGGCCCAGCGCTATCGGCATGCTGGCGTCACCCGTGATGACATGGCGGCGAACAACGCTCGTGCTCTGGCGGCAATCGAGAGAATGGGTTTGCCCCCTACGGACATCCTTGAGGGGCATCGCCGCTCCCAGTTCGCGCCGCCCATCGTTCGTCGTGGTGCTGTGGCAGTGGATGAGGCTGACGCGTTGGCGGAGAACGCGGCAGCGCCATCTGCGACAGTAGATGAGTCGGAGGACGAAGCATGAAGTCCATTATCTCGACTCAGCCAACCCCCCTCGAAACACTCACGCCGGATGCCTATCGACACCTCGAACACGCTACTTCCCTAAAAGGCCTTTTAAAACCTTTTAAGGGTAAGGGGGAGCTGGAATACCTGGCGCAGGTGGCGAGGGAAACCGAGGCGCAGTTATGTCGCCTCATGGAGGCGGTGGCGCTGCGGGCCGGACAACCGCCTTTCTCGCTGCTGGATATTCGATTGGTGCTGCAGAACACCAGTGCGGGCAGCACCTTTTTGCGATGGCGCACCCGTGACTTCGCGCGTATGGGCGTTGCGGTCTGGGAGCGCCAAGCCTCCAACAAGGCCTTGCCGCAAACCGTACGCGAGGCATTGCACCGTTTCGAATGCGAGCGCATTGCACTGAACTTGCAGATGAGTGTGATGCATTCGCTCTACCGTCAGGCTTCAACCTGCGCAATCAAAATGGCCAGTGCCGAACGGCTGCTGCGCCAGTCCACACCAGCAGCGGAGATATCACGATGAGTACTTTTTTCGTCGGCGAAGGCAACATCGGCAGTGCGCCAGAGTTCCAGGAGTTCCCATCAGGCAATGACGAGCCACGGCGTTTGCTGCGGCTGAATGTGTACTTCGACAACCCCGTGCCACGCGATGGCAGCTACGAAGATCGAGGCGGCTATTGGGCGCCGGTCGAGCTCTGGCACCGCGAAGCTGAACATTGGAGCACGCTGTACCAGAAAGGCATGCGCATATTGGTAGAGGGCCGCACGGTGCGCGATGAGTGGGAGGACAGTGAAGACAATGCGCGGGTCACCTTCAAGATCGAGGCGCGTCGTATCGGCATCCTGCCTCATCGCGTGCAGAAAGTGGTCATGCGGGAGCGCTCAAGTGAATCAGCCTCGTCTGCGGATCCCGTCGGGCAGGCTACAGACCAGGCCAGCTCGCCAGCGTCGAAGTCCAAAAAGCGCAGAGGGCAGCTACCATCGGCATGACTAACTTGGAGGCATAAAAGTTGCGCCTTTGCGCGAAGTTCCTGGCCTGTCATTACTCGCTGCTCGTGAAGCACTGTCGTCCACGTGATGGTAGTAGCCTCACCCCCAATCAAAACTGCCCTCACCGACTAATATGAGGAACCTGCCATTCAGGTTTCTCATAGCTTGCCACTGCTGTTTCCAACAACGCTGCTCCGAACTCAACCCGGAGCAGTTCTATGCGTCTCTTTCTCTGCGAGAAACCCTCCCAAGGACGTGACATCGCCAAGGTTCTCGGAGCCAGCCGACGTGGCGATGGTTGCTTGATCGGACGCGAGACAACCGTCACCTGGTGTATCGGTCACCTGCTGGAAACGGCCCCACCTGAAGCCTATGGCGATCAGTACAAAACCTGGTCGTTGGATCATCTACCGATCATTCCCGCGCAGTGGAAGGTTGAGGTCAAACCCAAGACTGTCGCGCAGTTCAAAATCATCAAACACCTGCTCAGCGAAGCTACCATCGTCGTCATCGCCACCGACGCCGATCGCGAAGGTGAAATGATTGCCCGCGAATTATTAGAGCTCTGCAACTATCGTGGTTTTGTTGAGCGCCTCTGGTTATCAGCCCTCAACGAGGCATCGATTCGCAAAGCACTGTCCTCGCTGAAGTCTAGTCAGGAGACCTTCCCGCTCTATCACTCAGCCCTCGCCCGCAGCCGCGCCGATTGGCTGATTGGTATGAATCTCAGTCGTTTGTTTACCCTCCTAGGACGGCGGGCGGGCTATGACGGCGTCCTGTCGATTGGACGCGTCCAAACGCCCACTTTGCGCTTGGTGGTTGAACGAGACCGCGCGATTGCAAGCTTCGTCTCTGTGCCGTATTGGATGGTGGATGTGCACCTTTCTTCAATGGGGCAACCCTTCATCGCGTCGTGGATACCGCCCGGTTCAGGACGTGACGAAGCCGGTCGCTGCCTGCAGCAGGCGCTTGCCAGTCAAGCCGTCCAAGCGCTTTCTGGCAGCAAGACCGCCACCGTAGTCTCGCTGCAGACTGAGCATTGGCGCGAAGCGCCACCCCTGCCCTTCGACCTGAGCACACTGCAAGAAGTCTGTTCACGCAAGCTGGGACTCGGCGCTCAGGAAACCCTGAACATCGCCCAAGCCTTGTATGAAACCCACAAAGCCACCAGCTATCCGCGCAGCGATTGCCGCTATTTGCCAGAGAGCATGTTCAACGAGGTCGCCGCGGTATTCGATGCCCTGCTCAGAATGGATCCCGCGTTACGCCCAGCGCTCGGAAGCATCGATCGATCATTGCGCTCACGAGCATGGAACAATGCCAAGATCACCGCGCACCACGCCATCATCCCCACCACCGAGCCGGCGAACCTTGGGCGGATGTCCGAACAAGAGCGCCAAGTCTACGAACTGATTCGTAGCCACTACCTCGTGCAATTCCTGCCGCATCACGAGTTTGATCGAACCGAGGTCGAACTGGAGTGCGGCGAAGAACGGTTAACCGCTGTTGGCAAACAGATCCTGGTTTTGGGCTGGAAAGGCTTACTCTCCGACAACCCCGAAGACGATGAACCCGGTCAAAAGACCCAGGTGTTGCCCGCCCTACAACAGGGTAGCCAGTGCGCAGTGGACGACGTCGAACTAAAGTCCATGCGCACCGCCGCTCCCAAACCGCTCACCGAGGGTGATCTGATCAGGGCGATGAAAAATGTGGCCAAGCTGGTCAACGACCCGCGTCTGAAACAGAAACTTCGGGACACCACCGGTATCGGCACTGAAGCCACGCGAGCCGGCATCATCAAGGGGTTGATTGATCGCGGTTATTTGTTGAAGAAAAAACGTGCCTTAACGGCCTCCGCAGCGGCCCATACCCTGATCGAAGCGGTACCCGCAGCAGTCGCAGATCCGGGTATGACAGCGATCTGGGAGCAAGCGCTGGATGAAATCGAAGCGGGACGTCTGACCTTGGATGCATTCGTTGCCAAGCAGGCGCACTGGATTACGCAGCTGATCGCAAACTGCGGAGCGCTTACCTTGTCGGTACCGGTCGAAGCCGGGCCTGTCTGCCCCATTTGCAACGCAGCAATGCTAAGGAGGAAGGGAAAATCAGGGCCGTTCTGGTCATGCTCCCACTACCCAGACTGCAAAAGCACGGTGCCGATCAACAAAGGTATACGTCGTCCATGAGCACCATTGGCGTTCATATGAGATTTGGGGGTGATGTCCGGGTCAGTGCATCGTCAACGGCAGTTGATCCTTCTCCAAGTCGCTTAGCGGTTGTCCGATTTCACGGGCCAACGCGATGCCTGTCGCGATCCATATCTGCCCCAGTTCGTTGAACGCTTTCAGGTGAGCAGGATCTTCGTTGAGCCAATGAACAAGGCTGTCGAGGTGTGCGGGGTTATCAGGGCAATCATGGATCTTAATGAACAGCTCTAGTGTTCGAGCCCAGATCAAGTCCATGTCGTTCTCGCGTTGCTCATCCATGCTCAACCATTCCTCCATTTGGTCCTATCAGACCGCTCAGTCTCACTGGTCACTACGGGCTCTGATTCCTGAAGGAACACATGTCACGTCGCGACAAACAGGTATTTCAGTCAATATAACAACCCTATAAGTCGATACTCAACCGTTAAGGATGTTCATGTCAACGGGTCTTTGCTCAACCATTCGGGTTGAATTGGAGAACTCATCACTTGGCACATAAACATCCAACCCAAGCCCAAATCGGACGCATGATCGCGAAGCACCGCACCCAGCGTAATCTGACCCAGGAAGAGGTGGCTGAACGACTGGGGATCGGTAGCGAAGCCATTTCGCGCCTTGAGCGGGGTGTGGTGGAGCTTTCCGTGGTCAAGCTGATGCAACTGGCAGACATCTTCGACTGCCGGATGGATGAACTGCTGACGGAGTCGAGCACTCGCCCCAACGACCAGGGCCAGATGATCGCGGGCCTGCTGAGCGGCCTTCAAGAACGCGACCGTGCCTTTATCCTGACGACCGTCGAACAGCTGGCCGCTCATCTCAGTAGCAAATAACCTCTCAGCACACTGGCTTGACGTCGTCACACCCGCTCTGCTGTAGTGCCTCAGCATCATCGCTACGGCGACCCAAGACCGATTCGCTCCGGGTAGCTCGGTCGGACTCCCTGAGTTCGGAGCCTTCTCTTCTGCGGAATTTCATTCCCGCTTTGTGCTCGACCGGATCAATGTGGCGGATGACCACTGTTGCTTCTGCCAGGCAGCAGCGGTCATCCGCTACCGCGATCGCATTCAGTCCCGGAGCCCGCCGGGAAACACTGGGCACCCTTTGTGCGCGGATGCGTGCCAGCGTATTCCGACCCAGGCCACGATAAGGGTCGGTTGGCGAATCATGGCCCAGTTAAATCAAGTTTTGCGAGGAGCTTGTCGACTGCGTCAGACCGCCTAAGGTGGCTTTTCTGTTCCTCGCCTGGCACCCCGCCAGGCCCGCTCTTCATTTTTTTCAGTCCAATAATTTCCACTGTATTCCGGCTATAAAAAATCAGCTTACGGCGTCTTGACGCTCCCCTGTGACATGCTTATACAAAGGGCGTGGTTCGCTGTCGTTGACAGCCCAGCCCAGGTAGCTTGAACCTTCAAGGCTACGCCACGCTCGTGGTGGTTTACCCAAGTGCGATCAGCATTCGGAGGCTCGCACGATCACCGCGTCAGCGGTGATGAATGCCCACTATCCCCAGTCCGCAGACCACTACTGCAGATTCTCTTCTGCTGCACCGCTACTCCCCAGGCGCATCGTTCTGATTGTCATCGGCTTGCCGGTGACGAGTCGTTCATCGCTCGCCTTCACCTAACCCACCCTGACGGGGGCTCACTTCCCCCTCAGGGGGCTGTGCGTCGCCGTTTTCCCGTGAAACAGGAGAACCACCATGGCCC
The DNA here is from genome assembly GCF_025706525.1 of Pseudomonas mercuritolerans. NCBI lineage: Bacteria > Pseudomonadati > Pseudomonadota > Gammaproteobacteria > Pseudomonadales > Pseudomonadaceae > Pseudomonas > Pseudomonas mercuritolerans. The sequence goes on from NZ_JAMSHA010000007.1 coordinate 236,837, forward strand.
ACGCCAACCAATCCCATGAAGCGACCACTTACTTCAATCTGCACACCGTCGGTATCGGCTACCTCAACCGTGTTCGTGAAGTACAAGTCCGTCGCGGCCAGCCGTTCATGGCCTGCGATATCGCGGCTCTGCACGGTGCCGCCGATGCGGTCGAGTACACCCGCTTCGACTGCAAAGTCGCTGGAGGCGAAGCTGAACGCTTGACTCGTCTCTATATGGACGCCGTCAGAGCCGAGAAAAAGGTCTTGCTGTCGTTCCGTATCGGCGATCTGTGGATTGACCCATTTCTCTATGAGAAAGGCGATAAACAAGGCCAGCCGGGTGCCAGCCTGAAAGGTCGTCTGCTGTACATCGACTGGATCAAGGTCAACGGCACGTTCGAATACAAAGCGCCGGCCAGGCAGGAGGCAACAGCACCTGTTGAGCCAGCGCCAAACAGTGAGCCATCCCCAACGTCGGCTGATGCCGAAGCTGAGGATACCGACAACCCAACAGAGACCAGGATCAAACCTGAATCTGCACCCACTCCCCGCACGGCCCGCCGTGTCGCCACACGTACTGTTCAGTCCGCCTGAACAATTCACGTTGTTTACATCAAGGCGCTCAATCGAGCGCCTTTCTTCAATCCGCACAGGAGAACCCACATGGAATCCTTCTGGCTTTGCGACGATTGCCTGTTCGCTGCGGCTTACGAGGACTACAGCAGGTTATCGCTCTACTACACGACGGATGAAATCGAGAAACGCATCGCCGGTCTCCATCGCGGGCTGGTTCGGCTAATGCCCATCAGTGCCGACTTCGACCCCGAAACTGGCCGTGGCATAAGAACCTTCTCCCCATTGCCCTGCGCCGGTTGCGATTCACACCTGCACGGACAACGCCACCGATTCACTCGGTTGTGAACAGCGCGTCATCGCGCAACGCCCGTCATTCTATATCCACCTAGGGGGCACCACTCCCCTCGGGTGTGTACCCCCCGGATTGTTCCCTTCGGAGGTACGCCATGAGCACCCCACTCACCCTGATTGAAACCTCGGATTTCGAGGCTGATCGTATCGCCCAGGAAAACCAGCTGATCGACGAAGCGCTGCACATTCTGGATCGTCGGCTGTTCACCCGCGGCCCCAACCTGACGTCACCTGACGCCGTGGCCTCATATCTGAAACTTCATCTTGCGCAACAAGAGCATGAAGTTTTCGGTGTGATTTTTCTCGATGCCCGCCATCGCGTTCTAGCGTTCGAGATCCTCTTTCACGGCAGCATCGATGGCGCCAGCGTTTACCCCCGACAAGTCGTCAAGCGCTCCCTAGCGCATAACGCAGCAGCCGCCATTTTTGTTCATAATCACCCCTCAGGATGTACGGAACCCAGCCAGGCAGATCGCGTCTTGACCGCACGGTTGAAGGAGGCCTTGGCGTTGATCGAGGTTCACGTACTGGATCACTTCATCGTGGGTGAAGGTCGCCCACTTTCTCTTGCCGAGTACGGTTGGCTTTAACCCTTACAGGCGCCTTCGGGCGCCTTGTTCATTTTCATCCTGGAGAATACTCATGAACGCCACTACCCAAACCCCAGCCATGCTAGGGGCCTCAAACCCATTCGTTCGCGGCTATGACAATCTATCTATCGAACGGCTGCTGCTGATCACCTATGCAAACGACTGCCCTCCCTGCTTTCGCTCCGTACACGACTCACAAGCTCATCTGCCCGACGATGCGCTAGAACTGTTCCCCTGCCTGTTCAACGACGACTCCGCTCTGATCAGCGAGGGTCAGTCCATTCCGGATGAATTGGATGAACGCTTCCAATCCACCGGACTGGTGCGGCAAGTGACTTATGCCGTGACTGGCGAAATGCTCAACGAGCGACATCACGTCGGTGACCTGTACTCCCTGGAAGAAGCCCAAGCCATGATCCATCGCTTGAATTTCGACACAGGACACTACAGTCGAGCCTGGGAAATCAGTACCGCACACCTCACTGACGAAGCACTACGCCACTTGGAAATCCGGGTTGGCAATTTCGACTCCAAGCCAACCGGACTGCTGTTTGAACCCTTTGCCCTGCCAGACTGCAATGGCGTCGGATGTAAGCTGATCGGGACGCCCTGGACCGACGATAACTTGGTGAAGATCGAGGGCAATCCTTACTCTTCGCTGAGGCAAGAGCAGCTCGACGCAGGTACGCCGGAGGCCTTGATCAACGTGCTGTATCTGGCGGCATTGGCGGATGTGAGGTTGTTGATTTTCGACCCCGACGCTGCCGTCTTGGATGGGCTCGCCATTTTTGATCAGTAGTAATGCCTTCAGCGTTAACGCGACTCGCCTTGAATCGACTTTCTCACTGCTTGGCTCCTTCACCTCATGTCAGGTTCTGCACTGAATCTGACATGAGGTTTTTTCCATGGAGCGTTTTTTCACGCCTGTCTGCCTGCTGGGCTTGTTGAGTGCTTGCACCGCGCAAATCCCAACCCCATTGCCGACTCATCCAGAGATTGACGGTGGCTCCAATCGGCCTCAGTTATCGAGGAGCGCAGCCGACGAAAACCATCCGTCAGAGCTCCGCTATGGCCGCTATACGCTGGTCAGCACCGACCCCACCACGGAACAACGTGATCTTCTCGCTCAAATCGTTGACGTGAGCATTCCGTCCCACCTGAATTCTTCGGTACAGGAAGCGATGCACTACGTGCTGCTGCGCTCGGGTTATTCGCTCTGTCCTGCCGAAGAGCCAGTGAAAATACTGTTTACCCGGCCTCTGCCCGCCGCCCATTACCGGCTCGGCCCAATCTCATTACGCAGCGCGCTCCAAGTGCTGGCTGGCCCCGCCTGGCAACTCACGACCGATGAAGTTAGCCGTTCGGTCTGCTACGAACCGCAGAAAAATAGCGGCACGGTGCGGGTCACGCCAACCTCGTCCCATCAGTCGGAGGCTCGTCCATGAAAGCCTCGACATTTCAAACTCTCATTGTCGGCTCACTTTGTCTGGCGGTCTCCGGGCTAAGTGGTGGCTTGTATAACCAGTATCAACGCGTGACCGAGCTGGAAAATGCGAACGCCCAACGCTTACAGACCCTGGATACCCTGCAACGTGATTCAAGCACCCTCATGGATGCACAGGAGAAGCTGCAGTACGCACTGAAAGACCTGAAGCAGATGGTCGATACCGGTGAGCGACAGGCCAATACCCTCGATCCGATGTTGGATCAATGGGCGCAAGAGATTCAGGAGCTACGCGACGGTCTGGCAGACCGTGCCACCGCAGCCGATATGATCGCGCTACGCGCACGACTTGAGCACGTTGAGCAGCGACTCCTGGACCTCAAGCCCCAGTCATCACTCCCATCACCGACACCCTCCTCAGCCAAGCCGAAAAAAGCCGCTCGCGCCAAGCCTGCCCCGCTCTCGCCGCCATTCTCAGTGCTGGGTGTTGAATCCCGCGGTGGCGAGCGCTTTCTGGCCGTAGCGCCTCCTGATAGTCGCTCACTCAAGGATATCCAGTTGCTGCACAACGGCGAGCAGCTCGGCGCATGGCAGCTGAAGGCGCTGGAGCCGAACGCGGCCATCTTCGCCGTGACCGCTCAGCCAGACCAGACCGTGCAACTCCCTTGAGAAACGATTATGAACCGAGCGCTACTGTCCCCCGTCGTCTGTCTCGTTTCATTGCTTAGCACGGGCGCTGCGATGGGCAACCCTGTCACGACACCGTCACAGGTCCAGGACACACAGTCCACTCCGCTGGGGCGCTCGCACTCTGAACAGGCGGCAAGCTGGGGTCTGACGGAGCAGGAGTGGACACGCTTCGAACAGATCCAAGCCGGCCCGCGTGGTTTCTGGAGCCCGAATCTGGATCCGCTGACCGCGCTCGGCGTCGAAGCAGAGACCGACCAAGAGCGCCAGCGCTATGCCGAATTGCAGGTAGCGCTGGAAGCCAAACGAGCCGAGCGCGAGTTGGCTTACCAAAATGCTTACACCGCGGCTTGGGCCAAGCTGTTTCCGGGGCTGTTGCCGATTCAGGGTATGGCATCCCCGCCCACCGCTAGCTCACCGGTCGAGCCGCGCCGAGCTTTGTTTGTCGAGGACCATTGCCCTGCGTGCACCGCTGAAGCACAGCGTCTGCAAAGCAGTGATACGGGGTTTGATATTTACCTGGTGGGCAGCCAAGGCGAGGATGAACGCGTCCGTCGCTGGGCTAGGCAAGCGGACATCGATCAGGCCAAGGTCCAACACCGGCAAATCACCCTGAACCATGATCGCGGGCGCTGGTTCAGCCTGGGAGCCCCGAGACCGTTACCCGTCACATTTCAGCAGGTGAACGGACAATGGCAACGCCTCGATTGATTGCTATTGCGCTCCTGCTGACGGTGCACGCCGTCCGGGCAGACGAACTTCCGCCTCCGGCTTATCAACTGGCAGCGCATGACGCCAACGTCCCTTCTACGGTGTTGTTCGCGATTGCCCTGCAGGAGAGTGGCGCCCGCCTCCGTGGTCGACTGCTGCCCTGGCCCTGGACGCTGAATATTGCCGGTAGCCCTTACCGTTTCGCCAATCGTCAGACCGCCTGTCACGCCTTGCTTCAGGCACTTGCTCGGTATGACGCCAAGCGCGTCGATGCCGGGCTTGGGCAAATCAACCTGGGTTATCACGGACAGCATTTTTCCAGTCCCTGCGAAGCCCTCGAACCCTACCGCAATCTGGCCGTGACTGCCGCGCTGCTGCAAGAGCATCACGCCGTCACCGGTGATTGGGTGTCAGCTGCTGGCCGATATCACCGCCCGGCAGGAGGAACGCCGGCCGCGCGTTACCGCGCCGACTTCTCCCGACAACTCGAACAATTGCAGGTTTCCTTCAAACAGGGCACACCACAATGAAGCGAATACCCCTTATCTGCTATTTCATCCTGATCTTGGCTCCTTTCGCCCAGCCGGAACGGACCGTAGCCGGGGATCAGCCTAGCGACTTCACCCGCCTCCATTTTCAGGTCCCCTGGCCGCCAATAAACAACAAGATCCAGCCTAGTCGGGCCATGCATGCGGACCTGTCCACGTTTGTCGATGAAGCCTGGATACTACCCGTCCACAGCTCTCACTTGAGCCCCGGCCACATCACGTCTCGCGCCCTAAAGATGCCGGGCTTACGCCCATTTTTCCTAGTAGGTGAGGATCCCCAGTCACTGGCTTGGCTGCATCAGCGTGCGACTGAACTGCAAGAAATAGGGGCGGCCGGCCTCGCCGTCGAAGTGACCGATACTCAAGCCCTGGCCCGAATTCGAGCAGCCGCGCCGGGCATCACCATCCTGCCGGTCAACGGCAACGACATCGCCTCTCGCCTGAAAATTGAGCACTACCCTATCTTAATCACAGCCACCTCACTGGAACAGTGAGTCTGGATCATGGCCGAGCATGCGATGGAGTCCAAACTCCGGCCCGCAGTCGAGCTGTATACCGTGGCGATCTGCGTCGCCGCGGCGGTGCTGTGCGTGTATTCGCCCTGGGCCGTCGCCCTATCACCCGAGATCGGTCTGATTACGGCTCTGGCCTATGCCCTGTTCGGTTTGATCCGCCTCCGACAAGCCTGGGAGGTGTTGCGCTATCGGCGCAATATCCGCCGGCTGCCTCGCTACGAGCTGACCAGCCGGCAGATTCCGGTGAGCCGCAAACGTCTGTTCATGGGCCGAGGCTTTCGCTGGACCCGCCTGCACACCCAGCGCTTAGTCGAGGCCCAGGATCCGGCCGTCGCTCACTACGTCGACCAACCGACCCGTTACCGCCTGGCACGTGGACTCGAACGTCGCCTGGAACATGCACCGTTTCCGCTCTCGATACTGGCCCGGGTCACGGCCTGGGACAGCGCCTTTAATCCGTTGCGCCCTTTACCCCCAGTCGGTGGCTCACCGTTGTTGCATGGGGTTGAGCCGGACGAAACGGAAGTCAGTCTGCCGCTGGGTGAACGAGTCGGACATACCCTCGTGCTGGGCACGACCCGTGTCGGCAAGACGCGGCTCGCCGAGGTGTACATCACCCAAGACATCCATCGCGTCGAACACGAGGTGGTCATTGTCTTCGATCCGAAGGGCGATGCCGACCTGCTCAAGCGCATGTACGTCGAAGCCAAACGCGCCGGTCGGGAGAAAGAGTTTTATGTGTTCCATCTGGGTTGGCCGGAGATCTCCGCCCGCTACAACGCCGTGGGACGTTTCGGGCGCATCTCGGAAGTGGCGTCGCGCATCGCCGGGCAGCTCAGTGGTGAAGGCAACTCGGCGGCATTTCGCGAGTTCGCCTGGCGTTTCGTCAACATCATCGCCCGCGCCCTGATCGAGTTGGGCCGACGCCCAGACTACCTACAAATCCAACGGCATGTGGTCAACATCGACGCATTGTTCATTGAGTATGCCCAGCAATTTTTCGCCAGAACCGATCCGAAAGCATGGGAAGTGATCGTCCAGCTTGAAGGCAAGCTCACCGAAAAAAACATTCCCCGGCATATGGTGGGACGCGAAAAACGCGTGGTGGCCATCGAGCAGTACCTGGCGGTGAAGCGGGTATTTGATCCCGTAATGGACGGGCTGCGTTCGGCGGTGCGCTACGACCGTACTTACTTTGACAAAATCGTTGCCTCGCTACTGCCGCTGCTGGAGAAACTCACCACCGGCAAGACCGCCCAGTTACTGGCCCCCAACTACGCCGACCTGGATGACCCGCGGCCGATCTTCGACTGGATGCAGATCATCCGAAAACGCGGCATCGTCTACGTTGGTCTGGATGCACTGACCGACGCCGAGGTGGCCGCCGCGGTGGGCAATTCCATGTTCGCAGACTTGGTCTCGGTCGCCGGACACATCTACAAACACGGCATCGACCATGGCCTGCCCGCATCGAGCGGTAGCAGTGACAAGCTGCCGATCAACCTCCACGCCGATGAGTTCAACGAGTTGATGGGTGATGAATTCATCCCGCTGATCAACAAGGGCGGTGGCGCTGGCATCCAGGTGACGGCTTACACCCAGACCCTCAGTGATATCGAAGCGCGCATTGGTAATCGCGCCAAGGCCGGCCAGGTTATTGGTAACTTCAATACGTTGCAGATGCTCCGCGTACGCGAGACCGCCACCGCGGAGCTGCTCACACAGCAGTTGCCCAAGGTTAACGTGCTGACCAAGACCCTGGTGTCGGGTGCCACCGATACCTCCGATCCTGAAGCCAACACGGACTTCACCTCGTCCTCACAGGACCGTGTCAGCAGCACCAGTGTGCCGCTGATCGAGCCCGCACACATCGTCGGTTTGCCCAAAGGGCAAATGTTCTCTTTCCAGGCCGGTGGGCAGCTCTGGAAAGTACGCATGCCATTGCCAAAACCCTCTAACGACGATGCCATGCCCAAGGACCTACAGGAGCTCACCCAGCGAATGCGGGCCACCTACAACGAGCAGGCAGGGCAATGGTGGAGCGCAAGCGGTGGCGGCCCAACAACCAACTTCGATCTGGATCAGGTGGGATAGCCCGCCCCTGCCTCAGGTTTCGATCAGCAGAAAACTGTCCAGAAGGCGTCGTGACGACATCAATACTGCAGCGCGCAATGGAGTGAACGATGGCGAGTTCCGTCCGGCACACGCCTCCACAACCGGTCCAGCGCTCGGGGTTAATCATCTCGGCAATCGCCTTAATCCTTCGCATCATCGGATTGCTGATCGCCTCGTTGCTGTTCTCGATCTTCATAGAGTTCGCCGGCCTGCTGCTCTTCTGGGGCGATCAGGGCTGGCGACATAGCCAGGCCATGTTGAATAGCGAAGTGGGATGGCTCAGCGAGCACTTCCAAGCTTCACTCATCATCCAACAGCCTGGACAGAGGATTGTCCAGTGGCTGGATTTTCTCAATCAGTGGCTGTTGGTCAAGACTGGCTTTGCGGATTTTGCCCGGCAGGCGCGGGTGTCGAGCCAGGGTATCGGCTTCTGGAGTTGGACCAATCAGCTGTACGTGAGCATTGAAGATTTCGTGCTGGCCGCAGTGTATGTGACATTTACCTTCATGGTGCGCCTAGCCATTCTGATCCTGGCCACCCCCTTATTTTTGCTAGCCATGTTCACTGGTTTTATCGATGGCTTGATACGCCGAGACCTGCGTAAATTTGGCGCGGGCCGAGAAAGCAGTTTTGTTTATCACCGCGCTAAGCGTACGGTAATGCCACTGCTGTTGATGCCATGGGTCATTTATTTATCCCTGCCTTTTTCGCTCAACCCCATGGTTCTTTTTTTGCCTAGCGCGACCATGCTGGGTTTAGCCATGACAATCACCGCAGCAACCTTCAAAAAGCACCTCTGAAAAATCAAATTTATCCTCCAACGTCCATGGAAAGCAGTGCCGGCTGCGCATATTCGCCAGTTACACACTTTCGTTGCAAACTCGTATTGAACAACGGCGAGCATGTAAAAAGTACCAACCTTCCCAACCATCCATGTTCAAGCAACTTTGGCAAAAGTGGTCTATTTCACTGCGCATCCGTCAGAACCGCTGCACATCTGCCTGCGTCAAACGTATCTGGATCACTTAGGCTCTACTTCGTTTATTATGCACTGACACCAAATGATTTACTTCTGCCACCGTTCTTCAGAGTCGACGGGTTGATTCCGAACTGCTTGCGAAACGCCGTGGCGAAATGGCTGGCGTTGGCATAGCCGAGGTCCGAGGCGATGCGCATCACGGATTCATCGCCGCTCATCAAGCGGCTGCGCGCCTGGATCATCCGGGCTTGCTGGAATACACCGTAGACGCTGTTGAAGAACAGTTGGCGGAACCCGCGGGTCAGCTTGGGCTGGCTCAACCCGGACTCACGCGCAAGCTCCGACAGGCTCGGCGCCTTGCCCAGGTCCTCGAGCAGGCGATCACGGGCACGCACCAGCCGTTGGCGGTCGGTGTTACTGACGCGACAGGTGTATTCGGCGTCCTGGCGCGCCTCAAGAAACAGACTCACCAGGGTGACGCTTTGCCCGTACAGCCACAGGCTGCTGCGCGGCTGAGCCGACGGCAGGCTGGCGCCCTGGTCCATCGCGGTGCCGAGCATATGCGCGGTGGCGCTCATTTCGCCGCTGCGATGACCATCGAGAAAACAATGATCACAGGCCAGCGCCTTGTTCAGCAACGGGTCGAGTTTGAGTTCCCACTGCGCGAGCACTGCGGGGCGGATCATCACGGTGATGTTATCGATCTCGCCATGCTGGTGATAAACGCCATGGCGGCACCGCCCGAAACTGATGCTGCCGGCGCCCTCGTCAATCGCATAGCGCCGTTGCCGACGCCCTTCCTTGAAGCTGCACGCGGCCTTGCCCTTGAGCAGGTTGGTGAAACTGAAATGGATGAACCCGCTGTCGTCCTGCAAGGGCAACTCGATCGGCTGCTCGAACGTGCTTTGCCAGCGCACGATGTCCAGCCCGTCCTGCAATGCCACGCGGGTGACGCGACAGTGCGCCCCTGGTCCGAGGTCGCTTCCATACCCTCCCGTAATGATTCGCGAGACCGGCATCGGCTCCCCTGCGCCTCCTTGAACGGCTGACATCGTAAATCTCCTGCCTGACCGGATACGGCTCGAATCAGATCACATCGGGGTGGAAGTGTGCAATTGATAATTATTAGCATCTGGCACGCTGCAAAGGCTCCGCCAAATCGCCGCTGCCACCCCGCAACGCGCGCCGATCAAAATCCTCAGTCAAGGTCCCATCATGTCTGCACAATGCAACACGACGGCTACCAGCCAATCTTGCTACAAGCGTAATACTATAACAATAGTCATGAGTTTGACACTGGCCAATTCGGCGCTCGCCGCCACCACCAGTGAGCCCGTGCAACTGCCGGCCTCGACGGTAACTGCGCGCCTGGAGCAGTAAGACCCGAAGGAAGTGCCCATCAGTCTCAGCGTGATCAGCGGCGAGCAACTGCGCACCCAGCGCCTTGACACGTTGGAAAGCTCACTGCGCAACACTTCCGGAGTGAGCGTCAACTCCTCAGGCGGGCCGAATGACTTCAACGTGCTGATCCGCGGCGTCGGTTCGCTGTACCAGATGTCGATGGATGACAGCTCGGTAGCGTTCAATATCGACGGCGTGCCGGTGTCGTCGCGCAGCCTTGGTACCGGCACCCTCGACGTCGATCGCATCGAGGTGCTCAAGGGCCCGCAGGGCACGTTATCTGGCGCAATTGGCCAGGCGGGCGCGGTGAACATCACCACGCGCCAACCCACCCGCGAACTCGAAGGTTATGTGCGTGGCGAAGTCGGCCAGGAAGGCCAGTTCCTCACTGAAGGCGCCATCGGCGGGCCGATCAGCGACAGCCTCAGCGGGCGCCTGGCCGTGCGTCGTGCCGGCTACGACAGCTGGATCGACAGCGACCAGACCAACCACCCCATCACCAAGCCGCGTAACGAAACCTATCGCGGCAGCCTGCTCTGGGACCTCAACGATGACACCCATGTATTGCTCAGCGCCGAACGCCAGAAAACCGAGCGTGCCACTAACTCTCTGGTGCTGCGTCCCTACGGCAGCGACCCCAGCCTGGACCTGACCCCCGGCCTATTCGACGACAACTACAAGACCACCGAGCGTTATACGCTCAAGGTCGATCACGACTTCGCCAACAGCCGCCTGACCTCCACCACAGCCACATCCACCGCCGACTTCGAAGGCCTGATCGCCTACGACAGCAAGCTCATGGGCGCCCTGTACGGCACGCCGAGCGAGTTCTGGGTGGTGGACAAATCCTTCGAGCGCAGTTGGAGCCAGGACCTGCACCTGAGCTCGCTGCCTGACTCCGACGTGTTCTGGGTGGCGGGCCTCGCCGCCAGCCGCAACGAGCGCAGCTACGACACTCCACGCAACACCTACGGCACCTCCGGCGCCAAATACCGTGACTTCACCACCACCTACGCCGGCTACGGCGAAGTCACCTTCCCCCTCACCGAGCGCCTGAAACTCACCACCGGCTACCGCCACTCCTGGGACCGCAAGACCTACGACGGTCAGTACTTCTCTGGCAGCAGTGCGGTGCAAGACTCCCGCAAGCTGACTGACGACTAGGGCACCGGCCGCGTCGCCCTGAGCTACGCCCTGACGCCGCAAACCAACGTCTACGTGCAACTCGCGCGGGGCTATAAATCCGGTGGTTTCAATGACTATGCCTCGCAGGTCACCGACAGCGAACCCTACAAGCCGCCGTCAGCAAAGCCGCTGAACTGGGCTTCAAGAGTGAAACCGAAGAACGTCGCGGCAGCCTCAACGGTGCGCTGTTCTTCACCCGGGTACACGACGATCACCTGCTCGGCTACGACGCAGCAACCTTCGCCACTAATGCCTTCAACGCCGACACCCGCACCCGTGGTGCCGAATTGGAAGGCAACTGGCGCTTCGATTACGGCTTGACCCTGGCCGCCAGCGCCACCTACCTCGATGCCAAGATCACCAGCGGCGTGCAAGGCATCCAGGCCGGTGACGTCGCTGCCGGCAACCGCACCCCGGATGTTCCGCGCTGGAGCGCCAACTTCAACGCCAGCTGGAAACATCCACTAGGCACCTTCGCCAGCCTCGGTAAAACCACCCTCAACACCAGCCTGAACTATCACTTGGTGGGCGAGCGCGCAGCCGACCCGCAAAACCACTTCAACCTGGACAACTACGAGAAACTCGACCTGCGCGCGGGCCTCGAAAGCAAATACGGCGAAGTCTATGCCTTCGCCGACAACCTGCTGAACCAGACTTACGACACCTACGGTTTCTACAGTGACCCGGGGGCCTACGGTGCACCGGCACGCCGCCGCACCTTGGGCGTAGGCTATACCTATCAGTTCTGACCCGCCCCTGTCGCCGGCAAGCCGGCTCCTACACCAATGGCAACCTGCAGGAGCCAGCTTGCCGGCGATAGCCACAACTGGGGTTCAGAACTGGTAGCTATACCCCACGCCCGCCGAACGCCCGCGTCCCGGCATGCCGGTCAGTACCTGGTCGGTGGAGTACGAGCCGTACAGGTCGTAGCGTGCATCCAGCAGGTTGTCGCCCCACAGGTAGATCTCTGAGCCGCCACTCTCCAGGCCCAGGTGAAGGTCCAGCTTGGCGTAGCCCTTGAGGTCGTAGTGGTTCTGCGGGTCGGCCGGACGGTTTTTCTGTACGCGGTAATTGAGCAAGGTGTTCAGGCGCGGCGCCGGCAACCCGAGCAAGGCCCCCAGGTTCTTTTGCCAGGCGACGCTGAAGTTGCCGCTCCACAGCGGCACATCCGGCACGCGACTGCCCGCCGCCACGTCACCGCCGGACACACCCGGCGCATCCGACGTCACCACCGCATTGGTGTAGCTCACGGCACTGCCCAAGGTCAGTTCATCGGTGACATGCCAGGTGGTCGACAACTCGGCGCCCTTGCTGCGGGTGTCGGCGTTCACTGCGCTGACCGCCAGGGTGTTGAAGTCGTAGCCCAGCAGGTGGTCGTCCTGCACGCGCGTGATGAACAACGCCCCTTCCAGGCTCAGGTCGCCCCCGGCACTTTCATGTTTGAAGCCCAGTTCGGCGGAATTCACCTTGGCGGCCTTGTAGGGCTCGCTGTCCTTGATCGACGTGGCGTAGTCGTTGAACCCCGCCGACTTATAGCCCCGTGACAGCACCGCGTACACGTTGGTCTGCGGCGTCAGCGCGTAGCTCAGCGCCACGCGTCCGGTGCTGTAGTTGTCCTGCAAGCGCCGGCTGTCGCTGATCTGCGCGCCGCCACTGGAATAATCGGCACCATAGGTCTTGCGGTCCCAGGTGTGGCGCAGGCCGGTGGTGAGTTTCCAGTCTTCGGCAATCGGGTACGTCACCTCGCCATAGGCCGCGTAGCTGTTGGTGCTGAAGTCGCGCAACTGTTGCGCGCCATTGGTGAAGTTGTTGGAATCGAAACTGCGTTCGGAGCGCGACAGGTTGAGACCCGTCACCCAAAACACATCGGCATCCGCCAGTGATCCCAGGCGCAGGTCCTGGCTCCATACCCTCTCATGGGCCGAGTCTTCGATCAGGTATTCGAACGGGGAACCGTACAACGCCCGCGTGATGTTGCGATCGTAGCCTTTGACGGCATTGAAGTCGGTGCTGGTGTAGGCGCTGATCGAGGTGATGCGCGACTGCGCCAGGTCGTGGTTGAGTTCGAAAGAGTAACGCTCGTTGGTCTTCTGGTTGCCATCAAAGGTACCTGGCGTGTAGTCCAGGCTCGGGCGATTGCCAAACGGACGCAGCAGTTCCAGGCCCGCATAGTGCTCGGCGCGCTGGCGCTCGGCGGTCAAAAGGCCGGTGGTGCCCTGGTCGTTGTCCCACAGCAGGCTGCCGCGCAGGGCCAAGTCACGGGGTTTGGTCAGCGGGTCGCCGTCCTGTTGGTCATCGACCCAGTTATCAAAGCCGCTGCGGCGCACCGCGATACGCCCGGCCAGCGAGTCGGTCAACGGCCCGCCCACGGCGCCTTCCGTCATGAACTGGCCTTGGTTGCCCACTTCGCCGCGCACATACCCCTCCAGCTCGCGCGTCGGTTTGCGGGTGGTGACGTTGATCGCGCCCGCCTCGCTGTTGCGCCCCAGCAAGGTGCCCTGCGGGCCCTTGAGCACCTCCACCTGCTGCACGTCGAGCGTCGCCAGCGCGGCATTGCGCACTGACATCGGCACGCCGTCCACATTCAACACCACCGAACCGTCATCCATGCTCATCTGGTTCAGTGAGCCGACACCACGGATACGCACATTGGCGTCATTGGCGCCGCCCCAGGAGTTCACGTCCACCCCCGGCGTGGTGCGCAGCGCATCTTCCAGGGTGCGCAGGCGCCGGGTCTCGAGGGTTTTCCCATCGATTACCGAAAGGCCAAAGGGGATGTCCTTGGCACTCTCCTGACTCAAGCGCGCGCTGACCGTCAGCGGTGCCAGTTCGATGGCCTCCGCGGAGGCCTGCGGCTGATAGTCAGCGGCATAGGCCGTGCACATCTGGCTGGACAAGCCCAGCGCCATGGCCTGGGTCAAGACGTTGGCCCGCCAGCCGAGGGGACGGCGCAGCGGCTGGATAAACAGTGCAGATGACATGACAAAGCTCCAAAAGGCAGGGATGGTTCGAATTCATTGCGCAGGGCCCCAGCGCTCAAGCGCAGCGGCAATCGCATGAGGATCAGGCGCGCCCAACAAGGGCTGGATCGCAGCCGGCCATCCCTGGCCGTTTCGGATGGCGGCGGTCATTGCCGTCAGTTGTTCGGGTTTTTGTTCGGTGGTCCATGCCAGGCTCGCCAGCGCTGCATAAGTGGCGGCCCAACCCTGCTCGCGGGCATCAGCCAGGGTGCCGACGGGTTCGCCGTCATTGCCCAGCGCGCGAGTCAGCTCATCGGCCATGAGTTTCACCAGTGCCGCGCGCGCCTCAGGACCGTCTACATCCGCCACACACAGCAAGCCGATCGCGCCCGCCACGCCCTGGCTCAACCACAGGTAACCCGGCACCTGCCGCAGGTCGCTGGCGTCAATCAACACCCGGCGGGCAAGCAACTCGGCAATATGCGCACGGCGTGCCGAACGCCCGACGCCGGTCGCGGCCACGTCCCAATCCGGCGATTGGGCGAGCAACAGCTGACCTTGGCTCAAGCGGCTGTCGCCCATGCCGGTCGGCCACTGGCTCACGCCCTCCACCACCGGGCGACTGCCCAGGCGTCGCGCCACACAGGCGCTCATCAGGTCCAGGTCTTCGCGCACCTCAACAGCCGTTTGCTGGCGACTGGCATCCGCCTTTGCCTGCAAGCTGTAGGCAAAATCCAAGGGCGCCGCGCTGTGGCCGTTGAAGTCCTGTCCATCAATCTCAACGTGCCATTGCCAGTCGCCCGCCGGCGCGATGGCCTCCACGGCGACGGCGTAACCTGCCGCCAAGGAGGGCACGTCGGCTGCCAAACCGACCTCGCTGCGTTGCACCGGCGCACGCAGCAGCCGCTCGCTGTCCAGCCCCAGGCGCGGCATAACGCGGCGCGCTTGCAGCCACACACCCTGCGGCCCCAACCAGAACGCTTCGCCTTCCGACGGCCAGCCGTTGGCGCTGACCGTCCAGTTCAACTCCACAGTGCAGGCGTTCGTCGCACAAGGTACCAAGGGAACGCGCAGGTGTTCGGTGGCCTGTTCGAACGTGACCGGTTGCCCCATCACGCTGACTGCCGTCACCTGCAAGCCTGGCGGCAACTCGGCGTCCAATTGGTTGGCCACCACGGCGTCAAGCGTCCACTGGCCCTCAACCTGACGCGCAGCGGAATCCACGCGCAGTTGCACGCGCCCGCCCGCCACCTGCCAGGCCGTTGCGCCGGGCAGCCAGCGCTGTTCCCAGGCGGCGCGTTCAACACGCTCCTCGGCCACCGATTGGTAGTCGCCCTGCTCCACCAGGTGATGGTGCAAAGCCACGCCACTGCCCAGCAGACCCAAGGCGCCCAGGGCCAACACGGCGAGCGGCAAAGGCTGGCCCATGTCAGCGAAACGGCGTCGCTCGGGACCGCGAGGCAATACCAGTGCGGCCACGCCAACCATCACCGCGCAACCTGCGAGTTTCCAGCCTGCCAGGGTGCCGAGATACGGTAACCCGGGCGCCCAGCCGGCGAGTTGCGACAACGCCACATGCGCCGGTATCCCCATCGCATAGGCGGGGTAGCTGACCAGCCCCAATTCGTGGTTGAGCACCAGGAAAAACGTCAGCAGCATCGACGTGGCGTACGCGAGCCCCGAGCGGCGAATCAACGCGTGCAGCAGCACCGTCAGCGCGGCCAGTTCCAGCAGCGGCGGCGCGAACACCAGCGCTTGGTAGACCAGTACAAAGCCCGGCGCCAGGCTATCGGGCGCAGCGATGGCGCTGATCAGCAGGCTGGCAATGCCTGGCACCAGCGCCAAGGTCAGGGTCGCCAACAACACACAGGCCGTACGGCCGAACAATCGCAGCCAGGTCGGTGCGGGGGTCGCCTGCAACATCGTCCCAAGGCCTTCGACGTCATCACGCCGACACACCAGGCCCACCAGCGCCGCGATAATAAAGGCGATCACCAGGAACAACGCGCTCGACAACAGCGGCAGGGTCAGATCCGCCCGTGGCACCATCGGCCCGCGCGCATGCCACACGCCGTGGACAAAACCACTGAGCACGCCCATCACCAGCAGCAAGCCGAGCGCCACCCACCAGATCCGCCGTGCAAACAACTGGCGTACCTGCCAGCGCGCTTCATGCCACAACGCGTGCGTCCAACGACTGGCCGTCAACGGACCCGGCAGTTGCACGTCACGGCTGCGCAGCATCGGCGGTTCCGCCAGCACCGCACCGCTGCGCCGGCCCATCAGGCCCTGGCGCGTGGTGCGCGCCAACACCACGGCCAGCACCAGCAGCGGCAACACACACCACAACGCGCGGTTGAGCCAGAACCCTGGCGTCAGCGCCAGCAGCGACTGCGACTTCTGCGCGGCGCTCCAGGTTTCGACCTGGGCCTGGGCAAAGGTAAATAGCGACGGGTCCAGGCTGGCCGCCAACAGCGGGTTGATATGCCCGCCCTTGAGTACGACCACTGCAAACATCCACAGCAGCATCAATACCGTCGCCAGGGCAAAGGGCGCAGCCAGGCCACGGCTGCGCAACGCCAGCAGGTAATACAACGCACCGATCCCCGTACTCACCGGCAACAACAAGGCGACCCAAGCAAAGGCCAACGCCGACCACACCGGCGCACCGATACTCGCCGCTGGTACCCAACCGAGCCAGCCCAATACTGGGCTGACCAGAAAGCCAACAATCAACGCACTGGCGAGCAACCCACCCACCAGCGCCGCGCCGATAAAACGCCCCCACAGTAGCGCCGGCAGCGACAGCGGCAAGGCCAGTAGCACCTCTTCCAACTGCGCCTTGCGGTCGCGCAGGGCCGGCTGCGCAAACACCCAGGCCCAGGCAAAAAACAGGAAGAACATGCAACCGCACGACATCAAGTAAATCAGGCTGGGTGCATTGCGGGCAATGTCGCTGGCGCCCATTTTCTGCACATAGTCGGCATTCGTCAGGGACATCAGCAGGTAGCCGGTGAGGCCAAGAAACACCAACAAGGGAATGCCACTGCGCAGCCCGGCGCGGACTTCCACCCAGGCTTCACGCACCAGCAAGGCGAAGGTATTCATGCGTCCACCGCCTCGCCGGCCTGGGCCAGCGCCAGGTAATAGATATCCTCCAGGCGCGGCGCGTGGGGGCTGAAACGCGAGTCTGCCGGACGCTCGCCGTGCACGATCACGCGACTGCCTTGCGGGCTGGCGGCCACATGCAATGCTTCGGGCAACGATTCACCACGGCTGAACGGCGCCTCCCACAAGCGGCCCTGTTCGGCAGCGAGCAAGTCGGCCGGGCGACCTTCGACAATAATCTGCCCGCCGGCCAACACCGCCAGGCGGCTGCACAGGTTCTCGACGTCTTCGACGATATGGGTCGAGAGCAGCACGATGGATTCGGCGGCGACATCCGCCAGCACTCGATGAAAACGGTTGCGTTCGGCCGGGTCGAGGCCCGCCGTTGGCTCATCGACGATCACTAAGCGCGGCGAGCCCACCAGTGCCATGGCGATACCGAACCGGCGCAACATGCCGCCCGAATAGGTCGCCAACGCACGGTGGGCCGCCTGCTGCAAGTTGACCTTATCCAGCAGGGCCTCGATTTCCTCGCGGCGCTGGCGGTTATCGGTACGGCCCTTGAGCCAGGCGAACCGGTCGAGCAAATCCCGCGCACTCACGCCGGGGTACGCGCCCAGTTGCTGCGGCAGGTAACCCAGCCGGCGACGCAGATGGTCGGGGCCGCGTAGAACGTCCACGCCGTCCAGGTGAATGCTGCCGGCGTCCGGCAGCTGCAGGGTCGCCAGGGTGCGCATCAGGCTGCTCTTGCCGGCGCCGTTGGGACCGAGCAAGCCATACATCCCGGGGCCAACACTCAGGTCCACGCCGCGCAGCGCTTCGACGCCATTGTTGTAGCGCTTGCGCAGGCCGCGCACTTGTAAACCCGAATCGACAGACATCCGCAACTCCATGAAGAGGCCCTGCAAGAGGGCGGCGAGCGACGGTAGTCAAGGCCGTGGGCCGGGCTCTACCCGATTCAAGTCATTTTCCAACCGCATCGCGCGGCGTATCGGCGCCATGTCCCGCAACTGCGCCCGTGCAATCGGCACTGGGCAAACGGATACGGGGCAAAAACGATTCGATCCGGGTAGTCGCCAAAATGAGAATGACTAGCATCTCCCCCCATGCATTTGCCTGCCCCCAGCGCCTGGGCCAACCCCGGCCCGGGCCCTAGCGATGAGAAGACGTTGAGCCATGGCCACTCCCAGCACCTCAACCGCAACACTGCTGCGCCAATCCCTGTCCGACGCCCTTGGACTGCCCGCCGACCAGGTGCCCCTGGAGGCCAACCTGATCGAATGGGGCCTGGACTCCGTCACCCTGATCCGTCTTGCCGGCCAATGGCGGCGCCAGGGCCTGGCCGCGCGTTTCGCCGACTTGGTGGCGGACCCACGCCTATGTAGCTGGATGGCCCTGCTTGACACCGCCCCCACGGCCCCCGCGCCGGTCAGCGCTGCTACCGATGACGGGCTGCCGTTCGAACTGGCGCCGATGCAGCACGCTTACTGGATCGGTCGCGCCCCTGGCCAAGCGCTGGGTGGCGTGGCCGCGCACTTCTATAACGAGTTCGATGGCCACGACGTTGACCCGATACGGTTGGAAGCCGCGGTGCGTGCCCTGCTCGCGCGGCACCCGATGTTGCGGGCGCAGTTTCTCGATGACGGCCGCCAGTTGGTCCTCGCGCACAGCCCGTGGCCGGGGCTCACGGTGCATGACCTGCGCCAGGCCGGCGCCGAACAGGTGCAACAGCGGCTGGCAGCCTTGCGCGCCGAGCTGTCCCATCGCAAGTTGGCCGTGGAGCAAGGCCAGGTGCTGGATATCCAGCTGTCGTTGTTGCCCGACGGCACCCGCCTGCACCTGAACCTCGACATGCTCGCCGCCGATGCCTTGAGCCTGCGCACCCTGCTCGGCGACCTGGTGCTGTTGTACCGCCAACATCCCCTACCCGCGCTGGACTACACCTTCGCCCGCTACCTGACTGACCTGCGCCAGGAACAGGCCAGCACCGAGCAGCGGGATCGTCACCAACAGGCGCGCGACCACTGGTTGCAGCGCCTCGATCAATTGCCCGGTGCGCCGAGCCTGCCGATCAAGCCCCAGGGCGATGACCGCCAGGTCTGCCGCCGTCACCATTGGCTGCCGCCGTCAGAACGCCAGGCATTCGAACGCCAGGCGCGGGAGCATGGGCTCACGCCGGCCATGGCGTTGGCGGCGGTGTTCAGTGAAGCTCTTGGTGCTTGGTGCGATACCCCCGAGTTGCTGCTCAACCTACCGCTATTCAACCGCACGCCGCTGCATGCCGACGTTGATCGCCTGGTCGGGGATTTCACTTCGTCGATCGTACTGGCCTGGGACGGCCGGGTCGCCGGCACGTTTGCCGCACGCGCCACCACCCTGCAACGCCGCTTCCACAGCGATGTGGCACACAGCGCGTTTTCCGGCCTGGAGGTGTTGCGTGAACTGTCCCGCCAACGCGGTGAACAAGTGCTGGCTCCCGTTGTATACACCAGCGCACTGGGCCTGGGTGAGCTGTTCGCCGAGGGCGTACAGGCCAGCTTCGGCCAGCCGGCCTGGATCATTTCCCAAGGCCCGCAGGTGTGGCTCGATGCGCAAGTCACCGAGCTGGACGGCGGCATCCTGGTCAACCTCGATGCGCGTGAAGGGCTGTTCGCCGACGGTGTGCTGGATGGCGTGTTCAAGGCCTATACCGACCTGCTGCAACGCCTGTGTTTTGACCCGGACGCCTGGCATCAGGCACCGCCTGCGCTGATCCCCGCCGAGCAACTGGCCCTGCGCCAAACCATGCAAGGCCAGCCTGCTGCCCTGCCCGTCAAGCGCCTGCATGAGGCTTTTTTTGCCCAGGCACGCCTGACGCCCACCTTGCCCGCGCTGCTGCAGGGCCACTCTACCGTCATCGGCTATGGCGAGCTGGCCGAGCGGGCCCTGCAAGTTGCAGCGTACCTGGAAGACCAAGGCATCCAGCGCGGCGATGTCGTGGCGCTGCAACTGCCCAAGGGCCCCGAGCAAGTCATCGCGGTACTGGGCATCCTCGCCTGCAGCGCCACGTACCTGCCGATCGGCATCGACCAGCCCGACGCACGCTGCCAGAAAATCTTCGAAAGCTCAGGTGCGCGGTTGCTGCTCAAGGCCCTGCCACCTGCGGGCCCCCCGCTGGACGCGCCCCGGCCCGGTGCGGTCAGCGACCTGGCCTACATCCTCTATACCTCCGGTTCCACTGGCGAACCCAAGGGCGTGGAAATCAGCCACCTGGCCGCCGCCAACACGGTGGAAGACCTGCAACGACGCCTCCAACTGACCGCCGATGACCGCATCCTCGCGCTCTCTGCGCTGGAGTTCGACCTGTCGGTGTTCGACCTGTTTGCTGCGCTGTCCACCGGCGCGGCGGTGATTGGCATCGAGCCCGAAGCGCAGCGCGATGCCCCGCGCTGGCGTGAACTGGCCTTGCAGCACCGCGCCAGCGTGCTCAACTGCGTGCCGGCGTTGCTGGACATGTTGCTCGGTTGCGCCCCGGCCGACGCGCGCCTGCCGCTGCGTGCGGTGTTGCTCGGCGGTGACAAAGTCGCCCCGGACCTGGCGCCACGGTTGTGGGCCCAGGCGCCGGGCTGTCGCTTCATGGCCTTGGGCGGCGCCACCGAAGCGGCGATCCACTCGACGCTGTTCGAAGCCCTACCCGGCCAGCCATTGGCTTGGCACTGCCTGCCTTACGGCAAACCGCTGGACAACGTCAGCCTGCGCATCGTCGACCACCAGGGCCATGACTGCCCGGACTGGGTGGCCGGGGAGCTGTGGATCGGCGGCGCCGGGGTGGCCCAGGGTTATCGCGGCGACCGCGTACGCAGCGCCGCACGTTTTGTCGATTATCAAGGCCTGCGCTGGTACCGCACAGGCGACCGGGCGCGCTACCACCCCGACGGCACTGTGGAGTTCCTCGGGCGTAGCGACTTTCAGCTCAAGCTACATGGCTACCGCATCGAGGCCGGCGAAGTCGAGCAGGGGCTGCTGGCCTGCCCAGGCGTGGAGCACGCGGTCGTGTTGCTGACCGGCCAGCAATTGGCGGCGGTGGTCCGTCTGGCGCACAGCGCCATGCAGCCTGTGCAGATCGACCTGCCGGGCCTGGCCGAGCGCCTGCCGGCGTATATGATTCCCTCGCTGATCCTTGGCTGCGCGCAGCTGCCCTTGACCGGCAACGGCAAGGTCGACCGCAAGGCCTTGCACGCGTGGCTTGCCGAGCATCGCCCGGTGCAGCAGGCCAACCTGACGGCGCCCTGCGGCGTTATCGAACAACAGGTGGCCCGCGCCTGGCAGCAGTTGCTTGGCTGTGGTGAGGTGTGCCGCGAACACAGCTTCTTTGCCCTGGGCGGCGACTCCCTGAGCGCCACCCGCCTGGTGCGCCTGCTCGCCGAACAAGGGCTGGGCGGTGCACGTATCGCCCAGGTGTTTGCCAAGCCGGTACTGGCGCAGTTTTGTGTCGACCTGCATCAACAGGCACAGGCCGAACCCGCACACACCGTTGTTGCAGATCTGGCGCAACGCCACGCTCCCTTCCCTATGACTGAGGTGCAGCAGGCCTATTGGCTGGGCCGCGACCCCAGCCTGGTGCTGGGGGGCGTGAGTTGCCACTTCTACCGTGAATACGACGTCGAGGACCTTGACCTGCCACGCCTGCAACACGCCTTGCAGTGCTTGATCGAACGCCACGAAATGCTGCGCGCTGTGTTCGATCACAGTGGCCAGGCGCGCATCCTGCAACAAGTGCCGGCCTTCGTGATCGGCCAGGGCCACGCCAGCCTGGAAGAGCTGCGTGAACACTGTGCCCATCGCGTGTTCGCCCCTCACCAATGGCCGCTGTTCGATGTGCAAACGGTGCCCCACGGCCGGCACACACGCCTGGCGATCAGCCTGGACAATTTGATCCTCGACGCCCTGAGCATCCTGCGTTTCTACACCGAACTCGATGCGTTGTACCGCGAGCCCGACATAGCGCTGGCCCCGTTGGATCTGTCGTTTCGCGATTACCAACTGCAGTGCGCTGCAGCACCTGAAGAGCTGCACGCCGCGCAGCGCTTCTGGCAGGAACGCCTGCCCGAATTGCCGCCCCATCCGCAGTTGCCGCTGGCCGCCGATCCCGCCAGCCTGGGCCGACCACGCTTTGAACGCCTGCAAGGGCAGATCGATGCCAGCGCCTGGCAGGCGATCCTGTCCAAGGCCCAGCAACAGGGGCTCACCGCCTCGGCGGTACTGCTCTGCGCTTTTGCCGAAACCCTCGGCCGCTGGAGTGCACGCCCGGACCTGAGCCTCAACCTCACACTGTTCGATCGCCGCCCCGTGCACCCTCAGATCGACCAGGTAATGGGCGACTTCACATCGCTGACCCTGCTGGGGTATGTGCCCGTGGCGGGTGAGCGTTGGGTTGACCGTGCACGGCGTACGCAACAATCCCTGGGCGAGGCGTTGGAGCATCGCTGCCTGGGTTCCGTCAGCCTGCTGCGCCAGTTGGCCCGGGGCAATGGCGAGCAACAGGTGAGCATGCCGGTGGTGTTCACCAGCGCCCTGGGCGTCCCGGATGGCACGGCGGCGCCGGTGGACGGCCCGTTTACCCACCAAGTGTTCGGCCTGACACAAACCCCGCAAGTGTGGCTCGACCACCAGGTCGTCGAAGCCAACGGTGGTATTGCCCTTAACTGGGACCGTGTGGTCGGCCTGTTCCCCGAAGGCCTGGTTGAAGCGATGTTCGACGCTTACCTGCAGAGCCTCAACTGGTTGGCCGAGCACGCCTGGGACAGCGCGCCACCCGACCTGCTGCCCCAGGCCCAAGCGCAACGGCGTGCCCAACTCAACGCCCCGGTCGACTGCGTGCCGGGCGACCCGACGCTGCACCAAGGTTTCTTTGAACAGGCGCGCCACGCTCCGCAGCGCCCCGCCTTGTTATGGGGTGAACACGGCGCGCTGAAGTACGGCGAACTGGCCGACCGCGCGCTGCGTATCGCCCACAGTCTGATGGACGCAGGTGTCGCACCCGGCGACCTGGTGGCCGTGTCCCTGGCCAAAGGGCCGCAGCAGGTAGCCTGTGTGCTGGGCATTCTGACGGCCGGCGCCGCCTATCTGCCGGTGGGTGTCGATCAGCCGTTGCAGCGTTGCCAGCGCATCCTGCAACAGGCCGGCGTGACCCTGATACTCGCCGAGCACGACCCGCAACTGCCCGGCGTCAAGCACGTCAAGCCCTCCACCGCGTTGAAGGCCGAACCGCTGGCGGCTCCACGGCCTCTCGCAGCGGGTGAACTGGCCTATGTAATCTACACCTCCGGCTCCACCGGCCAGCCCAAGGGCGTGGAAATCACCCACCGCGCGGCGATGAATACCGTGGCCGAAATCAACCGCTGTTATGGCGTCCAAGCCGCCGACCGGGGCCTGGCACTGTCGGCGCTGGACTTCGACTTGTCGGTGTATGACCTGTTCGGCCTGCTCTCGGTGGGCGCCGCGGTGGTGCTGATCGACGAAGACCAGCGCCGCGATGCCCGCGCCTGGCTCAAGGCATTGCAACAGCACCGCGTGACCCTGTGGAACAGCGTGCCGGCGCTGCTCGACATGCTGCTGGAAGCCAACGCTCAAGACCGCCAGCCCCTGGACCTGAGGGTCGCTCTGCTGTCCGGCGACTGGATAGGCCTTGATCTGCCGCAACGCCTGCAAGAGCAGGCCCACGGTTGCCGCTTTATCGCCCTCGGCGGTGCGACCGAAGCGGCGATCTGGTCGAACCACTTTGAAGTACGCCAGGCAATGCCGGGCTGGCGTTCGATCCCCTACGGCGTGCCGCTGGCCAACCAGGCCTACCGGGTAGTCGATGCCCTGGGCCGTGACTGCCCGGACTGGGTCACGGGGGAACTGTGGATCGGCGGTGCCGGCGTCGCGCGTGGTTATCGCCACGCGCCGCAGCTGAATGCCGAGCGTTTTGTCGATGGCTGGTACCGCACCGGTGACCTCGGCCGCTACCACCCCGATGGCCTGTTGGAGTTTCTCGGGCGCGCCGACAGCCAGGTGAAGGTCCGTGGCCATCGCATCGAACTGGGCGAAATCGAAGCCGCCCTGGCGCGTCACCCCTGTGTGAACAGCGCCGTGGCGCTGGTCGCCGACCACCGACTGATGGCCGCCGTTACGGCCAGCACCTGCGCCGAGGTGCTCGCACAGCATCTGGAGCAGTGCCTGCCGGCCTACATGCGCCCGGAACAGATCCTTGTGCTGGAACGCCTGCCGTTGAGCAGCAATGGCAAGGTCGACCGTCGTGCGCTGCTCGCCCCCTTGAGCGCCGCTGCCCAGCCACGGGACGCGATGGATGAGCAACCACTGAGCGCCGGCGAACAGGTGATCGCCGAGCTCTGGCAGCACTTGCTCAAGGTGCCGAGCGTCTCGCGCCACGACAACTTTTTCCGCCTGGGCGGCGACAGCCTGCTGGCCACGCGCTTTCTCGAAATGCTGCGCAGCCGTCTGGGCGTGGAACTGCCCATGGGCCAGTTATTCGGTGCCGCCAGTCTGCTGGAAGTGGCGCAGACCCTCGAACGCCTACCCACCCCGCACACCGTTGAAGAAGGCGTTATCTGATGCCCGCGCAACCACCCTTTTTTCCAGGAGCTGTCCCCATGCCCGCCGCCAAACTGCTAAGCGAACTCAAGTCCCTGGGCGTCGAACTCTGGCCCCAGGATGGCCAACTGAAATTCCGCGCGCCCCAGGGCCTGCTCGACACCGAACGCCTGGCGCAACTGCGCGAACACAAGCAACAGATCCTGCATCTGCTGGAGACACAGGAACGCCCGCTCGTGCAAGCCGATCCGGCGCAGCACCACACGCCCTTCCCCCTCACCGATGTGCAGAATGCCTACCTGCTGGGCCGCCAATCGTCCTTCGGCTACGGCAATGTCGCCTGCCATGGCTACCTGGAACTGAGCTGGCCAACCCTGGACCCGCAGCAGGTGGAACAGGCCTGGAACCGCCTGATCGCCCGCCACGACATGCTGCGAGCGGTGATCGCCAGCGAAGGTTCGCAGCGTGTGCTGCCCGACGTCGACCACTATCCTCTGGCCATCGCCGATCTGCGTGGCGCCACCCGCGAGCAGCACCAGCACGCGGTGCAACAGATTCGCCAGGCCATGGAGCAGAAGCTCTACCCCACCGAGGTCTGGCCGCTGTTCGAACTGCGTATGAGCCGCAGCGACAACGGCGACACACTGCACTTCTCCATGGACTCCCTGATTGCCGACTGGGCCAGCGCGCAGCTGCTGTTCAATGAGCTGGAGCTGTTGCTACAGGATCCACTGGCAACGTTGCCAGCCCTGGACATCACCTTCCGCGACTATCTACTGGCCGAGCGCAGTTTGCTCGAAGGCACCCGCCACCAACGTGACCGTGACTACTGGCTGGCCCGCATCGACGCATTGCCCGCCGCCCCACAACTGCCGACGCCCCTGAGCGGCGAAGACACCCGCGTGCCGCGTTTCCAACGGCACTCGGCGCAGCTTGAGTCGCAGCCATGGGCCGCCCTGAAAAGCGCTGCCAGCGAACGCGGTCTTACCCCATCCATCGTGGTGCTGGCGGCCTACGTCGCCACGTTGCAACGCTGGAGCCAGCAGCCTGCCTTCAGCCTCAACCTGACATTGCTCAACCGCCTGCCACTGCACCCGCAGGTGGATCGCCTGGTGGGCGACTTCACCTCGGTCAGCCTGTTGCAGGTCAACGATCCAGAAGGGCTGGACTTCACCGCCCAGGCACGCCAGTTGGGCAGCCACTTGTTTGCCGACCTGGAGCACCGGCTATTTTCCGGCATCCAGGTCATGCGCGAAATCGGTCGCCGTCGTGGGCGTGAAGCGGCGGCCATGCCGGTGGTCTTCACCAGCGCCATCGGCCTGGGGATCGAGGCACCGCCGGCCAGTCAACGCCGGGTGGGCCACGGCATCACCCAGACGCCCCAAGTCAGCCTCGATTGCCAAGTGATGGATGACGCCAACGGCCTGCACATCCATTGGGACGTGCGCCAAGGCGTATTCCCCGACGGCCTGGTGGACGATATGCAACAGGCCTTTGTCGCCGAACTGCAGTTGCTCGCCCTTGATCCGGCCGCCTGGGAACATCCAGTGCAAGTGCCGCTGCCGGCCTGGCAACAGCGTGAACGCCTGGCGGCGAATGCCACCGCCGCCCCGTTGCCCACCGGTCGCCTGCATGACGGCCTGCTGGCCATGGCTTGGGAACATCCTCACGCCCTGGCGGTGATCGATGCCAGTGGCAGCCTGACCTACGCCGCCCTTGCCGAACGCGCACTGGCCGTGGCCGCCACCCTGCGTGAGGCCGGGTGCGACGCGCAGGAACCGGTGGCGATCCTGATGCCCAAAGGTCTCGACCAGGTGGTGGCGGCTTACGGCGTGTTGCTCGCCGGCGCGGCCTATCTGCCCCTGGACAGCAACGCCCCGGCCGCACGCCGCGACCGCGTACTGCTAAGCGCCAAGGTGCGGCATGTGCTGGGGCATTCCCTGGCGCAGCCGAACACGCCGTTGCCCGAGACATTGCAATGGCACGCCGTAGACCGGTTGCCCTCGGCGGGCGCGGATTTCGAGCTGATCGAGGGCGGCCCCGAGGACCTCGCCTACGTGATCTACACCTCCGGTTCCACCGGCGAACCCAAGGGCGTGATGATCAGCCATCGCGCCGCGCTCAATACCGTGCAAGACATCAACCGACGCTTCGACGTCAACGCCGATGACCGCGTACTGGGCCTGGCGCAGTTGAGTTTCGACCTGTCGGTGTATGACCTGTTCGGGCCCCTCGCCATGGGCGCAACCCTGGTGCTGCCCGACCCGGCACGTGGCGCCGACCCGTCGCACTGGGCCGAACTGGTGCAGCGTCATCAGGTCACGCTGTGGAACTCAGTGCCGGCACAACTGCACATGCTCGCCGACTACCTGCACGCCGAACCCCGCCCACTGGACAGTCTGCGCCTGGCCTTGCTGTCCGGTGACTGGATCCCGCTGAACCTGCCACCGCAACTCCAGGCGTTGCTGCCCAACCTGAAACTGGTAGGCCTGGGCGGCGCCACCGAAGCCTCGATCTGGTCGAACCTGCACCCCATCGGCGCCATCGACCCGGCGTGGCGCAGCATTCCCTACGGCCTGCCGCTGGCCAACCAGGGCTTTCGGGTACTCGACAGCCATTGGCGTGATGCGCCGACCTGGGTGCCGGGCGACCTGTATATCACCGGTGTCGGCCTGGCTCAGGGCTACCTGGGCGATCCGGCATTGAGCGACGCACGTTTCTTTGCTCACCCGCTCGACGGTCAGCGCCTGTACCGCACCGGTGACCGTGGCCGCTATTTGCCGGGGGGTGAACTGGAATTCCTGGGCCGTGAAGACGGCCAGGTGAAAATCCGCGGCCATCGGGTGGAACTTGGTGAGGTCGAGGCCGCACTGCTCGCCACCCCTGGCGTGGACAGTGCGGTGAGCCTGGTCAGTGGCGACCTCTTGGCGTTCGTCACCGCCGCACGCGCCGAACCCGAGCCGCTGCCAGGCGCGCCGTTGCTCACGGCGGTCAAACGTTATGCCGACAGCCAGGTGGGCAGTTTCGATGCGCAACAGGTGCGCGAGTACCAGGCTGACCTGAGTGCCGCCGCCTTGAGTTCGATGCTGGAGGTGTTGCTCAAGGCCGGACTTTTCAGCGGCGAACGGGCCGAACCGGACGCTGCCACAATCCTGCACACCTTGCAGGCCGAGCCGCGCCACCATTGGCTGGTTCGCCGCTGGTTGGGGGCGCTGTGCGAGGCTGGTCTGTTGCACTACACCCACTCGCACTACCGCCTCGCGCAACCCGCGCCCAACCCGGCGCTGGCGTGGGGCCGGGTGGAACAGGCGGTCGCCTCGGGGCTGTGCAGCCAGGCGCTGCTCGACTACCAGCTCAACCATGTGTGGCAACTGCCGCAACTGCTCAAGGGCGAGGTCAACCCGTTCGACTTGCTGTTCCCCCAAGGCCAACTGGACCTGGCCTTGCAGCTATACGGCGGGGATGCCGTGTCGCGTTACAACATCCACAGCATCGCTGCGCTGATCAACCGCCTGGCCACCCACCATCAAGGCGACGGCCCGCTGCGCATCCTCGAAATTGGCGCCGGTACCGGCGCCACCAGCGCGCCGGTCATCGGCTTGCTCGATGGGCTGGAAGTCGACTACCTGTTTACCGACATGACCGCGTTTTTCCTGCCGGCGGCCAAGCAACGCTTTGCTGAACAGGCCTGGGTACGCTATGGCGTGTTGGACATCGACCAGGACATCCGCCCTCAGGGTTTGGCCAGCAACAGCGTGGATATCGTGCTGTGTGCGGGCATGCTCAACAGCGTCAAGGACATCGACAATGCCCTCGGCCAGATCACCGAGTTGCTCAGCCCTGGCGGCTGGCTGGTGTTCAGCGAACCGACCGGCGAATGGCCGCCGATCCTGCTGACACAGGGCTTCATGATGACACCGGCCAATGGCGACCACGACCAGGGCCACAGTGGCCTGCGCGACGCCGATATCTGGCAGGCGCGGATCAAGGCCTTCGGTGGCGAATGCCTGCCTGCCCTGCCCCAGGCCGATCATCCGCTGGCCGCCCTCGGCATGCAGGTATTCGCCGCGCGCTTCAAGGCCGGCGTGCAGCGCCTGAGCGTCGATAGCCTGCGCCGCGCCCTGGCCGAGCGCCTGCCGGACTACATGTTGCCAGCGCACCTGCAGGTACTCGACCGCTTGCCGCTGACCGCCAACGGCAAGGTCGACCGCAAGACCTTGGCCGGCTGGCGCCCTGCCGCCGATGCCCAGGCCTCCAGCAGCCAGGAAGCGCCGAGCGATCCACTCACCGCTGAGTTGTGCCGCCTGTGGGCCGACGCCCTGGGGCTGGCGCAGATCGGCGTCGAGGACAGCTTCTATGAAAAAGGCGCCGACTCGCTGATCCTCGCCCGCGTCGCTGGCCAACTGCGTGAGCAACTGCCCCAGGCCCAGAGCCTGAGCTACGACACCTTGCTGCGCCAGATGCTCAACGAGCCGAATGTCGCCGCCCTCGCGCGCCTGCTCAATCAGGGCGAAGCAACGCCGGGCGCGATTGCCGCCAGCGGTGAAGCGCAACGCTCGTCCAGCAGCAACGCGCTGGTGGTGCCATTTGGCGGGGGTGACGTCGGCCCGGTCCGGGTGATGTTCCACGCCGCCCTCGGCACCCTGGATTATTTCCAGCACCTGGGCCACGCCCTCGCCGACCAGCAGGCCGGCCCGGTGATTGGCTTTGCCGTGGCTGACACCGAACAGTACCTGGCACTGGAGCCCAAAAGCCTGATCGAGCGCGTGGCCGAGGACTACGCCGAGCGCTTGATTGCCGACGGCCATCAACGTTTTCAGCTGATCGGCTACTGCCTCGGCGGGCTGCTGGCCACTGAGGTTGCCCGGCGCTTGCTCGAACGCGGTATGGAAGTGGTCGACCTGAGCCTGATCGATAGCATCCCGATGTTCATCGACACCGACGAGGAGCTGGCCTACGAGGCGATCTTCGTGCCCAACCTGAACCTGGACCCCGTGAAAACCGTGTTTGGCGCGCACATCGAAGACTACGACGTATACCGCGCCATCGACTTGTTGATGGCTCGCGACAACCACCGGGTGCCGGCCGGGGCCATGGCGGCATTGAGCGGCGATCCGGCGCTGGACGCGCTGGCGCTGGCGGTCCAACAGCAATCGGCGCGCAGCCAGGAGGAGCGCCTGACCGAATACGCACGCCTGGCCTCGGGCCAGGTCGGGGTGCCGATCGGCCCCGAACTGGTACCGACGCTGTTTCGTGTGTGCCGCCACAGCATGCGGGCGGCGCGGTTCGACCCGCCGCCGTTCCTCGGCAACATGACCTACCTGCGCTGCCTGGAGCAGCAATCGTTCGGCATCACCGGCGGCGTCGGGCATTTGGCCGCACCGTTCTGGGAAGACGCCTGCCTGGGCCGTTTCGAGCTGATCGACGTGCCTGGCAACCACTTCAGCGTGATCGAACCGCCCCACGTCCACACCGTTACTGCGCACCTGCTTGAGGCCCTCCGGAAAAACTCATGACCACTGCCTTGGATACCCTGAAACGCCCGGTCAATCGCCTTATCTGTCTTGGTGTGGCGTTCGCCGCCCTCGGCGCATTGGTCAACCTGGTGCCCTTTATCGGCCTCACCGAACTGGGCCGCTTGCTGTTGGCCGGCAGCGCCGACAGCAAGACCCTGTGGCTGTGGGCCGCGCTGGTGGTGATCGCCCTGAGTTTGGGGTGGATGGCCAGTGGCGTGGCGCTGTGGTTGACCCATGTGGCTGACCACCGGCTGCAATCAAGTTTGCGCGAAGCCATGGTACGCAAGCTCGGGCGCGTGCCGTTGGGCTGGTACACCGACACCACCTCCGGCGCCGTGCGCAAGGTGGTGCAGGACGACCTCGAAGACCTGCACCACCTGGTCGCCCACCACGCGGTGGAACTCACCGCGGCCATCGTCACGCCGCTGGCGGGCCTGCTGTGGCTGGCGATGCTGAACTGGCGGCTGGCGCTGCTGGCGGTGCTGACACTGCCCATCTACGCGGTGGCATACACCCTGATGATGCGCGGTTTTGGCGCCAAGATGCAGTTGCTGGACAAGAGCATGACCCGGGTCAGCGCGGCAATTGTCGAGTTCGTGCACGGCATTGCCGTGGTCAAGGCGTTCGGCCAGGTCGGCCAGGCGCACCGTAGCTATCAGCAGGCGGTCAACCAGTTCAGCGAGCAGTATGCCGGCTGGGTCAAGCCTCTGCTGCGCCTGGAAGCCTTTTCCTCGATGGCCTTGAGTGTGCCAGTGATCCTGCTGGTAAGCCTGGGGGTGGGTAGCCTGTTGCTGGCGCACGGTTGGATCACACCGCTGGAGCTGTTCGCCGAAACCCTGGTGGCGGTGGTCATTCCGCAGTCGCTGCTGGTGATCAACCAGAGCCTCACGGCCCAGCGTACGGCCCTGGCGGCAGCGGATCGCATCGAAGCGCTGCTGGACGTTGAGGAATTGCCTTCGCCCAAGGCCTGCGTCCAACCCCAGGGCAGCGACATCCGCTTTGAACAGGTGCAGTTCGGCTACGACGCCGAGCACCTGATCCTCAAGGGCGTTGACCTGCACTGCCCGGCCGGCAGCGTGACCGCATTGGTCGGCGCGTCCGGTGCCGGCAAGTCGACCCTGGCCAAGCTGGTGCCGCGCTTTCATGACGTCAACGCCGGCCGCATCTGCGTGGGCGGCGCCGATGTGCGCGAGATCGACCCGCGCCAGTTGTATCAACACGTGGGCTTCGTGTTGCAGGACGCCCAACTGGTGCACGGCACGGTCGCCGACAACCTGCGCCTGGGCCGCCCGGATGCCAGCGATGCAGAGGTCGAGGCGGCAGCGCGCTCCGCGCAGATCCATGCCCGTATCCAGGCCTTGCCCCGGGGTTATCAATCGGTGATCGGCGAAGATGCGATCTTCTCCGGTGGCGAGGCGCAGCGCGTGTCGATCGCCCGCACGCTGCTGGCCGACACGCCAGTGCTGATCCTCGATGAAGCCACCTCCCACGCCGATCCAGAGTCCGAAGCACTGATCCAGGATGCACTGTCTGCCTTGGCGCGTGGCCGCACGGTGCTGGTGATTGCCCATCGCCTCCCGAGCATTAGCGGGGTCGACCAGATAGTCGTCCTCGACCAGGGCCGCGTGCTGGAAAGCGGCCGCCATGAACACCTGCTGAACGCCAATGGCGCCTATGCCCGACTGTGGCGAGCCGGCACCGAAACCCCTGCCGTGGAGATGTCCCTGTGATCCGCAGCCTTGTGACCTTACTGGGCCCGGCCCATGCCCCGTGCCTCTACCGTTACCTGGCGTGGCTGGTGACCAGCGCCGTGTTGCAAGGCCTGGCCGTGGCGCTGCTGGTGCCGATCCTGCAAGCGTTGTTCGCCGGCGACCTGCCCACGGCCACCGCCTGGCTGGCGGGCCTGGCGGCCATGGTGGTGCTGACCTGCATCGCCCACTACCAGCAGGCCATGAAGGGCTTCGCCCTGGCCTTGTTGGTGCTGACGACCTTGCATGATCGTCTCGGCCAGCATCTGGTCAGCCTGCCGTTGGGCTGGTTCAACTCGGAAAAGGTCGGGCGCCTGTCACGCAGCGCTACCAGCGGTACGTTGATGGTCACCGGTTTGTTTGCCCATTACCTGGGGCCGGTGGTGTCCGGGGTGGTGGTGCCGGCCACCGTGGCGCTGACGCTGTTCGTGTTCGACTGGCGCTTGGGCCTGACGGCTGTGTTGTGTGCGCCGCTGATCTACTTCACCCATCACTGGTCGGCCGCCGCCATCGGCAGCAACGATGCGCGAGTGGAAGCCGCCGCGACACTGGCCGGCAACCGGGTGGTGGAGTTCGCCCGCTATCAGCAAGTGCTGCGCGCGTTTGGCCGCACCCAGGACGGCTACGCGCCGTTACAGGCGGCCAATCAGGCGCAAAAGCTGGCGGGTGGTTCGATGCTGTCGCAGACCTTTCCCAAGCTGCTCGCGGGTGGTTTGACCGTGCAGCTGGCCTTTGCGCTACTAGTCGGAGTGGGCATTGCACTGGCGGCTCATGGTGAAATCGATGCGATCCAGTTGGTGGCCCTGCTCGCCCTGGCAGCACGATTCGTGGGGCCATTGGCCGAAGCCGCAGCACGCAGCGGCCTGTTGCGCATGGCCGGCAACGACCTGGATCAATTGGTGAGTATCCTGCGTGAGCCGCCGTTGCCCGAACCCGCCGTCAGCCTGCCCCTGTCAGCACCCGGCAGCCTGGCCTTGGAACACGTGAGCTTCGCCTACCCGAGTGGCCCGACGGTGTTGCGCGACCTGACCTTCAGCGCCCCGGCGCATTCGATGACAGCGATTGTCGGCGCGTCGGGCTCGGGTAAGACCACCGTCACCCGCCTGTTGATGCGTTTTTTCGACACCACAGCGGGTAGCGTCAAGGTCGGCGGCGTGGACGTGCGCGAGCTGTCCAACGCGGCGCTGATGGCACAACTGTCGCTGGTGATGCAGGACGTGTACCTGTTCGACGACAGCCTGGAAGCAAATATCCGCGTGGGCAGCCCGGACGCCAGTGCCCGCGAAGTCGCCGAAGCGGCACGGCTGGCCGGCGTCGATGAAATCGTCGCCCGCCTGCCGCAAGGCTGGAACACGCCGGTGGGCGAAGGTGGCGCATCATTGTCCGGCGGTGAGCGCCAGCGCGTGTCCCTGGCGCGCGCCTTGCTCAAGCGTGCGCCCATCGTGCTGCTGGACGAAGCCACCGCCGCGCTCGACCCGCACAACGAAGCCTTCGTACAGGCCGCGATTCAACGCCTGATGCAACACTCGACCGTGCTGGTGATCGCCCATCGTTTGCCGACCATCATGGCCGCCGACCAGATCCTGGTGCTGGATGAGGGGCGTCTGGTGGAGTCGGGCACCCACGCGCAACTGCTCAGCCTCAACGGTCGTTACGCAGGGTTCTGGCATGACCGTCAGCGCGCCGGTGGCTGGCGCCTGAATGCGCAGGCACAGCCATGCTGATCGGGGTGCTGGGCGCCAGTGGCGACGTTGGCCTGGCCAGCGCACAGGCCTTGTTAAGCCTGGGCCTGCAGGACATGCGCCTGGGCGGGCGTGACGCGCACAACGGCGCGCGCTGCCTGGCGCTGCTCCAGCAACAATGGCCCGACGCACGCCTGCAATGGGCGGCCGTGGACTTCAACGACACGCCGGCCCTGGCCAGGTTCGCCCGTGGCTGCGACCTGCTGCTCAACTGCGCCGGCCCCTCCTGGCGCGTGGCGGACCGTGTCGCGCAGGCCGCCTTGAACGCCGATGCGCATTACGTCGACGCCGCGGGCGATATCCAACTCGACCCGGCTTTATGGCGCGGGCGCAGCGCGGTGCTTGGTGCGGGCCTGCAGCCGGGCCTCACCGGCCTGCTGCCACGCTGGCTGGCGCTGCAGGGGTTTACACGGGTGCTGGGGCTGAACAGCTATTTCGGTCTGCGTGATCGCTTCACGGCGATCGCCGCCGACGACTTCCTGCAAGGGGCGGTAGACGGCTCTAGCGAGCCCTTGGCGGCCTGGCACAACGGCCGTTGCAGCCGCGCACTGCGACGCAGGCGCGATGTGCTGCTGCCGTGTTTCCCCGGGCCGGTGCATGTGCTGCCCTATCTGAACCGGGAAGGCGAACGCTTGGCCAGGGACCTGCGCCTGGAAACAGGCCAGTGGTTCAACGTGATGACCGACGGCCATGTACTCAAGGCCCTCGACCAGACGCACAGTCTGCCGCGTGCCGAAGCGGTGCAACGCTTATGTAGGGCCAGCCAGCTGGACCTCAGTGGCCAGCCATCCTTTGTCACGTTGTTGCTGCAACTCGATGGCCTCTGCGACGACCAGGCGTACACCCGCAGCCTGGTCGTCAGCGGCGCGGGCAATGCGCCTCTGACCGGCGCCATGGCGGCAGTCACGGTGGTGAGTGTGCTCGAAGGCGAAATTCGCCCAGGCTGCCATGACGCCGCGTACGCGTTGCCGCCCGCCGCCAGCCTTGAGCGCCTGCAACGCACTCAGGCGATCCGCGCACTGACCGTGCAGGACCACCCACTCGCACACCTGCAACACGCCGAAGAAGGTTGCCTATGAACACCGCCCTTAACGCACTGGAACAACTGAGCCTGGGTGTCATGGCCGACGTGCTCCTGCGTACCCAGGCCTTGCCGATGCAGGTCTGGCGAACCGCCGCACAGCTTAACCAAGCGATCGGCACCGCACCGCGTCACGCCTGGATCGTGCGGCGCTGGCTCGCGGCGTTGTCGCGAGCCGAAGCCGTGCATGTAGACGGCGAGCGGTTGGCCTGGAATGGCACGCCGCCTCAAGCCGCCATCGGCGATTTGCCAGGGTTGTATGCCGAGCTGGGTTTCCCGTCGAACATGGCGCAACTCCATGCCCAGGTCATCGAGTGCCTGCCCGAGTTGCTGCGCGACCGCGTCGCCCTGGCGCCGCTGCTGGTGCTCGCCGGGGATCCGGTAGCGGTACTCGGTGCGTACCAGCACAACCACTTCACCGCCGCGATCAACCAGGCACTCGCGGCCCGTGCGCGGGAAGCCAGCGCCGCCGACGACGTGTTGCAGGTGCTGGAGCTCGGCGGCGGTGCCGGCTGTACCACGCGTGCCGTGCTGGCAGCCCTGGAGAACCGTGAAAAAGCTTATCGCTTCACTGATATCAGCTCACTGTTCACCGGCGCGGCTCAGCGCGCATTCCGCCTGGAGCCCGGTATGCAATTAGGCCTGCTCGACCTGGACCGCGACTTTAGCGAGCAAGGCATCGCGCCCCGTAGCCAGGACCTGGTGATCGCCGGCAACGTGCTGCACAACGCCTGCGACCTGCCGCGCAGCCTGGCGCGAATCCGCGCTTGCCTGCGCGACGGCGGCACCTTGCTGTTCAGCGAATCCATCGCCGACAACCCGGCGATGCTGACCTTCATGCACCTGTTGCTGTCTCCGCCGGCCGGCGCGCCGCTTCGGGCCACCGACGAGGTGTTCATGCCACCCGAAGTCTGGCGCCAGGCCTTGCACGTCGCGGGCTTTGAGTTGCTCGACCTGTGGCCCGCGGCGACCGACCCGCTGGCCGCCGCCGGACAACGTCTGTTCCATGCCACCGGAGTTTCCCGATGAACGTCGACACCCTGCTGATCAACCTGCCCACTGCGCCCTGGCAACTGCCTGGGTTTACCGACCTGGGCGTTCATCGGTTGGCGCCCGCCCGGCTGCTGGCCTTGCTTGAGCGCCAACGCCCGGCTGTGGTGATGATGAGCGCCGAACAGCTAGAGCGCCTGCTGGATTTCCCCGCACTGGCGTTGAGTGATTTGAGCCACCTGCAACAGGTGCTGTTCGTCAGCCACCGCACGGGTGACTGGCAGCTTGCGGAGCGTGCGGCGGCGCAACTCGATTGCCGCGTGCAAGGTTTCACGGAGCAATGGCACGACTTGGCCAGCGTAAAGCTGGCGCATCAACGCTGGCTTGAGCGCGCTTTGGGCCATCCTCAAGTCCATGCCGTTGCCCTGCACGGCCAGACGCTGTTCGTGGTGCCGCATCCTTGCCCGAGCAGGCCGGTGGACGATCACCTGGCCGCGACCGAGGCCGCCCTCGACCAAGCCTTTGAACCTGCACAACTGGTGGAGTCGGTGCGACTCAATGATCGACTGGGTCACGCCGCGCTCCTCTCCATGCTCAATGGGCTTGAGCAGTGTGGGTTGCTGCCGGCACCGCTTAATGACGTGGCCCACAGCCTGGCACTGGCGGGCATTGCCCCTGGTCACCGGCCGTTGATTGCGCGCTGGCTGGATGTGCTGCAGTCCCAAGGCCTGTTGCAACGCGTCGCCGATCGGTTGCAGCCCACCTTCGACGCGAATGCCTGGAGCGATATCGCCCTGGAAGGTATCTGGGCCCAGTTGAGCGTGGAGTGGGCACGCAACACAGGCGGCAGCGGCACCCTCGACTATGCGCGGGAAAATGCGCGGCAGTTGCCGTTGTTGATGCGCGGTGAGTGTGCGGCGGTGCACCTGTTGTTTCCCGAAGGCCGCACCGAGCGCGCGGCGGCGCTGTACCGCGAGAGCCTCGCAGCGCAATACCAGCACCGCGCCGTCGCGCACTGGATCGGCGCCTGGGCCGCACGCCAGCCGGCCGGTGTGCCGCTGCGCGTGCTGGAAGTCGGCGCCGGCACCGGGTCCACCACCCAAGCGGTGTTGCCCGCCTTGGCGAATGCCAGCGTGGATTATCTGTGCACCGACGTGTCGCGCTACTTCAGCGAGCAAGCCGCCGAGCGGCTCAAGGACTGGCCATGGGTATGTCATGGCGTGTTCGATATCGACCGCCCGGCCCTGGCCCAGGGTTATCCCAGCCAGAGCTGGGACCTGATCGTTGCCGGGGGCGTGCTGAATGCCGCCCGCGACACCGAGCGGTCCCTGGCCACCCTGCTTGCCTTGCTCAAGCCGGGCGGCTGGCTGGTGTTCAGCGAACCGACCCAGGAGGAATTCTGGGTGATGGCCTCCCAGGCTTTCATGCTCAACCAGGCCAGCGACGAACGCCAGCTCAGCAGCGCCACCTTCCTCGACCTGTCGCAGTGGCAAAGCGCATTGGCGCGGGCCGGATTCCACGGCAACCGCAGCCTGCCCGCCGCCACACACCCGCTGGCGCGCCTGGGCCATCGCGTATTCGTGGCCCAGGTCCCGGCCCAACGCCTGAGCCGCGCCGTACTGGCGGCCCATCTGGAAGACTCCGAACTGCAGCTTGAGCTGCTCGACCATTTGCCCGACCTCAGCACCGCCAAGGACTTGCCATGACCCCGCTGGCCTACCCATTCAACCGCTTCACCGACCTCAAGCTGGCGCAACCCTATCGCCATGCCCAACAGGCACCGGGGCTGTTGCGCATCCAGATGCCCATCGGCGCCCCCGCCTGGCTTGCCACTCGCTATGACGACGTACGCCTGGTGCTCGGCGACCGGCGCTTCAGCCGCAGCGAAGCGTTTCGCCGCGACGATAGCCCTCGTGCCTTCCCACGCATCGCCGGTGGCATCGTGATGATGGATCCGCCGCAACTCACACGAATCCGCTCGCGCGCCGCCCAGGCTTTCACTCGCCGCCGCGTCGAAGCCCTGCGTCCCCACGCCCGCGACTACGCCCATCAGTTGATCGACCGCATGCTCGCCGCCGGCCCGCCGGCCGATCTGGTCAACGACTACGCCTTGCCGTTGCCCCTGGCGATGATCTGCGAGCTGCTGGGTGTGCCGGTGCAGGACCGTGACCGTTTCAAGGTGTGGAACGACTCCCTGCTGTCGACCCGCCATGAAGACGCGGATCAGACCCAACTTCACCTGGGCGAACTGGCCGCGTACATCAAAGACCTGGTGGCCGAACGTCGACGCGCGCCACGCGATGACTTCATGACCGCCCTGACCCAGGCCGACGAAAAAGGCGAGTCCCTCAACGAGGAGCAATTGCTGCTGCTGTGCATTGCGATCCTGGTCGCCGGTTACGAAGGCAGTGCCTCGCAGATACCCAACTTTATCCAGGTGCTGCTGGACAATCCCGCGCAGTGGCAACAGCTCAAGGCCGATCCCGAGCAGATACCGCAGGCGGTCGAAGAGCTGCTGCGCTACATCCCGCTGGCCTCGGCGGCGATGTTTGTGCACTACGCGCTGGAAGACATTCAGGTCGGTGAAACCCTGGTGCGCCAGGGCGACGCGGTGTTCGCCTCGATCGGCGCCGCCAACCATGACCCGGCCCGCTTTGAAAACCCAGAGGCGCTGGACCTGCAACGGGATGCCAGAGGCCATTTCGGCTTCGGCCACGGCCTGCATCACTGCATCGGCTCAGCCCTGGCGCGGGTCGAATTGCAGGAGGCGCTGCACGTCCTGATGGTGCGCCTGCCCAGCCTGCAGCGCTGTGGCGACGTGCAATGGAAAACCGCGACGTTCTTTCGCGGCGCCCACTGCCTGCCGGTGACCTGGTCATGAGCCGCCCGACTGCACGCAAACGCGTGATCGTCGCCGGCACTGCGTTTGGCCGTATCTACCTGCAAGCGCTGGCACGCGCCCAGGCCGACTATGAACTGATGGGCATCCTGTCACGCGGCAATGCCTACTCGCGCGCCTGCGCCGCGCACTATGGCGTACCGTTGTACGAGGCGGTGGAGCACGTGCCGGATGACGTCGACATCGCCTGCGTTGTGGTGCGCTCCGGCGCCACAGGCGGCGCCGGCAGTGAGCTGGCCCAACAGCTGCTGCGACGCGGTATCCACGTGCTGCAGGAACACCCGGTGCACCACCGCGAAATCACGGCGTGCATGCAGGCCGCTCGTCAAGGCCAGGCAGCCTACGCGGTAAACACGCTATACCCGAACATCCTCGCGATCCGGCGCTTTCTCGCCGTGGCCGAGTACCTGCGCGAACAGCAAGGGCTGGCGTACATAGACGCGGCTTGCAACAGCCAGGTGGCCTACCCGCTGCTGGACATTCTCGGGCGCCTGGCCGGTGGCCTACGGCCCTGGGTGTTCGCGGCACCAGCCGCCGGGGTCGGGGCGCAACCCTTCATGCGGCTCAACGCGAGTTTCAACGGTGTGCCGATCAGCCTGCGCATTCAGAACCAGGTGCACCCACAGGACCCGGACAACCATTCCTTCCTGTTGCATCGCCTCGAAGTGGGCTGCGAAGCCGGCGTGCTGAGCCTGGGCGACACCCATGGCCCGGTACTGTGGAACCCGCGCCTGCATGCCCTACGGGACAACACCGACCGCCTGATCATGGCCGGCCCCGGCAGCGAACGCCTGGCCGGGCCGACGATGGTGGTGCTCGACCCGCAGATTCCAGCGAGCTATCACCAGGTGTTCAACCAGCTCTGGCCCGACGCGGTCAGCCTTGCGCTGGGTGAACTGTGTCGCGACATCGCCGACCCCACACGCCGCCTGCGCAGCGGCGTGTGGGCCACCGAGGTGTCCATGGCCTGGCGCGAAATTAACGGCCTGATCGGCATGCCCGAACTGATCGAGCCCAGGGTGCCGCGTGCGCTGTCACTGGCCGAACTCCATGCCCGTGCCGACGCCGTACAACCCCCTTGCGGTGACGACACCGCCCAACTGCTGGGAGCCCTGCCGTTTTGAACACTGCCCAATCCTCTTCCGCCTGCAGCCATGTGCTGCTGTGGGTGCGCGACTTGCATCAGGCCGTGGCGAATTTTCGCGCCGCCGGCTTCGAGGTCACTTACGCCACTGCCGAAGCCAGCGCACAACACGCGCACATCTGGTTCAGCCAGGGGCCGATCATCGAACTGTTGACCACGCCGCGCCATGCCTGGCTGTTCAAGTGGCCCATTGACTGCCTGGTCGGCCGGGGTGCCGGACGGCGCATGTTGCGCTGGGCCGCCCAGGGCGAAGGCTTCTGCGATCTGGCCCTGCTCTGCGAAGATCCGGCCCTGGCGCCTCGCCTCAAGGGTCTGGCGGCTTGCGGGGTCAGCATGGGACGTACGGTGAATTGGCGGCGCACCTGCGCCGATGGCAGTCAGACGCGCTTTCGTTTCGTGTACCCGCGCCATGATCGCTTGCCCTTCCTGGTCACGCCCTACTCACCGTCCCAGCACCCGGCGCACAGGGTCCACCCCAATGGCGCTACCGGGTTGGCCGCGGTTCATTTGGGCGTACACCCCGACGACAGAACCGCCCTCGACCTGCTGGCTGGCGATGATCCGCTGCTGCGCCTGCAACCGGCCACGCACACCGGCGTACAGGCGGTGCAAGTCACCGGCCTTACGCACCCGCTGAATCTGCACGGTGCCCAGTTGCTGGGCTGCCCGACTGCCCAAGGAGATTGCCATGCTTGATGGATGCACAGACTGGCCCGACGACTTTATTCGCCGCTACCGCGAGCAAGGCTACTGGCGCGGCGTGCCCTTGGGCGAACTGCTGCGCGGGCAGGCCCGGCGCACGCCAAACAAGGAGGCGCTGGTAGACGGCTCGCGGCGCTGGAGCTACGCCGAGCTCGACCATCAGGCCGACCGCCTGGCCGCCGGCCTTGCCGAGCGCGGGCTGGTGGCTGGCCAGCGGGTGCTCGTGCAGTTGCCGAATATCGCCGAGTTCTTCAGCCTGACCTTCGCCCTGCTGCGTGTGGGCGTGATCCCGGTGTTTGCGCTGCCGGCCCATCGCGAACATGAACTGGCGCACCTGGCGCACCTCAGCCAGGCAGTCGCCTATGTGATTGTCGATCAGCATCTGGGCTTCGACTATCGCCCGTTGGCGCGCACACTGCGCGAGCAAGTGCCGAGCCTGCAACAGGTGTGGGTGGTCGGTGCCGCCGAGGAATTCGTGCCGCTGGCGCAGTGCGTAGCCAGCCCGCGCGAACTGCCTGCGCCGGATTCACGGGAGGTGGCGGTGCTGCTGTTGTCAGGCGGCACCACCGGCCTGCCCAAACTAATCCCGCGCACCCATGACGACTACGCGTGCAATGCGCGCCTGGCCGCCCAGGCGTGTGGGTTCGATGCCAATACCCGATACCTCGCCGCACTGCCGGTGGCGCACAACTTCCCCCTCGCCTCTCCTGGTGCTTTGGGCGTGTTCAGTGTCGGCGCTACCCTGGTGCTGGCGCCGGAACCGAGCCCGGACACCGCCTTTGAGCTGATCGAACGCGAACGCATCACCCACACCGCCCTGATCCCACCGCTGGTGTTGCTGTGGCTGGAAGTCGCGCAGTGGTCCGATAACGACCTGGGCAGCCTGCAATGGCTGCAGGTCGGCGGCGCCCGGCTCAAGGCCGAGATCGCCGCACGCATCCACCCGGTCCTGGGCTGCGGCCTGCAACAGGTGTACGGCATGGCCGAGGGCTTGCTGTGCTTCACGCCACTGGATGATCCGCAGGCGCGGGTGTTCGACACCCAGGGGCTGCCGCTGACCGCCGACGACGAGATCCGCATTGTCGACGCCGACGACCAGTCGGTGGCCCCTGGTGCCGTCGGTGAATTGCTGGTGCGTGGGCCCTACACCATTCGCGGCTATTACAACGCCGCCGAGCAGAACCAGCGCGCGTTTACCGCCGACGGTTTTTACCGCAGCGGCGACTTGGTGCGACGCCTGCCCGAGGGGCATCTGATCGTCGAGGGACGCAGCAAGGATGTGATCAATCGCGGTGGCGAGAAAATCCCCGTGGAAGAGATCGAAAACCTGCTGCTCGGGCATCCGCTGATTCGCGATGTGGCGCTGGTGGCCCTGGTCGACGAGTTGCTCGGGGAGCGCAGTTGCGCCTGCGTGCTGGCCCACGGCGAGCGGGTCGACCTGGCCTCGATCAACGCCTGGTTGCGGGAACGCGGGCTGGCCGCCTACAAATTGCCGGATCGCTTGCAGGTGCTGCGCGAGTTCCCGCTGACACGCCTCGGCAAGGTTAACCGCAAGGCCCTGGCGGAGCAGGTGCTGGCGCTATGAGCGGCGTTGCATCGCCCTGGCTGCGCGTGCTGCGAGAAAGCGAACAGGCGCGGGCGCGTCTGGTGTGCCTGGCCCATGCCGGGGGCAGCGCGAGTTTCTTTCGCCCGTGGCTGGCACACCTGCCGGGAGATATCGACCTGTTGGCCGTGCAGTATCCGGGGCGTGAAGAGCGTTTCAACGAAGCCCATATCCCGTGCCTGGACAGCCTCGCCGGGCACATTACCGAAGCGCTGCAAACGCTTCCCGCCCGGCCCTTGCTGCTGTTCGGCCACAGCATGGGCGCGGCGCTCGCTTACGCCGTGGGGGTGCGCCTGCAAGCAGCAGGTTCTGGAGCCGCCCATGTGTTTGTCTCGGGTCACGCGCCTCCACATCGACAACCGCCCAGTGACCTGCACCGCCAGGACGACGATGCGCTGGTCGCCGACATCCTGCGCCAGGACGCCGACGCCGCCGGCCTGTGGGCCAACCTGCAACTGCGTGCGTTGTTCTTGCCGACCCTGCGCAGCGACTACCAGGCCATCGAAACCTGGCGGCCTGCGCGCCTCGCACCACTGGCGGCACCACTCGACGTACTGCTGGCCCGAGATGACACGCAAGTCAGCCTCGAACAGGCCCGCGCCTGGGCCGACCTTAGCGACCACACCCCGGATATCCGCCTGTTCGACGGCGACCACTTTTACCTCAGGCATCAGCCGCGACCGGTGATCCGTCACCTGTTGCGTCGCACCGCCGACCATCAGGGAGACTCGGTATGAAAACCCCAGAACACTGCACTGGCCTTTCGGACATTCGTCATGCCATCGACAGCCTCGACCAGCAAATCATCGACGCCCTCGGCCTGCGCATGCAGTACGTCAAGGCCGCCTCCGCGTTCAAGCCTGACCAGGCCAGCATCGCCGCTCCGGAGCGCGTCGCGACGATGTTGCCGCAGCGCCGGCAATGGGCGCAGGCCGCCGGGTTGGACGGTGAATTTATCGAAGGGCTGTTCAACCAGATTATCCACTGGTACATCGCCGAGCAGACCGCCTTCTGGCTACAGAAAAAGAGCAAGGTCGTATGAACGCGGCCGCATTGCTCAAGGTGTTCCAGACCGCGCACCAGCGTGCGGTGGCGTATCAACGGCCAGTCATCGCGGTTTCTTCGCACGCCGCACCGACGCTGGAGGCCGTGGCCCTTTACGAAGCCCACCGGCAGGGTTTTTTCTGGTGCGCGCACTCGCCGGACCTGACGCTGTTCGGTCTTGGCTGCGCCTGGCAGATCGAGGCCAGCGGCGCCCAGCGCATGCTAGAAGTAAACCGCCAATGGTTCGCACTGTGCGCCGACGCGGTGATCGATGGGCCCAAGGCGCCTTTGCTGCTGGGCGGCATGCGCTTCGATGAACAGCGGCCATGCGCGCCACATTGGGCCGCCTTCGCTGACGCCAGTTTTCATCTGGCCCATTGGCTGCTCAGCGAAGACGCCGACGGCCGCTGGCTGCGCTGCCAGCGGGTAGTCGAACCTGGCAGCGACCCGGCGGCATTGATCCGCGACAGCCTCGCGGCCTACGCACAACTGCTCAACCCTCCCGCCTTGGCCGCCACCTCATCCAAAGTACTCGAATGCACCGCGCTGCCTTCACCGCAGTGGCAAGCCAAGGTGGACCAGGCGTTGCAAGCCATCGCCGCTGGCGAGCTGAGCAAGGTGGTGCTGGCGCGGCATGTCGACTATCAACTGGACGCGCCCCTCGACAGCGGTGCGGTGATGCGTCGGCTACACGCCCGTCGCAACGCTGCCCACTTGTTCGCCCTGCATCGTGGCGGGCACTGCTTCATGGGCGCCACCCCCGAGCGGCTGCTCAGTTGCCATGACGCCCGCCTGACCACCCACGCCCTGGCGGGCAGTGCG
This sequence comes from Pseudomonas mercuritolerans, assembly GCF_025706525.1. Lineage (NCBI taxonomy): Bacteria > Pseudomonadati > Pseudomonadota > Gammaproteobacteria > Pseudomonadales > Pseudomonadaceae > Pseudomonas > Pseudomonas mercuritolerans. The sequence goes on from NZ_JAMSHA010000007.1 coordinate 280,854, forward strand.
CGACGCGGCATCAATGCCGACCAGGATCACGCCATAGGCGAACGCTTGCTCGCCGACCCCAAGGAGCAGCACGAACACCAGTTAGTGGTGCAGACCATCACCCAGGCCCTGACCGGCAAGGTCAGCGAACTGCAGGCCGCGCCGCGCCCCGGCTTGCTGAAACTGGCCACGGTGCAGCACTTGAGCACGCCCATCGCTGCGCGGCTCAACACCGGCAAACACCTGCTGGACGGCGTGCAGGCGCTGCATCCCACGCCGGCGGTCGGTGGTTTGCCAAGAACCACAGCCATGAGCTTCATCCGTCGCCACGAAGGCTTTGACCGAGGTTGGTATGCGGGGCCCGTGGGCTGGCTGGACTCAAAAGGTAATGGAGATTTCGCGGTAGCCCTGCGTTCTGCGCTAATCACGCATCAACACTGTCATTTGTTCGCAGGGTGCGGGATCGTTCATGGTTCATGGCCTGCCGATGAGTATGAAGAGACTCAGATCAAACTTGCCAGCATGGAGGAAGCATTACTGCTGTTTCCATGCCGATCAATATCTAGCAGAGAAGTATAGCTACAACTGGATAACGTTCCACTTGAAGACTATGAAAATCTTCTTGGAGCACGTGTCGAACTTAAGTGAATTTTCTACCACCACCTAAATGCGACTGAACGTACTTCAGATTTTCTACTGAATGAATTATCTGCTCACTTGATGCTGCCTCCAAACTCATTCGGAACAGCATCATGTTGACTAAAAACATCCGCAGTTTTTTGCTACTTCCAATAGCATTGACCTATAACAGTAGCTATGCCGTTTCCGCCCCAGAGCAGGTCCAGCTCTGTCTTATCCAGCAGCAACTCGACACCATCGAACGCCTTGTGACACGAGCTAAGACAGCCAACACGGCTGAACCCGATGTCCGTTACCGTTTCGACTATCCCCGCCTGTCTCAGGACATCCAACGTATTCGCCAGGGTGTGCAGGGCTATCTCTCCCCCGCCCGTGCTCAACCTCGCGATCCTGGTGAACTGATCGGCGACTACCGCCTCGACACTCCGCCCGTGGAGTTATCGCCATGAGCTTGACTGACGCTCAGACCGCAGCCTTTCAAAACGCCTCCGGTTTTTCGACACAAAGCAGTTCGGCGCTTTGGATCTCCATGGTTCTGGTTCTGGCTTTGCTTTGGTGCGCCTGGGTGATGTGGACGGCTTACCGGGGTTGGGCCACCGGCAGTGTGCGCTTCGGCGCGCTTGGCGGAAGTACCGCACGCGTGCTGCTCACCTTGTTGGTCCTGATGTTCTTCACCCTGTCCTAACCCAGGAGATCGCCACCATGCTCAAGTGCTTTGCCCCTCTGAAAAACAATCTGCGAGATCGTGCCAGCCAACGCTTGATCGGTCTGCTGCTGGTACTCGGCCCAAGCCTAGCTTTCGCCGAGCTCCCCACCATGGAAGCCCCTTCGCGCGGTGAAGGATCCGGGTTGATCGAAACGATCAAAAACTACGCCTACGACGGCGGTATCCTGCTTGGTCTGCTGATCGCCCTGCTCGCGTTTCTCGGTGTGGCCTGGCATTCACTGACGGTTTATGCCGACGTGCAGAATCAGCGCAAGACCTGGAAGGACCTCGGTGCCGTAGTCGGCATCGGAGCACTGTTGGTGGTGATCATCATCTGGTTTCTGACCAAGGCTGCAGCAATTCTGTGAGGTGGGCATGAACGACACTATCGAACGTCTTGCCGACGGCACCTTGGTCTTTCTGCCGGAGCGACTCAATCGTGATCCCGCCGTATTGCGGGGTTTGACCAATGATGAGATGTGGGTGGCGCTCGGTATCGGCGTTCTCGTCGGCCTGGTGTTGGGTGTTCCTCTGGCGATCGCCACCGCCTCCATTGCCGTGGCGCCTACCAGTATGATCGCAAGCATGGCGGTGGTGTTATTTGCCGGTGGCACACTGCTGCGTCGGGCCAAACGGGCTCGCCCCGAAACCTGGTTGTACCGCAAGCTCGAATGGGTATTGGCTAGCCGTTGGCGGCTGGGTCGCGGACGTTTGATTCTGCACTCCGGTGCCTGGACGGTTCGCCGTTCGCGTCAATTGCACCCTGCCCTATCTCGGTGGCAACCATGAGCCGATTTCGAAACAAGGTCGATGCCCAGCAGGCTCATATCCTCAGCCTGCGTCTGGCGGTAACGATCCTCGCCATGCTCTGCGCCGGACTCTGGTATGGCTGGCGCTCGGCACCGACCGATTTGACCGTGCATGTCCCCCCGGATCTGCGCTCGGGCAGCACGCGCAAGTGGTGGGATATCCCCTCAGAGAATGTGTATGCCTTTGCCCTGTACATCTTTGGTCAGCTCAACCGCTGGCCCTCGGATGGCGAGCAGGATTATCGTCGCGCCATCTATGGCTTGCAGTCTTATCTGACACCCTCCTGCAAGACCTTCCTCGATGGCGACTACGAATACCGCAAGGCCGCCGGCGAACTGCGCCAGCGGGTGCGTGGCGTCTACGAAATTCTGGGCCGCGGTTACAGCGAAGATCCGGAACTCAGGGTCAAGCAACTCGATCGCGACAGCTGGCTGGTCACCCTCGACCTCAACGCCGACGAATATTATGCCGCCGAACCGGTGAAACGGGTGTTGGTGCGTTATCCATTGCGCGTGGTGCGTTTTGATCTGGATCCCGAGCGCAATAAGTGGGGGCTGGCACTGGACTGTTATCAGGGCACGCCGCAAAAAATTGCTCCGCCTGGAGGTGAGCCATGACGCGGATTTCTACCCTGGGGCTCACCATCGCACTGATGCTATGGGGAGTTGCAGCGCAGGCCGTCGAGCTGATGCACTGGGAACGCCTTCCCCTTGCGGTCCCGCTGGTTATCAATCAGGAGCGAGTGGTCTTTGTCGATGAGGCTGTTCGCGTCGGTGTGCCCTCAACCCTGACGGGCAAGTTGCGCGTGCAATCAACCGGCGGCACGCTGTACCTGCGAGCGTCGGAAGCCATTGCTCCGACCCGCCTGCAACTGCAATCGGTCTCGACGGGCGAGATTATCCTGCTAGATATCGCAGCCACCCCCGGCGATCAGCCTCTGGAGCCCGTGCGTATTCTCAAGAATGCCCAGGTGCAAGCTACCGAGGCTAAATCCAGCACCGCCCCTGTTCCAGAACGTACGCCGATCCCGGTCGCTTTGACGCGCTACGCCGCGCAAAGCCTGTACGCGCCGCTGCGCACCGTAGAATCCCTGCCCGGCGTACGCCGCGTCCCGCTCAAGCTGCGCACCGCACTGCCGACCCTGCTGCCGACTGAAAACGTGTCCAGCACACCCATCGCCGCCTGGCGACTTGGTGACTACTGGGTGACGGCGGTGAGGTTGCGTAATCGTGGTTCAGACACGGTGCAACTCGATTCTCGTCGACTGCAGGCGAAGCTGTTCGCCGCGACCTTCCAGCATGCTTTCCTCGGGCCTGTCGGCAGTGCTGAAGACACCACGATTGCCTACCTCGTCACTCACGGTGCCGGCCTCGAGCAAGCCGTGCTGCTCCCGTCCGTTGCGCGAGGTACTGACGATGAAAGCTAACGCCTTGCTCAGATGGCTAGTACCGGCTGTGCTGCTAGGCGTGGTGTTTATCATTCTGAAAACCTGGGTCGCGGGTGGCAGCACACCTTCTCCAGAGCACCCAATTGATCAGGGCAATATTCAATTATCCGCCGAGCAAGCAAAGTCGCTCGGTATTGCGGGGGATACCCCACGCGACACGGTTGCCACCCTGGTCGGCCAGGTGAAGGCCATGCGCAGCGACATGCTCGGCCTGAAAAAACATAACGATTCACTGCAGGCGGAGAACAACCGTCTGCGCGAGCGGGAAAACAGCGTTGATTCGCGCATACAGACCGCGCTTGGCAGCGTGACCCAGCAGGTCGACGAAGGCCGTCGCCAAGCCAACGAGGCCCGGCTCAAAGCGGAACAAGACAGTCGCCAGGCCCGTGGTCTGCTGACGCAATTGCAGGAACAGCTGTCGGGGCTGACCGGCAAGGGCAAGGACATTCCGATCGGATTGGGGCTTGAGCCGGGCGACGGGGCGCAGTTCGAAGGACAGCATTCTGCCAACGATGCGCTGCAGTGGATTGAGCCCTCGGATGCTCCGTCCACCGACGCCCGGGGCATAACCAAAACCGCGTCCGCCCTGAGTCTGCCGACTGCCTTCAACTCACTGGAGGGTTTGAAGGAAAATGCCATCGACCGCAGCCAGAAGCAGCTAGGCGCGGTCACCAACAATAAGCGCGACCTGGCGCGATCCGTCGATCGTGCCGAAGGCGCGAAACCGGTTTACACCATTCCTGAAAACGCAACATTGATGGGTTCGGTCGCCATGACTGCGCTGATCGGTCGAGTCCCGGTGGACGGCACCGTGAATGATCCTTACCCCTTCAAGGTGTTGGTCGGTCCCGAGAATCTGACGGCCAACGGCATCGACCTGCCAGACGTCGCGGGCGCCGTGATGAGTGGCACAGCGTCCGGTGACTGGACGCTATCCTGCGTTCGCGGGCAAGTCGAGTCGATCACTTTCGTATTCACAGACGGCACCATCCGCACGGTGCCTCAGCCGAAGACGGTAGCCAGCCGCAATGCCTCCACCCCCCAGAGCTCGAACACAGACAAGATTCGTGGCGGACTCGGTTATCTGTCCGATCCGTATGGCATTCCTTGCATTGCCGGTGAGCGCCGCTCAAACGCTCAGCAGTACCTCGGCAGCCAAAGTCTGATCACGGCAGCTGGCGCCGGTGTCGCCTCCTTGCTCGGGGATGGGCAGAACAACAGCAGCGTGATCAGTTCGGGCGGCAGTACGCTCGGAATCACCAGCAGCAGTGGTAATAGCGCGCTGAATTCAATTCTCAGTGGCGGGGTCAGCGACATCCGTGAGTGGATCAACAAACTCTACGGCGAAGCCTTTGCTGCCGTATACGTGCCGCCGGCCGCCCAAGTCGCGCTGCACCTCGACCATGAGATCACCATCGACTACGAGCCCAAGGGCCGGAGCGTTCGCCATGAAAAAGACCACGTCTCTCTGCCTGACCTGGATTAGCGTGTTTTCCTTGGTCCTGACGGGGTGTTCCACCGATAAGGAGACGCTGCTGCCCCATGGCGAGCAAACCATGCTGGACATCTGGACCAACGCCGGTTCGCAAGGCACTCAGCAGCAACTGCTGGATGCTCGGCAGCAGTTACGCCGCCCGTTAGCCCCAGCAGATTTCTCGGTCTCCCTCCAAGAGCCGTATACGCGTACAGCGGCGAACGAGATTCACAATCTGTTCCCTCGCCTGCCCAATCCCGATCTGGTGCTGTACGTGTACCCGCACCTGAGTGGTACCGAGCAGGCACCGATCCCAGGTTACTCGACAGTCTTTCCGTTCTACCAACGGGTGCAGTACGCATTGCCCGGTGAACGTCAGGAAGACTTGTAGTGCATACCGGCGATTCGGGCAGCCGCACTTCTGCGTGGAAAGCCTGGCGGCACCCATTGCGCCCTCGTGCCACCTTGGCCGATGAAGCTGCACTGTATGCACACAACCCCAGCTTCACCGATCATCTGCCTTGGGTCGAATACCTCGACACCGAGCAGTGTTTTCTACTGGATGACAATCGCTCGGTGGGGGCGGTGTTCGAGTTGCTGCCTATCGGCACTGAAGGGCGCGAACCCGATTGGCTTGTGACAGCCCGCGATGCCCTCGAAGACGCCCTGCAGGATAGCTTTGACGAACTGGACCAAGCGCCTTGGGTGGCGCAGTTTTTCTGCCAGGACGATAACGACTTCACCCCCTACCTGACGCGTCTCACCGATTATATTCAAGACAGCGCGCGAGGCACGGTCTTCACCGAAACGTTTTTGGAACTCAGTCGTCGTCATCTGAAGGCCATCGCCAAGCCGGGAGGTCTGTTCGAGGACAAGGCCGTCACGCGCCTACCCTGGCGCGGCAATAATCGACGGGTGCGCCTGGTGATCTATCGCTGGCTTGAGGATGGCATTGAGGAGATGGGACTTACCCCGGTGCAATCCCTACAGCAGGCTTGCGAACGTATCGTGGCTTCGTTGCAGGCATGCGGGGTGCAATCGGTGCGAGTCGATGCCCACGGTCTGTATGCTTGGTTGTTGCCCTGGTTCAATCCGGCGCCCAGACTCACGGATGAAGCGCCCGAGGATTTCTACCAATGCGTGGCCTATCCGGAGTCAAGTGATGGCGTGTCACTGGAGTTACCCTTCGATCACGACTTCGCCGAGCGGCTGTTTTTCAACGAACCGCGTTCGGATGTGCAACAGGGACTTTGGTACTTCGATGGACAACCCCATCGGGTCATGGTGGTGGACAAACTGCGGCGGCCTCCCTTGATTGGTCAACTCACTGGTGAAACTCGCAAGGGCGACGCAGTGAATGCGCTGTTCGACCAGTTACCCGAAGGCACGGTGATGAGTCTGACCCTGGTGGTCAAACCCCAAGATGTGCTCGAGGAGCAGCTGAACCGTCTGGCGCGCAAAGCCATCGGTGAAAACCTGGCATCGACCCAGACCCGCCAGGATGTTGAAGAGGCTCGCGCGATCATCGGCCGTCAGCACAAGCTATACCGGGGCACCCTGGCATTTTACGTGCGCGGTCACGATGAACAGCAATTGCACCAGCGATCGGTCAGCCTGGCCAACGCGCTGTTGGGTGCGGGGCTGCAACCGGTACGTGAGGGTGATGAAGTCGCCGCGTGCAACAGTTACCTGCGTTGGCTGCCGATGACTTACAACCCGGCCCGCGACACACGCAACTGGTACACACGCCTGATGTTCGCTCAACACTTGGCAAATCTCGTTCCCATCTGGGGTCGCAGCACCGGCACCGGCCACCCGGGCATCACACTGTTCAATCGTGGTGGCTCGCCGTTGAGCTTTGATCCGTTGTCACGCCTAGACCGAGCCATGAACGGCCATCTGCTGTTATTCGGCCCGACCGGCGCCGGTAAATCGGCCACCCTGGTCACCCTGCTGATGCAGGTCATGGCGGTGTACCGCCCTCGCCTGTTCATCGTTGAGGCCGGTAACTCATTCGGTTTACAGGGCGACTACTTCGCAACGCAAGGCCTATCGGTCAACAAGGTCCAATTGAAACTTGGTACCGCGGTCAGCCTCGCCCCGTTCGCCGATGCCTGGCGCCTGGTCGAGCAGCCGGATCAGGTGGCGAGTCTATCGATCGATGAGTGGGACGATGAGATGGTAACCAGTCGCGAAGACCAGCGCGATGTTCTCGGCGAATTGGAAATCACCGCCCGCCTGATGATCACCGGTGGCGAAGCCAAGGAAGAAGCGCGCCTGAGTCGAGCCGATCGCAGCTTGATCCGCGAGTGCATCCTAGATGCGGCACAGACCTGTGTCGCAGCGGAGCGCCAGGTACTGACTCGCGACGTGCGCGACGCGTTGCTGCGCGTCGCCACCGACCCGCACTTGCCAGAGAAACGTCGCGAGCGTGCCCAGGAAATGGGCGAGTCCATGGACCTGTTTTGCCAGGGTTTCGAGGGTGAACTGTTCGATCGTGAAGGCACGCCTTGGCCCGAAAGCGATGTGACCATCGTCGACCTGGCCACCTATGCTCGTGAAGGCTACGAAGCACAAATGTCCATCAGCTACATCAGCCTGATGAACACCGTGAACAACCTTGCTGAGCGCGACCAGTATCTGGGCCGACCGATCATCATGGTCTCCGACGAGGGCCATATCATCACCAAAAATCCACTGCTGGCGCCATTCGTGGTCAAGGGGACCAAGATGTGGCGCAAGCTCGGAGCCTGGTTCTGGCTGGCGACGCAAAACCTTGCCGACTTTCCCACTGCCGCGCAGACCATGCTCAACATGATCGAATGGTGGATTTGCTTGAACATGCCGCCTGCGGAAATCGAAGAAATCGCACGGTTCAAGAAACTCACGCCGGCACAGAAGGCCTTGCTGCTCTCCGCCAGTAAGGAGCCGGGGAAATACACTGAGGGGGTTGTGCTATCGAAGAAGCTCGAGACGCTGTTTCGGGCCGTGCCGCCCAGTCTTTATCTCGCCCTGGCCATGACGGAGCCCGAGGAAAAAGCCGAGCGCTGGACACTGATGCAGAGCACCGGCTGCTCGGAACTGGAGGCGGCTTACCGGGTAGCTGAACGTATCGATAGGATGCGAGGAATTAAGTGAAACGGAGCTGATCCTTGGTTTCGATCAACCCGGCAGCAAATCCTTGAAAACCTTCTCCACGTAGGCTTGCATGAACCAGTCAGAGATCTCATCAGCCCTGAATTCAAGGTCAGTCCCGTCTGTTACTTCAGCGAGCAGCACCAGATCAGCGCCGGAGTTATCAAAGATATAAGCCCGGTTCGAAGCTGCGATGGCTGCCGGCAATAGGTTCAGGCAACGACCGTAGCGCTGCACAATTTTTTCCGTGGGGACTGGGTGCCCACCTGCCGCGACACGGTTCTTGACCCTGTTGATATTGATGTCAGGATCTTCAGTGGCGACAAAGTAGAGGTAGGTTCGATATCCCGACGCTTTTGCCTTAAGCATAAAAGCGACTTTGTCCTCGCTAGACATCACCGTTTCGAAGGTGAAAGACAACTGGGCTTCAAGGAGCTTGTGCCGCATGAAATCAGAGAGCACGGAAGCAAAATAGGAGTTCATTGCCACGGTCTGAAAATTCAGGCCGTTGCTGCTGAAGTCTATTTTGGCCGCCTCTTCATCAAGCTGGGCCGACCGGATCAGGCGATGCGCCTTGATAAAACCGAGAACCTCATCACCTTTGGTTTCCAGCTGAAAATCGCTGAATTCCAGACGCCCGCCCTCTTTGGCAGCCTTTTCGATTTCATCCGGGTTGATATAGATACCGATCAGGTGGGAATGGACGGCACTCTTCATCGTGCTTTTGCCGGAACCGTTAGGACCGGCAAACATCCTCAGCCGAGGGACAGTCATGAGCAGCGGTGCACCTTGATAATCCCGCCCAAGGTCACTTTATGCTTGGGCTTGGCCACTCGAATAACCTTGTGCTTACCATCAGCAGTCGTCTCAACGAGCATGCCGTCCATGACTTCCATCACGCTGCGTCCGGCCGCCAGCGCGTTGATATAGGCCGTATTGATCGCACCTTCAGCCATGGCTGGGATTTTACCCTCCAGTCGGCTCACCAGATCGTCACTCAACACTTGGTCGGCTTTCATATCGCGCTCCACGTTCTCAGAGCGTGCAGAATCTGCACTTATCAGAATCCTAGCTAGGTAAATCTGTTTATCACAGACCAACGCCACTTCTGTCAGAACTCCATTCTAGAGGAATGGAGCCTGGAACCATACCTTCCAGTAAATTTTCCCGTGTAGGCCATATCGTCAGGGTTGGAGCCGCACGGCTACGGTGAAAAGCCTTGAAGCCGTTGCTGAATTCTCAATAAAAATCCTGCTTCGAAAGCATCCTGAGATTCTCCTGCCGGACAAGTCTTCCGTGCCTGCGTCAGTTCCCACCACAGCGGTACGTTACCGGGTGTATTAAGCCAGGCCTGGGCGCATTGCACGCCACGTCCGATCATAGGCGCAAATTCGCTGCCCCACGGTGTCAAAAGGCTCGGGCAGCCGTCCGCCGCCGGAATTGAAACGTAATTTTCGTCCATAGACACCTTAGCTTTCGATTATTTATTAATGCTCGGTCTGCTCTAAGCAGCATAGAAACAAAATTGACACTCGGCTTAAGCGTCAAAAAAGCCCGAATCAGAGCCAATGTAGACTATATCCCGTGGATTGAGAGTCCCTCAAGGCGCAGTTTGCGCGCATGACTCAAGACTACGAACAGCTCCGTCTGCAACTCGCGGAAAATATCCGCTCGATGCGACGCGTGAAGAACCTTACCCAGGAGCAATTGGCGCTCATGGCCGAGGTGGATCGTACCTACGTGAGTCAAATCGAACGAGGGGTAGGCAACCCGTCGTTATTGGTCCTCTGCAAACTCGCCAACATTTTCGAGATCAAAACGGATCAGTTGCTCATCGAGTCTGACGCGCTTGCTCGTACGCTGAGCGCTGAATGACCCTCTGCTGATCTAGAAGATCGTTATAAACCGACAATCCTGCGTTCGGCTTTCTCACTGACACCCCTCTCTCGATTATTGAACCTGTCCAGGCCATACACCCAGAGCCAGGATCATGTCTGCTGCCTGCCCGCACATTTCGCCCCAGAAATTACATCCGTTGGTGCTGAGCATTCTGCTGGCATCCGGGTCAAGCGTAGCGCTGGATACCGGCAACGTTACCGCCTCCGTACTTTCTCCAGACTGCCTCGAGTACAGAGTCGTCGGCATCTGCTTTTGGTTGCTCTGCACCCCCTTCGGCTGCACAGTTAAAACCTCAACCAAGGTTCGTCATTTCATTCCTGAGCTAGTGGTCTCGAGCTATGCCACCACCGGTGCCAATCCTTGGACCGAGATGGCCGCCCTATCCGCTCCTATAAGTGGTGCGGAAGGAGGCGGTAACCTGATCACGCCGAACACCCAGCGCGATAATCTGCCTCGTTTCAAAAACGTTGATGCCATCGGTCATCCAGGTGGCTGGGCAGCCACGCAACTGGCCTTGCAATCCGGCTACGCCTGCGCCAGCGGCGCCACGGCGTTCATGCCCTACTACCTGAGCACTTGGGACTCACTGGCCTGGCGTCATGGCATCCCGGAAAGCCTCTACCCCGAGTCGCTCTTACCGGGAGTCCGTGAGATCGGTCGTCAGCTCGCGGGGAATATGTGGGGCAACGTCTATCCCCGGCAAGGATATCTGGTACAACCCGACGACTTCAAAGCCGCTGCAGTGATGGCGCAGCGGGCGGGCGATGTCATTACCCGCAACTGGCAACCGCACGTGTATGTCCCACTCATACCCGTACCACGCGACGGTTATTGGCCGCCTGGCCCAATCGTTGAAAACGACGCTTCGACCCACAAATGGCAATTGCTCTCCCCCGTGGTTCAACCCACATGTGCCATCTTCCCCAGCGATCCGGTGCAGAGCGCGGATGGAGGCTACGCCTGGTCGCTGTGGCGTCCTTATAGCTGCTGCAAGCGTGAGGGACAGACCTTCCTGTTCAGCATCGACTTCGAAGGTGGTGCTTCATGAGGCGGCTTCTTGCAGGACCATGGTTGGGCCCGATGAGTTTGTTGCTCTGCGGACTGCTCGCCGTGGCCACGCATGCCCACGCCGCCGAGGACGCTTACCGTCTAGGCACTCAAGGCGAAGTGCTCGACGACCGGGTGATGTACACCATCGGTGGCGGCTCGGCAGCGGGCTCGCCGAGCTCGCTCTATCGCCCCAACGGGCTCGGTGTCGGCGGATCCTGGCAAGCGAACATGATGTGCGGAAACATGAGCCTCACCAACACCCTGCAAAACCAGTTGAACGGCGTCACCGAAGGGTTCCAGCAGATCATGGGCAGCATTGTGCAGAACGCGACCCAAGCGGTGATGTCGCTGCCTGCGTTGATCATCCAGCGCGCCAACCCCGGCCTTTATGAATTGTTGAGTAACGGGGTGATGCAAGGGCGCATCGACTTCGACCGTTCCAAGCTGACCTGCCAGGCCATGGCCGAGAAGATGGCAGACAAGGTCGGCCAAGCCGGCTGGGGCGCATTGGCCAAGAACCAGGAGATGCAGGGCAACCTCGAACAAACCGGCGGTGATGCGGTGGCCGCGGTGAAAAACACCGAGGCCCGTAACGGCAATAATGGGGTGTCATGGGTCGGCGGGCAGAAGGCTGGAGGTAGCGGACAAACACCCATCCGGGCAACCTCCGATGTGGTGCGCGCGGGCTACAACCTGCTGCATAACCGGTCGGTGGATGACAGCGCCTCCATCAGTAGCAGTGATTGCCTGGGCGGCGCTATTTGCCAGGCATGGACCTCACCCCAAGAGGAATCCGAATGGGCTGTTCGAGTGTTGGGCGAAACCGAAGTCGCGACCTGCGACACCTGCGAGACTCTGCGGGCTACCGCTGGCAGCGGACTGACGCCGCTGGTTCAGGAGGCCTACAGTGAACACCTCAAGACCCTGCAAGGATTACTGTCCGGTTCTCTGCAGCCTACCCCTGACAATCTGAGCAAAGCCTCCAGCCCGATGCTGCCAGTGACCCGGGGTGTGATCGAAGCCCTGCGCGACGATCCTGATCAGGAACTCCTGGCGCGACGGCTGGCCAGTGAAACGGCCCTGTCCAGTGTACTCGACAAGGCACTGCTGCTACTTCGCACGCTGCTGGCAGGCAGTCACGAACCGAACATCGCCTCCGCCGAGCCTGCCCAGACCGCCTTGACGAAAAACATCGACGCCCTGGAACGCGAAATCCGCCTGCTGCAGACCGAACTGCAGGTTCGGCAGATGCTGGCCACCAACACCGCCAGCCTGGTGCTCGATCGGCATGCCGGAGGCGCCGATGCTTCGCGTACCGTCGAGCAAGGCGACCCTGAGCCGGGCCGACTCACTGATGCTGACGCCAGGCGTAAGTGAGCCATGAAACGCTCACCGCTATTCACTCTGCTTTCAGGTCTGGGGATTGCCGCGCTGATGATCCTGACCGCCGCACTGGTGGCCTGGATCGGCCGTACTGCGCTGGGTAGTTTCGAGGCATGGCAGCAGGCAATCGAATCCGTACGACCTTATCTGCGGTGGTGGCGCGCCCTGCTCTACGGCGCCCTCTTTGCGCTCTGGTGGGATCTGCTTCGGCGCTACCGACATCGACCCCAGGGTCGACTGCGCGTGAAACGCATCGGGACATTAGGACTCGTGCACTTTACCTGCATCGAACTCACCCGACTTTGAGGTCACTACCATGCTCATGAGCACCAACAGCTACCTGGAGTTTTACCTCTCGCTGCTGGCCTGGATCATCAACAACGGTATCTGGAACGTCCTGTCCGATACTGGCCTGTTCGCCGCCCCCTTTGGTGCAATCATCTTGCAAGAATGGTTGTCGGCCCGTCAGCAAGGCGCGGATGAAGGCAACAAAGGATTGCTCTCGGTACCTCGAATCGAGAACCGGCTTTGGCTGGCCTACATTGTCGTATTGTTCGGCTGCGCGCCGGTCTTTCCGCTAAACCTCGCTTCAATGGCGTTCGACGATGCAGCGAGCCAACGCTGCGGTGTCAGCGTGGCCAAGCCAGCGGAAACCGCCTGGGGGACCACTTTCAACACCATCGGAGAACGCTCTGCCAACGTGCCAATCTGGTGGTTTCTGGTGCACGCCTTGAGTAAAGGAGTGACCGCAGCGGCCACCGCCTCCATCCCCTGCGCACCGGACATCCGGCAGATGCGCATGGAGATCGACAGTTCTCGCATCGATAACCAGGTACTGCTACAGGAAGTCGCCGACTTCACTCGCGACTGCTACGGCTATTCCCGTTCTCGGCTGTTCACCAACCGTCCTCAGTTGGACAAGGCACAAAGTCATGATTCGTCCTGGATCGGCTCACGCTATTTTCTCGACACACCGGGCTACTACGACACCGATCGCTCACGGACACCACGAGTCAGTTGGCCCTACGATGAAACCCGCGATATTTCCTTGCCACGGCTGGAGAATGGCGCGGGCTACCCAACTTGCAAACAATGGTGGAGTGACAGCGGTATCGGGTTGCGAGCACGATTGATCGAGCAAGTTGACCCTTCGCTGCTGACTCAGCTGAACGGCTGGTTGACTGGCCGCTCAAGCAACGAGATCGAGGATGCCACCCTGCGCGAACTGGTCAGCCCGCGCCAGCAATCGATGTCCATGTCGCCCGGACAGGTGTACCAGGACTACGGCTCCAGTGCTCGCGGCGGGTCGATCAATCAGGGGCTCAACAACTTAGCCACCAACACTGGGCTGGCCCTCGGCTCCTTCAGCAACTTCCCGGCAATGAATGCACTACGCGCTGCCCTGCCGATGGTGCAGGCTTTCCTGATCATGGGCGTCATCATCAGCCTGCCACTGATCCTGCTGGTCAGTACCTACCAATTGAAGACCGTCATGACGGCGACGTTCGCGCTGTTCACGCTACACATGCTGACCTTCTGGTGGGAGTTGGCCCGCTGGGTCGACTCCAGCATGCTCGATACCTTGTACAACCAAGTGTCGGCGTCCAATCAGGTGCTGTTGTCGCTGCCGACATCCGGATTTATGGATGGAACCGTCACGGCACAGGTGATTGAGTATGTGATGGGGGCGATGTTCGTCGTGCTTCCGATGTTGTTTTTGGCTGCAATGAGCTGGGCAGGATATAGCGTTGGCTCAATCGCCGACGGCATGCTTAGCAAAGGAGCAGCTCAAGCGCAGGACGCTGGTGCAAGGGGCACTGGAGCTCTGATGTCTGCTGGAAAGGCCTTAAGGTAGGGACCGAAGAGCTCGACTAAAGGTCTTTTAAATCAGGCTGACCGGGTGCGCGACCATACTCATACTCACCATATGGATCGCCATATGCTTTGTAACGGAGAGCATCCTTAGGTTTGATAGGTGTTCCATTCGCGATGGCCCAACACAAGGCGATAAGGATTATCACCGACACTGTGAGCCATAAGCTAACTAGAAGCAGTCCTGCAGCAACTGCCAACTTGAAGATTAAAAAACTCCCGCGAACAAGCAGCTTGCCTGCGGGCATACCTGCCGTCACCGCACGCTCAGCCGTGCGGGACTCAAATGCTTTCAACTTGCGATACCCGCGTTTTATCGACATGCCACAGGTATACGCCCAGTGACGGACGCGGGAAACCTCAACACGGTTTTGAGTCGGCATGGTCTCGCCCTCTTCTGAGCGTTTTCATGGTTGAGAGAGGAGTAATAGCCTACTACCGAAAACCGCCCATGCCTGACCGTTTATCAGTTTACCTAGCCGAAAACTCTTCACTGGAAGACAGAAGACGCAGCTCGTGCACCAGCGCCTCCATGGCCGTTGACCCATCCATATCATCCAGCTACATAGAGGGTACGGATCGCTGTTATCGACAGCACCTTCCCAGGTAGCCAGAGCCTTCAAAGCTACGTCACTCCGGTGATGGTTCCCCCCAAGTGCGATTAGCGTTCGGTGGCTCGCACGGTCACGCTTCACGGTGATGAACGCCTACTGCTCTCCCGAGCATCTTTCGAGCTCGGCTCGTCCTAACCCCTCTTGTTTTTCTTCAACCCACCGCGGGGAATTCTTTCCCCTATGGGACAGGTTTCTTCGCGCTATCAACGGAGGCACCCCATGTCCGACTCACTCACAAGCGAAGCACTGAACACTCTGCGCTTGCCCGTTGTGTTCACTTCAGACGCGTGGCAACACGCAGTATTGCTCGATGGTTCAAATCATCCTGAAAAACTGCAGCTCGATAGGCTGAGCAACATCGTACGCGCAGCCTTCAAAGCTCACCTGGCCGATCCAAACGCACCCTACGTGGTGTTCGAGATACCCAAGTTCGGCTCAGTGAGTGATGCAGAACATGAACCATTGCTGCGACTGAGCCTCAGCCTACTTCAGGCATCAGACCAACCTAACGCCATACTGATAGCGCTTGCGGAAGAGCAGCAACGCTAAACGCAAACGGCCATACCTGGCCACTGATCCAACTCAGGCTATACGCAGTCCTGCACCAATCCAACCAATACCCACCGGGGAACCCTCCCCGACGGGCAAGGCGTTCCTCCGGTTTTTCGAGGGAAATGCCATGCGCAATATCTACCAAGACGTGACAGACAAGATCGTTACCGCGTTAGACAAAGGCGTAGCGCCCTGGATCAAACCCTGGTCCTCAAATGGCTCAACTGACGTCGCTCATCACCAGCCCTATCCCATCAACGCCATCACACAGCGCCCCTATTCGGGCATCAATTTACCGTTGCTCTGGGCCGAAGCCAGATTGCAGGGGTTCACCCAAGACCGTTGGCTGACCTTCAACCAAGCCAAAAAAGCCGGCGGGCACATCCGTAAGGGTGAGCACAGCACTCTGGCAGTGCTCTACAAGCCGATGGAGCGCGAGGAACAGACCGAGTCAGGTCAACCCGTACTCGATGAAAACGGTCAGCCCAAGGTCGCTCACTTTGGCATTCTCAGGACGCATTTTCTGTTCAACATCGAGCAAACGGAGGGGCTCGAAACGCTCAACGAAACTTTGCTCGAGGCGGAACCGAGCGATCCCTTCTTCCCCAACGCTGCTGCAGAAAGTTTGTTGCTAAGTTCGGGCGCAAATATCACTCATCGATTTTCCGACGAAGCCTTTTATCACCCGATCAGGGATCTCATCCAATTGCCGACAAAAGCGCAGTTTCACGATCAAGGTGGATACTACGCCACCGCACTTCACGAGCTGACGCACTGGACCGGACACCACTCTCGATTGCAGCGCGAAGGCGTAACCTCTCCGTGTCCATTTGGCTCGCCAGACTATGCATTTGAAGAGTTGATCGCCGAAATGGGGGCCGCTTTTTTATGTGCCTACGCCGGTATACGGGGAGAGCTTCGGCACGAGGGCTACATCGACTCCTGGCTCGGCCTGCTCAAGGCTGACAATCGCGCCATCTTCCGCGCCAGTGGCCAGGCCCGATGCGCTTCGGAGTATGTGCTCAACCTGGAGCAGCAACGGAAGCAGACGGTAATGGATGACTCGCGATGCATGAACGATGGAGCTTGATCGTCACTTCACCGCTGCAAACGCTTCATAGGGTCCAACACGAGTTGGACCCTTTTTCTATGCCCAGAAAAATCCCCACACTGCGAAGCTCTGACGCAAAGAACATGAGGTAATCCCGTAACCGCAGTACGCCGTTACGCATCCAAATTCTCAGCCAGGTAATCCACCAGCTCGAGTGGACTTCGGCTGTCGATCACTTTGTAGATCAGATCACGTTTGCTGCGCGGTAGCTTCTTGACCACGCTCTTCGCCGAGGCCCTGACGGCTTCGTCTGTTCCATGGATACGTGCCGCGAGCAGCAGTATGAGCGTGGCGTCAGTGAGGTTCATGGCAAGACCCGATAAAGTTCGCACCGCAGTGTACCGACACTTCCCTTTTTCGTACCAGCATGCGCATCCAACAAAACGGCACCAAGACAAATCGATATTCCGATTGCCGCACAAAGGGATACGCGGGAAAAGGACCGGTAAGGGTTGGAAGGGAATGGGAAGTCAAGGGTAAGAGCCCTATCCGAAAAGGCTAAAAGGCCACTGACTCTGCCAGTTCCCGGGAGGACCATGATGCTCAGCCTGTTTCGGCACAAAAGGCAAAAGCCTCCTCCGCCACCCACCGTAAACGTCGCCGACGGGTATCTGCCCATCGAATCGTCCCAGCGCTTGTTAGCAGCCGAGCATCGCCGCCAGTTGCTTGATCGCATTTGGCAGTACACCGCCCTCTCCCATCCGCAATTCAGCCAGCTCTATTTAAATCCGATCCATCGCTACGCCGAGCTGGTCCAACAACTCCCGGCCAGCGAGACGCACCACCATGCTTATCTTGGCGGCATGCTCGACCATGGGTTGGAGCTGGTCGCTTGCAGTTTGAAATTGCGTCAGTCGTATCTGCTTCCCACCGGCGCCGCACCCGAAGACCAAGCAGCCCAGACCGACGCTTGGTCCGCAGGCATCGCCTATGGCGCGTTGCTCCATGACATCGGCAAGATCGCCGTGGACCTGCTGGTCGAACGCCAAGACGGTAGCGTCTGGCATCCTTGGCAGGGATCCCTGGATCAGCCCTACCGTTTTCGCTACCTCAAGGATCGTGACTACCACCTGCACGGCGCGGCCGCAGGCTTGCTCTACACCCAGATTCTCGACCGGCCAATCCTCGATTGGCTCAGTGGATTTCCGTCACTGTGGGCCAGTCTGCTTTATGTCCTGGCGGGCCAGTACGAACGTGCCGGCGTGGTCGGAGAGTTGGTGATGCAGGCAGACCGCGTTTCCACCGCACAGAACATCGGTGGTAACCCGAGCAAGGCGCTGCAAGCTCCGACTCATTCGCTGCAACATCACCTGATCAGCGGACTGCGTCATCTGGTTCAACATGAGCTGAAACTCAACCAGCCAGGTGCCGCGGGCTGGCTGACCCAGGACGCACTCTGGCTCGTCAGTAAGACGGTCACGGACAGGCTACGAGCCTATCTGCTGTCGCAATCGATTGAGGGCATTCCCTCGTCCAATATCGCCGTGTTTGACGAGCTGCAGTCACATGGATTGGTTGAGTCTACACCCGACGGCAAAGCCATTTGGACCGCGCTTGTCGCGCAAGGCAACTGGCAGCAGAGTTTCACTTTTCTGCGCCTCCAACCCGCATTGATTTGGGGGAACGAAGACCGGCCCGAGACTTTCAGCGGAACGGTGAGCGTCGCAGTTTATGACCACTCGACTGACACTCAGGTACCAATACCAGCGCCCGAGACAGACAGTGCAGGATCAGGTCAAAGCCAACCGCAGCCGGATCCCATGGCACTAGAGGATGCCGATTACCTCGGCACGCTGCTGGACATGTTCGAATTGGAAGAGCCCGAGGCCAAAGACGCACTTCCAGAAAGTGCTGACGATACTTCAACGCTTCAATCGGATAACCCAGGCCAAGCATTCCTGAATTGGGTCAAGGAAGGCATTCTGAGCCACAAGCTGATCATCAATGACAGCAAGGCCAAAATCCACACGGTGGGTGGCAGCGTATTTCTGGTCACGCCCGGTCTCTTCCAACGCTATGCGCAGGAGTTTCCAGGCGTTTCTCAGGGCTCAGATCAGGAGGTTGAGGGATGGCGTTGGGTGCAAAAGCAGTTCGAGAAGCTGAAGGTTCACAGGAAGCGAGGCAACGGCCTAAACATCTGGGCGTGCCAAGTGCAAGGCCCTAGGAAGAGAACCACCTTGAAGGGCTACTTGATTGAGGATCCAAAGATTTTTTTTGAATTGATGCCACTCGATAATCCTTTCCTCAAAATCGAAAAAGATTAAATTTCAATGGCACCCCATTGGTAGGAACCGAAACACAGAGTTGATTCTGGAATTCACATTCGAGATTTTGCCGCTCTATTCTCCATCCCAAGGCGCTCCGCTTCTTTTCGCCAACGGCAACTTTGGGTCGAACGCAACCCTTAGCGTCATGGGGCAAGCGCCAGGCTGTGTAAAAACGCATCCGTCACTTTTAAGTCTGCGTTGCTACGGGAAATCTGATTCGGCCAAAAGCCATCATTTGAGCGTTTAGGAAATTCAGTCCTATTCAATTGTTGAACCCGGCAACAAACAAAGGGAGCCCATATGTCCGACCAAACTGAGCCAACCAGTCAAATTCTGCTCTGCTCTAACTGCTTTACAGATGAAGGGCTTCGGATCGATGCTGCAAAGCATGGTCTTGAGCAACAGAGCGATTGTCCGAATTGTCAAAGCCCGGATGGGCAAAAGCTGACCCTAGATCACATTAAAAGTCTAGCGTGGCGCTTCTTCGTGAGTGGAACCACTATCCGGTGCGAGTACGGCGCAGCTCCAGTGATTCAGTTCAACGAGCACCGTTACGGCCAGAGCGACATCGCCCCGTCAGCGTGGCTTGAGAACGACATCAGGCTTATTGAGGAGGCCGCTAAAATTGGATTTTTCCATTATGGTCCACGATTGTGGATGGTCGGCGAAGTAGAACCACTAAAAGCGCTGCAGGATCCAAAGACTCGCCCTCAGATCATTGAACGTATTCTGAGGGAATACCCTGAAGGAACGCTCAGCGAGGGCAGCAAATTCTACCGCCTGCGCGTCAGCCCGGAACGTCCAGCTGAGCCGTCAGAGTACGACAGCCCACCGGTAGCTTTCGCAGGTAGAGGGCGTTTGGATTCTCCAGGTTTATCTGTGATGTACGGATCACAAGATCTTGATGTCTGTATTCATGAATGCAGGGCATCGACGGAGGATGAACTTTATGTGGCAACCTTGAAGGGGCAGCGGGATCTGCGGCTACTGGATCTAACTCACCCCCTGGAGGAAACAGAGACCGAGTTCGAAAGCCTCGATATGGCTATCCACATGTTGTTTCTTGCCCGGTCTCACTCATATGACATTGCCCGCGACATTGCTCTTGCCGCGAAGGAGGCTGGTTTTGACGGAGTTATCTATCCGTCCTTTTTCAGCCTGATTCGCACCGGCGCCCATCCTTTCGAGACGGCCTATGGCCTGTCGCTTCGTCGATTCCATCCAGAGCGGAACCAATATGTGGAAGCAGATACCATTCGAAATCTCGCCCTTTTTGGTAGGCCGATGGAGAGCGGCTTGGTCAGCATCGAGTGCATTAATCGCCTGATCCTCACCCAGGTTGGCTATCGTGGGCATTTCGGGCCGGTTGAGTATTGAAACCGTTGGGGTTGCCGAGAAAAATCCTCATGGCAACTACCGTCCATTTGCAGACGTCTGTAGGGAACACGGATGTTCCGGATTCAGCCCGGTTGCCCACCGATACGGAGGGCGTTCAACCTTTACCGGCTCTCTGGAGCAGCGTTGCCCATCGAACCTTTTTTCACCGTGCGCAAAGCTATGGGATTGCCTGAAACTCACCATTGGCAAACCAGTTGCTGACCTTGATTTTAGCCAATGCCGCTGCAGGGTCGGACGACCAAAGCACAAGGGCCAGCGATTCCTGGGCGCGGCTACAGGTTACGTAAAGCAACCGCAAGGTGCGGTCGATAGTCGTCTCTTTGCCCAGCCCTACGTTCTCTTTGTCCCGCTTGCTAAGCTCCACACCACCAAAAATCTTGTCGTATGAGATAAGAAACCCACCGGCAAGCGCGTCATCCATCACAACCATTACGTGTGCAAACTCGGAACCCTTGACCACCTGATGCGTTGCGAGAACGGTCCCCCCTGCGAGATAAGTTCGGTACAGCCTGAGTTGATTCCAGGGTGCGGCGAACAGCGCACACCACCCGCGACGCATTCTTGCCTGCTTGGATTCCTCCTCTCCTCGACCCGGCGACGGAAGACGTGGCGACTTATCGGCATAAGCTTCCACAAGGCGATGATCGATTTCAAATAATTTTGCGCTCAAGATTGGTGCGAGCACTTCCTCAACAGTTGACTTCGGATCAACACAGGCAGTGGCAAATGCTGTTATAGCCTTCTGCATCTCTTCCACGCGACTCGCTCGCGCGGCACATTCCTCCGGCATGTTGTCGAGGCTTCCATACCGACGAAATACTTCTGTAGCCTTGAACTCGTCCACCGCGCCGTTGATACCTACGCATACCTCTAGTTGAGCAAGCTCGTTGAGGAGAACCTGTACAGCAGAAGGCCCCTTGTTATCACCACTACCAGACGGCGCTGCGGCGTCAGGATCTAGCAGGACCATAGCCTCATATACATGGAGAAACGAACCGCGGGTGGCGACAAGCTTGTGCTCCAGCGCGAGCAATTGGTATTGACTTTGACTCCAGGCGGCTGCCCCGGTAGCTTCGTGCATCCTATCTGCGCACCAACGTTCGCCGAGCACTTTGTCCTCCGGAGAACGTGAGGTGTCACCCACAAATAGCCGGACCACGCCTCCGGCTTTTTCAGTTCTAGGATGCTGCTCCACACCGTTTGCAGGCTGCGTCCGACCTTCAAGCTCAGCTTCCCAGACTTTGTTAATGATCTTGACGATTCGGCGCTGACTGCGATGGTTCATCTGCAGCTCTGGCGTTGCCCAGTTCTTCGGGACAAGACTTGGTAGATCGGCGTGCCCGTGCGCATAAATGCGTTGGCGGTGGTCACCGAGCAGCCCAAGAGTCAAGTAGCTCCCCTCTTGTTCTGCAAGCCCCATCAAGGCATCCAGCATGCCTTTCATTGTGTCCTGCGACTCGTCAATGAGAACTATGGGGTGACGATCTTTGAGAATGGTTTGGAGCGTAGGTTTATTTCGGAGTAGCCATGCTGTCGCGTCGAGGACGTAGTTGTGCGCAAGCGCGCCGGAGCCGTACGTGTTGCGATCGGGATGATAGATGAACACATCGGTCGCTCTGAAAGCCTCGATATCATCGTTGATTTCGTCAAGGTCTCTCTGTTTAGCTGGCGTGATGCCTTTCGGCTTCGCTTGTGCCTCGGCGGTCTCTTTCGCAAGTTGAGCTTCTTTTACGGCAATAAGGGCCTCTCGAATATCATCGTTGAACCCGTTGATGAGTTCCCAGCAAAACGAATGGATCGTCGATACACAAACTAAGTCGTTGTCGCCGAGGCGTCCGCTGATGACCGAGACAGCATTCTTGGTGTATGTAACCACCCTAATCGAACGCCCGTACATTCGCAGACGTCGTGCTAGATGTTCGCCTTTATCGTGTTCGATGACACCGGTAAGCCGCCGGAGAACTTCAACCAGAGTACGCGTTTTACCGGAACCCGCACCCGCAAAAAGGAAATAGCTACGCGGCGGTTCTTCGGTGAGATAGCCGCAGATTTCCTCAACTACGTTGGCATCGCGGTCGTTGTCGCCACCGATCGGCACCGCGGTCATGACATCAATTCCGGGTTAGGATCAAGCTGTGTTTGAAGCCATTCCAAGGCATCCGAAATGTACTTAGGGCAGGCAATCGGTTCGTCCGTCGCGACCATCTCAAAGATGCTTGCAGCGAAGTCTCCTTTATTGAAGGAGCCGTGCATGAGTTTGTGCAGAGCTGCGAGCAAGTCCGAAATATTTTCATGGTCGACAACCCGTCTAGCTACGGAGCCAAGCGCGCCTTTTGGCGGTTTAATTTTGTTGCCATCACCGTCGACCTTCTCATCCAAAAGGCCTTTGAACCAAGGAATGTTCTTGAGAATAAGAGAGTCCTCAAAGGTGCTAGGCCAATGTTCACCCGCTTCAGCCACGGGCAGTTGCCAAGTGAAACGCACTAGGCATTCAGCGACTTCTTTCCAAACAAGTTGTACCTCTGCCGGGCTCTTGAAGTCTTCGAGCTGTTGCAGTTTCGGGTGCCATCCGCGCAGAGTCGGATTCCCGCATTGGAGCCCGGCTTGGCCAGTATTAGCCACTGCAACTAGAGTGGTGGTCGGCTCACCATCCTTAGTTGGCTTGCCAGCTCTCTCTTCAACGGGGTCGATGTCGGTGATGATGACCGTGGGAATACGAAGTTTTTCCACCAGCGGCTTAAGCCGATGGGCGTGACTACCGCCAATATCCAGGAAGGAAAGATAGCGGCTGTTGAGCATTTTGAAATCTCGTTCGATGAAAAGCGGTACCAGCATGCGCTCAGCAACGCCTTCAACGAAAATTGCAGCGTTGGCAAACAAAAGGTCAGTATGCTGAACGCGGAAATACCGTTCTGCGAATTGACGGGTCTTTTTGTCATCACCGAAAACTTGCCCAAGATTGACCACCTCGGTGGTCGGCATGAGATTTTCTGCACTCTTCGCTATACGGCGGACGTACCGTAATCGGTCAAAACTTTCCGCATGCGCGAGATGGCTGGAATGAGTACTGATAATTAACTGGCTTTTAAGCCCCGATGCGTCTTTGTCGTTCGGGCTGATCAGCTTGTGGGCCTTATCAGGGAAGACGCGCTGCACTTGGACATGGAGATGCGCCTCAGGCTCCTCAATTAATACCAGGTGAACGGGTACCGGGGAGCCCTTTTCAGGCTTGAGTCGGGCGGCTTTAAAAGAAACCAATTGATAGCTGAGCGATTGGAGATTTTGGTATCCGAGCCCAATGGAGTATTCGGGAAGAAGCTCGTCCAGTGAGTCCTTCTGCATGCTGTATTGAACAGCGGTCCCATGGTCGAGCAAATCAGCTGTCTGTATGCGCGTGCGGAAGCGAATCTCTTGGGGATCGTGCAACCCTGGATACCCGAGCTCTTTAACCTCTTCCACCGACGGAGCGATCGCCTCGTGAATTTTCTTGTCCAGCTCCTGCTGCGCCTCAGCGACCGCTTTAATAAGATCCGCGCGATGTCCATGACCTGTTGTAGCAACATTTAGGTGCTGTCGAGCAAACTTGAGAAGTTGATTGGAGAACATGCCGACACGGTGGGGACCAGAAGCAGACCGTGAATCAGCTTCCTCACTGCCAAGCCCCCGCTGCGCTGCAACGAAATCAACGCATATCAGCTTCTGTAGATGTTTGCGCTCAATTGGACTGGAGTCTGCTGTGAGAGTCTGAGTCGCATAGGTCTGTAGCCCTTCCAGAGGGTTGTTATCGGCGTCCAGTTTGTATGCACGGACTTGACCCAACTTGTGCGGCTCGCGCAACCAAAAGTCGAGCAGGTCAATGGGCCAGGCAAGCGAATCCGCCCCCATATCCTTCACCGGCAGTCGCGCCGTGTGATATGCCCAAGCCAACTGCTTCAACTCGTCAACGCTTGCAGCGGGCTCGAGACGCAACCGTACCCCAACGGCTCCGCCTTTCCAGCTGAATTTGGAGAGAAACGGGGCGACATAGTGGAACATGCCAGCCTCCGCATCGAACCAGAGGTCCATCGTCGGCATAGCCGAGTGGATGATTCCGAGCTGCTCCATCCATTGTTTTTCGGACCCGGTCACTGTCG
The DNA here is from genome assembly GCF_025706525.1 of Pseudomonas mercuritolerans. Taxonomy (NCBI): domain Bacteria; kingdom Pseudomonadati; phylum Pseudomonadota; class Gammaproteobacteria; order Pseudomonadales; family Pseudomonadaceae; genus Pseudomonas; species Pseudomonas mercuritolerans. Next base: position 305,323 of record NZ_JAMSHA010000007.1, read on the forward strand.
ACGGGTCTTCCTTTAGCACCTCCCAAGCTTTGCCCAGCGCACGTAACGTTGGCCACTGCGAAAGACTTATATCGAAAGCGCCAAAGGGAGAGCCATCCGAAAGGAAGTGACGTAGCGCTGCAAGAACCGATGTTTTGCCGCTGTTGTTGGCTCCGACAAGGATAGTAGTCTTCTTGTCGACATCGAGTTGGACCTTAGCAAGTCGACGGAACTGACAAAGCTCTAGGAATCGAAGTGCGATATTTCCGGCTACCGGCGTGCTGACGATCGCTTCTGACATTGTGATTCCTCTCCAGTCCATGGGTGGTGCGCCAATTCAAAACAATATATCTAATCGTCCACTTTTGGCTGAAAGCCGCCGCTCGTGAACGGCAGTAATCGGTCAGAAGAAGGCATTATCTTAAAACGTTACCCTCACCGCGTCATAAATAGGGCGATGCCCCTCTCAATTCGCGTTCTTCGCATCCCATGTTGCAAGCAGAAAAAGCGAAACGACTCGGACTACGTAGGCCTTGGCCAGGCCATCCGCGAACTGCTCGAGTCCGGGTTTAAGGTCGAAGGTAAGGACACCAAGGAGCTCCGTCCGATTCAGGCCGGCGATGTCGGAGTGCTGTGTCGCTACAACGACCAGGTCGAATTTGCCGTCACGTCGCTCACGCGCTGGGGCATCCCGTCAGCCAGCCCACGTTCCGGCTTGTTGGGGACTGCCAAAGCCATCTATGTCATGGCCTGTCTGAGGCGCATGAACGACCCGACCGACACCGTCGCCACTGCGCTGGTTCTAACCCTGGCCGATGGCACTCCGATCGAGACCTGGCTTGCAGACAGGCTGCAATACCTAGCCACCGATGGGGTGAGGTCACACGAGTGGCTGACGAAGGGTGACAACGCCCATCCGCTACTGGCCCGATTGGAAGAGCTGCGTCCAACGCTAATGGCTTTGACGCCACAGGAAGTACTGCGACTTGCTGCTGCCGAGTCCCAAGTAGTGCGGCTGGTCGGCCAATGGTCCACCTCCCCTCACGAGAGCCGCAATAGGCTGTCCAATGTCGAGGCACTGGCCGAGCTCGGAAAGACTTTCGAGGACGAGTGTGTCGCCGCGAAGCGACCGGCGACCGTCAGCAGCATGCTTCGTTGGCTGGACGAACTCGCCAGCGCAGAGGACGATAACCGGGCCATTTCAGCAGACAACTCGGTCTCGGTCCTCACCTATCACGGGGCCAAGGGGCTGGAGTGGCCAATCGTCGTGCTGACAAGCCTCGATGCGGCAGCACGCAGTTCACTTTGGGGCGTGCGCGCGAGAACAGTTGGGGGCTTCGATCCGCAGCAGCCGCTCGCCAACCGCTTCGTACACTGCTGGCTGAAGACCTGGGGCAAGCGGTCCCAGCCCCAAGCCGCCCTCAATGCCGAAGCCAGTGCCACTGGTCAAGCCATGCAGGCAGAAGCCATGGCGGAGAACAAGCGCCTTCTCTATGTGGGCCTGACCCGCGCGCGTGATATGAACGTCGCAGTGTCGTTCGTTCGCAAGTCAGGGGCGGGGCGCGCCTGGGTCGGCGAAATTCAAGGCGCAGCCGAACTGTTGTTCGGCGACTCAGGAACCATAGCGCTACCTGACGGCCAGCAGCTCTCCAGATTATCGAGGTCGTGGAACAAGGATGACTGCTCAACCGAGCCACCTGCCAAAGCCTCCGAGGCCTGCTGTTGGTTCACAGCTCGTCCGCGCGTGCAGGCCGAGCCGTTGTGGCATCGACCGAGTTCTGCCTCGGGCGGCACGTTCAAGGTAGTCGAGACTGACGCAGTAGGAGTCCGGCTAAGCTTGGCGGGCAAGCCCGACATGGCAGCGCTGGGCACGGCGCTCCACCTGTGCATCGCTCGCGCCGGCGCGCTTGGCGGGATTTCAGCCCCTGACGTCGAACGAATCCTGATGACCTGGGCCGTGGCTCATTCTGTGGATAAGGAAGCCGTTTGCGCCCAGGCCAAAGCGTTCCAAGCTTGGGTAGCCAAGCGCTGGCCTGACTGTCCCGTTTACGTCGAAGTGCCCATCGAAGCCAATGGCCCTAACGGCACTCGTATCCGGGGCCGCATCGACTTTCTGGTTGAACTGCCAGATAGTTGGATTCTCATGGACCACAAGTCGAACCCCGGCGGCTCAGCCAGAGACGAGGATCTGGTGGCTGAGCACGGCCCACAGCTCGAGTCCTATGGTCAAGCCCTTCTCAACGCGACCGGCAAGCCCGTGAGCGAGCGATGGCTCTACATGCCGGTCGCTGCACGAGCAGTCCGCCTCTCCTGACGCTCCCAGAAGCGTACCGGACTTAGTTAAATAGAAACACGAGGAAAAGCAGAGATGGATGTGAAGTTCCTGTCGGCTTCGCAGACGCAGTCGACACTCATAGCACTGGTTGAGAACTGCGAGTCGATGCAATGGGCAGTAGCCTGGGCGACCGAGAACGCGGTCTTAGAGGCAGCGATGAAAGACAGCTCGAAGTTCGAGCACTTCGTTGTCGGCACTCATATGTTCCAGACGCAGCCCGAGGTGCTTGAGCGGGCGGCAGCGCTAGCAGCCGCAGCCGTCGTTCCTCCTACGGGCGACCTGTTCCACCCGAAGGTCTACCTGTTTCGTAACGGGCAACGCATACGCTGCGTGGTCGGGAGCCCAAATCTCACGAAGGCGGCGATGAGCCGAAACGTCGAGGCAAGCGTGCTGCTTGATGGCTCGCTCGACGATGCAGCGCTGGTAGAGCTTAGTCGCTTCGTCGCAGAAGCGTGGAAGGGGGCGGAGGACATCTCTCACGAGTTCCTCTTTCGGTACCGTCACCAGTACGCAGCTAAGACGGCTGCGCGAAAGGAACTGATCAAGTTCGCTGACGTTCGGCCACCTTCTAAGCCGAATACCAAGCGCGCGCCACATGACATGAGCTGGGCGGACTACCTCGTGCAGGTCCGAAGCTCATCACACCCGTCTGCGCACCTGTTTAAGGAGCGCTTGGGCGTTCTGACAAAGGCTCGCGCCCTTTTCGCGACTGGCATACCCTACGCGAAGTGGAACAAGGACGACCGCAAGCTGGTCGCCGGCACTCTCGGGCGCAAGAAGTCTCAGCAGCCAGGCGTGGACTACGGGCTTTTCGGGAGCATGGGCGCAAGTGGGACGTTCGCGAACCTGGTCATCGAAGCGCCCACAGGTCTCTCCCACGCCCTCGATTTCATCCCGTTGATGGGCGCGGTCACGCAGGACGACTACGACCGCTACTGCAAAGCGTTCAGAGCAGCCTTCGATCAGGACGGGCGAGTCGGCGGACTACCGACCGCGACTAGGCTCTTGGCGATGAAGCGGCCTGACGCATTCGTGTGCATCGATTCGGCCAACCGAAAGGACTTGTGCGAAAACTTCGGTGTCAGCCCGAGCACAACGAACCTGGAGAACTACTGGCAGCGCATCATTGAGCCGATGCACGGTGATCCGTGGTGGAGACAACCGCAGCCGAGCAATGCGGCTGACGCCGAAATCTGGTTGGGACGCGCAGCGCTTCTGGACGCCATCTACTACACGCCCCGTTGAGCCTGCAGCTCTTCGGCTTCCTGCGGACGCAGGACACGTCCATCCCCTCTTGAAACCGCCGAGGTTCACCGATGGTGAAGAAGTCGCTGACTTGGTCATCGTAAAAAAAATCTACATCCTGGCAGTGCAGGCCAAGAACTGATTGCTGGCAAATTTTTTGCCCCGCTAAAAGGTGGCAGTGAATCGGTGCGCTATGTTGGGCATCACGTCGTTCTTCCGCGGAGACAACGACGGCAGGCCGCAGTGGAGCAGTTCAGGCCTGGTTATTCAAAGACCTGCAATCGTGAGCTAAGCAGGCTTGAGGCGGACATTACCCTAGCGCCATAGATGGTACAGCCGGCTTTCCACTCTTCGTAACAGAAGGCAAACTGCAAACTAATTCTGAATCGCCATCATTGCGCCCGCTGATCGCGGAGCTAAGGAAGAGCACAAATGCTTTACGAGTTGACCATACCGGCTCTCGCTAGCAGTCGTCGCGTACCGATAGAACGCCCCGATGCATTAGGCATCAGCGAGAAGTACATCGAGGAGTTTCTGGCGTCACACCTCGTGGAGTTGATCCCAGAAGAGCAGCTTATGCTGCTAGCCCAGGAACGACAGTTCCAAGAAGAGGCTGATATTCTGGCCCTCGACCGCAAGGGCACCCTTTTTATATTCGAGCTGAAGCGGTGGCAATCCAGTGCCGAGAACTTGCTTCAAGTCATGCGCTACGGGCAAAAATTCGGTCGCTATACCTATGTACAACTGGAAGCGATGGTCCAGAGCCAACAGCGCCTAGAGGGTGCCCTGAGTACGCGTCATCAAGAGTATTTTGGGCTTGAGGCTCCTCTCAAGGAGCAAGAGTTCAATCAAGACCAGCGATTCGTCGTCGTCACGAATGGTGTCGACCGTGACACTCTGGAGGCGATTCAGTATTGGTCGAGAAAGGGTGTCCACATCGACAGCCTGACGTACAAGCTGTATCAGGTGGCGGGCAACCCATTCATCCAGTTCGACACCTACAACCCCGAGCTAGACCTGTTAATGGAGGTCAACCCGGGCATCTTCATCGTCAACACCAACCGCACCTACATGGACGACGCCTGGCGCGACATGCTTGGCGATGGAAAGAAAGGTAAGGCGGCTGCCTACTACGACCGCAAAAATGCGGTTCGACGCATTAGCAAAGGGTCCACTGTATTCCTTTACCACACCGGCGTTGGGGTGATCGCCAAAGGTAAGGCAACCGGGGGGGTGCAGATCACCGATTACAGCGGGGATGCGGACGAGGAATTCTTCGTCCCACTTCAATTTGAGTGGGCTCTACCTTCTCCCGATACCTGGTCCTCCCGAGCGCCCAAAGCATATGAGATCAATGCCTCAACCGGAGCCAGCAATCGCTTCCGTCAAACGGTTTTCAACGCATCAGAAGAGATGCGAGATGCGATTCAAACGGTGTGGGTGGCGCGCAAAGGTTGAACCAAGGCTCGACAGATCGTTCCCGTATGGACGAAACATCTTGGGAAGCACTGGCCCAGACAATGTCGTCGAGTAGTACGCCCCCAGTAGAAAGTGGCCTGCTACAGGTCTTTGATTATTCAACGTGAGGAAAAAGCGACACATGGACGTCACCATGATTCAGCACCCCGTCGGAAAAGACGGGATGTTCAGCGGCGGCCCTGAGAGTCTTTAGGTATCGTTGGGTCTGAGGGCATGCTTTGGATGGTTTGAAAAGGATGCCCCCAGTCTAAGGTCAACTGTAAGGGGCCGGCGATCACACCTTCCCGACTCCACCGCCGAAGGCCATGGTGTTCACTGAATACGCGGGCACCATCGCCCTTAATGCTGGAGTTCGGATGGTGACTTTGCCGAACGCTTACAAACAGAAATCGAATGCGCCACATCCTCCACCAGCGCCTTCGCAATCCCGCTCAGGTAATAGCTGCCCACACCAGGTCACCTTCCTGCCCGTTACCTGTCTACTGTATCCAGGTCCTAGACTAAGTGCCTAGGGACAGCTTGCTGTGACACGGTGTCATCACCACCAGTAGATGCATAACACTTTAGCCTTATCCCACGCCCTCTTCGACAAGCCCAAGTACCGAGAGCGGAATGTCATCGAGCGCCTGTTTGGCTGGCTGAAGGAGCACCGCCGCCTGGCGACTCGCTACTGCAAGCTCGCAACAAGTTATGCAGGAATGCTCACATTGGCCTGCTGCCGGCGGTGTTTACGACATCTCTTTTCGGACAGTTCCTAGTCACTGCGGTCTAGCCACCAGAACATCGGCACTCATTGCAATTTGACATCACTATAAGCCAGAATCGGATCCAAATATGTCTGAATTGGTCATTTGCTAAGGAGTGGTAATGAGCAGGATTGGCGTCAACTCAATCACGGTGCGGCTACTGAAGCCGAACCTAGATCCAGAGGATGGCCTCAGCCCGAAATATGGGCCAAGCGGCGCTAAGGAGTTGAAGGGGCAAGACTGGGAGGGTGGCGGAGAAGGCATCCTCTACTACGGCCAGGTGTATGACCGAACTCCTGAATGGCTGGCCCTGCTCGAGCCCCACATATCAGATCCTCTCGGAAGCCTGCACTCCAGCGGTTCTGCAGCCATCCTCTTTTTGTACGTACAAAACCGCTGGATGGCCTTTTGTTTTGGCTATGCCCACCTCGCGCTCGAGGAAGATGCCTTCGTTCACCAATTTGGACTGAAGGTGGCACTCAACACTGTGCCGCGAGGTAGCTTGCTTAGCCTCGATCTCGCAACTCCAGACGCGGTGACATTTCAGAAGCGGATACAAGCCAGCAAACTCTCGGATTTCAGCCAGTTTGGTATGGACACACTACGAGACCTGGCCAGGGTGGCGGGCGGTCAGCCCAGTGACGATGGATTTGCCAAGTTTGTTGCCGGCAAAGACGCGCTAAGCCTAGACGCCCCGCTGGCTCCGTCCGAGTTTCACGACAAGTGCGCGGAAATTCTGAAGGCTTATAAGTCAATCGCCTACAAACGCGATTACGCCTGGTTTGACAACGTCAGGGAGGAGACCAGTTCTGAGCGGTTGAAGATCTTGGATCGGCAGCTCTATAGCGAGATTCGTGCGATCCGCGGAGGCGCCAACAGCCTATTGCACATGTCCCCTCCAGAGATCCTTGATTACCAAGAGGGCGCAGAACTGGGGTACACCGGTTTTGGTAGCCGCAAGTGCGAGTTCACCAAGCTATCCATCACCGATTACGTGGACGAGCTAAATCGGCTGACCTGCACTCAAACGATGGAGGTCATGAAGTCCTCGCACCGGGTTCGTTCCGTGAGCCAAAAGTCTGGCGAACCGATTGGCTGGAAGGTTTATGACTGCCTGAACTGGGAGTGCACGCTAACCAAGCCGACGCGGACGCACTACGTGCTATTTGCAGGAAAATGGTACGAAATTTCCGCAACCTTCAAAGATCTGGTCGAAAAACATTTCGATAGCATTCCGGATTTCAGCATCATCGGTCGAACCTCATGTCTGAACGAAGAAGAGCTAATTGCGGACATCACTGCTAAGCGCACCGACTTGATCAAGCTAGACCGTACCAAAATCAATCCCGAGGGCGTCACTGCAGGCAACCTTGAGCCTTGTGACTTCTACTCAAACGACAAGATTTTCATCCATTTGAAGGATGGCGGTTCATCAGGGCCCATCAGCCACCTGTGGATGCAAGGTGTGGTCAGTGCTGAGGCCTTCGTGGCAGATAGCAAATTCCGCACGAAGCTGAAGGACACCGTCTCGAAGACCAAGGGTGGAAGCGCATTTTTGAAGTCACTCCCGGACGGGCGAAAATCTGACTTCAATCGTAGTGACTACACCGTAGTGTACGGGATCATGCGGCCACCCTATAAAGGCGGCTCTTTGGGAATCCCGTTCTTCAGCAAAGTTAGCTTCATGGCAGCCTGTGATCGACTGCGACGCACGGGTATGAAGATCGGCAAAGAGCTGATCGAGAAAATTTCACCTACGTCAGGTGCGTCAACCAAGACGAAAAAAGCAAAGGCCGCTACTAAGGCAGGCGCCGCGAAGCCCTCCAAAGCGCCTTGAAACCCTCAATGAGCTCGCCAGTGGGCACCGCTTCCCTTCAGATAGAGCGATCCACTCACTGCTCGTTCACGTTTATACATTCCCTAACCTGGTCGCCATCCAAACGACCATCCACTCGTGTGGACTCGCCTGGTGCTAGCAGGACTTGGGTACGGCAAAGGAGTTGCGATGAATATTGAAACACATAACGCTGATCTCGACCTTCTGGTACCAGAGGACGTAATGGCCGAGGAGCCGCCACTGCCGGCCCGGGAGCAAATTGAACCGCCGCAGAGCGCGCCGGAGGCGCTCTTCCGACTGATGAACATCCATCTCATCGATTCGCTTTCCCGCGGGCGAGTTCAGACGATGGGTATTGATGGTGGCATGGCGCTGACCGGGCGCAACGGCCGAGGCAAGACCTCCCTCCTCTCTTTGGCGCTGCTCTTCGCCGGCGTTGAACCCCGCGACGTGGTTTCGCAAGGTAAGGATTCGTTCATCGACTACTACCTACCGAACCAGACTTCCTACCTCGTGTATGAGTATGAACGTCCCGATGGTACCCGCCGGCTCGTGGTCGTGCTCAGCAACTCTACCGCCGACAAGATCCGTTTTAGGTTCGTGAACAGCCATTTCCGACGTGACATGTTCGTCACCGATGACGGCCAGTTTGTACTCAATAAGGAGTTCCGCCAGCGCCTGATCTACCTGAAAATCCCCCATGCTGACAGACTGGTAGATACGTACATCGACTACAGGGCCATCATCCAGGGATGGCAGCCGCCGCACGTAGACCCTACGCACAGGCGCTATCTGCTTGGGATGTCGGACATGTACGGATTCACTACCTACAACCGTCCTTTACGGCATCTTGAGAAGCTCACCAAAGGTATGTTCTCTCGAAAGGCCAATTTTGATGATCTCCAGCAGGTGGTTGCCGACTGGGTTTTCGAAGGCAAACCTTCCGCCGGCATCCAAACAGAGCGCAAGCGTGTAGAAAACTGGCCGCGAGACTACAACGCCTACCAAAGCATCAAGAACATTACCCCTCTGGTCGAAACCGCTCGGGCGCAGCGATCTGAGCTGGAATCTGCTGAAGATGCCATTCGAGAGGTGAAGGAAAAATTCATCTTCCTTCAAGACCACCTTCAGTTCACAAAAGCTCAGCGCGAAAGAGAGCAATTGCTAAAGCAAACTTACCTCGACGACGAGACCGCCGCCCACGACGAGCGCGCTTTGGCATTGACCCAGGCCATCCATAGTGCGCAGTTTGAGATCGATTCATGTGATCGTAATCTCAAGGAAATTGAGGTCGCCAGGCAGGACTACGAAAGGAAGGGTGTCGACGAGAAGCGCGTTCGCACAGCCCAGAAAGCCGTTTATGAAGACGAACTCCGAAGCGTTGGCAACAAGCTGAATCTGGCTCTAGGGGCTGCTCAGGAGGTCAAGGCAAAGTACGAGCAGCAGATCAATGAGGAGAACCGGCTTCATAACGAATTTCACGCTGTAGCCATCCAGAAAGCCAACAACCTCAGGGAAGAAGCTCGCGAGGCTCAGACCAGGATCGAGGCCGCCTGTAAAGAGGCACTGAAGGTGGTGGACGACTCATCTGCCGATGAACTCCAGCGCTTGGTACGCGAGGCGCAACAACGTCATGGTGATCTGGTACGTGCTCAAGTGCTCGTGGCAAACCCACCGATTGACCCGTCAATTCGAGCCAGGATCGACAACAAAAATCTCGAGATCAGGGATGCAAACAAGGCCATCGTAACCTCGCAGACATTAGTCGGTGACCAGCAGCGTTCTGTCGACGACCTTCAAGACCGATCAGCCAGTCACGATCTGACGATCAAAGCGATCAAGGACTCCATCGAGAAACAGAAAGGCCTGATTGCTGACATCCGACAAGCTCATACCCCTGATCAGGATAGCCTCCTCGCGTTTCTGCGAACCAATCGTCCAGGTTGGTCAGAAGACATAGCCAAAGTCATCAACCCCAAACTCCTATACCGCAATGATCTCCACCCGCAACTGACAGCGATGTCCGAAAACCTTTACGGGATCGCGCTGGAGCTGGAATTTGTTGAGGCCACTGACGAGGCGGACGAGTCGAAGCTTCACGAAAAACTTGAAGTCGCGAACCAAGCACTAGAGGCTTTCGAAGCTCAGCTGGAACGTGCTGTTCATGAGCAGTTTGAACTGCGCAAGTCGATCAAAGCCGCGACTGAAGAGCTCGCTCTGGCTCGCTCCAGCCTGACGAAGGCCAAATCAACTGCCCAGGGCTTGGAGAGAGATGTCGATTGGCTGAACGAACAACTGGGCCATGCTTTTGCCCAAGCTCTCAAGCTTGCCCAAGCTCAACTGTGTGAGTGCGAACGCCTCCACGGACATGCTCAACAGGCTCACACCGACTTCAATGAGCGCATTGCAAGCAAGAAAGCAGCTCTCGCCCAGCAATGTAGGAAGCAGATCTCGGAGGATGAAGCACGACTGAACTCCACGGTTCGCGAGATACAAGCTGGTGTCGATGCACACAAGCGGACGTGCGACGACAGTATTAAATTCTTCCTTGAACAACAGAAGAAAGAGCTCGCGGGCGAAGGTGCAGACGTCGACGTCATCAGCGAACTTGAAAGCCGGCGTGCGGAACTGTTGAAAACGCTCAAAGATATCCAGTCGTGGAGCGAGCTCTTATCCATGTGGCAAGTCTGGAAAAGCCAAATGCTCCCGCAGATTCCTGAGCTTCAGGCCAAAAAAGAGCAAAAGCAGGCAGACTTCGACCGAGACACCTTGCTTGTCAAGGAAGAGACTGAGACCTGGCTACGAAAGCGTGAACTGGTAAACGCCGCCATTAAGGAGTGTCGTACAGCCATCTCAACCATTGAGAGCCAATTGGTCATCGTTGCCAACTGCCTTGATGACAGGCTGAAGCTCTACGAACCCACCAGTCGTCACCAAGCCTATGACAGCGCCTGGGAAGCCAGCTCCCTGCGCGCAGCTATGCTCACGTTCCAGCAAAAAATTTCGGAAGCAGAAGGTCAACTGCGCAAGCTTACCTCCAGAATGCGAACTGCTTTCAACGAGGTGCCCCTTGCTGCCCCGTCGACCTACTTCCAAGATCGCCTCCACAACATCCGCACTGAAACTGGTGAGGATGTCGATGCCCGAGTGACCCTTCGAGTTGTCGAGGACTGGTTCGCCACCGAGCATGATAAGAGCCGACGACTTCTGGTCGCAGATGCCAAAACCATTTTCGGCGAAATCCAAGGCCTTCACCGTGAGCTGCAGACCTTCAACAAGAAGCTCGCCAGCTTCAATACGTCCCTGCAAGAGCATCTGGAGCACAGCTCGACGGTGTTCGACAACCTCTCCGAACTGAAGGTCTCCATCTACTCGGGTATTGAAGAGCTCGACTATTGGTCAGTGATCAACAAAATCACCAATGATCGAGAGGAATGGACGCAGGAGGACAGTCTGCCCGGCGCGGATGCCGTTGCCCATCTGAACGCGTTGCTCGCGATCTGGGATGGCAATCGCGGCATCAATGCTCAATTTAAATCGTTGGTCAGTATCCGCGGCTCCGTGCGAGAACAGAGCAACTTCCGGCAGTTCCGCAATCGTGCTGAGCTCGAAAACATCTCTTCGAACGGGCTCAGTTACCTGGTGCTCATCATCCTGTTCTTGGGGTTCATTGGTAAGGTTCGGGGCAACGCTCCCGTACAGCTGACCTGGTGTGTCGATGAGCTCAAGGCGATTGATGCCGAGAACATCGTGTCGCTCTGCAACTACCTCGGCCAGAACAGAATCACTCTGTGCACCGCTTTCCCCGATCCTGACGCTGAGACACTAATGCTGTTTGAACACAAATATAAATTGGATGCGGAACGACGCTTGGTGCATTGCGAACTCGCCCTGGAAAACGACGCAACCGATGACAGCGAGCTTGAGCTTGCCTGGGAGGACGGCGAATGAGCACTTTTGCCCGGGTAGCGACTGCTCTCATGCAGGGTGGGTTCATCTGCCAGATTACCGACTACGAAGGCCATCAGTTCCTGGCCAACACAGTCAACCAGGGCGATGTAGATCATTACCTCAGGCGCATTGACCTCAGGTTGACCACCACACGGGATGACGGTGCATTCTTTGCCGCGCATGCTGACATCGACATCGAGGGGAAAAAGGATGCGAAAAAGCGCTTCACAGAGGTCAAGAATGTTCTGCGCCCCATGGTGTCTTTCCTTGAACTGGTGATGCGCATCACTGGGGATGATGAGTCTGTTGCTGCAGGCCAGGTTTTGAACCTAAATCAAATGATGGCCAGGATCTCTGAGAATCCCAGCCTGTACCTACAGCTGCGGCAGACGACAATCGACATCAACACCAAGGATGGTTCCGATCGGGAGCGTCTGAACAAGATCGTCAAACGCTTCCAGAATGAGGGGTACCTGCTCCTCATCAATCCTGAGTCCGAGATCTACATGTTCACTGGCCGCATCGAGTGGCTGATGGAAGCTATCGAGTACCTCATGCTGCACGACGAGATCTCTGAAGAAGATAGCGAGTACGACAAGAGAGCCGAGTCATGAGCACGCTCGAAGAGTCGGTGGCCAATCATCTTGAGCTCTTGCATAAATATCGCAGGGTGATCTCACAGATGTATTCGGCCGGGTATGTCACCCGGGATGATCTCAATGCCCGAGCGCTAACGAAGCTGCAGCAGATAAGAGCCGTGCGTATCAACGCCGCAGTTGAGAACACCTACCGGCTCTCGCCTACCCTCAATCGTCTGCTGAACGAAGCAACCCATCGTGCTCGAAATTACGATATCTCGGCCGATTTCGGTGAGCAGATGGCACGTCTCATCAAGCTGATGGACGACTACACCGACGCCTGCCTACAGAATCGCATCGAAGACTCATTACTCATTCAGGGCGATATCGATGCGACCCTGTACGAGATGGCGGAGGCCATGAATGACTTCCTCCTCCATGTTCGCACGGCGGCCGAGAACAATTTCGGCAACGTTACGACCTATAAGGAGAAGGAAAAGCAGACCGAGCACTATCTCAACCAGCTTGAGCGGATCCTCAAGGCCCTGAGTATATTCGATGGCGAGGCAATCCTTGACGAGTTGACGCCACCGGAGCGCGAGACCCTAGAGGTCCTGTATCAGAGCCACATTTTGGACAAGCTTTCAGAGTGGCGCTCCAGGACAGTCGACATCATCCATGTGCTTAAGACTTATCTCTACAAAATCAGGACAGTCGCCCCTCGCGCGCGTCGCATTCGTGCGCTGCAGCTCTATCTTCAGAAGCATCCTGAGTACGAGGTGCGATCCCCAGATGAATATCCTGAGATTCCGGAGTGGGCTTACCATCACGAGCCTCTGAAGATTCAGCTGGTGCCTGACTTGGGCGCCCAAAACATCAGAGACTCATTGGTCGATATTGCCAAGAGCATTGAAAAGGCGGTGGCTGTCCCCGTCAAAACCAGAAAGCTCGGCACACCGGTCGATGAGGCGCCACCGAAAGCTGCGCTCATCAAAGGCTCGCCACTTGTAGTGGTCAGTCAGCGCCTTCTCAATGAGGCTGATAAATCCCCCACCCCGATTTCGGCTGCTGGCTACTTCATACAGGCCGAGGAAACCAAGGTACTGGATCAGGAGTCCTGCATGATGTGCTTCCTCACGCTTGTCGAGAAACAGATCAACGCCAACGCCAGGATCATCAGGCGGCTGTCCATAAACCACGTTGCCAAGAATGAGGACGATACGCTCAGCGGAAACGTGATCATCGAGGATGTGCTGCTATGCCAACGCTAGCCCTCACCAAGAAGCTCCTGTCTATCTTCCAGTCAGAGGAGCAAGACTTTCGCCCAAGCAAGATGCTGAACGAATTCTGTGAAGATTACAGCGTCGGCCACCGCGTCGGATCTGTTTGGCGATTCAGTCAAAGTCACAAGGCGAAGATCGCGACCTACCTTCAGCACGAGGCCAAGGTCGACCCAAACCAATCGCTTGATGCGTGGGAGGGAGAGTCACGCCATGGCGCGCTGAAGAAAGGCGGTGATGAGAAACTAACCACCAAACGCCTGCGTGGTAAGCGTGTAGCAGTAAAGGCCCTACCCGGTCGGCCGTTACTGCTAGGCCCAACCCCAGTCCACCTCCCTCCAGGTGCAAGCTTGGATCTCGATCGCCATTGGTTGGTTGAGCACTGCACGCATGACAGCGTATTGCTTATCGAAAACTGGGAAAACTTTGAGCTTACTCATGAGACACCCTTTCTCCACCAGGTGCCTGGCAATCCGCTAGTGGTGTTTCGAGGTGCGCCAGGAAGCTACAAAACGGATAGCAGCCAGACGTTGTTGGCAGAGCTAAAGCTGCCAGTAGTAGCCTTCACTGATTATGATCCTGAGGGTATCTGCATTGCTGCCACCCTCCCCGGCTTCTCTCGGTATCTGGCGCCTTCAGACGAGTGCCTCCAGGCACTCATGGGCGAGATCAATACCGAGCATCGGTACCAAAAGCAGGTCGCAGGTAAGCTGGCCTTTCTCGATAGCTTGACTCACCCTGAGCTTGTCAGGGTTTATCAGCTCGTCCGTAAGGCGGGTAAGGCATTACCGCAGGAAAAGCTGATAGGCCTAGAACTGTAGGCGCTGATGAGGAATGGACCCATCTGCCGAAAAAACGCGGACCCAAGCAACCTTTAAGGCTATGGCCGTCTGTGCTGGGCATCTACCTATCCATGTTGGGGCAGTCTTGCCCCAGCAGGGAGGGCAATTCTGCATCACCGCCAACAGTCTTCAGACATGGGCGGACTCACCTTCAGAGGCTGCCAAGACCCCATCGGCCCGCACCGCGAACTCGGCGATGCGGCTGAAGACAACGATACGCGGGTTGTCCGTCACTACCGGAAAGCGCGAGACCAGCATGTGCTGCACGGGCTCGACGTCCAGTTTCATCTTCAGAAGGTGCTCGCGATTTCGCTCCTTCATCAAGGCCCTCTCATATGCTCGCACGAGTCCGCGGTTGTAGCGGGCAAAGGCGACTGCATCCGAGTCGACGCGCTTGAGATCGACGAAGTTGTTCTTGCACTGGACATTCCAGATAATGCCATCGCGTAGCGACACTACGTCAAACTCCTGCCGACTGATGCGCACAATATCCTGGACGATGAAGCCTTGGGCTTCCAGCGCTGCCTTGACCACGTCCTCAAAGATGAAGCCTGCCCTAATCTGATACCGTTTCTGGCGATCAAGTACTTGCGCCCGCCAGTTGTAGGCAAAGCGGCTCAGCAGCGTCACGGTAGATAAATAGTGGTCGCCAGACAGCACCAGCGGCGCGTAGGTCGACAGGCATTCCATATAAGTGTCGGCACCGCAGGTTAACGCCGCCGCGAGCAGCGGCGAAGCTCCTTCCTGCACGGTGATCAAGGTCAGTTCCTCGGGGGAGATGCGAATCCAGTAGTCGTCCTCTATAAATTCCTTGGATAGGCGACGTATCAATGACGCGGCGACGGCGAACTCGGTACTTGTTAGGTCAAACTCGGCGTAGACCGCTTCACATAGGAGAATGTCGTTTCTCAGCTCTGCGGCCGAAAATAGTCGATCGGCCCGAACCTGCTCCATGGCCTCCAGTATCTGCCAACCCTCTGGCGAGTTGGGCATCTCGAAAATTGGAGCGCGCTCTGGCTCTAGGAATAGTCCATTCAACATGGCCGTCTCGGCGTTGGCATCATCTGGGATGCCCAGTCGCTCCTGTGCAAGCTTTACCATCAGAGCATATTGAGCCCCCATCATCGGGGCTCCGCTGAACTCCACAACAGGCAGGAAAACGTTGAGCGCATCCTCATGCCTGATGAACTTCGTTCCTCTGCACGCCTTAGGAATGAAGTGCAGCAATCCCACCAGATGTCGCCGCCGGGACTGTAGGTAGCCAATCATTGCCGCCAAAGTCTGAAAGCCACTTGCCGCCTCAATAACGCCATGACGCTTAAAAGCCACACCGATGTCCGATCCCTGGACGATTAACAAAGTAAGTCTCTCGACGAGGGGTTGTTCCAATCGCGTAGCCAAACGCTTGCGGATACGCGTGAGTAGGAGCAAGTCCTCAGCGCTCCGCATGACGGGGAACCCAAAAAGTTGCTGCTCGAATTCATCGTCATCCCAATCAACCGTGTGCAGGTTGATCAGTTCCTCCACAGCCCGCAGCGTGTCCAGCAGGCAGCGCGTGGCCGATCTCGCTCCAAAGGAGGCCAGCGCGGCGCCGACGCGCGCCTTCAGTTCAGCGAGTCTGCCTTCGATTTCACCGCGAGAAAATGACTCGGCCATGACAACTCCTCCATTTTATAAAAGCGTAACGCTTGCTACAGCGCCGCCATGTGTGCACGCTGGGCGCCGGAATCCCAAGATGGGGCAATACGTTGAAGCATTGCGCTGGTAGAGGTTCGGCCAGCGGATGAACAACACCATCGCCCCGCCGATGATCAAGCCACCGACCAGGTTGGCAAACAGGGTGCCCAGCGGCATGCCCGGGAACAGGCCGAGCAGCCAGCGCAGCACACAACCCGCGCTGCCGCAGACGATGACAGAAAACAGGGAAAGCTACATCGCAAGACTCCATGGGGAATTCAAGGAGCCCTATAGAAAAGACAGGCAATAGCCAACTCGCGCATTTTCACAGGGTGACCAGCACGCTCACGAAACTGGTCGCGTCACTGGCGAGGAACAGAGGCGCCTGGGCAATCTCCTCGGGCCGAGCTAAGCGTCAGGGGGCACATAATGCCGCAATCTGGGCCCAGGCTTTCGGCGTTTCGGTGCCGCCGGGCAGCATGGCATTGGCGCGGATTCCCCGCTCGCCGCATTCGGTGGTGACCACTTTGGACAGCCTGGCCTTGCTCATGGCATAGGCTGGTCGACCACTGCTCACACCTCGGGCTGGCGCCGAGCGGTGAGCACCAGGCACTAGCCCTTCTCTGTGGACAGTCTCGCCGCAGCGCGACCGATACCGGAGCCGGCACTAGTGATGATGGCAAGCCTTCCTGCGAGTGTCATGCGGCATCCTTGAGGTTTGCTGGCAAAGCGCACTATATCTCTAACCTCGTCCGCCAGCACTCCGACTTTTGCTCCGGATTACCACTCCCCCTACGCTGCTTCATCGATGTCGACGAGCGGGTTAACCTAGACGGAATTTTTTGGCTGAAGAAACAGGCTATGGAAAAGGAACTTCCTTTCATCCCGCGTACGCTGGTGCACCAACATGGGCGCCACGCCCCCCTTCGTGATAGTGAACTTGACCCGCATCAAGCCCCAATAGTGATACTGGGCGAGGCTGGGATGGGGAAAAGCCGCTTGCTCGCACAACTGGCCTCACAAGCAGGTTGGCGCATCGTGCGAGCCGACGAGATCGAGCTGGTTGGCAACGTTACCTCGACAGTCATGCTGATAGATGCGCTCGACGAGACAACAGACGCTGCCGACAATGCGCTGAAGGCGGTTTTGCAGGAACTGAAGAGACGCAGCTGCCCGCCCTTCATTATTTCCTGCCGTGCCTCGGATTGGTCGCACGCAAAGCATGCACGCTGGATCAAGGCCGCCTACGGCCAGGAACCAACCGAGTTGCGCCTGCAACCACTTGATGACGAAGGTATCCAAGCACTCTTGCGTGCATACCTTCCCTCTGAGCAGGTCATCACGCTTCTGTCACACCTTGAGCGCTTCGGCCTCACCCACTGGCTTGGCAATCCACATACGCTGAAACTGATTGCCGAAAGCGCCAAGCATGGCAAACTGCCCGTCAGTCGCTCCGAGCTGTTCCGACACGCCGTGGAACAACTAGTGAGCGAACATAATGACCTGAAGACAAACAAAGCGTTCGCCATCAAGGACGCTTTCGAGCTGGCCGGTGCAGTCTGTGCGGCACTTCTGCTGACGGGCCACACAGCTATTTCACGCCAAGCACAACCTGCCCGATCTACCGATGTCTCCATCATCGAACTGAGGCAACTGCCAAACACCGATCGGATCGAAGACTTGCTGGGCACCCGCTTGTTCAGGGTGCTTGATGCCAATCGTTTCGAATGCATCCACCGCAGCATTGCCGAATACCTAGCCGCTCACTGGCTGGCACAAGAACCTCTGTCTCGCAGAACCCAGAGCCGGCTGCTTGCGATGTTCCATCAGCATGGCATCGTGCCCTCTGGCCTGCGCGGCATGCACGCATGGTTGTGCATGAACCCGAAACTGGCCCAACGAGTGATATGCATGGACCCAACAGGCGTCATCGAGAACGCGGACCTGGCCGGGCTTGATCCAGCCTCAACCACCCTGTTACTAGAAAAACTGGAAGAGTGCTATTCGAGTAATCCAATGGCACTTTCCTGGTGGCGCCCCGGCGCTGCCGTTGAACTGGCCAGCAAAGGCTTGGTGGGCGAGCTGGTAAACATCGGGACAGGTCGAAGCAAGCCAGTGCATCTGCGCCTGCTTGTTCTCGAATCGCTGGACGCCTCGGCGAAGCTAGAGCCGTTCAAGAACCGGTTGTCGGCCGTCATGCTCGACAGTACGGATGTGTATGGCGCTCGTCGAGCAGCACTACAAGCACTGCTTGCCCTCTTGTCAGGTGATGAGTCCCTTGAGTGCATTCGCGCCCTGCACGCAGGTGCCGATCCGGACTCCGTCAGGCTAGCCTTCGACCTTGCTTGCCTGGTCGATTTCGACGGTGTCGAAAATGAACTACTCGCCGCGCTGATCATTGGCTGCTCAGACCAGAACGACCGCTTCGGTGAGCTGTGGGACAAGTTCGCCCCGGTCAAGTCCGACTTTCCGGCGTCGCGACGCACGTCACTGTTGAATTGTCTGATCGACCAGGCTCCCGCAGAGCTATTCAGTACCGAGTTCTATACCAGGCGGGTTGACGAGTTTCGCGAACTGCTTACTGCCCTGACCTTGGCGGCGATGACGGACAATACGCTCTCCCCGGCGCAAGCTTGGCGTGCGTTCAGCTTCCTCTGTTCAGTTCCGCTTTACCCAATGCTGGATCCCTCCATCACTGAGCGTCTGGCCGCAGACCACGCCTTTCGCCACGCCGTTCAACAACATGTGCTGTTCGACTGCACAGATGGTGAAAGCCTTGACCAACGGCATAAGCGGCTGCAAGAGATCGGTCTTGATTGCTCGGAAAGCGACGCGATCGAGATGCTGGCGAGGCTGGACGTCGACGATCTAGAGGACGAGCGCTGGAAGGCTCTGGTAAGCCTCATACATCACGACAACGAGCACGGAGTGCGACTGCGCGCCTCCGCGCTGCTGTTTGCCGGCAGCCACCCGCAAAGGCTGGCGTGGGCAAGCAACATCGAACTGGACTTCCGTTGGCAAGCGAATCGGGAACGACAACTGCGCGAAAACCAGACCCGCGCGGAACAGGACCGTCACGACGCAACTACCCGGCTGAATGAGCACAAGGCAGCAATGGCCGCCATAAGTAAAGGCGACCAGCGGTACCTGATGATACCGGCGCAAGCCTACCTGCGCGGATCTCGCCATAACCTTGATGCAGGGGCCGGAAATGGCGCTGTCGTGCAGTGGGCAGGTGACGAATTGGCAGCCGCCGTTTTCCAAGGTTTCGAAAACTACCTACGAAATATTCAAGCACGCCTATCGGCTGAAGCGATCAGCCAGTACTTCGCCCTACTCAGCCAGTACAAACGCAACGACCAGGACGTGGCGCTGACAGAGCTTTCCGCAGAGATCATCCTGGCTGCGGCAATCGAGCACGTGCGCACCCGAAACTCTTTGGAATGCTTAACGACCGAAGCGCTGTTCGCCATCTTTCTTTCGCTCAAACAGCTCCCCTTCAAGGCGCCTGACACGCTGGAAACGCTGGTGTACAAGACGCTAGGCGAACGCAAGTTTCTGATGGAGGCCATAAAGCTCTGGTTCGAACCCTGCCTGCTCTTCGGCGAGTTCATCCCGCAGCTTTATCCAGATAACCCGGAGATCTACAAGCAAACCGAGAAAATCCTGACGAAATTGGCAAGCGACTGGCTGGAGTACCGACCGGACCTGCCCGAGGCCGCGCAGTACTGGTGCTTGCAGCATCTGGCCTTCAATGAACCATGCGCCGTCCCCCGTGCTCTGCAGCATTGGGGCTCGGGAAATGCTCGCCCCATGCCGCTATTCATTGAGGCCGCGCAACTCATCGTGAACTTCGAGGAAAAGTCGGCGCTACTCGACTGCACACCGGTGAACCCTGAACTACTGCTGGCACTTCGTGAGTTTCAGATGCTCACTCCAAGTGTAGCCACCACCAGCTGGATCATCGAAAGATTCCGGGGCTGGTATCCCATGATCGGCTGGCTCAAGGGCAACCTGATCGATGAAGACTGGTCGAAACCGCCAAGTGAATACCTGCAACACCTAATCTTCCAACTAAGCGAGCAGCAAACCAACGAAGCACACTCGGCCATGGACCTCCTGTGCGAAGCCTCCCGTGACAGTTACACCGATTACCTGTGTGAACGCCGCACCCTGCAACGCCAGAACGGCCAAGAACTAGCATACCAGCCACTCACGTTGGAGATGTTGCTGGCAATTAAGTGTGACGGACCACCGCGCACCGGGGCCGATTTGCTGGCCTTCATTCTCGAACAACTGGAAGATATACAGCGCCGGATCAAAAATGACGAGCTCAGCTCTTGGAAGCTGTTTTACATGGACGACGGCGAGACGCCACAACGAGAAGGACGTTGCCGAGATCGTTTGATCGGTATGTTCGAACATGCAACGGCAGGTATCCGATTCGATCCTGAAAGACACGTGGTCGACCAAAAACGCGTGGACATCATGTGCGAAGCCATGGATATCACACTGCCCATCGAAATCAAGCGTGCCTGGAACGGGCAACTCTGGAACGCGGCCGACCAGCAGCTCGATGACGGCTATGTCAGCTTCCACAGTGGCTCGGGCCTGGGCATCTACCTTGTGCTGTGGTTTGGCGAGCACTCCAAAAAACCTCGCCGTCCAGCAGACGGAAGCCCGCCCCCCAGCTCCCCGGAGCAGCTGAAGATGATGCTCGTCGAGCGTAGCAAGGCTGCCACGCAGGGACGCGTGGCGGTGGTGGTGCTGAATATGACACGTAGCCAGTCAGCTAAGTGACCCGCAACTGCCCGTCAACTTTTCGTCGCTTGAGGCCGCGGCGGAAACGCAGGCCATCCTTCGCGCTCTAAAGAGCGAATCGTCGGCCAAACCTTCCTACCGGGCATGCCGTTTCACCAACTGGTGCGGGAGCTCACCAATGCCCTGCCGCTGGAGATCGAGGACGCGGCATTCTCACCAATAAACTCACCGACGGTAGAGCTTGAGCTGCTACAGGCTGATCGGCGGAGGTTTCGCACCCAGGCATCAGTTGTTCGGCCTAGCCAGGCAAATTTCAGAGAAAGCGTGCTGGCGCGATATGGCGGAGAGTATTGTGAGCGCGATGGAGGTGTGCCAGAACTGAAACTAGCTACCCGTAGCATTTCTGCTCGCGCACATCGCCCCCCAGTCCTCACAGACTACGCAGGCGCTGCAGACAGACCTCAGCTTGTTGGCGCTGATGCGATTTTTACGCAGGCTACCGGAATTCATTGACCCACTCGAGTACTCAAGAAATGATGACCTTGCGGGTGATTTCGGAGGCAGCGTGTGGGTCAGTCAAAATCAGCAACCTGGGTCAAAATCGCATCAGCGCCGACCTCTAGGCAGCTTGGGTTGCTGATCCAGTACACGGAGGCGCACCTAATACCAGTCACGTCCACCCCGCCCCGCTTCAGAAATCGCCATTCGCGATCGCTCGCACACCCGGTGCAAATGGGGGCAAAACTGGGGGCACAATTCTATTTTTTCAGGCTATAACTACTGCCCTAGAGCCAAGTCAAAATGTTCTTCGGCGACCCCGATAGCCTCTAGGAACTACTTGCCACCCGTCACGTCAAGAAAAGTCCCGGTAACAAACGAAGCCTCCGCGCTGGCCAGCCACAAGATGGCCCGCGCCACCTCTTCCGGCTGTCCGCCTCGGCCCATCGGGATCGAGTCCTTCACGCGATCCACCCGCCCCGGCTCGCCGCCGCTGGCGTGCATGTCGGTATAGATGTGGCCCGGGCGAATGCAGTTGACCCGAATACCCTCGCGCGCGACTTCTTTGGCAAAGCCGATGGTGAAGGTTTCCAGCGCGCCTTTCGATGCTGCGTAGTCGACGTATTCATTGGGGCTGCCCAAGCGCGCCGAGGCAGAAGAAACGTTGATCACTGCCCCACCTGTGCCGCCGTGCCGATAAGCCATGCGCTTCACCGCTTGCTGCGCGCACAGGATCGGTCCCAGAGCATTGACCGCGAAGATGCGTTGCATGCGTTCGAAGCTCAGGTCCTCCATGCGTGACTGCTTCGCCAGCACGCCAGCGTTATTCACAAGAACATCGATGCGTCCGAACGAGCGATCGATGGCCGAGAACAGTTCAGCAACCTGCTCGGGGTCAGAACTGTCAGCACGCACCGCGAGGCCTTTGCGACCCATTGCTTCGACATCGGCCACCACCGCCAGCGCAGCGGACTCGTTGGCGACGTAGCTGATGGCAACGTCGTAGCCTTGTGCTGCGGCGAGTCGGGCGGTGGCCGCGCCGACTCCGCGACTGCCGCCGGTGATCAGAATCAGCGGTGCTTGCGAGACTTTGTCCATGCGACGTTCTCCTGAGCAGTTGGGCTGTGTCAGCCGATGATGATGGCGCCGCTGGCAATGACCACGCACGCCAGAATCCTGCGGACGGTGAGTTTTTCACCGAGGAACAAATAGCCGAGCAACGCCGCGAACAACACGCTGGTTTCGCGCAAGGCTGACACCGCGCCCAGTGGCGCTTCGTTCATGGCGTAGATAACGATTGCGTAGGCCAGCAACGAGACCAGTCCGCCGCCCACTGCGGCGAGCATGCCGGGCCGCACGGAAAACAGACTGCGAGCATCGCGCAGGCCGATATACACCAGCGGCATCAGCACGCCCCACAGGGCGCTCATCCACACCGTGTAAGCCAGCGGCGCCCCCGACAGTCTGGCGCCAATGCCATCGACCACGCTGTAGGCGGCAATAAAGCAACCGGTACCCAGCGCATACGGAAGGCTCGGCACCGACAGGCTGCGCCCGCGAAAGGCCAGGGAAATGATTCCGCCGGATACCAGACCAATGCCGAGCAGTTCGCCGGGGGTTATGGTTTCGCCGGCAAACAGCGCGGCGCCGAGGGTGATCAGCGCCGGTGACGAGCCGCGGGAAATCGGATAGATCTGCCCAAGGTCGCCGACCCGATAGCTGCGCACCAGAAACAGGTTGTAGCCGACATGCAGCAGTGCCGAGAGCAGCGCATAACCCCAGCTCTCAGGTGCAGGCGCGTCCATGAAAAAGGCGGCGATGACGCAGACGATGGCGATGGCCACGCACATCATCGTCATCGACCAGAGCCGGTCGGCGCCGCCGCGCAGCAGCGCGTTCCAGCTAGCGTGCAGGAGCGCGGCGAACAGAACAAGAAGTACGAGATGGATTGGCATGCGGCATTCTAGGCATCACTGGCATTGGCATTACAGCGAAGTTTCCTCATTGAAGCATGAGTAAAAGCTCATGCCTCAGCACTGGGCGCTCTGCACCTTCAACGCCTCACCCAGTAACCATTCACGAAAATTGACGATATGTGGCTGTGCTTCAATGCCTTTGGGACAGACGAAATAGTAGGCCAGCGGCGAAGTGAACGGCACATCGAACAGCCTCACCAGGCGGCCATCGGCGATTTCATTCTCGACATGGCCGCTGCGCACCAGCGCCACACCCTGGCCGAGCAACGCAGCTTCCACCGTCATATTGGTATCACCAAACCTGACGCCTTCGCGCAGCGGTAAAAACTCCAGCCCGACGGACTGAAACCACACCTCCCATTTCGGCGCCAACTCGGCGCCGTCGCGAATGAGTAAAGGCATCTGCAGCAACTCGGCGGGACTGCCGGGCGTGCCGACGCGCTGCAGCAGTTCGGGACTTGCCACGGGAAACACCTGCTCGCCAAACAGGAACTCCGAATACAGACCGGGATAATTGCCTTTGCCCAAGCGGATCGCGACATCGGCTTCGCCATTGGCGAAGTGGATGATCTTGTCCGTGGTATCCAGCGACACCAACAGCTCCGGATGCTGGCGCGACAGGCTCGGCAAGCGTGGCAGCAGCCATTTCAAAGCAAACGAATAAGTGGTGCTGACAGACAGGCGAACCCTGTCCTTTTGCTCGCGCAGATCCTCCAGCGTTGCTTCAAGGCTCATGAAAAATTCGCGCACGATCGGCGCCAGCGTCGCCCCCGCTGCGGTGAGTCGTAACGCTTTACCGCGCTCGAACAATTGCAATCCCCAAAGTTCTTCAAGGTGCCGGAGCTGATGACTGACGGCGCTTTGGGTCACGTGCAGTTCTTGAGCGGCAGCCGTGAACGTCGGGTGCCGGGTGGCCACTTCGAAAGCCCGCAGGGTCGCGGTCGGGGGCAGGTCGCGCATAGATGAAAGTTCCGGGGTTGGCAGAAGCTGACGGCATGAATATCAGCTCATGTTAGAGCGGAATGCTTTCGCATGCCTCTCGCCCCAAGTGGATTTGGTGACGATCGGGTTTGGGTTTAGCCGCAGACCCACAAATCGAAAGCCGAGATCCGATGACAAACCTTATGGTAACGATTAGATTACCGCCGCCCCGCCAATGGAGAGTCGGGCATTCAGTCTCTCTGCTCTCGTTGGCGGCGATGTTTGCACCAACGAAAACACCGGGGCGTATCTGTCCCGTCTTTCGACTGACCATTTTTTAGGGAAAAAAACATGAGCCTGGTTTTCTGCCGTGGTTGCGCCAAGGAAATAAGTACACTGGCATTGGCATGCCCACAGTGCGGCGCACCTCAAGCGCCACTGCATTCGATTGCCAATGGCCCCGTCATGGCAAGCGGCAACCCGTACGTGGAAGCGCTGAAGAAATATGCCGTGTTCACCGGACGCGCCACGCGCCGTGAATACTGGATGTTCTTTCTGATCAACATGGGCATCGCTATTGTCATGAGCGTTTTCGACGCCATGCTCAAGACCGGTGGCGTTTTGCAGAGCCTGTACAACCTGGCAATGCTGTTGCCGAGCCTCGCTGTTGGCGTACGGCGCATGCACGACACTGACCGCAGCGGCTGGTGGATTCTGCTGCCTATCGTCAACATCGTGTTCCTGGCGCAGGACAGCCAACCCGGTCCCAACCGTTTTGGTGCGAATCGCAAAGGTTTCAACTGACCCTCAGCCGCATCGCGGATCGAAACGGCCTTTATGGCCGTTTCTTTGTTTTGGGTTATCGTTTTCGGGGCCGCGTTGGATCGTTGCGGTTCAGGCAACAAACTTTTGCCAGGGAACCAATTGATAGCCCCCTAACGAAAGGTGCATGCTAGAGGGCTGCCTCGGCCCTTATATCATTCCGAATGATAGTTACCTTTGCTTCATTCGATTCGTGCCATCACACCCGCGCCGAGCATCATCCGCCCATCTTCAACAATTCGGCGGATTGCATCCATGGAACAATCACTCAAACATTTGCGCTTCCCGTTGGCCATGCTGGCCGTACTGGTGATGAGCGCCTGCGGCAAAACCCCTGAGACTGCCGGCGCCCCGCCCGCTGCCAAAGTCAGCGTGGCGAAGGTTATCGAACAACCGGTCAACGAGTGGGACGAATTCACCGGGCGCCTCGAGGCGCCGGAAACCGTTGAAATCCGTCCACGGGTTTCTGGCCAGATTGATCAAGTCGCGTTCACCGAAGGCGCGCTGGTCAAGAAAGGTGACCTGCTGTTCCAGATCGACCCGCGTCCATTCCAGGCCGAGGTACGCCGCCTCGAAGCTCTGGTAGCCCAAGCCCGCGCCACCGCCACTCGCAGCGAAAACGAAGCCGCTCGCGGTGAACGTCTGCGTACCAGCAACGCCATTTCCGCTGAACTGGCCGACTCGCGCACCAGCGCCGCCCAAGAGGCCCGCGCCGCCGTTGGTGCCCTGCAGGCACAACTGGACCTGGCCAAACTGAATCTGAGCTTCACCCGCGTGACCGCACCGATCAGCGGCCGCGTCAGCCGCGCCGAAATCACTGCCGGCAACCTGGTGACCGCCGACACCACCGCGTTGACCAGCGTCGTCTCCACCGACAAGGTCTACGCCTACTTCGACGCCGACGAACGCGTGTTCCTCAAATACACGCAACTGGCCCGCAACGGTCAGCGCGGCGCCACCACGCCGGTGTACATGGGCCTGTCCAACGAAGACGGCAACCCGCACCTGGGCCAGATGAACTTCGTCGACAACCAGGTCAACCCGAAAACCGGCACCATCCGTGGCCGTGCCGTCTTCGACAACGCTGACGGCACCTACACCCCGGGCCTCTACGCTCGCTTGAAGCTGGTCGGCAGCGGCACCTACAACGCCATGCTGATCAATGACGAAGCCGTGGGCACTGACCTGGGCAAGAAGTTCGTGCTGGTGATGGATGGCGACAACAAGACTGCGTACCGCGCCGTCGAACTCGGTCCGAAAATCGAAGGCCTGCGCATCGTCCGCAACGGTCTGAACAAGGACGACACCATCATCGTCAAGGGTCTGCAACGGGTTCGTCCTGGTTCCCCGGTCACCCCTGAGGTGATTCAGATGGCCAGCGAGCAGACCCTCGCCGCCCTCGCTCAACAACGTCAAGCGCTGGAAGCCAGCAACCTGCCCAAAGTTGCCCCTGCCAAGGGCGCATCGGGTTCGGCTGCGAAGCTGGCTGCTACGACCCCACGCGGTTAAGGGACGACAACTCCGATGAATTTTTCCCAATTCTTCATTTCCCGGCCGATCTTCGCAGCGGTGCTGTCGCTGTTGATCCTGATCGCCGGTGCGATCTCGCTGTTCCAGTTGCCGATCAGCGAATACCCGGAAGTCGTGCCGCCGACCGTGGTCGTGCGTGCCAACTTCCCGGGCGCCAACCCCAAAGTCATCGGTGAAACCGTGGCCGCTCCTCTGGAGCAGGCGATCACCGGCGTCGAGAACATGCTGTACATGTCCTCGCAATCGACCGCCGACGGCAAGATCACCCTGACCATCACCTTCGCCCTGGGCACTGACCTGGACAACGCGCAGGTGCAGGTACAGAACCGGGTGACCCGGACCGAGCCCAAGCTTCCCGAGGAAGTGACGCGTATCGGTATCACCGTCGACAAGGCTTCGCCCGACCTGACCATGGTTGTGCACTTGACCTCGCCGGACAAACGCTACGACATGCTCTACCTGTCCAACTACGCGATCCTCAACATCAAGGATGAGCTTGCTCGCCTCGGTGGTGTCGGTGACGTGCAGTTGTTCGGTATGGGCGACTACTCGCTGCGCGTCTGGCTTGATCCGAACAAGACCGCTTCGCGCAATCTGACCGCGACCGATGTGGTCACGGCGATTCGCGAGCAGAACCGTCAGGTCGCCGCCGGTCAACTGGGCGCGCCCCCTGCCCCGACCGCGCAAAGCTTCCAGCTGTCGGTCAACACTCAAGGCCGTCTGGTCTCCGAGGAAGAGTTCGAGAACATCGTCATTCGCGCTGGCGACGACGGTGAGATCACTCGCCTGAAAGACATCGCGCGCATTGAACTGGGTTCCAGCCAATACGCCTTGCGTTCGCTGCTGAACAATCAGCCGGCGGTGGCGATCCCGATCTTCCAGCGTCCTGGCTCCAACGCTATCGACATTTCCAACGAAGTGCGCGGCAAGATGGAGGAGCTGAAGAAAGGCTTCCCGCAGGGCATGGACTACAGCATCGTGTATGACCCGACGATCTTCGTCCGTGGCTCGATCGAGGCGGTGGTTCATACCTTGTTCGAAGCGCTGATCCTCGTGGTGCTGGTGGTGATCCTGTTCCTGCAGACCTGGCGCGCCTCGATCATTCCGTTGGTGGCGGTGCCGGTATCGTTGATCGGTACGTTTGCGGTCATGCACCTGTTCGGTTTCTCGCTCAACGCCCTGTCGCTGTTTGGCCTGGTACTGGCCATCGGTATCGTGGTGGACGACGCCATCGTGGTGGTGGAGAACGTCGAACGGAACATCGAACTTGGACTGACGCCGGTCGAAGCGACTAAGCGCGCCATGCGTGAAGTGACCGGTCCTATCGTGGCCACGGCACTGGTACTGTGTGCGGTTTTCATCCCGGCGGCATTCATTTCCGGCCTCACCGGGCAGTTCTACAAACAGTTCGCGTTGACCATCGCGATCTCGACAGTGATCTCGGCATTCAACTCGCTGACCCTGTCGCCAGCGCTGGCTGCTGTGTTGCTGAAAAGTCACGACGCGCCGAAAGACCGCTTCTCGAAAGTGCTCGACAAGATCTTCGGTGGCTGGCTGTTCCGTCCGTTCAACCGCTTCTTCGATCGCGCCAGCCATGGCTACGTCGGTACCGTGCGCCGGGTCATCCGCAGCAGCGGCATCGCCCTGCTCCTCTATGCAGGCCTGATGGTGCTGACCTTCTTCGGTTTCTCCAGCACGCCGACCGGTTTCGTACCCGGCCAGGACAAGCAATACCTGGTGGCCTTCGCGCAATTGCCGGATGCCGCGAGCCTGGATCGCACCGAAGACGTGATCAAGCGCATGTCCGACCTCGCGCTGAAACAGCCAGGCGTGGAAAGCGCCGTAGCGTTCCCAGGGCTGTCGATCAACGGCTTCACCAACAGCCCGAACGCCGGCATCGTCTTCGTGACGCTGAAACCGTTCGACGAGCGTAAAGACCCGAGCATGTCCGCCGGTGCGATTGCCGGTGCCTTGAACGGCCAGTACGCGAACATTCAGGAAGCGTACATGGCGATCTTCCCGCCACCGCCGGTACAAGGCCTGGGCACCATTGGTGGTTTCCGCCTGCAGATCGAAGACCGGGGCAACCTCGGCTACGACGAGCTGTACAAAGAAACCATGAACATCATCAACAAGAGCCACAACGTGCCGGAACTGGCCGGCCTGTTCACCAGCTACACAGTGAACGTGCCGCAGGTCGATGCCGCCATCGACCGGGAAAAAGCCAAGACCCATGGCGTGGCCGTCAGCGACATCTTCGACACCCTGCAGATCTACCTGGGTTCGCTGTATGCCAACGACTTCAACCGCTTCGGGCGCACCTATCAGGTCAACGTTCAGGCCGAACAGCAGTTCCGTCTTGAGTCCGACCAGATCGGTCAGCTGAAAGTGCGCAACAACAAAGGCGAGATGATCCCGCTGGCAACCTTCATCAAGGTCAGCGACACCTCCGGGCCGGATCGCGTGATGCACTACAACGGCTTCATCACCGCTGAAATCAACGGTGCCGCAGCCCCGGGCTACAGCTCTGGCCAGGCAGAAAAAGCCATCGAGAAACTGCTCAAGGAAGAACTTCCGAACGGCATGACCTACGAGTGGACCGACCTGACCTACCAGCAGATTCTGTCCGGCAACACCGCGCTGTTCGTGTTCCCGCTCTGCGTACTGCTGGCGTTCCTGGTGCTCGCCGCACAATACGAAAGCTGGAGCCTGCCACTGGCGGTGATCCTGATCGTACCGATGACCCTGCTGTCGGCCATCACCGGTGTGATCATCTCCGGCGGTGACAACAACATCTTCACTCAGATCGGCTTGATCGTACTGGTGGGACTTGCCTGTAAAAACGCAATTCTGATCGTCGAGTTCGCCAAGGACAAACAGGAAGAAGGCCTCGATCCGCTCGCTGCGGTGCTGGAAGCCTGCCGGCTGCGTCTGCGTCCGATCCTGATGACCTCGTTCGCGTTCATCATGGGTGTGGTGCCACTGGTGTTCTCCAGCGGTGCCGGTGCCGAAATGCGTCACGCCATGGGTGTGGCAGTGTTCTCCGGGATGCTCGGGGTGACCTTCTTCGGTCTGCTGCTGACGCCAGTGTTCTACGTACTGATCCGTAACTTTGTCGAACGCGGCGAGCAGCGCAAAGCAGCCAAAGCCCTGCAATTGGAGGCGCAACAATGAGTCCGAAAGTCTTCCTGCCGAGTCTGCTGGTGCTGGCCCTCAGCGCCTGCGCCGTCGGCCCCGACTACAAGACCCCAGCCACGGAGGCGGCCAATATTACGACCGCCACCGACGGCGCCGCCGGGCAAAAAAACTTCGACCGTTCGAAATTCGAAGGCATCTGGTGGCAGCAATTCGACGATCCGACCCTCAACCAGTTGGTGACGCAATCGCTGCAAGGCAACCGTGAACTGCGTGTGGCGTTCGCCCGCTGGAAAGCCGCCCGGGCAATCCGCGACGACGCCAGCAACGACGCGATGCCAACCATCACCAGCCGCGCCAGCAGTGACCTGGGCAAAGGCCAGATTCCTGGCCAGACCACCGACCGGGTCAATAGCGAACGCTATGACCTCGGTCTGGACATGGCCTGGGAGCTTGACCTGTTCGGCCGCATCCAGCGCAACCTGGAAGCCAGTGATGCCGACCAGCAAGCCGCCGAAGCCGATCTGTACCAGCTGCAAGTCACCATGATTGCCGAACTGGTCGACGCCTACGGTCAACTGCGCGGCGCCCAGCTGCGGGAAAGAATCGCCGTGGCCAACCTCAACAACCAGGAGGAGTCGCGCAAGATCACCATCAGCCTGCGTGACGCCGGTGTCGGTGATCAGCTCGATGTCGAGCGCGCCGATGCGCGTCTGGCCAACGTCGAAGCCACTGTGCCCCAGTTGCAGGCGGAACAGGTGCGGCAGAAAAACCGTATCGCCACCCTGCTCGGTGAACGCCCGGACAAACTGACCGTCGACCTGAGCCCGAAAGACCTGCCGGCCATCGCCAAGGCGCTGCCAATCGGTGATCCGGGTGAACTGCTGCAACGTCGTCCGGACATCCTCAGCGCCGAGCGGCAACTGGCTTCGGCCACTGCGCGAATCGGCGTGGCCAAGGCCGACCTGTTCCCCCGGGTCAGCCTCAGCGGCTTTCTCGGTTGGACCGCCGGACGAGGCTCGCAAATCGGTTCCTCGGCGGCCAACGCCTGGGCGCTTGGCCCGAGCATCACCTGGGCTGCGTTTGACCTTGGCAGCGTCCGCGCCCGTTTGCGCGGCGCAGATGCTGACGCCGAGGGCGCGCTGGCCAACTACGAGCAACAGGTGCTGCTGGCTCTGGAAGAATCGGAAAACGCCTTCAGCGATTACGGCAAGCGTCAGCAACGTCTGATCTCGCTGATCCGTCAGAGCGAATCGAGTCGCAAGGCTGCCGATCTGGCGGAAATCCGCTATCGCGAAGGCACCACCGACTTCCTTGTCCTGCTCGACGCCCAGCGTGAGCGCCTGAACGCCGAAGACAGTCAGGCCCAGGCCGAAGTCGAGTTGTATCGCGGCATTGTCGCGATCTACAAGGCCCTCGGCGGTGGCTGGCAACCGGAGACAGTTGCCAGCAAGTAAAGATTGTTAAAGAGCTCCTTTGGTTGGCCGCAACCAACCAAATTTTTTGCCCCGCGCATCATTCGGTCGCGGGGTTTTTTTATGCCTGCCTGATTCACCAATCCCGTGTAGGAGCTGCCGAGTGCAACGAGGCTGCGATCCTTTATGGGAATGCAGCCGGGGACGCTCTGCGTCCCAAGATCAAAAGATCGCAGCCTCGTTGCACTCGACAGCTCCTACAGGGGGATCAGGGTTCCAGGACGGTGACGGTGGCGGTGGTACCGGCGCGCAGGCGATGCTTGCCGGCAAAGTCGCCATCGATGCCGATACGCACCGGCACCCGTTGCGCCAGTTTCACCCAGGTGTAACTCGGGTTGATGTTCGCCAGCAGACGACTGCCCGGCGCGTTTTCGCGGTCGGCGATGGCGAAGGCGATGCTTTCTACCGTGCCGCCGAAACGCTCACCGCTCATCAATTGAATGCGTACCCGATCACCCTCCTCGATTCGCGGCAACTTGGTTTCCTCGAAATAACCGCTGACATAAAAGGAATCGCTGTCGACCAGCGCCAGCAGTGCCCCGCCCGCCTGTGCGTAATCACCCTGGCGGGTCAGGAGGTTGGTCACGTAACCGCTCACTGGCGATTCAACGCGGGTGCGCTGCAAGTCCAGTTCGGCTTGGGTCAGCGCGGCAATTGCCAGTTGCACATTGGCTTCGGCCAGCCCGAGGTTGGCCTGATTGCGTAACAGATCCGCCTGGGCAACCGCCACGTCGGTACTGGCCTTCTCCCATTCTTCACCGGAAATCGCGAAGCCCTGCTTCAGCGTGCGGCGCCGGCGCTCCTCGCTTTGACGTTGTTTGAGCAACGCTTCACTGGCGACGATTGCCGCTTGCGATTGCCCCAGCGAGGCCTTGGATACTTCTACCGAACGCCGGCCATGCTCGACCGCCAGTTGATAGCGCGCCGGATCGATCTCCAGCAACAATTGGCCCTTGTCGACATGCTGGTTGTCCTGCACCGCCAGTTTGACGATTCGCCCCGAAACATCCGCCGACAGCGTCACCACATCCGCCCTCACCCGAGCATCCCGTGTCCACGGCGCGCGGGTGTAATACTCCCAAGCAAACCAGCCAAGGACGATCGCCAGGATCACCACTGCCACGGTCATCATTCGTGCAACTAGTGCTTTCAAGACATCAGGCTCCCATCAACAGAATCAGCGTGGCGCAGACACAGGCATACAGCGCGCCTTCGAACAGTGCTTCATGCCACACCAGGCGCAGCACGCCGAGGCGCCGCAGACACCAGTCCAGCAACATGAAAATCGGGATCGCCAGTAACAGCGCCTGGGCAATCGGCGGCAGATAGACCCCGCCAATTTCGAAATCAATGGGCAAGTTGCGGTTCTCCTTCCAGGCCTTGAGGTTGCAAATATTCGCCGTGCCGCTCGAGGAACGACACCACAATCAGCAGCGCCACACGCATGCGAAACACCGACCATAGATGTTCATGACTGGTGGCGTGCAGCTCGTCCAGCTCATCGCCGAGTTGGTGCAACGTGGCCAGCAGCGCCGCAAGCTGGACATCGTCGCGACCGGCAACCAAACGACCAGTCTTGCGCAACGCCGACGCCAGGCGTTGGCCGAACGCATCGGTGAGTAACCCATTGTTCTGCGCCTGCTGCCGCAGCTGATGCATGGCCACGCCCAAGGCCACGCATGCCAGGCTGATTTCGTACAAGCGCTGCATGGCACGATCGTTCGCCGCTGGCAGCAGGCCGAGCATGCTGGTCAGGCGATCGGTCATCCGACTCTCGAAAGCGAATTGTTGTTCATCGGTCGCCGGCATTTTGCTCAGTTGGTACACCTGCTCCCGCGCTTCGCCGTACAGGCGCCGGATGCGCAAGGCCGGGCGGAACGGGAAGATCAGCGCATAAACGATCAGGGCCAGCATCGCTGCACTGACGTAGGCGCCGGCGAATTCGAACCATTGGATCGCCGTGTTCTGCCCAGTGCCGGTATTTTGCGGTCCGAGCATGAGGAAACTGGACAGGCCAAGGCCCATGCCGATACCGGCGGTGGCCGGACTGGAAATGCCCACAGCAATGGCATACAGCAGCGGCGCCAGCAGCAATGCCAGCAGCTCGAAATCACTGATCGCCGGCACCAGCATGAATTGGTACAACGCCGATACCACCAGTGCCAGGCCCAGTCCGCGCGCATAGCTTTGCGCAGCCATCAGCGGGCGCGGAAAAGTCGCCATCAGCGAGCAGAGAATCCCCACCAGAATCATCCCGCCACGCGCGCCATCCCACGCGGTTTCGATCCAGATCAGGCCGGACACCAACAGCGCGGTGAAGGCGCGAATGGCGTTCATTGAGGCCAGGGTGAAATCCAGATGCAAAGGACTGCTCTGGCCGCGATAGAGACAGCTGGCCGGGCGCCCTTCCTGAATCGCGTCGCTCAGTTCGAGGATCTGCTCAAGTTGCTGCAACAGGCGCGCCTGCTCCCAACGCAGCGCCCAGGCCAGTGAACGCAGGGTCGCGCTCATGTTCTCGGTCTGCTGCTCGGCCTTGTACGCCAACGCTTCGAACTGTTGCTGCAAGGTGACGAAACGCTGCCGATCGGCGCCAGACAGCGCGCGCCCCTGTTGCGCGAGCTGCTCCAGCAATGCCAATTCCTCGGCCCGCAACTGCTGAACCTCAAGCGGCAGATCGCCCTCCCAGCGTTCGATGAGCAATTCACGCTGATGACGCAGCGCGGTCAGTCGCGAGGTCAGCAGCATCAGTTGATTGCCGAGCAGCAATACCAGGTTGTCGGCACTGCGCAAACGTGGAGCATCGAAATACAAATGTCGTCGCAAGCCTTCCAGTGCGCTGATCTCGCCGAGCAGTTGCATCTGCCGACGCTGGAAATCGGCTTCGCTTTCTTCCGTACGAAGCACCTCGGCAGCGTGGCTGGCCGCCAGTTTGATGACCTGATCGATTTTGGCGAAATAGCCCTTGGCGACAGCTTCAGGCCGTGCCGTGAGCAAACTGACCACGCAGACACAGGCCACCGCCAACAAGGTTTCGGTGACACGGGTAACCGCTAGCAGAAACGTGCCGTCCTGATCCGGAATCGCCAGCAAGGCCACGACCACTGCGGTGTAACCACTGAGCACGAACGCCTGGGAACTGGTGTAGCGCAGCAAGGTGCCGCCCGCCGTGCACAGCGCTAGCCACAACGCCAATGTGGTAATGAACGGCAGCGGCGCCTGAGGGAAAATCGCCATGATCAACACCGCCACCGCCGCTCCCACGGTGGTACCGATCACTTGGCCGAAACTACGCGCCAGTGCCATCCCCGCCAATGGCTGGCTGACGATCACCACGGCCATGATCGACCACTTCGGCTGTTCGAGATCGAAAATGAACGCCAGATACAGGGTCAACAGGCCAGCGGCGATAGTCCGCAGGGCAAACAGCAGAACAGCCTGACCGGGATGGATCAGAGCCTTGAAATAAGCAAACAGCGCTGGCATGGGCACACTCTTCAAAACGACTTCTGCAAGCGTAGACATTGCAGCAAAAGCCTGACGGATTTCACAGTCGACACGTGTTGTAGGACGATTCGCTGGCAACGGTTTGACTCACGCGCCAAGCTGAACGAAGCTTGCCGCTCTGCTCAAGTTCGAAGCTTTCGGAAACCCGCATGACTCAGTCCCGCCGCAACCTGCTGATCGGCCTAGGCCTCGTCCTGATCCTCGGCGTCGTCTGGCTGTCCTGGCGCAGCAATGCACCGACTATTCCCGATGCTATCAAACATGGCTACAGCGAAGCGCTGAACGCCGCGCGCACCGGTGAGCCCGGAGCGGCGCGCCAGTTGTACCAGCAATTGGGGCGCCCGGACATCTCGGTCAAGCGCCGCGTCTGGCTGCATGGCGAGCTGCCCAACTATCCCAGCCCGCAGGCACTGAAACTGGCTGACATCGACTTGCATCACGAAGCGCCGCAAGTGCGCGTCGCAGCGATCAAAAGCATCGTCGGCCTGGTGCCCGGCGGGCAGCGCAGTCTGCTGCTAGGACCGTTGCTCGATGATGAAGAACAAACTGTCCGTTTCGCCGCGATCAATGCCCTGCTCGGCCTGGCCCCGGACGAGCTCGGCCTGTATTTCGCACCGCTACAGCAGGCCATCGACGGCTGGCAACAGACCCTGGAAAGCCAGCCGGAAAGCGCCGCCAACTATGCGCAACTGGCCCGTCTCTATATTCACAACGCCGAATACATGCAGGCCCAACAGGCTTTGGACAATACCCTGCGTCTGGAACCCGGTAACCTGCCGGCGCTGGTCATGCAGATCGATGTGCTCGACCGCCAGGGCCAGAGCGATGCCGCTCGCCAGTTGCTCGCCCGCCAACTCAAGGCGCAGCCCGATTCGGCCTATCTGCAACATGCCCTCGGCCTGTGGCTGCTGCACCACGGCCAGCGCGAATATGCCCTGCTCGGCCTGTCCAAGGCGGTCGAGCTGGAGCCGGACAACAAGGATTATCGCTACGACCTCGCCACCACTCTGCACAGTGCGGAAGAACTGGAAGCGGCGCAGAAACAACTGCAGGAAATCGTTCAGCGCCATCCCGCCGACCGCAAGGCGCGAGTGCTGTTGATCAACTATTGGAAGGAAAGCGGCCAATTGCAGAATGTGCAGATCCTGCTGGCGCAACTGGAGCAACTGAATCCGGACGACCCGGCCCTGCAACAAGGTCTTTAATCAAGGCAAAGCGGGTGCAATCAACCACCTGTCGAAAGAAAAAGCGGAACCGTGAACATGCCCTGAGGTCAAGTTATTCAGGCGGCTCACTTAAGCCAGCCGCCGAATTACCCTAGTCATAAGAGGGCGTTTTTTGACTACATCAAACGAGTTGATCAGTGCAAAGGCCGCCGTCGGCATCGTAGGTCTGGACGACATCCTTGCCGGTGGCCTGTCTCGCGGCCATGTGTTTTTGCTCGAAGGGGAACCCGGGACCGGCAAAACCACCGTGGCTTTGCATTTCCTCCGCGCCGGTGCGCTGGCCGGGGAACGTTGCTTGTACATCACTCTCTCGGAAACCGAGAAAGAACTGCGTCAAGGTGCGCTCTCCCACGGCTGGGAGCTGAACGAAAACATCAAGATCTTCGAGCTGACACCGCCGGAAAGCCTGCTCAATGCCGAGCATCAGCAAAGCCTGCTGTATTCCTCGGACCTTGAACTGGGCGAGGCGACCAGGCAGATTTTCGAAGTTGTCGAACGCTTCAAACCGACCCGCGTAGTGCTCGACAGCCTTTCGGAGATCCGTCTGCTGGCGCAGAGCTCGTTGCGCTATCGTCGGCAGATTCTGGCGATCAAGCATTACTTTGTGCGCTACGACGCCACCGTCCTGCTGCTTGACGACCTGACTACCGAGTCCCTCGACAAGACCGTGCACAGTGTCGCCCACGGCGTGATTCGCCTTGAAGAGCTGACGCCAAGCTACGGCGCCGAGCGTCGTCGGGTACGAGTGGTCAAATATCGCGGGCAGAAATACCGTGGCGGTTTCCACGATTTCACCATCATGGGCGACGGCGTCCATGTTTTCCCACGCCTGGTAGCGGCGGAACATCGCGGTGACTACCCACGTCTGCAGCTGTCCAGCGGCATCCCGCAAATGGACGCCCTGCTCGGCGGCGGCATCGAGACCGGCTCAAGCACGCTGATTCTCGGCCCGGCCGGTACCGGCAAATCGATGATTTCGATGATCTTCGCCGCCGCAGCGGTGGCCCGAGGCGAAAAAGCCGCGCTGTTCATTTTCGATGAAGAGCTGGGCCTGCTGTTCGAACGCATGCGTCATCTGGGCATCGACCTCAAAGCCTTGCAGGCCACCGGTAACCTGCTGATCGAACAAGTAGACGCCGCCGAATTGTCTCCCGGTGAGTTGTCCCATCGCGTGCGTCGTTGCGTCGATGAGCTGGGTATCAAAACCGTGGTGATCGACAGCATTAACGGATATCAAGCGGCGATGCCGGAAGAAAACGCGCTGGTGCTGCACATGCACGAGCTGCTGCTGTACCTTAATCGCAAAGGCGCGGCGACTTTCATGACGGTCGCCCAGCACGGTCTGGTGGGCGATATGCAGGCGCCGGTCGACATCACTTACCTGGCCGACACGGTGATTCTGTTGCGCTACTTCGAAGCCCTCGGCAAAGTCCGCCGGGCGATCTCGATTATCAAAAAACGTACCGGCAACCACGAGTCGACCATCCGTGAATACCGGATCTCCTCGCGTGGCATGACCATCGGCCAACCGCTGGAATCCTTCCAGGGCGTGCTGCGTGGCGTGCCGACTTATATGGGAGCGAGCAATCCATTGCTCGAGGATGAAAGCTTGTGACGGTCAACACGCCGTTGGCCGAGCGGGTGCTGGTGCTGGCGCCCATGGGTCGTGACAGCCAGATCGCGTTGATGATTCTCAACGAAGCCGGTTACGGCGGCATGGTGGCGCCGAATCTCGGCGCTCTGTGCACGGAACTGGAGGTCGGTGCCGGGTTGCTGCTGATTGCTGCTGAAGCGTTGCGCGGACCGGAACTGGAAGGACTTATCGCCTACCTTGACCAGCAGCCCGCGTGGTCGGACATGCCAATCGTGCTGCTGACTCATCATGGCGGCGATGAACAAGGGCCGCCGTCGCGTCTCAGCACCCTGCTCGGCAACGTGACTTTTCTCGAGCGCCCCTTCCATCCCGCGACGCTGGTCAGTCTGGTCTCCGCCGCCCTGCGTGGGCGGCGACGACAATATGAAGCGCGCGATCGGCTGATCGACCTGAGTGAAAGCGAACGCCGCCTGCAATCGACGCTGGAAACCCTCGAACAACAGGTTGAAGAGCGCACCGCACAACTTCGCCACAACGAAGAAGCGTTGCGCCAATCGCAGAAAATGGAAGCGGTCGGCCAACTTACTGGCGGCATTGCTCACGACTTCAACAATATGCTCACCGGCATCATCGGTAGCCTGGAACTGCTGCGCCGGCGTCTGGCCCGAGGCCGCACCGAAGACCTCGACAGTCTGATCGATCTAGGCGTGACCTCCGCCAACCGCGCCGCCGGCCTGACTCACCGCTTGTTGGCGTTCTCCCGCCGGCAATCGCTCGACCCGAAAGCCGTGCAGATGAACACGCTGGTGCTGTCGATGGGCGAGCTGCTGCAACGCAGCCTCAATGAAAGCATTCATCTGGAAATGCGCCTGGACGACAACCTCTGGGTTGCCGAGGCCGATCCCAATCAACTCGAGAGCGCCCTGCTCAACCTGGTAATCAATGCCCGTGATGCGATGCCCGAGGGTGGCAAACTGGTGGTGGAAACCAGCAATCAGGTCCTGCATCGCGACTTCACTGCCGCTTACAGCAATCTGGAGCCGGGCGATTACGTGATGCTCAGCGTCACTGACAACGGCAGCGGCATGCCGCAGAGCGTGGTCAGCCGTGCGTTCGATCCGTTTTTCACCACCAAGCCGATCGGCCAGGGCACCGGTCTCGGATTGTCAATGATCTATGGATTCAGCAAGCAGTCACGCGGGCATGTGTCGATCGACAGCGAAGTCGATCAAGGCACCACCGTAAAACTCTACCTGCCGCGTTTCCGTGGTGAGGAAGTAGAAATTCCCGTGTCGGATTCGCAGCAGGCTCCGTATGCGATGGATGGCGAAACCGTACTCATCGTCGAAGACGATCCGGCTGTGCGCGTGTTGGTCAGCGCCGTGCTCAGTGAGTTGGGTTACGCGTTTGTGGAGGCCGGTGATGCCGATGGCGCCATGCCGATTCTAAATTCGACGCAACGTATTGATTTGCTGATCAGTGACGTTGGTCTGCCGGGGATGAACGGTCGGCAACTGGCGGAGGTCGGTCGGCAATACCGACCAGGTCTGAAAGTGTTGTTCATCACCGGTTATGCCGAACACGCGGCGGTGCGCGGTGGCTTCCTCGACTCGGGGATGCAGATGATCACCAAGCCTTTCACCTTTGATCTGCTCACCGCCAAGGTGCGCGAGATGATCAATAGCTAAAACAACGGGCGCCGTGATTGGGGTTACGGCGCCCGTCGTTTTAATCAGGCCAGCAATTCCTGAATCTTTTCCTGCAGCACATCCAAGTCGAATGGTTTCTCGAGGATCGGTGCCTTGCTGGTGATCGGGCTGCCGGTTTCACGGATTTCCTGCGGGTAGCCGCTGATGAAAATCACTTTCAGGTCCGGTCGCAGTTTCACTGCCGGCTCGGCGATCTGCACGCCGGAGATTCCGCCCGGCAGGCGGAAATCGGTAATCAGCATGTCCAGGTGAGGTTTGCTGGCGAGGATCTCGAAAGCCTGCTCGCCGTTTTCCGCTTGCAACACGCGATAGCCCTGCCCTGACAGGTAATCTGTCAGGACCATCAAGATAACCGGTTCGTCTTCGACGACGAGTACTACATCTTGCGCATCTACGCTCATGGGAAGCCTATGTTCGGTCAATAGCTGCTGATACGACCGTGTGGTCACTCAGAGGTTGCGTCGGATATGCCGTTTTCCTGGATCGGCAGACAAACGCGAAACAGGGCGCCTTCGTTGATTTCACTTTCGACGACGATGGAGCCGCCATGGGCGGCGACGATCTGCTCGGAAATGAACAGACCCAGCCCGAGCCCGGCCACCACCGTCTTGGCGGACACCCGTTCGAACTGCTGGAAAATACGCTTCTGGTTCTCGGCGCTGATGCCGATGCCGTGGTCCTGAACTTCGACCCGCGCCTCGTCACCTTCGCGATAGACGCGCACCTGAATCGGGCTGCGACCACCGTAACGCAAGGCGTTGGTCAGCAGATTGGATACCACTTGCTCGATGCGGAACTCGTCCCAGCAACCTTCGACCGGCTCGGGCGCTTCAAAGGAAACACTGGTCTCAGCCGCTTCCATTTGCGAGGCGAAGTTCTGCAACAGGTTGCCGACCAACTGCACCAGATCGAAACGACTCGGGCGGATCGACAGTTTGCCGGTGCGGATTCGCGAAACATCGAGCATGTCTTCGATCAGGCGAATCAGGCTTTTGATCTGCCGCTCATCGCGGTCGACCATCGCCTGCATCTTGTCGAGCGTAAACGCCGAGGCGTTGTCCCGGGCCAGGTGCATCTTGCGCAGCTGGGTTTCGAGAATCAGCCCGTTGAGCGGCGTACGCACCTCATGTGCGACGATCGACATGAAGTCATCGCGCATGCGCACCGCTTGCTCGAGCTCAAGCTGAGTGCTTTGCAGTTGTTGCAGCAGCGCTTCCTGCTCGCGTCGGGCCTGCTCCAGCGCCTCGACCTGCTGCTTCATGGCTTTGCTTTGGCGATACAGATCGACGAAAACGTTGACCTTGCTCTTCACCGCATGAATGTCCAGCGGCTTGTGCAGGAAGTCCACCGCACCGCTTTCATAGCCCTTGAACGCGTAATTGAGTTCACGGCCGGCGGCGCTGACGAAGATGATCGGGATGTTCTTGGTTTTCTCGGTGCCGCGCATCAACTCGGCCAGTTCAAAGCCGTTCATGCCGGGCATCTGCACGTCGAGAATGGCCATGGCGAATTCGTGTTGCAGCAGCAGCGACAGTGCTTCGTCCGCCGACAGAGCCTTGTAGACCGTGCGATCCTCGCGCTTGATCAGCGCTTCCAGCGCCAGCAGGTTTTCTGGCAGATCGTCAACGATCAACAGTTTGGCTTGGATATTACTCAGCATGCGATTCGTTCCAGCTCGACTAGCAGACGGCCGATGCCGTGAATGGGTAGGACATGATCCGGCTGCAGAACGTTCAGTGCAGCCTGGGGCATGGTGGCGACTTGTGCATCCTCGGGGTCTTGAACAATGGTCAGGCCGCCGCAGTGCTTTACGCAGACCAACCCGCGCGCGCCATCCTGATTGGCGCCGGTCAGCAGGACGGCGGCGAGTGTCTCGCCGTAAACGTCAGCGGCCGATTCAAACAGGTAATCAATAGACGGCCGCGAATGATGCACGCGATCCTCCAGGCTCAGCGACAGGCTGCGGTCCGCTTCGACCGACAAGTGATAACCGGGCGTAGCGAAATACACCGTGCCGGCTTCAATGTCCTGCTTGTCTTCAGCTTCCTTGACCGGCATCGCCACACGGCGGGAGAACACTTCGGCCAGATGACTGCGGCGCTCTTCCGGCAGATGCAGAACGATGATGATCGGCAGCACATAGCCTCTGCGTAATGGCCCGAGCAGGGTCAGCAACGCCTCGACACCGCCTGCGGAGGCGCCGATCACGACGGCCTCGATGCGAGGCAGGCTCGGGGTGTCGTTCATGATTTGCGGTAGATCCGTTCTTGTTTGACCAACGCCTCGAACTGGTTCGAATAGTTGGAAAAATCCAGGGTTTCCTTGCTGCCCAGCACCAGAAAGCCGCGATGCGACAACGATTCATGGAACAGCCCGAACGCCCGGTCCTGAAGCTTCTTGTTGAAGTAGATCAGCACGTTGCGGCAAGAGATCAACTGGGTTTCGGAGAACACGCTGTCGGTGGCCAGACTGTGGTCGGCGAATGTCACGTTCTCGCACAGGCTCTTGTCGAAAATCGCGTAGCCGTAGGCTGCGGTGTAGTAATCGGCAAACGAACGCTGACCGCCGGCCTGCTGATAGTTGGCAGTGTAGGCGCGGACATTTTCCATGGAGAAAATCCCTTGCTTGGCCTTCTCCAGCGAGCGCGGGTTGATGTCGGTGGCGTAGATGATCGTGCGGTCGAGCAAGCCTTCTTCGCGCAGCAGAATCGCCATCGAATAGACCTCCTCGCCCGTGCTGCATCCGGCGATCCAGATCTTCAGCGATGGATAGGTACGCAGGAGCGGCACCACTTCGTTGCGGATCGCCAGGAAGTGCGACGGATCGCGGAACATCTCGCTGACCGGAATCGTCAGCAGTTGCAGCAGCTGCATGAACGCCGTCGGGTCGTGCAGGACTTTCTCTTGCAGGGCCGAGATGGTCGCGCACTCGAACTGACTCAGCGCGTGCTGCACCCGGCGCTTGATCGAAGCGCCGGAGTAGTCGCGAAAGTCGTAGCTGTATTTCAGGTAAATCGCCTCGATCAACAAGCGTAATTCGATCTCGCTGTTGCGCTCGGCCGGACTGCTGCGTTCCACTAGATGCGTTCCATTTTCGGTAACCACACACGTATCAGCGAGAACAGACGATCAAGGTCGATGGGCTTGGCCAGGTAATCGTTGGCGCCCGCTTGCAGGCAGCGCTCCTGATCGTCCTTCATGGCCTTGGCCGTCACCGCGATGATCGGCAGCTTGCGCCAGCGCGGATCCTTGCGGATTTCCATGGTGGCTTCGAAGCCATCCATTTCCGGCATCATCACGTCCATCAGCACCAGGTCGATGTCCTCGACTTCATGAAGTTTCTCAATCGCTTCGCGGCCATTACGGCCGATCACCACGACTGCGCCTTTGTGTTCCAGCGCGCTGGTCAGGGCGAAGATGTTGCGCACATCGTCGTCCACCAGTAGCACTTTGCGACCTTCAAAGACCTTGTCGCGGCTGCGCGCGGTCTTGAGCATCTTCTGCCGTTCATGGGACAGCTGCGATTCGACTTTGTGCAGAAAGAGTGTGACCTCATCGAGCAACCGCTCTGGCGAGCGCGCGCCCTTGATGATGATCGAGCGTGAATACTTGCGCAGTTCAGCCTCTTCGTCCCGGGTCAGGTTGCGCCCGGTGTAGACGATGACCGGCGGGAACGAGCAGATGTCTTCGGTGGACATGCGCTTGAGCAGATCGTTGCCGAGCATGTCCGGCAGCTTGAGGTCGATGACCATGCAGTCGTAGATGGTCGTGCGCAGCAATTCCAGGGCGTCCTGGGCCAGGCCGACGGCAGTGATTTCGATGTCTTCGTCGCCAATCAGCCGCGCGATGCTTTCGCGTTGCAGATCGTCATCTTCGACCAGCAGCACGCGTTTGACCTTCTGTGTCAGCTTGGCCTCGAGACGGGCGAACACATCCTTGAGCTCTTCGCGGGTGGTCGGCTTCACTGCGTAGCCGATCGCACCCATGTGCATGGCGGCTTCGACGCGGTCTTCCACGGAAATCACGTGCACCGGAATGTGCCGGGTTTCGGCGCGTTCTTTCAGGCGTTGCAGCACGGTCAGACCGGAATGATCCGGCAGGCGCATGTCGAGCAGGATCGCATCCGGGACAAATTCGCGGGCCAGGTCGTAACCTTCGTCAGCGCCGTGGGCGACCAGACACAT
The DNA here is from genome assembly GCF_025706525.1 of Pseudomonas mercuritolerans. Taxonomy (NCBI): domain Bacteria; kingdom Pseudomonadati; phylum Pseudomonadota; class Gammaproteobacteria; order Pseudomonadales; family Pseudomonadaceae; genus Pseudomonas; species Pseudomonas mercuritolerans. The sequence continues at coordinate 348,606 of NZ_JAMSHA010000007.1, forward strand.
GTAGCCCAACTCATGGGCGAGGTCATAGAGGATGCGAGCGAAGTTGGGCTCGTCCTCCACCACCAGAATGCAACGAGTGGCAAACGGCGCCTTGTCGCGGTCATCGGCGAAGCGCGGGATGACCGCAGGAATCGCTGATGCCACCGGCACCGCAACCGCGACTGGCGCAGGCGTCACAGGTGTCGGGTGAAAGGTCAGCGGCGCGGCCGGCGTTTCGCCGAACTCGTGATACTGACGCGGCAACACCAGGGTGAACGTGCTGCCCTGCCCCGGTACGCTGTCGACGCTGATCGAACCGCCCAGCAACGTCGCCAGATCCCGCGAGATCGACAGGCCAAGGCCGGTGCCACCGTACTTGCGGTTGGTGGTGCCGTCCGCCTGACGGAACGCCTCGAAAATACTTTCCTGCTGATCTGCAGCGATACCGATACCGGAGTCCTTGACGCTGAAGGCGATGTGATCGTTCGGCTGCGCGGTAATGGTCAAGCTGACCGCGCCGTGCTCAGTGAACTTGATCGCGTTGGACAGCAGGTTCTTGATCACCTGCTCCAGACGCTGACGGTCGGTGAACAGCAAGCCCGGTGCGTCCGGCTGAACGTCAACGCTGAAGGCCAGTTTCTTGTCGGCCGCCAACGGCTCGAACATCGAGCGCAAGCCGTCGACCAGTCGATCGACACGGGTGTTTTCGGCGATCACTTCGAGCTTGCCGGCCTCGACCTTGGAAATATCCAGAATGTCGTTGATCAGGTTGAGCAGATCGTTGCCGGCCGAGTAGATCGATTCGGCGAACTTGACCTGTTCCGCCGACAAATTCTGCTGCGGGTTTTCCGCCAGCAGCTTGGCCAGAATCAGTGAACTGTTCAGCGGCGTACGCAGCTCGTGGGACATGTTGGCGAGGAATTCGGACTTGTACTTGCTCGAGCGCTGCAGTTCTTCGGCACGCTCTTCGAGCTGAATCTGCGCTTGATTCAGCTCGGTGTTTTTCTTGTCCATCGCGTCGCGCTGCTCGGCGAGCTGCTCGTTGGTCTGCTCCAGCTCCACCTGCTGGGTTTCCAGATGCGCCTGGGATTCCTTGAGAATCCGCGACTGTTCTTCCAGCTCTTCGTTGGCGGTCTTCAGCTCTTCCTGCTGCACTTGCAGCTCTTCATTGAGCTGCTGGGTTTCGGCGAGCACTTCCTGCAAACGCTGACGGTAGCGCGCCGCTTCGATCGAGGTGCCGATGTTGCCGGCAATCAGCTCCAGCAGTTCGATGTCGCGCTCGGACAGCGGACGCAGGAAACCCAGCTCGATCACGCCATTAACCCGATCGTCATCGCTGGTCGGCACCACCAGCACACTGTGCGGCAGGCCTGCGCCGAGACCTGAGCTGACTTTGAAATAGTCGCCCGGGACCGCGTCGAGACGGATCAGGCGTGCCTGCTCTGCGACTTGGCCGACGATGCCTTCGCCGCTGTAGATCGTTTGATTGAGCTCTTCCTGCTCGCGGGAGAAACCATAAGTCGCCACGCGCTTGAGGCCGCCATGTTCTTCACGCACATAAAGCGCGGCGACGGCAGTGCCGAGGTATTGCGCGCAGAATTGCAGAATGTTGCGCCCCAGCAGGTTCAGTGTCAGCTGCCCCAGTACCTGCTCGGCCAGTTGCGTCTGGCCGTTGCGCAGCCACGCCTGTTTTTCAAGGCGTTCGGCGCTAGCCTGCTGCGCAGCCAGATTGGCGCTGTAGTTGGTCGACAGGTTGAGCAGATCACGGCGGCCGATGTAGGCCAGCAACCCACTGATGCCAACGATGAAGATCAGGTAAAGGGTGATGCTCCAGATCGTGGTGCGGCGCACGTCTTCGTTACGCGTGGCGCGCAGCACCTGCTCGGTCTCGATGACGTCCTCGAACTGCTTGCGGATCTCATCGGTCAGGCGCTTGCCCCGCCCGGCCTTGACCGCGCCGCGATAGTCGCCACTGCTGCGCTGCAGATCGATCATCGACTGCGCGTAGTTGGCCCACTCCACCTGCAAGGCTTGCAAACGGCGCAGGCGATCGGTCTGCACCGGATTATCGGCGGTCAGCTCAAGCAACGTATTGAGAGCGACCTCGATACGCGGCTTGGCAACTTCGTACGGGTCGAGAAAGTGCTCGTCACCGCTGAGCAGATAGCCGCGCATGCCGGTTTCCAGATCAACGGTGAGTTTCACCGCTTCATTGGCGTTATTGATCACCCGGTCGGTGTGCTCGACCCACTGGATGACCGACAGTAAATAAGTGATCAGCGAGACGAAAAACACCGCACTGAGCACGCCGACGCCCAGCGGCAGGCTGACGTTGCGACTCAGAAGTTTGCGGAACCGTTGTTCATCAACCGAGGACGGAGAGGACATGGGGCAGCCTTGTCGAACTGTTGAAAACCCGAGAGTTTGCCCCAAAACCCCGCCATGGATCCATTTTTCTCACACAAATGATGGCATTTTCCTACACACGCCTGCGCATTGGACGACGCCAACGGTTATCCTTGCCGCACCGCACTGACCTGTTCTTTTTTGTATCAGCTCGGGAACTTGTGGCTATGCGCCACTTACTCATGCAAGAGTCCGGCAAAATTCGCTTGCCCGGTATCCCCCGATTTCATTTTTCTGAGAGTCCTGCCATGTCTGCCAATGCCTCCACTATCCTTGTCGTAGAAGATGACGACATCGTGCGCATGCTCATCGTGGATGTGCTGGAGGAGCTGGAATTCACCGTGTTGGAGGCTGAAGACGGCGGCAAGGCGCTTGCGATTCTTGCGGATTCTGGTAACGCCATCGATTTGATGATGACCGACCACGGCCTGCCTGGCATGGATGGCCGCGAACTCTCTCAAAGGGCCCGTCAGCTGCGCCCTGCTCTGCCCATCCTGTTCGCCAGCGGTTATGCCGAGACTATTGATGTGCCCAGCGATATGCAGGTCATTGGCAAGCCCTTCTCTATTGACCAATTGCGCGACAAAGTTAAAAGCATTCTGAAATAAACCTGATAGCTGCCCGTCGCGGATGCAACTTGTCACATCCAAAAACAATCAGCAACTAACTAATACTGCCATCACTTAACCTGCCAGCTCTATCCTGAGTAATCCTTGGCCCCGTCATGCAAATAACGGAACGTTTGCCAAACACCATTCAATAAATTCAGGATAGAGCCCATGAAGTTCATTTCAGCCGACGTGGCTGTCACCGTCGACCGCAGCGCGTATGACAAACAGGAACGCGCGCTAATGGCCCGGGCACTGACCGAGGCGATTGCAGCAACCGAGCTTCACGTCTCCGTCGGCAGCTATGCGGCAAGCGCCTCGCGCCCCTCCAGTACAGTATTCAATGTGCAAGATCGTTTCATGCCTCGGGTCGTCGGCAGCAGCTTTGACGAACGTTGCGAACCAGCACGGAACGTCTTCAAAGAGATAATCAACGCGCCTGCTTTTTTACAATTACTGCGCAAACACTCATATGCCGATGACATGCAGCTGGGGGTCAACACCGAGTCCAGGCTTTTTATTGTTTATGATTCGGAATTTGAATCCCATCGGTTCAGCGTTGCCTTTGATAGTGAAGAAACAAGCGTATTCAGCGAAGAGCTCGACATGCTCGCCGAGTTGGCAGAGGACACTGGCGGCGTTATTTATTCCGGTGAAGTGATCGGCATAGAGCAATGGTTGAATTTTCACGGTTATAACTTGCCGACAACGCTTGGCGAAACCAGGGTATTGATTGAGTGGCTTGTCTTCGAACTGCCTGAACCACCCATCCTGGGCGACTACCACGAGTTGCTCCACGCCGATCAATCCTCACCGTTTCATTTATCGATCGCAGAACGCCACGTCATCACCCAGACCGTGCATGAGCTGACCCGAGGTGCGACAAGCCTTTTGCAGGCAGTGGCGTTCGCCAACTTCAACCTGATCCCGGCGCAGGATATACGCGAGCATGCGGACAAGTTTCTGCAAAACTTCCTGCGTCGGAAGACTGCTCGCGCACTCGGGGTCACGTTGCACGAGCGGCTTGGCTGGCATCTGGAGGCCGATGATCCAGCCGTCCGCGATCGCCAGCTCGACGAGATAGTCCTGGCTGCGCTGATCATCGACATGCAATTGCGCTCCGATCAGCCCCTCCTCGCCGGCTATGACTTCTATCAACCGGCCAATAGCGCACGGAGCGCGGCCGAAGTACGCATCCTGTTCGAACAGCATCTGGTTGACGTCGGCCTGAGCGAGGCGCACAACGCGCCACTGGCAGCGCATCTGTTACTGGCGGGTGCGGCACCGGAGCTGCTGATTGCGCAAATCCCGCCCGGGCTGACGCTGGACAAGCCTGGCTGGGTAACAGCGCGCCAGACCGCTGCCGTCATCGAACACCTCGCGCCAGGCAGCTGCCGAGCAATGACGTTTGCGCAAATCAAGGCATTTTCCGAGCTGACAGGTGTTTCCACTGACCTCGACAAATTGTACGAAGCGGTGGCAATCCCGGCGGTGGTGGACTGGGCGGTTTTGAACGGAGTCATCTCGTACCGCAGTGCCAAAGACTACGACAACGCTGCGGTGATCAAGGCTACCGCTTATTTCTCGCGCTATATGCAGGCCCTTGCCCAGTCTGAAACCGGCTTGTCCGCTACGCCCCCCGACCGGCGCAAAATCGCCTTGCAAGCGCTGGAAAAGGTCATGCCCGCCGGTCCCTACCTTGAACAGAAAACCTTCAAAATAAAGTATTTGAGCAGTTTCGAAGAGCGCAGCTGGCTGGAAGGTCTGAAGGCTGCGCATCCGGCGGGGATTCTCAGCGAGTTCTGGGATTTGCTCGCCAGCACCACCGGCAACAACGAATATGCAATCAACGGCCTGCTGCGCCTGCGCCTGTCGATTCTCGATCTGTACCTTTCCGGGGACCTGGTCGAAAACGGAAAACTCTCGGACAAATTCAAGCCCCGCGACAGTTTCCGCGCTCCAGCCGGTGCCTTTGCCCGCCTCGGCGAACTGCAATCGCCGTCGCAACTGTTTGATCAGGCATTCGATGGTTACTACCGGAACGTGCGCGAGGGCTTGTCGTCCCTGATCAAAATGGCGATCACGCAAATGCCGGAGGACGATCGCCTCGCCTTGACCCGCGGCAAAACAACCCTCTACACCGTCCGCAAAGAAGTCAATCCGCTGAATCCGAATCAGGAAACGCAAATCCAGCGGGATGAAGCCCATGGGCGTTACGGGATCATTCTCTGCTGCGGCAACGGTGATCAAATCCGCGCTTACGAGCTGTTCACGTTGCGCGGCGTTTGTCGCGAGCGCCCCGATCTGGCGCTCAAGTTGCAAAGCACCGGCCTCATCCATCAACGTCCGACCCTCTCGTATACCGGTAGCAAGTACGACTTCCAGGACAAGAACAAAGCGAGCCAGTGGCCTCTTGATTACGCCGCCTATCGCGAGGGCAGCGAATCACGCCCGGGCATGACCTCCAAAGTGGTGGTGGAAAAGCTCTGGCAGTTGCAACTCGACGCGACTGATGTGCGGGCGGTTGCGCTGTTCTTTTCAGCGCAACTGGATGCGATCGCCGAGTGCGTGCTGGACAACCATCCTGTCGCCAGCCGCGAAGAGTTGTATGCAGCACTGGATGTGCGCAACGGTTTGGAAGAATGGCGCACCACCAGGGAAACCATCGAAAACCTGGCAATCAACGTCATCGTGCCATTCAAACAATGCGTTGAAGACATCCGCTCCGGACGCACCGACCGCGTCTCCGAAGGTATTGGTGGCTGCGTTCTGGATGGCCTGTCGGTGATCGGCCTGCTGGTTGGTCTTGGCGCGTCGGCAGCGAGCATCCTCGCCAAGACCGGGTCGACCACCCTTAAACTGCTGAAAGTCGCCAAAGCTGTCGCTCGTGCGGCGGTGTCGTTGGCCAACCCGCTCGATGGCGTGCCCGCCCTCGCCCGCAAAGGCTTTCAACTGGCCAGGCGCGGCGTCGTGTTTGCCGGAGCCAGCGCGCTCGATGCCGCGCACACCGCCAGCGTGCAATTTAGGAGATTGATGCATGGCGCCGACGGTCATGACTGGATCAGGCTCTCCCCCACCCGCGATGTGTATCAGGCGACGTGGCGAGGGGTCGATGCGCTTGGCGAGGGAGTCGATATCGCGGTGCTCGAGCGCAACCAGCACTGGCACGCGCTGAACATCCGCACCGGCGGTGCCTGGGGCCCGCGCCTGAAACTACTCGACCTGGGCAACTTCGCACCGTTGAAGCGTCTGCTCGGCCGCTTCAAGCCGTTCAGTTACACCCGTGGCTATCTGAAAAAAGCCATTCCCGTGGCGCGCAGCAAGCTGGACAATTCCATCAGCGCGCTGATGGAATTGTCCTCCAACGACGACATTCCCGCAGTGCTCAGGCATGTGTTCGGCAATGATTCCGATGAAGTGGTTGAACATGTGTCCAAGCACCTGCGCGCCATGCGCAGGGATCTGGAATCGATCAGTTTCAGCAACGTCACCTTCCGCCCGCATCAACCCGGCGTGATTGCATCGCTGTCGCCACCGGCCTACAAGCGCTGGAAGACGGCGCTGCGCACCGGCAAGACCATCGATGAATCCGCCGGCAAGTTTCTTTCGATCTACCCGGACAATCTCGATGAGTTCTACAAGTTGTCCCGCTACGACGACGGTAGCGTCGCCGACGTACTCATCCATGAAATGTCCCACGGTGGCCCGGACACCCTTGATCTGTATTACGGCCAGGTGTACCCCGATTTGTATCATGCGGAATTCGATGCGGTCGGTTTGCTGGAGCTGGCCCGAGATGCGCGAAAGGCTCACCCGGACAACCTGATCAATCCGCACCACGCGCTGGCGTACCGACCGGGTTTCGTCCAGTTCGACCAGATGAAGGCGAGTCTGCCGAAACTGGTCCAGAATCACCCCGCGCTGGCCAATGCGGAGTCCTACATGCTTGCGGTGTCCCTGCTCGATCAAGCGCACACCCGCCCGGCCATATTGAGCTTCAATATCAAGACTATCGAATATGCCGTGAGCAAGACCGCTGCTGGCAAGTTCCTGAAAGGGCCGCTGCTGCTAAATCTCGCCAAACCGGTCAGCTGAACGCGCAAACGATCGGCGGTGAAAGGGCTACAGGGTGCATTTCAATCACTTCGCTGTGGTTTAATTGCGCCCTTTTTTCCATGGGTCAGAGGATCAGTCGTGAGTCATTCGTGTACCACCAGAGTTCTGGTCATCGGCTACGTCTGGCCAGAACCGCGTTCGTCGGCGGCCAGCGGGCATGTCATGCAGATCCTCGAAACGTTTCTCGAGCAAGGCTGGGACATCACGTTCAGCAGCCCGGCCGGCCCGGGTGAACACAAGGCTGACCTCGTATCGCTGGGCATTCGCGAAGTACCGATCGAGCTCAACAACAGCAGTTTCGATACGTTCATCAGCGAGTTGGTACCGGATATCGTGCTGTTCGACCAGTTCATGATGGAAGAACAGTTTGGCTGGCGTGTGGAAAAAAACTGCCCGGATGCCCTTCGTATTCTGGAGACCTCCGATCTGCAAAGTCTGCGTCATGCGCGCCATCTGCGCCTGAAGGACCGGCTCAAAAGCAACGACGAACAGACTGATTTCAGCGAACTGTTTTCCCCGGCATTGCACGAAGAATTCCAGCTGATGGCGGGTACCGATCTGGCCAAACGGGAAATCGCCGCGCTGTATCGTTGCGACCTGAACCTGATGATTTCCGAAGTCGAAATCGATTTGCTGGTGCAGGAGTTCGGCGTGCCCCGCCAGATTCTGCACTGGTGTCCGTTGATGATAGATATTCCGGCCACGGCGCCGCGTGGTTTCGCCGAGCGCGCGCATTTCCTCAGCATCGGCAACTTCCGCCACGCGCCGAACTGGGATGCCGTGCTCTGGATGAAAACCACCCTCTGGCCGTTGATCCGCGCGCGCTTGCCACGCGCGCAACTGCACATCTACGGGGCCTACACGCCCCCCAAGGCGACTGCTTTGCACAACCCGGCTCAAGGTTTTCACATCATGAACTGGGCCGAAGATGCGCTTGAGGTGATGTCTGCAGCACGGGTCTGCCTCGCGCCACTGCGCTTCGGCGCGGGAATCAAGGGCAAACTGGTCGATGCCATGCTCTGCGGCACCCCGAGTGTGACCACACCGACTGGCGCCGAAGGCATGCACGGCGACAGTCCCTGGCCCGGAGCGGTTGTCCTTGACGCGAACACGTTTGCCGAACAGGCGGTGCAGTTGCACGAAGATCCGTCACGCTGGCAGCAGGCGCAGGTTCTGGCTGAAGCACTGTTGCAACAACGCTACCAGCGCAATGTGCACGGCCCTCTTCTCATCAACAGGATCAACGATTGCCGACAACATTTGGCACAACTTAGAAACGACAACTTTACCGGTGCCATGTTGCGTCATCACACGCTCAAAAGTACCCAATACATGGCTCAATGGATTGAAGCCAAGAACCAGTTACATTCTACGGAGCGGTAGTCACAGCCCATACACGACTTGCATTGAAAGCAAACTATCGCGATAAACCGAATATGCCTATAACCATCCTGCGCGCAAAACTTTCATTAACGATCTGGCAGGATGTTCAACATGCAAGACCAAGATACTTTTCAAAGTCATCAATGGATGGCTGATTCTCCACTACTCGACAAACTTTCGTTATTCGAGATGACCCTGCCCGGCGCACATAACGCCGGGTGTGACTGGGAAGCCTCCTACGCTTTGATTCCCGGCAAAAACTGGCTTGCCTGTCAGGACGTGTCCTTTTATTCGCAATTGAATCGCGGTGCTCGCGCACTTGACCTGCGCCTCATTTACAACAGCGAGGCAAACCATCTGGGGAGATTTCGCTTCCATCACAATGGCTATACCTCTTCGCGAACTCTTGAAGACCTCGTCAGGGATCTGAAGGGATTTCAGGAACGGAGCCGGAATGAATTTATCGTTCTCGACTTTCATGAACTTTCCAGCGTCAACGACCCATTCAATCATGCGCAATTCAAATCAGCTTTGCTGGAACAGCTTGGGGAGCGAATCATTCCCACCGAAAACCTGCATCTGACACTTGGCCAGCTCAAAGCCATCAATCCATTGCAACGCATCATGGTGGCCGCGCCGATGACCTGGGAAACGCAGGAATCCCGTTTCGAAAGTCCGATCCAGCACAAATGGATCGGGCAGACTCAAGTCAACACCACGGATCTGCATGGCTATATCAAAGGTGTTCTAAGCAACCCCGTCAGCACACGCCGCCCATGGTCATTATCGGCAACCAGCTTCACCCTCGGTGGACCTCAGCGAATCCTCGACAGCCTTGACGAATGGTTTGACCCAGGTAAGACCGACTGGGCGCGCAAGTGCAATATCATCAATTTCGATTTCATCAAAAACTCGAACATTGTGCGCTTTTGCCAAATGGCCAACTTGCAAAAGGCTCACGACAAGCCCAGCTAAGCGCGGTACCCAGCCACGATCAGGTGGAAGTGGCACAAATGTCGGAAAACGAGGCATCATCGCGCAGCAATAATAAAAAAGTGCCCCGTCATGACTCGAACCGCTCGCGTGACCGACCCCTCTTACGAGTTGATGGATGACCATAACGGTTTATCCATCATCTATCGCCAGCACGGCTTTCCGTGCCCGCTGGTGCGCTGGCATTTCCACAAGGAATACGAACTGCACCTGATCGTCGCCAGCTCCGGCAAGGTGTTCATCGGCGACTACATCGGTAATTTCTATCCCGAGACGCTGTTTCTGACCGGTCCGAACTTGCCGCACAACTGGATCAGTCAGGTCGCCGAAGACGAAGTGGTCGAGAAGCGCGACATGCTGGTCAACTTCACCGACGAACTGTTCGAGAGCGGCCATCAGGTGTTTGCTGAGTTGAAAACCCTGGCGCCACTGCTCGAGCGTGCGCAGTACGGCATCGAATTCCGCTGCAAGCGCACGATCCGTCAGGCCATGACGCTCATGCAGCGGATCGCCGACAGCACCGGCATCACTCGCCTCGGGCATTTTTTCATCCTGATGGAATTGCTCGCGGCCAGTGATGACTTCCAGTTGTTGTCCGGTGCCACCACCCCGCAATTGGCCGACGAACATAACATCGACCGCACCAACCGCGCGGTCGATTACATCTTCAGCCATTACGCCCGGGACATTTCACTGGAGGAAGTGGCCGAGCATCTGGGCATGACGCCGACTTACTTCAGCCGAGTGTTCAAACAGGCGACCGGGCGCAACTTCATTGAGTTCGTCAACCGCCTGCGCATCAGCAAATCCTGTGAGTTGCTGGCCGATGGCGACAAACCGGTGACCGAGGTGTGCTTCGAGTCGGGCTTCAACAATATTTCCAACTTCAACCGGCGCTTTCAGCAACTCAAGGGCATGACGCCGTCGCACTATCGGCGGCTGGCGGTGCAGCGGCTGACTGAACAGAACCATCTCTGACGACACTATCCCTGTGGGAGCGAGCCTGCTCGCGAAAGCGGTCTGTCAGTCAAGAACCCTGTGACAGGGATATCGTCTTCGCGAGCAGGCTCGCTCCCACAAAAAACCGTGCCCCGGCTGGCGAAATCTGTACGCATTCGCGAACGATCCTTCGCGCAAAAGCCCTTCCCTGCGTTCCCCCGCTCAAACCCCAGTGCAAAAAAGTATCAACAAAAGTGCTAGGGATGATTTGTCAGCCCTTCGATTGAGGGCTGTAATCAGCGCAGATTCTTCCTGCATTCGGAAGACACAAAAACAATAACTGTCCTTCTGCCCCGTCGGGTGTCAGAAAAGGAGTGCACGATGCAACCCACTGCAAAAGCTCTGCTCGCTCTCACCTGCATGACCCTCAGCAGCGTCAGCCTTGGCGCCCAGACCCTGACCATCGCCACCGTCAACAACAGCGACATGATCCGTATGCAAAAACTCTCGAAAACCTTCGAGAGCGAGCATCCGGACATCAAGCTCAATTGGGTGGTGCTGGAAGAAAACGTCCTGCGTCAGCGCCTGACCACCGACATCGCCACTCAGGGCGGCCAGTTCGACGTGTTGACCATCGGCATGTACGAAGCCGCACTCTGGGGCGGCAAGGGTTGGCTGGAGCCGATGAAGGATCTGCCGGCCAGTTACGCCCTCGACGACGTCTTCCCGTCGGTGCGCGAAGGCCTGTCGGTGAAGGGTTCGCTGTATGCGCTGCCGTTCTACGCAGAGAGTTCGATCACCTATTACCGCACCGACCTGTTCAAGGCAGCCGGGCTGACCATGCCGGAGCGGCCGACCTGGGAAGAGATCGCCGGGTTTGCGGAAAAACTCACCCAGAAAGACAAAGAGCAATACGGCATCTGCCTGCGCGGCAAGGCCGGTTGGGGCGAGAACATGGCGCTGGTGACCACGGTTGCCAACGCTTACGGCGCGCGCTGGTTCGATGAGCAATGGAAACCGGAATTCAGCGGCCCGGAATGGAAAAATGCGCTGAATTTCTACGTCAACACCATGAAGAAATCCGGCCCGCCGGGCGCATCCAGCAACGGCTTCAACGAAAACCTCGCCCTGTTCAACAGCGGCAAATGCGCGATCTGGGTCGATGCCAGCGTCGCCGGCTCGTTCGTCACCGACAAGACTCAGAGTAAGGTCGCCGATCATGTCGGTTTCACCTTCGCTCCGCATCAGGTCACGGATAAAGGCTCGGCGTGGCTGTATTCGTGGGCGCTGGCGATTCCGACCAGCTCCAAGGCCAAGGACGCAGCAAAAACCTTCAGCGCCTGGGCCACGTCCAAAGAGTACGGCGAACTGGTTGCCAAGACCGATGGCATCGCCAACGTGCCGCCGGGCACCCGCGCTTCGACCTACAGCGATGCGTACATGAGCGCAGCGCCGTTTGCCAAGGTGACGCTGGAATCGCTGAAAGCCGCTGACCCGAGCAAACCGACGCTGAAACCGGTGCCGTACATTGGCATTCAACTGGTGACCATCCCTGAATTCCAGGCGGTGGGCACCCAAGTCGGCAAGCTGTTCTCGGCGGCACTGATCGGCCAGACCACGGTGGATCAGGCGCTGGCGGCGGCGCAGCAGACTACGGAACGCGAGATGAAGCGCGCGGGTTATCCCAAGTAAGCGCTGAACGACTTGCTCCTGCCTCTTGTGGGAGCGAGCCTGCTCGCGAAGGCGTCGTGTCAGCCAACACACATGACACTGATCCGGCGCTTTCGCGAGCAGGCTCGCTCCCACATGGGGATCTCCATAGGTCTGTATGACTCGGTTGTGAATGCCATGAATACTTCAACTGCCAAAGCCCACATCGAACTGTCGCCACCCCAGCGCAAGCTGCGGGTGCGCAATCCCGGCTGGTTTCTGGTCAGCCCTTCGGTGGCGCTGTTGCTGCTGTGGATGATCGTGCCGCTGGGCATGACCCTGTACTTTTCGATGATCCGCTACAACCTGCTCTACCCCGGCGAAAACGAATTCGTCGGGCTGGAGAACTTCACTTACTTCCTCACCGACTCGGGTTTCATGCCCGGCGCGACCAATACGTTGTTGCTCGTTGGCAGCGTGCTGCTTATCAGCGTGGTCTTCGGTGTGTTGATCAGCGCGTTGCTGGAGGCCAGCGAATTCCTCGGTCGCGGCCTGGTGCGGGTGATGCTGATTTCGCCGTTCTTCATCATGCCCACCGTCGGTGCGCTGATCTGGAAGAACCTGATCTTCCACCCGGTCTCGGGAATCCTCGCCTACATCTGGAAGCTGTTCGGTGCGCAACCGGTGGACTGGCTGGCGCACTACCCGCTGCTGTCGATCATCATCATTGTTTCGTGGCAATGGCTGCCCTTCGCGATCCTGATTCTGATGACCGCCATGCAATCGCTGGATCAGGAACAGAAAGAAGCCGCACGCCTGGACGGTGCCGGCCCGATCGCGATCTTCTGGCACCTGACCCTGCCGCATCTGGCGCGGCCGATTGCCGTGGTGGTGATGATTGAAACGATCTTCCTGCTCTCGGTGTTCGCCGAAATCTTCACCACCACCAACGGCGGCCCCGGCTACGCGTCGACCAACCTCGCCTACCTGATCTACAACCAGGCGCTGGTGCAGTTCGACGTCGGCATGGCCTCGGCGGGCGGTCTGATTGCGGTGGTCATCGCCAACATCGCCGCGATCATTCTGGTGCGGATGATCGGCAAAAACCTGACTGACAAAGCGTGAGGCCTGCCATGACCCTCCAACAATCCCGCCGCCTGCAAAGCCTGCTGCTCGGCACCCTGGCCTGGGCCATCGCGATCGTGATTTTCTTCCCGATCTTCTGGATGGTGATGACCAGTTTCAAGAGCGAAATCGACGCCTTCGCCACGCCGCCGCAGTTCATCTTCACGCCGACGCTGGAGAACTACCTGCACATCAACGAGCGCAGCGATTACTTCAGTTTCGCCTGGAACTCGGTGGTGATCTCCTTCAGCGCCACCGCCCTGTGCCTGTTGATCGCGGTGCCGGCAGCCTACTCGATGGCGTTCTACGAAACCCAGCGCACCAAAGGCACGCTGCTGTGGATGCTCTCGACCAAAATGCTGCCGCCGGTGGGCGTGCTGATGCCGATCTACCTGCTGGCCAAGAGTTTCGGCCTGCTCGACACGCGCATCGCGCTGATCGTGATCTACACGCTGATCAACCTGCCGATCGTGGTCTGGATGGTTTACACCTACTTCAAGGACATCCCCAAAGACATCCTCGAAGCCGCCCGCCTCGACGGTGCGACGTTGTGGCAGGAAATGGTTCGCGTGCTGCTGCCGATCGCCAAGGGCGGCCTCGCCTCGACCGTGCTGCTGTCGCTGATCCTGTGCTGGAACGAGGCGTTCTGGTCGCTGAACCTGACCTCTTCGAATGCCGCACCACTGACCGCGTTGATCGCCTCGTATTCAAGCCCCGAAGGGCTGTTCTGGGCCAAGTTGTCGGCGGTGTCGACCCTGGCGTGTGCGCCGATTCTGATCTTTGGCTGGATCAGCCAGAAGCAACTGGTGCGCGGCCTGTCGTTTGGTGCCGTGAAATGAACTGAAAAGCAAAAGATCGCAGCCTTCGGCAGCTCCTACATGGAATGTCCAATCGGTATAAACCTCCTGTAGGAGCTGCCGCAGGCTGCGATCTTTTGATCTTGAAAAACAACAATGCGGAGGCCCATCTCATGGCCAACCTGAAAATCAAGAATCTGCAAAAAGGCTTCGAAGGCTTTTCCATCATCAAGGGCATCGACCTGGAAGTGAACGACAAGGAATTCGTGGTCTTCGTCGGCCCATCGGGCTGCGGCAAATCCACCCTGCTGCGCCTGATCGCCGGCCTTGAAGAGGTCAGCGGCGGCACCATCGAACTCGATGGCCGCGACATCACCGAAGTCAGCCCGGCCAAGCGTGATCTGGCGATGGTGTTCCAGACCTACGCGCTGTACCCGCACATGACGGTGAAAAAGAACATGTCGTTCGCCCTCGATCTGGCCGGCGTGCCGAAAGCCGAGGTCGAGCGCAAGGTTGGCGAAGCGGCGCGGATTCTCGAGCTCGGGCCGATGCTCGAGCGCAAGCCGAAACAGCTCTCCGGCGGCCAGCGCCAGCGCGTGGCGATCGGCCGTGCCATCGTGCGCAACCCGAAGATTTTCTTGTTCGATGAACCGCTGTCCAACCTCGACGCGGCGTTGCGCGTGCAGATGCGTCTGGAGCTGCTGCGCCTGCACAAGGACCTGCAAGCAACGATGATCTACGTGACCCACGATCAGGTCGAAGCGATGACCATGGCCGACAAAGTCGTGGTGCTTAATGGCGGCAGAATCGAACAGGTCGGCTCGCCGCTGGACCTCTATCACAACCCGGCCAACCTGTTTGTCGCAGGCTTTCTCGGCACGCCGAAAATGGGTTTCCTCAAAGGCAAGATTGCCCGCATCGACGGCGCCAGCTGCGAAGTTTCGCTGGACGCCGGCACGCGTATCACCCTGCCGTTCAACGCCGCCAACCTCAGCGTCGGCAGCGCGGTGACGTTGGGCATTCGTCCGGAACATCTAGAGCTGGCGCAACCCGGCGACTGCACGTTGCAGGTGACTGCCGACGTCAGCGAACGCCTCGGCAGCGACACCTTCTGCCACGTCACCACCAGCGCCGGTGAAGCCCTGACCATGCGCGTGCGCGGCGATCTGGCCAGCCGTTATGGCGAGCAATTGAGCCTGCGTCTGGACCCGACTCACTGCCACCTGTTCGACGCCGAAGGTGTGGCGCTGACCCGCCCACTGCGCGCTGCCGCCTGATTTCGAGACTATCCGATGAAACTCAACCAACAGAACCTCAACCGCCTCGCCGCCGAAGTGCAACTGCCGGGCTACGACCTCGGCGACACACGCCAGGGCATTGCTCACATCGGCGTCGGCGGTTTTCACCGTGCCCATCAGGCGTATTACACCGATGCCTTGATGAACACTGGCGAAGCGCTGGACTGGGCAATCTGCGGCGTCGGCCTGCGCCCGGAAGATCGCCGCGCCCGCGATGATCTGCGCGAGCAGGATTACCTGTTCACTCTGTTCGAACTGGGTGACAGCGATGACACCGAAGTGCGCGTCATCGGCGCGATCCGCGACATGCTGCTGGCCGAAGATGGCGCGCAAACGCTGATCGACAAACTCGCCGAACCGCAGATCCGCATCGTTTCGCTGACCATCACCGAGGGCGGCTACTGCATCGACGACAGCACCGGCGAGTTCATGGCGCACCTGCCGCAGATTCAACACGATCTCGCCCATCCCGAGGCGCCGGGCACCGTATTCGGTTTCCTCTGCGCCGCGTTGGCCAAACGCCGTGCGGCGGGTGTTCCGGCATTTACCGTGATGTCCTGCGATAACCTGCCGCACAACGGCGCGGTCGCGCGCAAGACGCTGCTGGCGTTCGCCGCGCTGCGTGATCCGCAATTGCGCGATTGGATCGAGCAGAACGTCAGCTTCCCCAACGCCATGGTCGACCGCATCACGCCGATGACCAGCACCGCGCATCGCCTGCAACTGGCCGACAAACACGGCGTCGACGATGCGTGGCCGGTGGTCTGCGAACCGTTTGTGCAGTGGGTGCTGGAGGACAAATTCGTCAACGGCCGCCCGGCCTGGGAAAAGGTCGGCGTGCAGTTCACCGACGATGTCTCGCCGTACGAAGAGATGAAAATCAAACTGCTCAACGGCAGTCATCTAGCGCTGACGTATCTGGGCTTTCTCAAGGGTTATCGCTTCGTCCACGAGACCATGAACGATCCGCTGTTCGTGCAGTACATGCGCGCCTATATGGATCTGGATGTCACGCCGCAGCTGGCGCCGGTGCCGGGCATTGATCTGAGCGAATACAAGGACACGCTGGTGGCGCGGTTCTCCAATCAGGCGATTGCCGATCAACTGGAGCGCGTGTGTTCGGATGGCTCGTCGAAGTTTCCCAAGTTCACCGTGCCGACGATCAATCGGCTGATTGCCGATGGCCGCGAGACCAAGCGTGCAGCGCTAGTCGTGGCGGCGTGGGCGCTGTATTTGAAGGGCGTGGATGAGAATGGCGATACGTATGAGATTCCGGACCCGCGAGCGGCGTTCTGTCAGGGATTGGTGGCGGACGATGAGTTGATCACCGAGCGCCTGTTGGGCGTGGAAGAAATTTTCGGCACGGCGATACCGAAGTCGGCGGAGTTTGTTGCGGCATTCGAGTGGTGCTGCCAGAGTCTGCGCGAGGTTGGGGTTTCGCGAACTCTGGGACGAGTTCTAGCCTGATCCTGCGGCGATGCGACTGACGTCTTCGCGAGCAGGCTCGCTCCCACAAGTGATGTTGGAACACTGACCTGTGGGAGCGAGCCTGCTCGCGAATAGCCGCCATACTCGGAAACACCCTGACATCCTGAGGACCTCATTGTGACCAGCCAACAACTCTTCCTGGGTATCGACTGCGGCACCCAAGGCACCAAAGCGATTATCCTCGATGCCGACAGCGGCCAGGTGCTCGGTCTGGGCGCGGCGCCGCACACGATGATCAGCGGCGCCAACGGCCGCCGCGAACAAGACGTTCAACAGTGGCTCGACGCATTCGTCAGCGCCACCCGCCAGGCCTTGCAAGCGGCAAACGTCGACGGCCAGGCGATCCGTGGCGTTGGCGTCTCCGGCCAGCAACACGGCTTGGTGCTGCTCGATGAGCAAGGCGCAGTGCTGCGTCCGGCCAAGCTCTGGTGCGACACCGAAACCACGCCGGAAAACGAGCGCTTGCTCGCACACCTTGGCGGAGAGAAAGGTTCGCTGGAACGCCTCGGCGTGGTCATTGCGCCGGGCTACACGGTGTCGAAACTGCTCTGGACCAAAGAGCAGCATCCCGACGTGTTCGCACGCATCGCCCGAATTCTGCTGCCTCACGACTACCTCAACTACTGGCTCACCGGCCGCGCCTGCAGCGAATACGGCGACGCCTCCGGCACCGGCTATTTCAATGTGCGCACGCGGCAGTGGGATTTGCAGATCCTGCGCGACATCGACGCCAGCGGGCGTTTGCAAACCGCGCTGCCGGAGCTGATCGACGCGCACGCCGCCGTCGGCACTCTCCTGCCGGCAATCGCCGAGCAACTCGGCATCAACCCCAACGCCGTGGTCTCGAGCGGCGGTGGCGACAACATGATGGGCGCCATCGGTACCGGCAATATCCAGCCCGGCGCGATCACCATGAGCCTCGGTTCTTCCGGCACGGTCTACGCCTATTCGGAGGAGCCGAACGTCAGCGCCGATGCCTCGGTTGCCACGTTCTGTTCCTCCAGCGGCGGCTGGCTGCCGTTGATCTGCACCATGAATTTGACCAACGCCACCGGGGCGATTCGCGAACTGTTCAAGCTCGATCTGCCGACCTTCAACCATCTGGTCGCACAATCACCGATCGGTGCCGAGGGCGTGAGCATGTTGCCGTTTCTCAACGGCGAACGCGTCCCCGCCCTGCCCCACGCCACCGGCAGCCTGCATGGCCTGACCATCGACAACCTGACCCAAGCCAATCTGTGCCGCGCCGCCGTCGAAGGCACCACCTTCGGTTTGCGCTACGGGCTGGATTTGCTCCGCCAGAATGGTTTACAAAGCCTGCGCATCTGCCTGATCGGCGGCGGTTCGAAGAGTCCGGTGTGGCGGCAGATCGTCGCCGACATCATGAACGCCCCGGTGATCTGCACCGAACAAAGCGAAGCCGCCGCACTGGGTGCGGCGATTCAAGCGGCGTGGTGCGCGTCGCGCTCTAACGGCGATGATGTCTCCCTGGCCGAGCTGTGCGAGCGCTGCGTGAAACTCGACGCGGGCAGCGAAACCCTGCCGATCGCCGCCAATGTCGCGGCGTTCCAGCAGGCCTACGAACGCTATCAACAGCATGTCGCAACCCTATAACGAGCAAACAACTATGTACCTGGTGTGTGGCGAAGCCCTGTTTGATTTCTTCAGCGAAAACGATGCCAGCGGGCTGGCCTCGAAAGTCAATTTCAAGGCGATTGCCGGCGGCTCGCCGTTCAACGTCGCCGTCGGTCTGCGCCGCTTGGGCGTGGACTCGGCGCTATTCGGTGGGCTGTCCACCGACTACCTCGGCCGCCGTTTGCAGCAAGTGCTGCAGGACGAAGGTGTGCGCCCGGACTATCTGGTGGATTTCGCCGCGCCGACCACTCTGGCAATGGTCGCGGTAGGCGCCAATGGCTCGCCGCATTACAGCTTCCGTGGCGAAGGCTGCGCCGATCGGCAATTGAGCGAGGCGCATCTGCCAACACTTGGCGACGAGGTGCGCGGCCTGCACATCGGCTCGTTTTCGCTGGTAGTACAGCCGATCGGCGACACCTTGCTTAAGCTGGTTCAGCGCGAAAGCGGCAAACGCCTGATCAGCCTCGATCCCAACGTGCGCCTCAATCCCGAGCCGAACATCGAGCTATGGCGCGAGCGCATCGCCACGCTGGTGCGCCTGGCCGATCTGATCAAAGTCAGCGACGAGGATCTGAGCCTGCTGTATCCCGAACAGAATCCGCAGCATGTGATTGAAGGCTGGCTCGAACATCGCTGCCAGATCGTCTTCCTGACTCGCGGCGGCGACGGCGCGACCGTGTTCAGTCGCGCCCATGGCTCGTGGTCGGTCCCGGCCAACCCGGTGAAAATTGCCGATACGGTAGGCGCTGGCGACACCTTCCAGGCCGCGCTGATCACCTGGCTGACCGAACATTCGCTGGACTCCGTCGAAGGCGTGCAGCAGCTCAGTCGAGAGCAAATCGACGGCATGCTCAGGTTCGCCGTGCAAGCCGCCGCGCTGACCTGCAGCAAAACCGGTCCGGATCTGCCCTATCGTCATCAATTGAGCTGAGCGCGTAGACTGTCGGCCTTTTTGCGCACGACGGAAAACAGCTCTTGAATCACAGGCACATCCTCGCCCTCCTGACCCTGGCCACTCTGCTGAGCGGTTGCGGCACCTCGCCGCCCCGCTCACCGGAAGACATCTGCGCAATCTTCCGCGAGAAAAGCGACTGGTACGACGCTGCGCAAGTCACCCAGAAACGCTGGGGCGTGCCGATTCAGGTGCCCTTCGCGATCATGTATCAGGAATCCGGCTATCGCTACGACGCCAAGACGCCACGCAAATACCTGCTCTGGGTAATTCCGTGGGGCCGCGTCTCCACCGCGTCCGGCTACGCGCAAGCCAAGGACGAAGTCTGGGCCGACTACCAGAAAAGCACCGGTCGCAACTGGGCCGACCGCGAAGACTTCGACGACGCCATCGACTTCGTCGGCTGGTACATGGACAAGACCACCTCGATCAACGGCGTGTACAAATACGACGCCTATAACCAATACCTGAACTACCACGAAGGCTGGGGCGGCTTCCGCAACAAGACCTACGCCAGCAAGGCCTGGCTACCGCCGACCGCGCGCAAGGTGCAGAACCGTTCGGATCTGTATGCGCAGCAGTATGCCGGCTGCAAGGAAGACCTCAATCGCGGGTTCTGGAGCCGGTTCTGGCATTGGTTGTAGAAGCCCTTCGCGAGCAGGCTCGCTCCCACAGGACCTTAGTGAACGCCGATTTTGTCTACACCCGAGAAACCTGTGGGAGCGGGCTTGCCCGCGATGGCAATCTCCCAAACACCATCAACGTCTATGAAAGGCCCGATTTCACTGGCCCAAACCGCCCTCCTAAGGGTTTTCCCTATGGCATCAAGGCCCCACACCTACGCCATTTGCGCCTTGAATGAGGCCGTCTAATCCTGCAACATCCATCACCTGCTTATTCAACGGACGGAATTCAAGGCATGCTGGACGCCAATGCAACCCACATCACCCTCTCGATCGAAGACGCCAACGCCGACCTGCAAGTCCTCAGCTTCACCGGTCGCGAAGCCCTCAACGAACCGTTCCGTTTCGACCTCGAACTGGTCAGCGCCCGCCCCGACCTGAAGCTCGAAGAGCTGCTGCACAAGCGCGCCTGCCTGACGTTCGGCGCCACCGGCGAAGGCAAGATTCACGGCCAGGTCTATCGCATCGAGCAGGGCGACTCCGGCAAGACCCTGACCCGCTACAGCATCAGCCTGATGCCGCAACTGGCCTATCTGCAGCACAACCATGATCAGCAGATCTTCCAGCAACTGACGGTGCCGAAAATCATCGCCCAGGTGCTGGAAGATCGCGGCATTCTCTCTGACGCCTACAGCTTCCAGCTCGGCGCCGAGTACCCGGAGCGTGAGTATTGCGTGCAATACGATGAGTCCGACCTGCACTTCATCCAGCGTCTGTGCGAAGAGGAAGGCATTCACTTTCACTTCCAGCACAGCAGCAGCGGCCACAAACTGGTGTTCGGCGACGATCAGACGGTGTTCCGCAAACTGAAGCCGGTCAGCTACCAGCAGGACTCCGGCATGGCTGCGGAGAAACCGGTGATCAAGCGCTTCAACCTGCGGTTGGAAACTCGCACCACCCGCGTCAGCCGCCGCGACTACGATTTCGAAAAACCCAAGCTGCTGCCCGAAGGCGCGGTCAAATCCGAATTCGCCCCGGACCTGGAAGACTACGACTACCCCGGCCGCTTCACGACTCGCGAGCGCGGCAAGTTCCTCTCAACCCGCGCCCTGGAGCGCCATCGCAGCGACTACAAACTCGCCGAAGGCAAAGGTGATGAACCGACGCTGACCAGCGGCCATTTCCTCACGCTCGCCGAACACCCGCGCGCCGAGTGGAACGACCTGTGGCTGCTGCTGGAAGTCTTCCACGAAGGCAAACAACCGCAAGTGCTCGGCGAAAACGTCACCAGCGACGTCACCGACAACAAGAGCGATTTCCACCAGGGCTACCGCAACAGCTTCCTCGCCACCCCGTGGGACGCGCACTACCGCCCTGCCCTCGAACACCCGAAACCGAAAGTACTCGGCAGCCAGACCGCCGTCGTCACCGGCCCGCCTGGTGAAGAGATCCACTGCGATCAGTACGGCCGCATCAAAGTGCAATTCCACTGGGACCGCGACGGCCAGTCCGACGACAAAACCACCTGCTGGATGCGCGTCGCCAGCGGTTGGGCAGGCAGCGCCTACGGCGGCATCGCCATCCCGCGCATCGGCATGGAAGTCCTCGTCACTTTCCTCGAAGGCGACCCCGACCAGCCCCTCGTGACCGGCTGCCTGTACCACAAGGAAAACGTCGTCCCCTACGACCTGCCGGCCAACAAGACCCGCAGCACCTTCAAAACCCTCAGCTCCCCGGGCGGCAAGGGCTACAACGAATTCCGCATCGAAGACAAAAAAGGCGCCGAACAGATCTACATCCACGCCCAGCGCGACTGGGACGAAAACATCGAACACGACCAGAAAATCCGCGTCGGCAATGAACGGCATGACACCGTTGAAGCTAACGTGTTGAGCGAGTTCAAGGTCGAAGAACACCGGATCACCCATCTGGACCGCATCAGCGAAATGCGCGCGGATGATCACCTGACAGTGGGTGTGACGCAGCATGTGAAGGTTGGGACTGGGCAGTTTGTTGAGGCCGGGACGGAGATTCACTATCACGCTGGTGAGAAGGTGGTGATTGAGGGTGGCATGGAGCTCACGGCCAAGGCTGGCGGGAGTTTTGTGAAGGTTGATGCGGGTGGTGTCACGATTAGCGGCGCTGAGGTGAAGGTGAATACCGGTGGTGCGCCGGGGGTGGGGACTGGGATCGGGATTCTCGAACCCGTCATTCCATGGGCCGCCGCGAAAGACAAGGCAGGCGCCCTGCTTGTTCCGGCGGCCGTACAGATGGCCATGGCCAAAGCCGCTCGTGCAGCGGGTAATATTCGTTGCCCTATTTGCGAAGCCTGCCGGGAAGGTAAATGCGATTTGGGAGCTACGGCATGAGTGACGTGCTAAATAACTGGATGGGCGAACAATCCCGCCTCAACCGAGTCTTGATCCTTGTACTCGACAGCCTCGCCGAACCAAACCCGGTGACACCGCTGTATAGCGCTGGCGTCATGCAGCGCTCAGTGCAATTGTACCGACGCACCGAATTCTCAAAGTTCGCGGCAATCAGTCCGTGGCTGACCGAATTGCACAACCCTGGCAACGATGCCTTTCGCAGACTGCTCGATGACCCTGAACGCAACTGGGGCTGGATCGGCAGTATGGACAGGGCCGACCTCGACAGCCTGACCCAGCATTGGATCGCGCGCATGGTAATCGACGAAGACGGCGACCGCTCGCTGTTTCGGTTCCAGGACAACCGGGTGCTGGCGCGCTGCCTCGCCAATATGAAGGATAGCGAGTTGCCGCTGCTGCTTGGGCCAATCGGCAGTGTGCTGTATTGGGACGAGAATCAATGGAAAAGTGCGGACAACAGCAGATCTGGAATGTATCCGGTACCTAATCCAGAGCCATGGTTGCGCAATCCCGAGTCCGGTGAACAGGCTCGCAGCATCTTGCGCGAAAACCTAAAACGATGGTTATTGACCTATCACCTTGAGGCAGCTGCCACCCTAGCTGAGACCCGAGTGGTCAGTGAATGGCTTGAGTATCAACTGGATTTACTTGATGTCTGGGGCTGGCAACTACCAGAGCAAAGGGAGTTGATGTTGAGTCGTCGACTGTCAGAACAATGTATGCAAGATGTCGCATGGTCTCCTTTGCCAAATGAAACTTCTTTAGAGCATTTTGAAAGATGCAAACGAGTATTCAGCTGAGTTTATCAACCCACTTTAGTTATGTTTTAAGTTTTCTCGGGACGCGACGATGAGCAAGTTATCAGCTTCACTCACTTTAAATTCATTACTACTTATGGCGCTCCCTTTATTCGGCGCCTGTACCTCCGCCAGCCAAATTGCTCAGAGCAGCATTGAAGACATTACCAGCCACTACGGGTCCGACTCGTTTACCCTGGTAGCGACTACACCTGCAAATTTTGGTCTAACAGCAAAATCACAATATTCACCACTAGCTGGTCAGGATTGCAAAACTTATTCAGCGGGCTTAGGAGGAGAAGTAACCCGACGGCATCAAAAAACAGATCAGATTGATGTAAAGAATATCGAACAAACTGCCCGCTTCGATATTCCGCTCAGTTATAGCATAGCCGGATGCAAGATGGAGTTGACTCGCGTAGACATGGCCATTGACGGCCGCTATGGCACATCTTCATTGGATATCGGGGGAGATTTCGGCGGAATAACTGTAAAAGAAAATACGACCAATGACGGATCGTCTTCATTAGGCGATGATCACTCTGAATTTAGAGGTCTATGTACTTGGATGTTCCAACTAAGCGTGGAAAGAATCGAAAAAGACGGAATTTCAAAAATATTATCGTGCAGCGCAGCTAATTCTGAATGGAACGTGCCCTCCGACTATTTTGAACGCAATAAGCCGGGCGGAACTGTTCAACGATCAAGCATTAAAAACAAAGAAGTAAAATTCACATTCCGCTTGGCGAGAGATGAAGAACCTAGCATGGACAATCGGTGGATCAAGACCACAGAAGGATGGAAGCCCTGCCAGGAAACCGCAACATCAAAAAGGTGCCAAACACCTCCAGTTTTCAAAAAATTCAAAATGGACGGCCGCGAGTGTACGGTATATCCAACTTGCACTGAATAAGGACATTCGCTATGACGGATCCATACCTGTGTGATAAAAGCGTGTGCCCCGCCAGAGGCAGCTGGATCAGCTTTAGATTGGTGGACGAATTTGGAGATGGCAAACCCTACGCCGGCTTGAGCTATGAATTGACCGATGCAGAGGGTCAAAAGTACGATGGCACTCTGGACAGCGATGGCTACGCCAAAGTAATCAATAACTACAAAGGCCCGGTAACTCTGACGTTAGCAAAACCATATGCGGGTGGAGACGCTTGGTATGACACCCTTGCCGACCGAAAAGATTACCGAATTCCTCTGACTGAATTTCAGGTCGCAGCTGAAAAGACGTTACATCGGCCAATCGGCAGTACAGCAAAAACTGCCGCGTACAGAGCCTCCTCAGAACAAGCCGAATTTTACAACGTAGAAGTTCGGCAATTTGTAAAACACAAACGTCACTTGCCGGCCCCGGCAAAACTATCCAAGCCGGTACCTTACGGCTGGACAAAACTTGCCTGTGATTTCGCCGCGGGAAGAGTTCCGGATTACGGAACGGCTCTATTACCAGATAAACACTATGTACTGGAAGTCCGTGCGCTACGGGCGTTCAGGCCATTAATTTCTTTGGCGCCTGACTTCAGCGCGGTAAATCTTTATAACCTTTCTTTGTTGGCGACGCTGAGCTACGGCGATTTCGGGCAAGTACCTGAGAATCCTAATGCACCAAAAGACGTCGACAACCCGAAGGCACAAGAACCTGGGGGAGAAGTAAAATTCCCTGCGGTAGGAACTATCGGCCATGTGCTACAGACTTGTTTGGCCTGTTATCAGGAACCCATGCGTTATGCCGACGCCAAGACTGTAAATTATCCCATTGTTGAAGATGTGCCTTATTCAAAACGATTGGAGATCATACCTTACGATCCGCAACATTATAAGAGTGCCGACGAACAGGAAACTCCTTCGCAAGTTCATTTTTTTAATGATAAGCGCGGATACTCATTGGATTCAAAAAAAACCGATACGCAAGCCTACGCCACACATGATGACCGAATGATTCTCATAGCCGTACGCGGAACAGCGGAAAAGTGGGATGCCTTGCGCGATGGTGACGCGGAGCAAGTACCAGTAAAAGATGGCGTCGGCAAGGCTCACAAAGGATTCCACGAAGCCTATGAAGTATTACAACCTTTTGTGGTTAAGTATCTCGCCAGATTCCGTACAAATAACCAGCGAGTTGTGGTTTGTGGCCACAGCCTGGGTGGGGCGATAGCGCTTCTGTTAGCTGAATGGATACGTAATAAATTTGACGACCAAGCAATACTTTATACCTTCGGCTCACCTAGAGCAGGTGATGCGGACTTTGTCGAGGGAGCCAAACCTCTCGTTCATCACCGAATTGTAAACAACAATGATCCGGTACCCAGCGTACCCGCAGCTTGGATGGATACCAAGCAAGCAGTCTGGGTTACCGGAGTCGCAGCCACTGTTACTGGAGGAGTCGCACCGATTGTAGGGGGAATCATATTTGGTGCCGGATTGAATCGGTTCGGCGGGAAGCCTTACCGGCATCATGGCATACAACGCTACTTCACCCCTTTGCGACTGCCAGGTAACCAGATTTCATCGGTATTGTGGACTCCAGGTTGCGAAGGGTATGAAGAGTCGGCAATGACACAGCTTTGTTATGCGAATATCAAAAATAATGACACTCCTGAACGTAGCAACTTCGGAGTACAGGTGATGAACGGGGCAGACCATACAATGCTTGGCGGCTACATTCCCGCCTGCTGGGCGACTTTGCGACGCTGGCAAGATACGCAAACCAGCGGCGGGAAAATCATTACGCCTCGCGAAGCGCTCAATCTGCGGACACAATTAAGGTTCTACCGCTCCGAACTAGAAAAATGGCAGAGCGCGCAGCAAGTGGAATTTCCAGGAGGAACGATTGAAGGCAGACCTCAGGATCGCGCAACGGCTCTCCAGAGAAGATCAACTATGTCTGAACTCCAAACTCGCCAGAAGGAAATTTCTCTGGCAGTGAGCCATAATCAAAAAGAGCTCGAAAATATCGAGACTACGCTGAAGAACATAGATTTATTGGAGCAAACAACTGTAGAGCTTTCCGACGTGTACGGTGATCGTGCCGAGTTACCGGAACTGAAAACTCAAATCCAACGATGGGCTGATCACAAAGAGAATCAAGCCATCGTGCGAGTTGCCCAAGTCCCGCAAGGGGCGATAGCGAACACCGCTTGAGCTATCCGAGTTCGAGCACAAACAGAGAGCCATGGGTAGGCGATTGTTCTACCCAAGGCTACGTTTCTATATGCACTTTAATGGTGAACATCTTAGAGGACACGCACTGGCAAAAAAGATGGAGCTTAAATCGAATCGCGTTCCGCAAACTGAAGCCGGTCAGCTATCAGCAGGACTCCGGCATGGCTGCGGAGAAGCCGGTGATCAAGCGCTTCAACCTGCGCCTGGAAACCCGCACCACCCGCGTCAGCCGTCGCGACTACGATTTCGAAAAACCCAAGCTGCTGCCCGAAGGCGCGGTCAAATCCGAATTCGCCCCGTGCCTGGAAGACTACGACTACCCCGGCCGTTTCACGACTCGCGAGCGCGGCGAGTTCCTCTCAACCCGCGCCCTGGAGCGCCATCGCAGTGACTACAAACTCGCCGAAGGCAAAGGTGATGAACCGACGCTGACCAGCGGCCATTTCCTCACGCTCGCCGAACACCCGCGCGCCGAGTGGAACGACCTGTGGCTGCTGCTGGAAGTCTTCCACGAAGGCAAACAACCGCAAGTGCTCGGCGAAAACGTCACCAGCGACGTCACCGACAACAAGAGCGATTTCCACCAGGGCTACCGCAACAGCTTCCTCGCCACCCCGTGGGACGCGCACTACCGCCCTGCCCTCGAACACCCGAAACCGAAAGTCCTCGGCAGCCAGACCGCAATCGTCACCGGCCCGCCCGGTGAAGAAATCCACTGCGATCAGTACGGCCGCATCAAAGTCCAATTCCACTGGGACCGCGACGGCCAGTCCGACGATAAAACCACCTGCTGGATGCGCGTCGCCAGCGGTTGGGCAGGCAGCGCCTACGGCGGCATCGCCATCCCGCGCATCGGCATGGAAGTGCTCGTCACCTTCCTCGAAGGCGACCCCGACCAGCCCCTCGTCACCGGCTGCCTGTACCACAAGGAAAACGTCGTCCCCTACGACCTGCCGGCCAACAAGACCCGCAGCACTTTCAAAACCCTCAGCTCCCCCGGCGGCAAGGGCTACAACGAATTCCGCATTGAAGACAAAAAAGGCGCCGAACAGATCTACATCCACGCCCAGCGCGACTGGGACGAAAACATCGAACACGACCAGAAAATCCGCGTCGGCAACGAACGGCATGACACTGTTGAAGCCAACGTGTTGAGCGAGTTCAAGGTCGAAGAACACCGGATCACCCATCTGGACCGCATCAGCGAAATGCGCGCGGATGATCACCTGACAGTGGGCGTGACGCAGCATGTGAAGGTTGGGACTGGGCAGTTTGTTGAGGCCGGGACGGAGATTCACTATCACGCTGGTGAGAAGGTGGTGATTGAGGGTGGCATGGAACTCACCGCCAAGGCTGGCGGGAGTTTTGTGAAGGTGGATGCGGGTGGTGTCACGATTAGCGGCGCTGAGGTGAAGGTGAATACCGGTGGTGCGCCGGGGGTGGGGACTGGGATCGGGATTCTGGCGCCGTTGATTCCAGGGCTCGCGGCGGTGGACGCCGCCGGCAGACTGATGGATACAGCCAAAGCCAATCCGACGTGGCTTGAACTGAATTTGCATTACGACAACCTTGAGCCTGTCCCTGGTGCCTCTTATCGCGTTGAGTTTGCAGACGGTTCAACTCGCGAAGGTGTGCTGGACGATGACGGTTTTGCCCGCCTTGAGGACGTCCCGAAAGGCCCGGCCAAGGTTTATTACGGCGAGGACCCGCGGCCGTTCACCCGTGAAAGCGTAGCGGTCGTGCAGAACTCGGATGAAAAGGTTAACGAAGACCTGCGCAAACTCGGGCTCGACCCGAATCAGGTCGATTTACAGGCACTAGTAGAGAAAGCCGCAGGGAGGCTGACATGAGCGAGGCAGTAGCTGAAAGCGCAAACGACGGTGGCGAAGACCGTAGCGCCGCCTATCAAGAGGCTGCAGTCGAACTGGCGAAAGGTATCGCGCTGGGCGCAGTGCCATTTCTGGGACAAGCCATCGACGCCTACGACACCATCGAATCCTCCATCGTCCTCTACAACGCAGAGTCGACCGATGGAAAGGAAGATGCGCAATTCGACCTGCTGATGGCCGTCATCGGCTGGATCCCCGGTCCCGGCGACGGCCTGAAAAAGAGCCTGCGAATCGTCAACAAAGACCCACAACGGTACGCCCCGGTGTTGTTCGACCTGCTGCGCTTCGTTCTGCAAGAGTGCGGCATCAAAACCAGCCCGGAAGAACTGCTCAAGCAGATATTCGACGCCGGCAAGCTGCGCGCCGAACTCGACGAAATCATCACCGGCGTAAAAGGCTCTTCGACTTTTCAAAGCCTGCCCAACTGGGCAAAGACCTCAGTCGTCACCGTCCTTGCCGCCTCCCGCGACAACATGCCGGCCATGGTCGGAATTGTTGAAAAGCGCTTGGTCAAATGGAAAGGCATGCAGCGCAACAGCTCTGCTGCCTCCTCCGGTTCAAGCCATCCGAAAAGAGCGGAAAAGCCTGCGAACAAAGATGCCGCCGTTGCAGCCAAAGGCACAGACGGTGCCAGTGGCACTCACTCCAATCAGGTCGAAGCCTCCAAAGTTGGTCTTCAGGCTCCTTCCAGCATTTTGAACGAGGGCTTGGGTGTCAGCGGCGAGCACATCGCCGACTACATCTGTGCCGTGGAGTTTGGCTGGGGCAAGGACTGGGATGGGCACGACAAGGGCGCTGACGGTAAGTGGCTTGAGGGAGTGCCAAGCGCAAGCAAGTTGGGGAAACTTTCGGCGGGCGGCAGTC
>NZ_JAMSHA010000008.1:0-351376 GCF_025706525.1 Pseudomonas mercuritolerans
GAGCTCAATGAAGAGGCCGTCATCACCAGCGAAGAAGGCTATTACCCGTTCGGCGAAACCGCGTGGATGGCCCCGGAATCGGAAATCGAATACCGCTTCATCCGTTACTCCGGCAAGGAAATGGATGCCAGTGGTTTGTATTACTACGGCGCGCGTTATTACGCGCCGTGGTTGCAACGTTGGGTCAGTGCGGATCCGGCGGGGGACGTGGATGGGTTGAATCTGTATGCGTTTGTAAGCAACAACCCCGTCGGTTATATAGACGCCGACGGTCAAGGCAAATTACTGCCGACAAAAGCGGACTATGACGCCGCCTGGAGCAGGCACTTTTCGCGGGAAAACGCCAGCTATGCAAAAAGAGGTCAGGGAATGGCTTCTGATCGCCTGCGCAGCACTCTGGCGAATCAGATACTCAAGCACGTGAATATTCTGGGAATCACCCAACTGCGATCCAACAATGTGCAGCAGCAGATGCTCAACCAGAATTCAACTTCCCATTTTGCGAAAGCAACAGCCCGTAGAACAGCCGTCCATGTGACGAATCAGGCCCTCAGTTATGGCGCAGGAATAGTGGTTGGGCTGGGTGCCCAAGCGTTAGGGGTAGCCGCTCCTGGCGTGGGAAATGTGGTTGGTGTCGGCATGGGGATTGCCACCAAAACCGCCGTCAGCTTCGCTATCGACTATGTCGCCGAAAAATCCGGGCTGAGCACCTCGGTCAAGCTCAAAGCAAGTGCTCTTGATCCTGACAAAATCATCCGGCAGGCAGAGTACAAGTCCATGAACCTACTGAATTACCTGGGCGCCAAGGGCATCAAGAATTTTGACGTTCGAAAAACCAAAGGCCAGGTAGGTACCGGAAAACTTGCTGCCGCTTTTGGGCTCAAGTTTTTTGCACCAAACGTTGCTTCTGAAGCCGGTGCAGGGCTTTCCTTAGCGATTGGAGCAGTAGAAATCGTTAAAGAAGTCAGCGACGCCAGTTCTGAAATATCCGACGAGAAATACGGCAGGCTGTTCACATATATCCCGGCATTGGTCCAGCAGATCAACGATAACCTGCAAACCACCAGAGAGTACTTCGCTGCGCTTTCCATTGATTCGCTGGCAGGAGTCAAACTTGCCGACCTCGAAACGGAAACGGCAAGAATTACCGGACACCTGCAAGAAACGATGAACAGGGCAATATCCTATTCGAAGAAACCCAGGGCGGCATGACCCCCATGGATCTCAAGTAGCAGGCAAGGGGTGATGGCATGCTATCGTGCCCCTCCTCCTACCATCCGTTAGACCAGCATGCTGCCGACTTCCCGTACCCTGCGTCTGTCGTTGTATTCCCTGCTGATCATCGCCGGCACGGTCGTGGCCGCGACACTCGCGATGCGCCACGCCGAGCGTCAGGCGCTGGAAGAAGACGCGGCCCGCGCCAATCAGCAACTGGGGTTGTACGCCAACTCATTGCACACCCTCATTGATCGCTATCGCGCCCTGCCCGCCGTACTGGCGCTGGACCCGCAATTGCGTTCGGCACTGGCCGGCCCGGTCGATGCCGCGCAGCAAGCGGCACTGAATCTGAAGCTGGAAAAGATCAACGGCGCGGCGCAGTCCTCGACCCTGGAATTGCTGGATCGAACAGGGCTGGCGGTGGCGGCGAGCAACTGGCGGCTGCCGAGCAGTTATGTCGGCCACAATTATGGTTTTCGCCCGTACTTCAGCCAGACCCGCACTCAGGGCACCGGACGTTTCTACGCGGTGGGCGTGACCAGCGGCATTCCCGGCTATTTCCTTTCCAGCGCGGTGCTCGGTGACCACGACGAGTTCCTCGGCGCCATGGTCGTCAAACTGGAATTCCCGGAGCTGGAGCGCGAATGGAGCCAGGGCAGCGACACGCTGCTGGTCAGCGATGCGCGCGGGATTATCTTCATCGCCAACCAGCCGGGCTGGCGTTATCGCGCCTTGCGGCCGTTGAGCGCCGATGATCTGGTCGAGATCAAAAGCACGCGTCAGTACGACAAGCAATCGCTGCTGCCGCTGACCCATTTGCCGCTACGGCGCTTCGATGACAACAGCGATCTGCGCCGGGTCGAAGGTCCGCAGGGCACGGCGGATTATTTGTGGGAATCGCTGCCGCTGACGACCGAAGGCTGGACCCTGCACCTGTTGCGCCGCCCGCAAGTAGCCTTCGAGGATTTGCGCAACGCCGCGCTGGCCGCCGCTGGCGTGTGGCTGGCGCTGGTGTTTCTGTTGCTGTTTCTCAATCAGCGCTGGCGGCTGGCCAAGGTGCGTCAGCGCAATCGTGAAGAGCTTGAGCGTCTGGTCGAGGAGCGCACCCGCGACTTGCGCACGGCGCAGGAAGGCCTGGTGCAGTCGGCCAAACTCGCCGCGCTGGGGCAGATGTCCGCCGCGCTGGCCCACGAAATCAATCAACCGCTGACCGCCCAGCGCATGCAACTGGCAACCTTGCGCCTGCTGCTCGAACATGGCCGCGTCGATGACGCCTACAAGGCGCTGAAACCGGTGGACGATATGCTCACGCGCATGGCTGCCCTCACCGGCCACCTCAAGACTTTCGCCCGAAAAAGCCCGAGCGGCCTGCGCGAACGTCTGGATCTGGCGACGGTGGTCGATCAATCGTTGCAACTGCTCGATGCGCGACTGCGTGACGAACAGGTCAGTCTGGTCCTGCATCTGACCCGTCCGGCGTGGGTGCGCGGTGATGCGATTCGTCTCGAACAGGTGTTGATCAACCTGTTGCGCAATGCGCTGGATGCAATGCAAGGCAAAGCCTGCAAGCGCCTGGAAATCCGTCTGGAGGCCGATGAGCAATTGTGGCGGCTCAGCGTCAGCGACAACGGCGGCGGGATTGCCGAGGAACATCTGGGCCAGGTGTTCGATCCGTTCTTTACCACCAAACCGGTGGGTGACGGTCTGGGCCTGGGGCTGGCAGTATCCTTCGCCATCGTGCATGAATCCGGCGGGCGCTTGAGCGTGGAGAATGGCGACCACGGCGCAGTGTTCAGCCTGACCCTGCCAATCGATCTGGAGGCACATATCTGATGCTCAATTCGGTGATGGTGGTCGACGACGAAAGCAGCATTCGCGACGCCGTTGAACAGTGGCTGAGCCTGTCTGGGTTTCAGGTGCAATTGTTCAGCCGTGCCGAAGAATGCCTCGCCGCGCTCCCGGAACATTTTGCCGGGGTGATCCTCAGCGACGTGCGCATGCCCGGCATGGACGGTTTGCAATTGCTCGCCGAAGTGCAACAGCGCGACGCCGATCTGCCGGTGATTCTGCTCACCGGCCATGGCGACGTGCCGATGGCGGTCGAGGCGATGCGCGACGGCGCCTACGACTTTCTGGAAAAACCGTTCAGCCCGGAAACCCTGCTCGGTAGCCTGCGCCGAGCGCTGGACAAACGCCGCCTAGTCCTGGAAAACCGTGCCCTGCACGAACTGGCTGACAACCGCGCTAGGCTGGATGCGACGTTGCTCGGCGTGTCCCGCGGCTTGCAGACATTGCGTCGGCAGGTGCTGGATCTGGCGACGTTGCCGGTCAACGTGCTGATCCGTGGTGAAACCGGCAGCGGCAAGGAACTGGTCGCGCGTTGCCTGCATGATTTCGGCCCGCGCGCCGGTAAGCCCTTTGTAGCGCTCAATTGCGCGGCGATCCCGGAGCAACTGTTCGAGGCCGAGCTGTTCGGCCATGAGAGCGGCGCGTTTACCGGCGCCTCGGGCAAGCGCATCGGCAAGCTGGAATATGCCGATGGCGGCACGCTGTTTCTCGATGAGATCGAAAGCATGCCGCTGGCCCAGCAGGTGAAATTGCTGCGGGTCTTGCAGGAACAAAAGCTCGAACGGCTGGGTTCGAACCAAAGCATTCGCGTTGATTTGCGTATCGTCGCGGCGACCAAACCGGACCTGCTCGACGAAGCCCGCGCCGGGCGTTTTCGTGAGGACCTGGCGTATCGCCTGAACGTCGCCGAACTGCGCTTGCCGCCGCTGCGCGATCGCCGCGAAGACATTCCGTTGCTGTTCGAGACCTTTGCGCACAACGCCGCCCAGCGTCTGGGCCGGACCTTTCCGCCGTTGACCGGTGCGCAGCTCAGTCACCTGCTCAGCCATGACTGGCCGGGCAATGTTCGCGAACTGGCCAACGTTGCTGAGCGTCAGGTGTTGGGGCTGGATGAACCGGTCGCCGGAATCGATCCGGGGCAATCGCTGGCGGCGCAGCAGGAAGCCTTCGAAGCACAATGCCTGCGCGCGGCGTTGACCCGGCACAAAGGTGATGTCAAAGCCGTGCTCGAAGAACTGCAACTGCCGCGCCGCACCTTCAATGAAAAGATGCAACGGCATGGGTTGAGTCGGGAGATGTTTCTGGCGGAGTGAGGCAGAGATTTGTGGTGTAGCTGAAATCCATCCCCCTCACCCCAGCCCTCTCCCCCAGGGGGCGAGGGGGAAGGGAGCCGATCTCCATGCTTTCCCGAATCTGTATTCGACTCGATATTGCAGTTCGATGTAACCCACAAGAACACCTCGGTCAGTCCCCTCTCCCTCTGGGAGAGGGCTAGGGTGAGGGGCTTTTGATCTTCACGCGGTAAGCGGAAATCCGCTCACTCAGCCCAATAAGTCGGCACAAATCCGCTCAGTCTTCCCCGCCACCCCCTCTAAACCGGCCCCTCACCCCTTGGCACACCTCCTGCTATAGCCCCAGCAGGCTGCGTTCCGACGCGCTTCACAAAAACAATTAAACGAAGGATCCTTCAATGGATAACTCCAACGCCCTGCCCCTTGGGTCGGCTGCCGTGCCGGCCAAACCAAGAACCACCGCGAGCCGGATCAAATCGATCTTCAGCGGTTCTGTCGGCAACATGGTCGAGTGGTACGACTGGTACGTGTATGCCGCCTTCTCCCTGTACTTCGCGAAAACCTTTTTCCCCGCCGGTTCCACCACCGCGCAACTGATGAACACCGCTGCGATCTTCGCCGTGGGCTTCCTGATGCGCCCGATCGGTGGCTGGCTGATGGGCATGTACGCCGACAAGGTCGGGCGCAAGAAAGCGCTGATGGCCTCGGTGTACCTGATGTGCTTCGGCTCGCTGCTGATCGCCCTGAGCCCGAACTACGAAACCATCGGCATCGGCGCGCCGATCCTGCTGGTGTTTGCCCGCCTGCTGCAAGGCCTGTCGGTCGGCGGCGAGTACGGCACCTCGGCGACTTACCTGTCCGAGATGGCGACCAAGGAACGTCGCGGCTTCTTCTCCAGTTTCCAGTACGTGACCCTGATCTCCGGGCAGCTCATCGCCCTCGGCGTGTTGATCGTGCTGCAAAACATGCTGACCACCGAACAGCTCTACGCGTGGGGCTGGCGCATTCCGTTCGCCATCGGCGCGCTCTGCGCAGTGGTAGCGCTGTACCTGCGTCGCGGCATGGAAGAAACCGAATCGTTCACCAAGAAAGAGAAGTCCAAGGAAAGCGCGATGCGCACCTTGATGCGCCACCCGAAAGAGCTGTTGACCGTGGTCGGCCTGACCATGGGCGGCACCCTGGCGTTCTACACCTACACCACCTACATGCAGAAATACCTGGTGAACACGGTCGGCATGAGCATCTCCGACTCGACCACCATTTCCGCCGCCACGCTGTTCCTGTTCATGTGCCTGCAACCGATCATCGGTGGCCTGTCGGACAAGATCGGCCGGCGCCCGATCCTGATCGCCTTCGGTGTGCTCGGTACGATCTTCACCGTGCCGATCCTGATGACCCTGCACACCATCCAGACCTGGTGGGGCGCGTTCTTCCTGATCATGGCGGCGCTGATCATCGTCAGCGGCTACACCTCGATCAATGCGGTGGTGAAAGCCGAATTGTTCCCGACCGAAATCCGCGCCCTGGGCGTCGGCCTGCCGTACGCACTGACCGTGTCGATCTTCGGCGGCACCGCCGAATACATCGCGCTGTGGTTCAAGAGCATCGGCATGGAAACCGGTTACTACTGGTACGTCACCGCGTGCATTGCCGTGTCGCTGCTGGTGTACATCACCATGAAAGACACCCAGAAACATTCGCGGATCGTCACTGACTGACGGGGCTACATCGCTGGCAGGCCACAAAATCTGTGTCCTGCCACGAACCCTACGGGGTCTCGCGTCTGGCTGGAAATATGCGCTGGGTCCTTGCACTATGGCGGCATCCGAATGCAGCTCAGGAATCCGCTCCCCATGCCCGATGACATCCACTTCTACGAACCCGCCAACGGCCACGGCCTGCCTCACGATCCGTTCAACGCCATCGTCGGCCCGCGCCCCATCGGCTGGATTTCTTCGCAGGATGCCGAAGGCCGGCTCAATCTCGCGCCCTACAGTTTCTTCAACGCCTTCAACTACGTGCCGCCGATCATTGGCTTTTCCAGTGTCGGGCGCAAAGACAGTCTGAACAACATCGAGCAGACCGGGGAGTTCGTCTGGAACCTCGCCACGCGCCCGTTGGCCGAGCAGATGAACCAGAGCTGCGCGATGGTCGCGCCTGAGGTCAACGAGTTTGAACTGGCGGGGCTGACGACCGTGGCGTCAAAGGTGATTTCGGTTCCACGGGTCGCCGAAAGTCCAGTGTCCTTCGAGTGCAAGGTCACGCAGATCATCCAGCTGCAACGCGCCGATGGCGAAACCGTACCGAGCTGGCTGATCCTCGGTGAGGTCGTCGCCGTGCACATCGCCAAATGGCTGCTGAAAGACGGCATCTACGACACCGCCGCCGCACAACCGATTTTGCGTGGCGGCGGGCCGGCGGATTATTTCCAGCTGGGGCCGGAAGCGCTGTTCAAGATGTGGCGCCCAGGCGCACAGAAGTAATTACCAGATCAGCTCGGCGTCATCGGTGACGCCCTTGAGCTTGTCCAGCTCGTTGATGGCCGCATCATCGGCAGCAATGGCGCCGGGGAACACCTGCTCATTTAGCAATTTGTGAAAGCGTGGGGCGCCGCCATCAACCAGGGCCTTGACCGCGATGGCCGCGTAATAACCCTTGTTGCCGCCCAGCTCGACGGGGACGACTGCGGAGACTGCTTCGAAGCGTTCAAACTCTTTACGTGCCATGTCGCGGATCCTGGCTCAATCAAATAAGCCGGACATTAAACCCTCAACCAGCGAGTTTGTGTATCGGCGCAGCGCATTGACCGAGGGCCTGCGCGGCTGAAACGTCTCTGAACGTGTGGAAGTCGAGGCTGTTGACCACCAGGTCCTGCACCAGCTCGGCGAAGACTTCCATCGACGGACTGTTGAAATACGCCGTCATCATTTGCTGACTGCTCCAGTAGCCGCTGACCAGCCACAGGTCGGCATCGCACTGCGACTGTTGCAAGGAAAAACTCAGGCAGCCGGGCGCAGCGCGCGAGACTTCGATCAGCGCGCTCAGGCGCACACCGAGTTCCGCCGAACGCCCGGGCTGAGCACGAACGAAGGCCATATGACTGACAGGCATCTGCTTGGACATGATCAACCCTCCATGAAATCGCGTGGCAGCCGGGGGACGGGCTGCGACTGAAGCAAAGATTAAGGGCCGGGGCCGCAGCGCCGTTAGTCGATTCCTGCCTTCGCGTTGCACAATCCTGCGAGACTTGCCAAAACCCCGGCCGGCGCCGCTGCCCTGTAGGAGCTGCCGAAGGCTGCGATCTTTTGATCTGAAAAACAAAAATCAAAAGATCGCAGCCTCCGGCAGCTCGTACACACAGGCATCGCGTCGATGCTGATGGATATCGCGATGCAGAATCAGGCAAGCATTTGGCAGAATGTGTCTACCGCCGCTGCTTGCACAAACATATGCTCTGCTGCATTCCCCCCTCACTTGCCGAGGATGCCGTGCATGACGTCATTCGATCGTTTTCAAGCCGAACCCAGCGCCGACATGGAAAAGCAGCGCGCGGAGCTGGCGGCGATCATCCGCCGCAACACCAGCGACGATGGCAGCTACCAGACCGCCATCGGCTCGCTGGTGATGTCGCGCCACACCCAGTCCCATGATTTTGCCCCGGTGCTCGCGCAGCCGGCGCTGTGCATCATGGCGCAGGGGCGCAAAGAGGTGCGCCTGGCCGATGAGTTCTTCAACTACGACCCGCTGAATTATCTGGTGGTGTCGGTTTCGATGCCGCTCAGCGGCCGGGTGGTCAATGTCTCGCCGGAAGAACCGATCCTCGCCGTGCGCCTCGACATTGACCCGACCGAAATCACCGCGCTGATCGCCGACGCCGGCCCGATGGGCGTGCCGACCCGGCCGACCGGACGTGGTCTGTACGTGGAAAAAATCGACAGCGCCATGCTCGACGCGGTGCTGCGTCTGGCCCGGCTGCTCGACGCGCCGAAAGACATCGCCATGCTCGCGCCGCTGATTCGCCGGGAGATTCTCTACCGCTTGCTGCGCAGCCCGCAGGGTCATCGTTTGTATGAGATCGCGATTGCCAACAGCCAGAGCCATCGCATCAGCCAGGCAATCAAATGGCTCAACGGCAACTTCGAGCAGCCGTTGCGCATCGATGATCTGGCGCGGGAAGTGAACCTCAGCGTGTCGACGTTGCATCACCGTTTCAAGGCGATGACCGCGATGAGTCCGTTGCAATATCAGAAGCAACTGCGCCTGCAAGAAGCGCGGCGGCTGATGTTGACCGAAGGGCTGGAAGCCTCGGCGGCGGGGTATCGGGTGGGCTATGAAAGTCCGTCGCAGTTCAGCCGCGAATACAGCCGCCTGTTTGGCGCGCCGCCGTTGCGGGATCTGGCGCGGTTGCGGCTTTCGGTCTGATCCAGTATCTGAGGTGGGGCTTATGGCGCTTTCGCGAGCAGGCTCGCTCCCATAAGGAAATGCATTCCAATGTGGGAGCGAGCCTGCTCGCGAAGGGGTCAGTCCAGGCGCTACATATCTATGATCAGACCGCGCGGATCACATGCTTGATGTCCTGAAACGCCGCCAACCCCCAAGGCCCCAACTCTCGACCGACGCTGCTCTGCTTGTAACCGCCCCAAGCCGTCTGCGGGAAGATCACCTGCGGTGCATTGATCCACACCAGCCCTGCCTGCAAGGCATTGGCCACGCGATCCGCCGTTGCAGCATCGCGCGTCGCCACACTCGCGACCAGGCCGAACTGCGTGTCGTTGGCCAGCGCAATCGCCTCGCTCTCGCTGGCGAAACTGCGTACACACACCACCGGGCCGAAAATCTCTTCACGCCATAACGCGCTGTCCAGCGGCACGTCGGTGAACACCGTCGGTTGGAGAAAATAACCGCGCGGCAAATGCGCCGGACGATTGCCGCCGCACACCAACCTCGCCCCGGCGCTCAAACCGCGATCAATATGCCCAAGCACCCGCTGGTACTGCGCCTGATTGACCAGCGCGCCCATCTCCACATCCGCATCAAACGGATCAGCGACTCGGATCGCCTCCGCACGTTTTTGCAGGCGCTGAAGAAATTCATCCATCAATGCCTCGGCCACCAGCACCCGACTGGTGGCCGAGCACATTTGCCCGGCGTTGAAGAATCCGCCACCACAGGCCAATTCCACCGCCAGTTCCAGGTCGGCATCCGCCAGCACCAGCAAAGAAGATTTGCCACCCAATTCCAGGCTGACACCCTTCACGGTTTCTGCGGCGCGCTGCATCACCTGCACGCCAACCGCGTTGCTGCCGGTGAAGGAGATTTTGGCAATACGTGGATCCGCCGACAACGGCGCGCCCACCGCCAGACCACTGCCGCAGACCAGATTGAACACGCCGTCGGGCAACCCGCATTCAGCGATGATCGCGGCCAGTTCCAGCTCCGCCAGCGGCGTCACTTCAGAGGGTTTTAGTACCACGCAGCAACCGGCGGCGAGCGCTGGCGCCAGTTTCCACGCGGTGGTGACCATGGGGAAATTCCACGGCACGATCAACCCGACCACGCCACAGGGTTCACGCCGCAAGCGTGCGCTGAAATCCTCGCTGGGCAGCGGCACGTTGCTGTCCTGACCGGCGTCGAGGCCTTCGGCGAGTTCGGCGTAATAGTCGAAAGTGGCGATCACGTCATCGACATCGATGGCCGCTTCGAACTGCGGTTTACCGTTGTTGCTCGACTGCAGGTTCATCAAGTGCTCGCGAGCGTTGCGCACGCCGTTGGCAATGTTGCGCAGGATCGCAGCGCGTTCGGCGCCGGTGGTTTTCGACCAATGTTCGAACGCTTCGGTCGCCGCGCTGATCGCCTGGTCGACGGCGTGTTCGTCACCGCCATTGACGGTGGTCAGCAGCGCTTCGGTAGCGGGGTTGATCACCCGTAGATGTTCGCGGCCCGACGACCATTGACCGTTGATGTAGAGCCCGTCGAGTGTGGTTGGAAAACTCATCATTGGGCCACCGCCTGCATCCACTGGTTCTGGTCGATTTCAATCAGCGTCGGGCCTTGCCGGTCCGTCGCTTTACGCAGCGCTGCGCGCAATTCGTCGATGCTGCTGATGGCTTGCGCGGCGCAACCGAGGCCCTTGGCCACGGCGACGAAATCCGGGGTGTAGATGTCCACGCCGACCGGTTCGATGGCGCGGTTGACCATGTACTTTTTGATCTCCTCGTAACCCTGGTTATTCCACAGCAGCACGATTACCGGCACCCGCGCTTCAACGGCGCTGGCCAGTTCCGGCAGGGTGAATTGCAAGCCGCCGTCACCGATCAGGCACACCACCGGCGGGCGCGCGCCGTTATCGAGTTGTCCACCGAGCCACGCACCAATCGCCGCCGGCAACGCATAGCCGAGGGTGCCGTAACCGGTGGATGCGTTGAACCAGCGTCGCGGACGCTCGGGGTTGAACGTGAGGTTGCCGGTGTACACCGGTTGCGTGGAATCGCCGACGAACACCGCTTCGGGCAATTCGTGCAGCACGGTTTCGAGCAAACGCGTCTGCGCCAGCGTTGGTGCATCCCAGCTCGCCGCCAATTCATTACGCAGACGCGCGGCGCGGACCTGGCCCCAATCATTGCGACGCTCGGCCAGCGGTTGGTGCGACAAGGCGCTGAGCAATGCTTGCGCGGCATTGCGCGAATCAGCGACCAGTGCGACGTATGGCGGGTAGTTGCGCACGGTCTGATCGGCATCGATGTCGATGCGCAACAGCTTGCCGGGAATCTCGAAGCCGCCGGCGAAGGTCACGTCGTAATCAGTCTCGGCCAGCTCCGTGCCGATCGCCAGCACCACGTCGGCTTCAGCGACCAGTGCGCGGGTGGCGACCAGGCTTTGCGTCGAACCGATCAACAATGGATGGCTGGTCGGCAGCATGCCTTTGGCGTTGATGGTCAGCGCCACTGGAGCGTCGAGCAATTCGGCGAGTCGGGTCAGCTGCGGCGCTGCGTCGATAGCACCGCCGCCGGCGAGAATCAGTGGACGTTGCGCAGTGGCGAGCAGTTCGCTCATGCGGGCCACGGCAGCCGGTGCGGCGCCGGCGCGATCGATATTCACCGGCAGGCTGGCGAGCAACTCATCGGCCTCTTCCACCAGCACGTCCAACGGTATTTCGATGTGCACCGGACGCGGTCGCCCGGCCTGGAACAGCGCGAAAGCGCGAGCAAGCACCACCGGCAGTTCGGCAGCGGACATCAGCGTGTGCGAGAACGCTGCGACGCCGCCGACCAGTGCGCTCTGGTTCGGCAGTTCATGCAACTTGCCGCGCCCACCGCCCAACTGACTGCGCGACTGCACGCTGGAAATCACCAGCATCGGAATCGAATCGGCGTAAGCCTGGCCCATGGCCGTGGTGATATTGGTCATGCCCGGGCCGGTGATGATGAAACACACACCGGGTTTGCCGCTGGTACGCGCGTAGCCGTCAGCCATGAACCCGGCGCCCTGTTCGTGACGAGGCGTGACGTGGTTGATGCTTGAACGCGCGAGGCCTCGGTACAGCTCAACGGTGTGCACACCGGGAATGCCGAACACCTGCTCGACCGCGTAATTCTCCAACAGCTTGACCAGTACTTCGCCGCACGTTGCCATGTTGATTGCCCTTTCATTCACTGAACACTCCCTGTGGGAGCGAGCCTGCTCGCGAATAAGCGGTCCAGCCAACATCCGTGTCGAACCTTGAACCGTCTTCGCGAGCAGGCTCGCTCCCACAGGGTCCGTGGAGTGCCCATTGGAACGGTGCGCAACTGGCAGCAACAATCGATTAAAAGTCATACTAGCCATGTCGCCACGTCATACCTCGGATCGCCATGAAACGCCTGCCACCCCTGCCCGCTCTGCATACGTTCTGGATCACCGCGCAATGCTGCAATTTCACTCGCGCCGCCGAGCAGTTGCACATCACTCAGGGCGCGGTGAGCCGGCAGATCGCCGGGCTCGAAGAACAGCTCGGTTATCCGCTGTTCATTCGTCTGGCCCGAGGTCTGGCGCTGACGGCCGAAGGCCGCGAATGGCTGCCGCGAGTGGAAAAGGTCTTCGGGCTGATCAGTGAAGCGACCGAGCAGATCGGTCAGACGCGGCAAACCTTGCAACTCAAGGCCCCGAGCTGCGTGATGCGCTGGCTGCTGCCGCGTCTGCTGCAATGGCAGAAGGAACGCCCGGACGTGCCGGTCAAATTGACGGCCTCGCTGCAACACGGCGTGGACTTTCAGCGCGAGCAATTCGACGCCGCGGTGATCTACGGTCCGCCGCCGGACAATTCGCCAGGCGCACTGCATCTGTTCGACGAGCAACTGATACCGGTCTGCTCGCCGCAACTGCTCAAGGGCTCGCCCGCGCTGAATTCACCGCAGGATTTGCAAGAGCATCTATTGTTGCACCCGACCCACGACATTCAGGACTGGTCGGTATGGCTCGATGCGGCGGGTTTGCAACTGGGCAATCTGCGCAGCGGTCAGCATTTCGAAACGCTGGATCAGGCGATGTCGATGGCGTCGCACGGCACGGGGGTGGCGATCGGGGACTGGTCGCTGATTGGCGATGATCTGAACGCAGGACGGCTGGTGATGCCGTTTGCGTTGAAGGTGAAGACGGGGTTGGCGTATTACGTGGTGGTGCCTGCTGGAGCCGAACCCTCGCCGCAACTTGAGGAGCTGATGCTCTGGCTGGTTGAGCAGGCTCATTTGCGCTGAAGCCTCTCCCCTCACCCTAGCCCTCTCCCCAGGGAGAGGGAACCGAGCGTGTTGTTTGATCTGCCTGCACCGACCTGCAATAGCAAGTCGAACTCAGGTCTGGAAAAGCATGGAGATCGGCTCCCTTTCCCCCTCTCCCCCTTGGGGGAGAGGGTTGGGGTGAGGGGGGAAAATTCTGAAGTCAGACCAATCCCTCCGCATCGACGCGGTCAATACCCGACCGTATAACGCTGCCGCAAATGCTCCGGCGTTTCCACTTCGTCAATCAGCGCAATCGCGTAATCGGCAAAGGTGATCCAGCTACGCCCTTCGGCACTGACCAACAGATGATCCTTGCCGACGCGATACTGGCCGCTGCGTTCACCCTCGACAAACTCCGCCGACGGCGAGAGGAAAGTCCAGTCCAGTTCCTGCTCCTGACGCAACGCATCAAGAAACGCCGCCCCCGCGCTCGCCTCGGCTTTGTATTCAGCCGGGAAACCGGCACTGTCGATCACCCGCGTGTCATCCGGCAGCAACAGCGAACCGGCGCCGCCGACCACCAGCAAGCGCTTCACGCCCGCCTGTTTTACCGGTCCGACAATCGCCGAGGCCGGGACGGTGGCGAAATGCGCTGCGCTGATCACCACGTCGTGACCGGCCACTGCTGCTTGCAGCGCCGCCGAATCCAGCACGTCGAGGCTCTTGCTGACGACACCGGCGCGATCACCGACCTTTGAGGTATCGCGGGCAATGGCGGTGACGCTGTGGCCGCGACGCAGGGCCTCTTCCAGCAGTTGGCTACCGGCACGGCCGGTGGCACCAATGATTGCGATCTTGCTCATGACATTCTCCAGTTGGCTTGAAAATGCTGCGTGTTCAGGTTCGGCTTACCACTGCATCTCGCCCTTGGCGACTTTCGCGCTGAGCTCCAGCGAACTTTCTTCGCCCAGCTGCGGGTAGCGTTTTTTCATCGCTGCGATCAGTGCAGCAGAGTCTTTGGCCTTGGCGGTTTCGGCATCGAAGGCCTTGATGTAATCGGCGGTGAATTTCACGCTGGCCAGCGAGCGGCTGCTGTCACCCAGAAAATGGCCGGGCACCACGGTTTGCGGTTTCAGGCTTTCGATGGTGTGCAGGGTGTGCAGCCAGTCGGCGTGGGATTGCGCGGTCTGGGTGTCGGCCATCCACACATGAATGTTCTCCGCGACCACTACGCCACCGACCACCGCTTTCAGCGACGGGATCCATACGAAGCTGCGATCCGGTTGCTTGCCGTCGAGGCCGATCACCTGCAATTGCTTGCCTTCGAGGGTCAGGCTGTCGCC
This sequence comes from Pseudomonas mercuritolerans, assembly GCF_025706525.1. Taxonomy (NCBI): domain Bacteria; kingdom Pseudomonadati; phylum Pseudomonadota; class Gammaproteobacteria; order Pseudomonadales; family Pseudomonadaceae; genus Pseudomonas; species Pseudomonas mercuritolerans. The sequence goes on from NZ_JAMSHA010000008.1 coordinate 14,395, forward strand.
CTTGAGCACGTCCGGGACGATGGTTTTCGTCGGCACATCGGCGCCCATTTTTGGCCCCCAGTAGGCCAGTTTGCCGTCGACGGTGTGCTCGATGTGATCGACAGTCGGCTGCGAAGCCAGTACTTTCGCCTGCGGGAATGCTTTGGTCAGGGTGTCGAGGCCGAAGTAGTAATCCGGGTCACCGTGGCTGATGTAGATGGTGGTCAACTGTTTGCCACTGGCGCGGATCTTCTCCACCACCTGTTCGGCCTGGGATTTGCCGAATTGCGCATCGACCAGAATCGCTTCTTTCTCACCGCTGACCAGCACCGAGCTGACCGGGAAAATTGCTTGGGTGCCGGGGTTGTAGACATCAAGGCTCAGCTCGGCGGCGGATGCATGGGCGGCAAAGCCGAAAAATGCTGCGGCGAGCAGAACGCGCTTGAAAGGGGTGAAGCCGATCATTTGTTGCTCCGGATTGCGAATGCCAGTCTGGCGATGCAACAGAGCTTAGTTGCCAGACTCAGTACAAAAAATGCGATGCTTGGACATAGTTTGTTTCTGAAAGCGGGCAAATCATGGATCGGCTTCAAGCAATGCGGATATTCGTCACGGTGGTGGACTTGGGCAGCCAGTCGGCGGCGGCCGATCACCTCGACCTGTCGCGGCCGGTAGTGTCGCGCTATCTGGCGGAGCTGGAAGACTGGGTCGGCGCGCGGCTGATGCACCGCACCACGCGCAAATTGAGCCTGACCGCCGCTGGCAGTGAAATCCTCCCGCGCTGCCGGCAGATGCTCGACTTGTCGCAGGACATGCAGGCCGCCGTCAGCGAACCCGATGACGCGCCGCGCGGACTGCTGCGGATCAGCGTCAGCACCTCGTTTGGCCAGGCGCAACTGGCCGATGCGGTGGCGGCGTACGTCAGGTTTTACCCCGGCGTGAGTATCGATCTGCAAATGCTCGACCGCACGGTGAATCTGGTCGATGAACGCATCGATCTGGCGATTCGCACCAGCAATGATCTTGATCCGAATCTGATCGCCCGGCGCCTGACCGTGTGCCGCTCGGTGGTCTGCGCAGCGCCGGCTTATCTGCTTGAGCATCCGGCGCCGCAGACGGTTGAGGATTTGAGCCGACATAACTGCCTGACCCATTCCTATTTCGGCAAGAGCCTGTGGCATTTCGAGGAGGATGGCGAACCGGTTTCGGTACCGGTGCAGGGCAATATCAGCGCCAACGAGGCCAGCACCCTTCTGCGCGCAACCCTGGCCGGCGCGGGCGTGGCGATGCTGCCGACCTACCAGGCTGGCGTGCATATTCACAACGGCGAGCTGCTGCGTTTGCTGCCACACGCAGAACCGCGACAGATGAATATCTACGCGGTGTACGCCTCCCGCAAACACATGCCGGCGGCACTGCGCAGCATGCTCGATTTTCTGGTGCAGCGCTTTCCCGAAAATCCCGCGTGGGATGTCGGCCTGTAAACCCGATCCCTTGTGGGAGCGAGCCTGCTCGCGAAGAGGCCAGTACCTTCAACATTGATGTCGCTTGCACCACCGCCTTCGCGAGCAGGCTCGCTCCCACATGGGCATCAATTCGCTGAATGGCCGGCTAAATCCTCAAGCGCACTCGCTGGCAAGTGCGCGCCGCTGACCTATGCTCAAAGTAATACCGCAAGATAGACGTTCAGAGGTCGAACACCATGAACATCAAAACAAAAAGATACGCCGCCATCTTCATCACCTGCGCCGCCACGCTGGCGCTGTACGGCACCGCTGCCTGGCGGGTCGAGCAGTTGCGCCAGCTGCCGCGCGAGTACGCGAGCTGCAACTATGAGCGGTGTATTCCGCACAATGCCACGTTGAACGCATTGCGCTGATAGACCTGAGCTGGAATGCAACTCTGTGGGAGCGAGCCTGCTCGCGAATGCGCGGTGTCAGCCAGCATCGTTGCTGAGTGAAAGAGCGTATTCGCGAGCAGGCTCGCTCCCACAGGGCTCATCAGCGCATCAGGATTGTTGCTCGGCCTTCAAGCGGTCGCGGAACGCCTTTGGCGAAATCCCCACGCGGCGACGGAACAGGCGCGTGAAGTTGGTCGGATCGGAAAACCCCAGCAACTCCGACATCTCGTAGATCGTCATGCTGGTGTAGGTCAGCAGGCGTTTGGCTTCCAGCAACTGACGCTCGTGCATGATCTGCAACGCCGGTTGCCCGGCCAATTCACGGCAGGTGCCGTTGAGGTGCGACACGGAGATGCCCAGGCGATGGGCGAGGTCTTCGACCTTGACGTGCTGGCGGTAAGTCTCTTCCACCAACTGAATGAAACCGTTGAGGTATTCGCGTTGGCGTTGCGGCCGTTGGCTGGCCTTGTGACGAACGATCGCCTGGCGGCTGACCCAGACCATGATCACGCTGACCAGCGAATGCATGAGCATTTCCCGCGCCGGTTGATGGCCGTTGTACTCGGCCTGCAACGCTGAAAACAGGCTGTTGAGATAATCGCCATCCTTGCCGGCCGGGTAGTTTTCCGCCCGAGCCAACGCGTGTACCGAATCGCCCAGTTGCGCCTGCAAATGGTTGATCAGCGGCGTGGCCAAGGTGACGATGAAGCCTTCAACATCCTCGGAAAAACGAAAGCCGTGCACCGACAACGGTGGCAGCACCTGTATCGCCGGAGTCTCGAGTTGGGTGCGCTGGCCTTCGATTTCTAGCTCTGCCTGACCTTTGAAAACGAACAGCAGCTGGCACAGATCTGCGTGGCGGTGAGGTTTGATTTCCCATTGATGTTCGCGACTGCGCGAGGAAATGGTTTCACAGTGCAGCAAGTCCGGGGTCGGCCAGTCCAGGCTTTCACCGTAGAGCTTGAACACCGGAATAGAAGGCAGGGCAGGCTTGTTCATACTTCAATCCAGGCCTCTGGTTTTTGGGCGATAATCGCACCGATTGGCAGAATGTACAGGTATCGGCTCAGTTTTCACCTTCAATTGACAGACCCGCAAGGGAAAAATGCAAGCACTCGATCCATAAAATCATTCACCGGCTGTTGCTGCGTGAAGCTTGCGAGTCATAAAAACAATGAAAACCCTGAAAACCCAAGTCGCCATTATCGGCGCCGGTCCTTCCGGACTGCTCCTCGGCCAGTTGCTGCACAACGCTGGCATCGACACCCTGATCCTCGAACGCCAGACGCCCGATTACATTCTTGGCCGCATCCGTGCCGGTGTGCTTGAACAAGGCATGGTAGAGCTGCTGCGTGAGGCCGGCGTCGGTCAGCGAATGGATGCCGAAGGTCTGGTCCATGGCGGCTTCGATCTGGCGCTGGACGGGCGTCAGGTGCACATCGACCTGCAGGCGCTGACCGGCGGCAAAACAGTAATGGTCTACGGCCAGACCGAGGTCACCCGCGACCTGATGGCCGCTCGTCGGGAGGCCGGCGCGCCAACAATTTATCAGGCGAGCAATGTCGTTCCCCATGGCATGAAAAGCGACGAAGCTTTTGTCACCTTCGAAAAGGACGGTGAAAGCTGGCGCGTCGATTGCGATTACATCGCCGGTTGCGATGGTTTCCACGGCGTCGCCCGCCAGTCGATTCCTGCCGATAGCCTGAAGATTTTCGAGCGGGTCTACCCGTTCGGCTGGCTGGGGATTCTCGCCGACACACCGCCGGTCCACGATGAATTGGTCTACGCCCGCCACGAACGCGGCTTCGCCTTGTGCAGCATGCGTTCGGCCACCCGTACCCGCTATTACCTGCAAGTGCCGGCGGATGAAAACGTCGATGACTGGAGCGATCAGCGTTTCTGGGATGAGCTGAAAAAACGCCTGCCGGATGCCCTCGCGGAAAAACTTGTGACCGGTCCTTCGATCGAAAAAAGCATCGCGCCGCTACGCAGTTTTGTTGTCGAACCGATGCAATACGGCCGGATGTTCCTGGTCGGCGACGCCGCCCACATCGTCCCGCCCACTGGCGCCAAAGGCTTGAACCTGGCGGCCAGCGATGTCAGCACGTTGTTCAATATTCTGCTGAAGGTCTATCGCGAAGGCCGCACCGATCTGCTGGAAAAATACTCGGAAATCTGCCTGCGCCGAGTATGGAAAGCCGAACGATTTTCCTGGTGGATGACGTCGATGCTGCATCGCTTCGACGAGCATGATGAATTCAGCCAACGCATCAGCGCGTCGGAACTGGACTATTTTGTCAGCTCGCAAGCCGGGCAAAAAACCATTGCAGAAAATTACGTCGGGCTTCCGTACGAGGCTATCGAATAGCCTGCTATCGACTTACACTGGCGAGCACTTACCCGCTCGCCTTGTCCATGCGGGTCAATCACTGCCCGCAGGTTTTCCGTGACCACTCTCAATCAGCCTGAAACGCCCAAACCGGCCATTCGCAGCGTGCTGGTCGCCTTGATGATGGCGATCTTCCTCGGTGCGCTGGACCAGACCATCGTCGCCGTGTCGATGCCGGCGATCTCCGCGCAATTCAAGGACGTCAGCCTGCTGGCCTGGGTGATTTCCGGTTACATGGTGGCGATGACCGTGGCGGTGCCGATCTACGGCAAGCTTGGTGACCTTTACGGGCGGCGCAAACTGATGCTGTTCGGTATGGGCCTGTTCACCCTCGCCTCGCTGTTCTGCGGCATGGCGCAGAGCATGGAGCAGTTGGTGCTGGCGCGAATCCTTCAAGGCATCGGCGCCGGCGGCATGATCTCGGTGAGTCAGGCGATCATCGGCGACATCGTCCCTCCACGTGAACGCGGGCGCTATCAGGGTTATTTCAGCAGCATGTACGCCGTGGCCAGCGTTGCCGGTCCGGTGCTTGGCGGCTACATGACCGAATACCTGTCGTGGCGCTGGGTGTTTCTGATCAACCTGCCGCTGGGCCTCGGCGCCTGGTGGGTGGCTCGGCGCAATCTGCGCGGCTTGCCGATTCCACAGCGCAAACCGGTGATCGATTATCTCGGCACGGTGCTGATGATCATCGGCCTGACCGCGTTGTTGCTCGGTATCACCGAAGTCGGCCAGGGTCATTCATGGCGCAGCAGCGAAGTGCTCGGCCTGTTCGCTTGTGCCGTGGTGGTGCTGGCGCTGTTCGTCTGGCATGAACGCCGGGCGCGGGAGCCGTTGCTGCCGATGCACCTGTTCGCCAACCGCAATGCCCTGCTGTGCTGGTGCACGATCTTCTTCACCAGTTTCCAGGCCATCTCGCTGATCGTGCTGATGCCGCTGCGCTTCCAAAGCGTCACCGGCGCTGGCGCCGACAGCGCGGCGTTGCACTTGCTGCCACTGGCGATGGGCTTGCCGATCGGTGCCTATTTCGCCGGCCGCCGCACCTCGATCACCGGACGCTACAAACCGCAGATTCTCACCGGGGCGATCCTCATGCCGATCTCGATTCTCGGCATGGCCTTCAGTCCGCCACAAGCAACGCTGCTCAGCGGTCTGTTCATGCTGCTCAGCGGCATCGCCGGCGGCATGCAGTTCCCGACCTCGCTGGTCGGCACGCAGAACTCGGTGGAACAACGCGACATCGGCGTCGCCACCAGCACCACCAACCTGTTCCGCTCACTGGGCGGCGCGGTGGGCGTGGCGTTGATGTCGGCGCTGCTGCTGGCGTTATTGCACGACTCCAGTTTCGCCCATCTGGCGAACAGTTCGCTGATCAGCGAAGGGCATTCGGGCAACGTCCTGCTCGATGGCCTGAACGCAGCACCCGGCGAAGCGCAGAACGCTTTGCGCGCGGAGCTGCTGGTGACCTTCCGCCACCTGCTCTGGGTCAGCACGGCAGTGTCGTTGCTCGGGCTGGCAGCGGCGATTGCCATGCCGAACAACCTGCTGCGCGGGCGCGAGCACGGCGCGAAATAATTGCCGCAACAAATACCACTGTGGGAGCGAGCCTGCTCGCGAAGGCGCGGTGTCAGCCGACACATAGCTGAATGACACACCGCTTCGCGAGCAGGCTCGCTCCCACAAGGGAACGGTGTTCGCTCAAGGGCTGTAGTAACCCACCGCGACGAGGAAATGCCCGACCTTTTTCAGGTACGCATGCTTGTCCTCGATCTTGCCGGTTACCGGGTTTTTCCAGCGGTATTCATATTCGCCTTCATCCTGCTTGCCGATCAGCGCCAGAATCGGCTCGCCCACCGGTTTGCCTTCCGGATCCTTGACCTTGCCAAAATCAGTGTTGATCAAACGCAGATTGGTGCCGTGGGCGACATAGCGCTGGTTGTTCAGATCGACCACGAAGACATACAGGTCATCCTGCAGATACCCGCCCTTGAGCGAGTTGATCGCCACCAACGTGCCCTTCTCGTCCTTGCTCAGATCCGTCGCGGCTTTGTCCAGCAAGGCCTTGGCCTGCTCAGCCGAAGCCCGTGGCAGGTAGTAACCCACCGCGAGAATGCGCTGCCCGACGCGCTGATAGAACACATGCTTGCGCTCGACCTTGCCGTCGGCCCAGTTCTGCCAGCGATATTCGGCCTGCTGGATGCCATTGCCTTCCGGCACTTTCAGCGCATCCTTGAACGCCTTCTGCAGATCCGGCCCGAGCACTTCGCTGACATCACGGCCGATCAGCGCCGATGACGGCCCGCCACTGGCAAGCATGACGCCTTTGGTGTCGAGGACGAACACGTAGCGATCCTTGTCGACGAACTCACCCTGGCGGCTGAAGGCGGCAAACGCCTTGTCGCCATTGTCGTGGTAATAGGCCAAGGCTTTTTCCAGCAGGGCGATGGCGGCCTGACTGTCATCCTTGGCGGCGGTGGCGGCGCTGGCCTGACCGAAACCGGCCAACAGAATCAGGCCGAGCCAGGCCACTTTATGCAAAAACCCCATAGCGCATCCCTCGTTCTTTTTGGTGTCTCAAGAGCGTAGACGGCTTGGGCTGATGTACGAGTATTCAGAATGATGCAGGGGATTACAGGCCCCTGTGGTAAGGGGACAAAGCCCTCCGGGCAACAGATCAGTCGCTACGGGCGAGAATTGATCTGCTGCTGGAGATTCTGGATCTGCGCCTGCAAGGTATTCAGGTTGCGGGTCATCTGCGCGCGGAACGCATCGAACTCGGCGGTGTTGCCGCCACCCTGTGGCGCTGCCGGGCGGTTGTCCTGCTGACTTTTCAGCACCACGATGTCCTGCTCCAGACGGTCGATCGCCGCGCTCGGATTGCCCTGTTTCTTCAGCGCGGCGATATCGGCGCCGAGGCTTTTGAACTGGGCGTCGAAGGCTTTCAACTGGGCATCGACCTTGCTGGTATCGGCCGGGGTGCTTTTAATGGTCGCCAGCTCGGCGCTCAAGGCTTTGACCTGCGCCTGCAACTGCGTATTGGCGTTCTGCTGTTCGGTGGTCTGCGCGGTCATCTGCGCCAGCCGCTTGTCCAGCTCGCTGGCCTGCCCGGCCACGCCTTGCTGCTGCTTGCTCTGGTCGAGCAGCTTGCCTTCGAGTTGTTTGATCTGCAGCTTCAGCGCTTCGCTGTCACTGTTGACGTTGCTCTGGCTGGCGACAACCTTGCCGGAAATATCCTGCAGGCGCCCCGCCGCTTCTTCGCTGATGCGGGCAAAGCTTTCCTGGGTGGCAACCAGTTGCTGCTCCATCAGCGAAATCTGCTGGAAGCTCCACCAGGCCAGACCGATGAAGGCGAAAAACAACGCGCCGACCAGCGCCCACAGCGGCCCAGTGCTGGCGGCCTTGACCTTGACCACTGGCGCGCTGCGCGAATGCACGGATGTACGGGGGCTGGGGGCGATGTCATCGTCGTCGAACGGATCGGCGCGCAGGCTTGGCACGTTATCGAAATCGTCGTCGTGGGCATCGTTTCGCATGGACATTGAGGCAACCTTTGGCAAACGCGGTGATGGCTAAATGCTGCGAAGTATAACCGCCGCAGCCGCAGGCATTGACCCTCAACCCGCAAGGCGGTTCATTGCCGCCCGGCCGAATCGTTTCAACGGATGTCCTGGGCTTTCCACCACGCACAGAACTCATCGAGGGCCGCCCACAGGCTGACTTTCGGATCGTAGTCGAGATAATGCCGGGCGCGGCTGATGTCGAGGGTGAAATTTTTTTTCATGACCTGCATGCCCAGGCGCGACAGGGTCGGCTCCGGGCGTCCCGGCCAGAGCATGCACGCGCCTTCGTTGAGCGCCGCGACGCTGTAGGCCAGACCGTAGGAGCGGTATTTGCGCACCTGATCAACTTCCATCCGCCGCATCACGTAATTGACCACGTCCCACAGCGGCACCGGCGTGCCGTTGCTGATGTTGTAGGCCTTGCCCAGCGCCGAACCTTGCGCCAACAGGCTGCTGAGCATGGCTTCGTTGAGGTTTTGCACGCTGGTGAAATCGACCTTGTTCAAGCCGTCGCCGATGATCGCCAGCCGGCCCTTGCGCTGCATCTTCAGCAGGCGCGGGAAGATGCTCATGTCGCCGGCACCGGTGACGAAACGCGGGCGCAGGGCGATGGTTTCCAGACCGAACTCCTGGGCACCGAAGACTTTCTGCTCGGCCAGATATTTGGTCGCGGCGTAGGGATGCTTGAAGCGTTTGGGCACTTGCTCTTCGGTCAGACCGAGATGGTCGCGGCCATCGAAATAGATCGACGGCGACGACAGATGCACCAGCCGCCGCACCCGCTGCTTGAGGCACGCTTCGACGACGTTTTCGGTGACTTCGACGTTGCCCTGATGAAAGTCCTGATAACGCCCCCACACACCGACAGCACCGGCGCAATGCACCACGGCTTCGACATCGTTGCACAGATCCCGCACCAGATCGGCGTCGCTCAGATCGCCCGGCACGAACTCCGCGCCCCGGCGCACCAGATGCTCGACGCTCTCGGCCCGGCGACCGTTGACCCGCACTTCAAGGCCCTGCTCCAGGGCGAAACGCGCAAAGCGCCCGCCAATAAAGCCGCTGGCGCCGGTAACCAAAATCTTCATCAAAAACTCCAGGGAAGCAGCTGCAAGCTTCGAGCTTTCAGCTGCAAGTTGAAACGGTGCGTGTTCTTGCAGCTTGACGCTTGTTGCTGCGCTCAAGCCACTAGCCATTGCTTTGCGGAGCGCAGCAGTTGTTCGGTCAGTAGATTGAGCAACTGGCCGCCATTGCGCCAATGATGCCAGTACAGCGGCACGTCTATCGGTTTATCTGGCAGCAATTCGCGCAGCACCCCGCGTTGCAATTGCTCGCGCACCTGCAGCTCTGGCACCAGGCCCCAGCCCAGACCGGCTTCGGTCAGGCGAATGAAGCCTTCGGAAGACGGGCATAAGTGATGTTCAAAAGCGCCGTCGACGCCCAACAGCGCCAGATAGCGATGCTGAAGGAAATCGTCCGGGCCGAAAACCAGCGCCGGGGTGCGCGGCAGCTGTTCGGCGCGCACCCCATCGGGAAAATGCCGAGCGATGAACGCTGGACTGGCTAGCGCCCGATAGCGCATGGCGCCGAGCAATACGCTGCGGGCACCTGCCACCGGCCGTTCGCTGGCACACAGGCATGCGGCCACTTCACCGGCACGCATACGCTTGAGGCCGACGGTCTGGTCTTCGACGATCAGGTCGAGCAACAAATGCTGCTCGGCGCAGAAATCGCCGACGGCCTCGGCCCACCAAGTGGCGAGGCTGTCGGCGTTGAGGGCGATGCGCAGGCGATCGGGCAAGCCTTCTTCGTCCAGCGCCGGCACCACTGATTGCAAGTCGCGCTCGAGCAGACGCACCTGCTGCACATGGTTGAGCAAGCGTCGGCCGATCTCGGTCGGCGCTGGCGGTGTTCCGCGCACCAGCACTGGCTGGCCGACCCGCGCCTCGAGCAATTTGATGCGCTGGGAGATCGCCGACTGCGACAGGCCCAGCACTTGTGCGGCGCGATCGAATCCGGCCTGCTCGACCACAGCGGCGAGCGCGGAAAGCAATTTATAGTCGAACATCAGTTTTCCTAATGGGCGATCAGCACTATTGGTTTTTCTTATACAGCGTCACACCGGAGAATAGCCAGCAAGCACTCTCTTTCAAAGGATCTCTCCCATGTGGCAAAGCTACGTAAACGGCCTGTTGGTGGCGTTCGGCCTGATCATGGCGATCGGCACGCAGAACGCTTTTGTCTTGGCGCAAAGCCTGCGCCGTGAACACCATTTGCCGGTGGCGGCATTGTGCGTGGTGTGTGACGCAATTCTGGTCGCGGCCGGGGTGTTCGGCCTGGCGACGATTCTGGCGCAGAACCCGACCCTGCTGGCGATCGCCCGTTGGGGCGGTGCGACGTTCCTGATCTGGTACGGCAGCCAGGCGCTGCGCCGGGCCTGCTCGAAACAGAGCCTTGAGCAAGGCGAGAACCAGACCGTGCGTTCGCTGCGCGCAGTGATGCTCAGCGCTCTGGCGGTGACCTTGCTCAACCCCCACGTTTATCTGGATACGGTATTGCTGATCGGCTCGCTGGGCGCGCAGCAATCGGTGCCGGGCGCTTATGTGGTCGGCGCGGCGAGTGCATCGTTGTTGTGGTTTTTTACCCTGGCCCTCGGCGCGGCGTGGCTGGCACCGTGGCTGGCCCGCCCGAGCACGTGGCGCATTCTCGATTTGGTGGTGGCGTTGATGATGTTCGCCGTCGCCGCGCAGTTGATCATCGCCGGATGAATAATTGCCAAAGGCTCTGGAACCTCTATCCCACACAGTTGTTGCGTGGTTAAGGCGCGACCCCGGTGCTATGATCCGAACCCTGCGCCGCAAAGAGTAAAAACTCGCCGGTGCATTTCCGGCCGCCCGTGATCGGCCTTGCGCTCACCGCAACAGACCTGATTAGGAGAATCATCATGGCTTTCGAATTGCCGCCGCTGCCTTACGCACACGATGCCCTGCAGCCGCACATCTCCAAGGAAACCCTGGAGTTCCACCACGACAAGCACCACAACACCTACGTCGTGAACCTGAACAACCTGGTGCCAGGCACCGAGTTTGAAGGCAAGACCCTGGAAGAAATCGTCAAGACTTCTTCGGGCGGCATCTTCAACAACGCCGCTCAGGTCTGGAACCACACTTTCTACTGGAACTGCCTGGCGCCAAACGCCGGCGGTCAACCAACCGGCGCTCTGGCAGATGCCATCAACGCAGCGTTCGGTTCGTTCGACAAGTTCAAGGAAGAATTCAGCAAAACCTCGATCGGCACCTTCGGTTCCGGCTGGGGCTGGCTGGTGAAAAAGGCTGACGGTTCCCTGGCCCTCGCCAGCACCATCGGCGCCGGCAACCCGCTGACCAGCGGCGACACCCCGCTGCTGACCTGCGACGTCTGGGAACACGCTTACTACATCGACTACCGCAACCTGCGTCCGAAGTACGTTGAAGCGTTCTGGAACCTGGTCAACTGGAAGTTCGTGGCCGAGCAGTTCGAAGGCAAAACCTTCACCGCTTAAGCTGCGCGCCAGACAAGAAACCCGGCTTCGGCCGGGTTTTTTATGCCCGGCGCATGGCGTTTCTCGCACGGTAAAAGCAGCTTCACGCCGTTTGCCGCCAGCCCTCAGCCGTCTACCATCACAGACAGGAAAAAATCTTTGGCCCAGTGCTCAAGTTGAAGGCAATTGCAACCGACACAGTTAATTCAGAGCTATTACTCAAATGACGACATTGCGGCCAGGATCACGGCGACTTTTCCCGTGCCCGATTGTCCCTTTGACTGCCAACCCGGGATTGCCAATACTCATGGCAACTTGACGCTACCCGCACGGAACAAGGAATAACCCTTTGAAGCTGGAACTCAAGAACAGCTTGTCGGTGAAGTTGCTCCGGGTCGTGCTCCTGTCGGCATTGATCGTAGGCGTAGTCTTGAGCTGCGCGCAGATTGTCTTCGATGCCTACAAGACCCGTCAGGCAGTGGCCGGCGACGCCGAACGGATCCTCGACATGTTCCGCGATCCATCGACCCAGGCCGTGTACAGCCTGGATCGGGAAATGGGTATGCAGGTGATCGAAGGGCTGTTCCAGGACGACGCCGTGCGTCAGGCCTCCATCGGCCACCCCAACGAAGCCATGCTCGCGCAGAAATCCCGCGAACTGCAGCATTCCAACAGCCGTTGGCTGACCGACCTGATTCTCGGCCAGGAACGCACCTTCACCACGCAACTGGTCGGCCGTGGCCCTTACAGCGAATACTACGGCGACCTGAGCATCACCCTCGATACCGCCACTTATGGCGAAGGGTTCATTGTCAGCTCGGTGATCATTTTCATTTCCGGGGTGTTGCGCGCACTGGCGTTGGGCCTGGTGCTGTATCTGGTCTATCACTGGCTGCTGACCAAACCGCTGTCGCGAATCATTGAGCACCTCACCGAGATCAACCCCGATCGCCCCAGCGCACACAAGATTCCGCAAATCAAGGGCCACGAAAAAAACGAACTGGGCCTGTGGATCAACACCGCCAACCAGTTGCTCGAGTCCATCGAACGCAACACCCACCTGCGCCACGAAGCGGAAAACAGCCTGCTGCGCATGGCCCAGTACGATTTTCTCACCGGTCTGCCGAACCGCCAGCAATTGCAGCAGCAACTGGACAAGATTCTCGTCGATGCCGGCAAATTGCAGCGCCGCGTCGCCGTGTTGTGCGTCGGCCTGGATGACTTCAAGGGCATCAACGAGCAATTCAGCTACCAGACCGGCGACCAATTGCTGCTGGCCCTGGCCGATCGTTTACGTGCCCACAGCGGTCGTCTCGGCGCCCTCGCTCGACTGGGCGGCGATCAGTTCGCGCTGGTGCAGGCCGACATTGAACAGCCTTACGAAGCAGCAGAACTGGCGCAGAGCATTCTCGATGACCTCGAGGCGCCCTTCGCCCTCGACGATCAGGAGATCCGCCTGCGCGCGACCATCGGCATCACCCTGTTTCCGGAGGACGGCGACAGCACCGAGAAGCTGTTGCAGAAAGCCGAGCAGACCATGACCCTGGCCAAGACCCGCTCGCGCAATCGTTATCAGTTCTACATCGCCAGCGTCGACAGCGAGATGCGCCGTCGTCGCGAGCTGGAAAAAGACCTGCGTGACGCGCTGATCCGCGACCAGTTCTACCTCGTCTATCAGCCGCAGATCAGCTACCGCGATCACCGCGTGGTCGGCGTCGAAGCGCTGATTCGCTGGCAACATCCGGAACACGGCCTGGTGCCGCCGGACCTGTTCATTCCGCTGGCCGAACAGAACGGCACGATCATCGCCATCGGCGAGTGGGTGCTCGATCAGGCCTGCAAGCAATTGCGCGAGTGGCACGATCAGGGTTTTGCCGATCTGCGCATGGCGGTCAATCTGTCCACCGTGCAACTGCACCACGCCGAGCTGCCACGGGTGGTCAACAACCTGTTGCAGATGTACCGCTTGCCGCCGCGCAGTCTGGAACTGGAAGTCACCGAAACCGGCCTGATGGAAGACATCACCACCGCCGCCCAGCATCTGCTCAGCCTGCGCCGCTCCGGTGCGCTGATCGCGATCGACGACTTCGGCACCGGCTATTCATCGCTCAGTTATCTGAAAAGCCTGCCGCTGGACAAGATCAAGATCGACAAGAGCTTCGTTCAGGACCTGCTCGATGACGACGATGACGCGACCATCGTTCGCGCGATCATTCAACTGGGCAAGAGCCTGGGCATGCAGGTGATTGCCGAGGGCGTGGAAACCGCCGAGCAGGAGACGTACATCATTTCCGAGGGCTGCCACGAAGGTCAGGGCTACCACTACAGCAAACCGCTGCCGGCGCGGGAGCTGGGGATTTACCTCAAGCAGGCGCAACGCAGTAACGCGGCGATTCTTTAAAGATCAAAGATCGCAGCCTCAAAGATCAAAAGATCAAAAGATCGCAGCCTCGTTGCACTCGTCAGCTCCTACAGTGCAACGAGGCTGCGATCTTTTGATCTTCTTGCGCAAATAAGAAATATTTCCAGGCACGCCTTTACACATAATGCGAAAGATTTGCATTATGTCGCAGTTTTGCGCGCCCCCGGCGCCAGTCCACTCAACTACCGAAGCAGGATGTTCGCCATGATTCGTATGCCTCTGGCTACCGCCAGTCTGCTGGCCATCGCTATTTCCCTCGCCGGTTGCGGCGAAGGCAAGGACAAAGAAAAAGCCTCCGAGATGACTCCGGCTTCCAGCAGCGCTGCTCCAGCCCCGGCGCCGGCCGCTGCACCCGCTCCTGCTGCCGGTAAAGTTGACGACGCCGCCGCCAAGGCTGTGGTCGCGCACTATGCCGACATGGTCTTCGCCGTTTACAGCGATGCCGAATCCACCGCGAAAACCCTGCAAACCGCCGTCGACGCGTTCCTCGCCAAGCCGAACGCCGACACCCTGAAAGCCGCCAAGGCTGCCTGGGTCGCCGCGCGCGTGCCGTACCTGCAGAGCGAAGTATTCCGCTTCGGCAACACCATCATCGACGACTGGGAAGGTCAGGTTAACGCCTGGCCCCTGGACGAAGGCCTGATCGACTACGTAGACAAATCCTACGAGCACGCATTGGGTAACCCGGGCGCCACCGCCAATATCATCGCCAACACCGAAGTCCAGGTCGGCGAAGACAAGGTCGATGTGAAAGAAATCACCCCGGAAAAACTCGCCAGCCTCAACGAGCTGGGCGGTTCCGAGGCGAACGTTGCCACCGGCTACCACGCGATCGAATTCCTGCTCTGGGGCCAGGATCTGAACGGCACCGGCCCGGGCGCTGGCAACCGTCCGGCCTCGGACTATCTGGAAGGCGCCGGCGCCACCGGTGGTCATAACGAGCGTCGTCGTGCCTACCTGAAAGCCGTGACCCAACTGCTGGTCAGCGACCTGGAAGAAATGGTCGGCAACTGGAAGCCGAACGTGGCCGACAACTACCGCGCCACCCTGGAAGCCGAGCCAGGCGAAACCGGCCTGCGCAAAATGCTCTTCGGCATGGGCAGCCTGTCCCTGGGTGAACTGGCGGGCGAGCGCATGAAGGTTTCCCTGGAAGCCAACTCCCCGGAAGACGAGCAGGATTGCTTCAGCGACAACACCCACTACTCGCACTTCTACGACGCCAAAGGCGTGCGTAACGTTTACCTGGGCGAGTACACCCGTGTTGACGGCACCAAGCTGACCGGCGCCAGCCTGTCGTCGCTGGTGGCCAAGGCCGACCCGGCTGCCGACACCGCGCTGAAAGCCGATCTGGCCGCGACCGAAGCGAAGATCCAGGTCATGGTCGATCACGCCAACAAGGGTGAGCACTACGACCAGTTGATCGCCGCCGGCAACACCGCTGGCAACCAGGTGGTCCGCGACGCCATCGTCGCGCTGGTCAAGCAGACCGGCTCGATCGAAGCGGCTGCCGGCAAACTTGGCATCAGCGACCTGAACCCGGACAGCGCCGATCACGAGTTCTGATCGCAGCGTCCGCTCAAAAAGAGGCGACCTTCGGGTCGCCTTTTTCATACCCCATGTTCACAGTCCCCTGTAGGAGCTGCCGAAGGCTGCGATCTGTTGATCTTGATTTTTGAAGATCAGAATCAAAAGATCGCAGCCTTCGGCAGCTCCTACAGGGGGTTTGCATCGCTCTGCAGATTTGCGCTGTATCAAGCAAACGATAATTCCTCTTATTCAAACTCCCCCGCCCTGTTAGACTTTGCGCCTTTGTTTTCGCCCGTTTGCAGGATGTCTGATGCTGTCGTTGCCGCTTCGCTTGTCCGCACTGTTGCTGGCCCTGGGCCTGAGTGCCTGCGATGACGCCCCGCGTTTCACCAAGGCCGAGCCGGGGGAAGCGCGTTCGGGCGGTGCGGCAACTGTGCGCAAGAGCGATCAGAACGCCTTTTCCCTGCCATCGGCCAACCTGCCGCCCTCGCGGCGCGTGGATTTCAGTGTCGGCAACAGTTTCTTTCGCAGCCCGTGGGTGATCGCGCCGTCGACCACCACGGCGCGCGACGGCCTCGGCCCGTTGTTCAATACCAACGCCTGCCAGAACTGCCACATCAAGGACGGTCGCGGGCATCCGCCGGCACCTGATGCAAGCAATGCAGTGTCGATGCTGGTACGCCTGTCGATTCCCGACGCACCGCCCTACGCCAAAGTCATCGAACAGCTCGGCGTGGTTCCGGAGCCGGTGTATGGCGGGCAGCTCCAGGACATGGCCGTGCCCGGCGTCGCCCCGGAAGGCAAAGTGCGTGTCGACTACACGCCAGTGCTGGTGCGTTTCAAGGACGGCACCGAGGTCGAGTTGCGCAAACCGACCCTGCAGATCACTCAACTCGGTTACGGCCCGATGCACCCGGACACGCGTTTTTCCGCGCGGGTGGCGCCGCCGATGATTGGTCTGGGCCTGCTCGAAGCCATCCCTGAGCAAGCGATCCTCGCCAACGCCACCGCCCAGGCGAAAGAGAACAATGGCATCAACGGCCGGCCCAACCGTGTCTGGGATGACCAGTTGCAGAAAACCGTCATCGGCCGGTTCGGCTGGAAAGCCGGGCAGCCGAATCTCAATCAACAGAATGTTCATGCGTTCTCGGGTGACATGGGCCTGACCACCAGCCTGCGGCCGTTCGACGATTGCACCGAGGCGCAGACTGCCTGCAAACAGGCGCCGAACGGCAATGGCCCGGACGGCGAACCGGAAGTCAGCGACAACATCCTGCGGCTGGTGCTGTTCTACAGCCGCAATCTCGCAGTGCCGGCGCGCCGTGGCGTCAACGATCCACAGGTGCTGGCCGGCAAGAATCTGTTTTTCCAGGCCGGTTGCCAGTCCTGCCACACGCCGAAATACACCACCGCCGCCGATGCCGCCGAACCGGAATTGGCCAATCAGGTGATTCGTCCGTACAGCGACTTGCTGCTGCATGACATGGGCGAAGGCCTGGCGGACAACCGCACGGAATTTCAGGCCTCCGGCCGCGACTGGCGCACCCCGCCGTTGTGGGGGATTGGTCTGACGCAAGCGGTCAGCGGTCACACCCAGTTTTTGCATGACGGCCGCGCACGCAACCTGCTCGAAGCGGTGCTCTGGCATGGCGGCGAAGCGACGGCGGCGCAGCAACAGGTTTTGTCTTTCAATGCCGAGCAGCGCGCTGCGTTGCTGGCGTTTCTGAACTCACTTTAAATACTGAAAAAACATCGGGAGCCCGACATGTTCCGTCCCAAGTTACTGTTCACCAGCCTTGCCGCGCTCGCCCTCGGCGCCTGCTCGCCGCAGGACCCACAAGCGGTCACTTCGGCGGCGATCGCCAAATCGGTGATCCTGCCGACCTACACCCGTTGGGTCGAAGCCGACCGGCAACTGGCGGTCAGCGCCCTCGCCTATTGCCAGGGCAAGGAAAGCCTGGAAACTGCCCGTGCCGACTTCCTTCACGCGCAGAAAGCCTGGGCCGAACTGCAACCGCTGCTGATCGGTCCGCTGGCCGAGGGCAATCGTTCGTGGCAAGTGCAGTTCTGGCCGGACAAGAAAAACCTCGTCGGCCGTCAGGTCGAGCAACTGGTCGTCGCCCAGCCGCAGATCGACGCCGCCGCACTGGCCAAATCCAGCGTCGTGGTGCAAGGCCTGTCGGCTTACGAATACATCCTGTTCGACGCCAAGCCTGACGTCGCCAACGACGCGCAAAAAGCCAAATACTGCCCGCTGCTGATCGCCATCGGCGAACGCCAGAAGCAACTGGCCGAAGAGATCCTGCAGGGCTGGAACAACACCGACGGCATGCTCGCGCAGATGAGCAAGTTCCCCAACCAGCGCTACGCCGACTCCCACGAAGCGATCGCCGATCTGCTGCGCGTACAAGTGACTGCACTGGATACCCTGAAGAAAAAACTCGGCACGCCGATGGGCCGTCAGAGCAAAGGCGTGCCGCAGCCGTTCCAGGCGGATGCGTGGCGCAGCCAGTCGTCGCTGACGGCGCTGGAAGCCAGCCTCGCCGCTGCCAAAACCGTGTGGGAAGGCGTCGACAACAAAGGCCTGCGCGGTCTGCTGCCGGCGGAGCAGAAACCGTTGGCGGACAAGATCGACGCCGCCTATGCCGCGTCGCTGAAGCTGTTCGACAGCACCCAGCGCTCGCTGGGCGAAATGCTCGAAGACGACGCCGGTCGTCAGCAACTCAACGACATCTACGACAGCCTCAACGTCGTCCATCGCCTGCACGAAGGCGAACTGGCCAAGGCGCTGGGCATCCAACTGGGCTTCAACGCCAACGACGGTGACTGATGAGGGCAAGTGCCATGCTGCGACGTCAGGTTCTGACTTTAGGTAGTGCACTGCTGGGAGCAGTGACGCTGGGCGGCTGGACGCTGTTCAAACGCAAGGATCAGAGCCCGCTGTTGCTGTCGGCGCGCGACGATGCTGACGGCAAGCATTACGCCGTCGGCTATCGGCTCGACGGTACGCGGGTGTTCGCCACCCACGTCGGCCAGCGTTGCCACGACATCATCAACCACCCGACGCAGCCGCTGGCGCTGTTCGTTGCACGGCGTCCGGGTACCGAGAGTTACCTGATCGACCTGCGCGACGGCAAGCTACTGCAGACCGTGACCTCCCAGCCGAACCGGCACTTTTACGGCCACGCCGTGGTGCACAAGGATGGTGAATACCTGTACGCCACCGAGAACGACACGAGCGATCCCGGACGTGGCCTGCTCGGCGTGTACAAGTTCGAGGGCGAACGGCTGGTGCATTCGGGCGAGATCTCCACCCACGGCCTCGGCCCGCATCAGGTGTCGTGGATGCCCGACGGTGAGACGCTGGTGGTGGCCAACGGCGGCATTCGCACCGAGGCGGAAAGCCGCGTCGACATGAACCTCAACGCCATGGAACCGAGCCTGGTGCTGATGCAGCGCGACGGTACATTACTGAGCAAGGAAACCCTCGCCCAGCAGATGAACAGCGTGCGCCACCTGGGCATCGCCAGTGACGGCACCATCGTCGCCGGCCAGCAATTCATGGGGCCGTCGCACGAGCGCTCGGAGCTGTTGGCGATCAAGCGCCCCGGGCAAGCGTTCGTGGCGTTCCCGGTAGCGGAAGAGCAGTTGCAGGCGATGGGGCACTACACCGCCAGCGTCGCGGTGCACAGCGACCTGCGTCTGGTCGCGTTGACGGCGCCGCGCGGCAATCGTTTCTTTATCTGGGATCTGGACAGCGGCGAACTGCGCCTCGATGCGCCTTTGCCTGATTGCGCCGGGGTCGGAGCGGTGAAGGATGGCTTTGTCGTGACCTCGGGTCAGGGCCGTTGCCGCTACTACGATTGCCGCCAGGAACAGCTGCTGGCCAAGCCGCTGGAATTGCCGGCGGGGCTCTGGGACAACCATCTTCATCTGATGGCCTGATACCCCCCCATTTTTGAGATGCCCCCCCGTCCTGTGGCGAGGGGATTTATCCCCGTTGGGTGGCGCAGCCGCCCTTAAAACTGCAATTGCGGTATGACTGAAGGATTCAGGGGGCCGCTTCGCAGCCCAACGGGGATAAATCCCCTCGCCACAGGGTTCATATCCGGCCTTCACGTAATAACTGCCAGTTGGAATCCCCACCTGACTCGGAGTAATGTGCCCGCCTGTCTCATGATTTATCCAAGGAACTGGAAATATGCTGCGTCGCCGCATGCTGATCATGTTGGGTGTTGTTTTGCTGATCGTCCTGGTACTGGGCGGATACAAAGCCTTTTCGATCTACACGATGATCCAGGGCTTTTCCAGGCCCAAGCCGCCGATCAGTGTCGCCGTGGCCACTGCCGGCGAACAGCCGTGGCAGATGCGCCTGCCCACCGTCGGCTCGCTCAAGGCGCTGCAAGGTGTCGACTTGAGTCTGGAAGTCGCCGGCACCGTCACTGAACTCAAATTCGAATCCGGGCAGAAGGTCAAGGCCGGACAGCCGTTGCTGCAACTCGACAGCGCCGTCGAAACCGCTCTGCTGGAAACCGCCCGCGCCGACCTCGGCCTGGCGCAACTGGACTTCGGCCGTGGCGCGCAACTGGTCGACAGCCGCGCGATCTCCAAAGGCGAGTACGACCGCCTCTCCGCCGTGCTGCAGAAGAACAAGGCCACGGTCAATCAGCTCAATGCTTCGCTGGCGAAAAAGCGCATCCTCGCGCCATTCAGCGGCACCATCGGCATCCGCCAGGTCGACGTCGGCGACTACCTGGCCAGCGGTACCAAAATCGCTACGTTGCAGGATTTGAGCAGCCTTTACGCTGACTTCTATGTGCCGGAACAAGCGGTGCCGAAACTCGCTATCGGTCAGCCCGTGCAGTTCACCGTCGCCGCTTATCCGGGGCAGAACTTTGCCGGCAAGATCAGCGCGATCAACCCGATCGTCGAAAGCACCACGCGAAACATCCTCGTCCGCGCCACCCTGGCCAACCCCGACGGCAAGCTGCTGCCGGGCATGTTCGCCAGCCTTGAAGTGCTGCTGCCTGATCCGCAAAAGCACATCGTGGTGCCGGAGAGCGCGATCACCTACACCCTGTACGGCAACTCGGTTTATGTGGTCGGGCAGAAGAAGGCCGAGGACGGCAGCGTCGCCAAGGATGACAACGGCCAACCGCTGCTGATCGCCGAACGTCGTTTCGTCGAGACCGGTGAACGCCGCGATGGCCTGGTGATGATCAACAAGGGCGTGCAGAGCGGCGAACAAGTGGTAACGGCGGGCCAGATCAAACTGGACAACGGTGCCCACATCGCCATCAGCGACGACAAGACCCTCGGCGAGCAGAACAGTCCGCCTCGCGCCGACTGATCAAGGAATCCCCATGGCTTTTACCGATCCGTTCATCCGCCGCCCGGTGCTCGCCACCGTGGTCAGCCTGCTGATTGTGCTGCTGGGCTTCCAGGCGTGGAGCAAGCTGCCCCTGCGCCAGTATCCGCAAATGGAAAACGCCCTGATCACGGTGACCACGGCTTATCCCGGGGCCAACGCCGAAACCATTCAGGGCTACATCACCCAGCCGATGCAACAGAGTCTGGCCAGCGCCGAAGGCATCGATTACATGACCTCGGTCAGCCGGCAGAACTTCTCGGTGATTTCAATTTATGCGCGCATCGGTGCCAACACCGACCGCTTGTTCACCGAACTGCTGGCCAAGGCCAACGAGGTGAAGAACAAGCTGCCGCAGGACGCCGAAGACCCGGTGCTGAGCAAGGAATCCGCCGACGCTTCGGCGCTGATGTACATCAGTTTCTTCAGCAAGGACCTGAGCAACCCGCAAATCACCGACTACCTGTCGCGGGTCATCCAGCCAAAACTGGCGACGCTGCCGGGCATGGCCGAAGCGGAAATTCTCGGCAATCAGGTGTTCGCCATGCGTCTGTGGCTCGACCCGGTGAAACTCGCCGGCTTCGGCCTCAGCGCCGCCGACGTGACCGCCGCAGTGCGCCAGTACAACTTTCTCTCCGCCGCCGGCGAAGTGAAAGGCGAGTACACCGTCACCAGCATCAACGCCAACACCGAACTGAAATCCGCCGAGGCCTTCGCGGCGATTCCGCTCAAGGTCGATGGTGACAGCCGCGTGCTGCTGCGCGATGTCGCACGGGTGGAAATGGGCGCGGAAAACTACGACTCGATCAGTTCGTTCGGCGGCACGCCGTCGGTGTACATCGGCATCAAGGCCACCCCCGGCGCCAACCCGCTGGACGTGATCAAGGAAGTGCGCAAGCTGATGCCCAAGCTGGAAGCGCAGCTGCCGCCGAACCTGAAAAGCGAGATCGCCTACGACGCGACATTGTTCATTCAGGCCTCCATCGATGAAGTGGTGAAAACCCTGTTCGAAGCGGTGCTGATCGTTATCGTCGTGGTGTTCCTGTTTCTCGGCGCTCTGCGTTCGGTAGTGATCCCGGTGGTGACCATTCCGCTGTCGATGATCGGCGTGATGTTCTTCATGCAGATGATGGGTTACTCGATGAACCTGCTGACGCTGCTGGCGATGGTGCTGGCCATCGGTCTGGTGGTGGACGACGCGATTGTCGTGGTGGAAAACATCCACCGGCACATCGAGGAAGGCAAGACGCCGTTCGATGCAGCGCTGGAAGGTGCGCGGGAAATTGCCATGCCGGTGGTGTCGATGACCATCACTCTGGCGGCGGTGTATGCGCCGATCGGATTCCTCACCGGGCTGACCGGGGCGCTGTTCAAGGAGTTCGCCCTGACTCTGGCCGGTGCGGTGGTAATTTCTGGCGTCGTCGCCTTGACCCTGTCGCCGATGATGTGCGCGTTTCTGCTGCGTCACGAAGAGAATCCCAGCGGCCTGGCCCATCGTCTCGATCGTGTTTTCGAAGGGCTCAAGCGCCGTTATCAAAGCATGCTGCACGGCACGCTCAACACCCGGCCGGTGGTGCTGGTGTTCGCGGTGATCGTGCTGTGCCTGATTCCGGTGTTTCTCAAGTTCACCAAGTCAGAACTGGCCCCGGACGAGGATCAAGGCATCATTTTCATGATGGCCAGCGCGCCGCAGCCGACCAACCTCGACTACCTGAGCACCTATACCGACGAATTCATCACCATCTTCAAAGAGTTTCCCGAGTACTACTCTTCGTTCCAGATCAACGGCTACAACGGCGTGCAGGCCGGTATCGGCGGTTTCCTGCTCAAGCCGTGGAACGAGCGCAGCCGCACGCAGATGGAAATCCTCCCCGAGGTGCAGAGCAAACTGGAAAGTATTCCCGGCTTGCAGATCTTCGGTTTCAACCTGCCTTCCCTGCCCGGCACCGGTGAAGGGCTGCCCTTCGAGTTCGTGGTCAACACCGCCAATGACTACGAGCTGCTGCTGCAAGTCGCCGACCGCATCAAGAAGCGCGCGATGGAGTCGGGCAAGTTCGCTTTCGTCGACCTTGATCTGGCGTTCGACAAGCCGGAAGTAGTCGTGGATATCGACCGCGACAAGGCCGCGCAGATGGGCGTGTCGATGCTCGACCTCGGCGGCACGCTGGCGACCTTGCTTGGCGAAGCGGAGATCAACCGCTTTACCATCGACGGGCGCAGCTACAAGGTCATCGCCCAGGTTGAACGGGCCTACCGCGACAACCCGGACTGGCTGAACAATTACTACGTGAAAAACACCCAGGGCGAATTGTTGCCGCTGTCGACCTTGATCAAGGTCAGTGATCGCGCGCGACCGCGTCAGCTCAATCAGTTCCAGCAGCTCAATGCGGCGAAGATTTCCGGCTTTCCGCTGGTGAGCATGGGCGAAGCCATCGACACCGTGCTGCAGATTGCCCGCGAAGAAGCACCGGCCGGGTTTGCCTTTGACTACGGCGGCGCCTCGCGGCAGTACGTGCAGGAAGGCAGCGCATTGTGGGTCACGTTTGCGCTGGCGCTGGCGATCATCTTTCTGGTGCTGGCTGCGCAGTTCGAGAGCTTCCGCGATCCGCTGGTGATTCTGGTAACGGTGCCGCTGTCGATTTGCGGTGCGCTGATCCCGTTGTTCCTCGGCTGGTCGAGCATGAACATCTACACCCAGGTCGGGCTGGTGACGCTGATCGGCCTGATCAGCAAGCACGGGATCCTGATCGTCGAGTTCGCCAACCAGTTGCGCAAGGACAAGGGCCTGAGCGCCCGTGAGGCCGTCGAGGAAGCGGCGGCGATTCGCTTGCGTCCGGTGCTGATGACCACGGCGGCGATGGTGTTCGGCATGGTACCGCTGATTCTGGCGACCGGTGCGGGAGCGGTGAGCCGCTTTGATATCGGCCTGGTGATTGCCACGGGGATGTCGATCGGCACGTTGTTCACATTGTTCGTGCTGCCGTGTGTTTATACCTTCCTTGCTAAGCCAGATGCCAGATAAGCCCATTTCCCTGTGGGAGCGAGCCTGCTCGCGAATGCGGCAGTTCAGCTGCATTGATGTCGACTGACACACCTTCGCGAGCAGGCTCGCTCCCACAGAGGGCGATATGTATCTTGAAAGTCGTGGAATAAAAAAGGCCTCGCATCTGCGAGGCCTTTTATTTGGGCTTCAATCGTTTCAACTGGCTGGCCTCATTCCCTGGGACAGGCCGAACATGAACAACAGCAAATCATGATCGGGCTGGGTCGCAACGGAGGCCTTGGCCACCCGTGGAACCGAGCAGTGAGCGTCGTTCCCGGACGCTCCTATGACCTGCATGCGCGGCTGCTCCCAGGCAGCCACCGCCAGTGAAGCAACTGCCAAGGCCCCAACCAGGAACAAACCTCGTGCAATTTCGAGTTTCATCGCTATAAACCTTTGATAGCGCTGCCAAACGCCGTCTCATAAAAGTAGACGAGTTTTTTCCAGTCGGCATCGCGGAACGACGAATGGCGACGCAGTTGCTTCATGTCATGTCGGGCGGCGCGATAGGCGGTCAGACGCTGACGGCACTTCTCCAGATCGATCAGCGCCACTTCAACCTGCGCCGCTTCGCCTTCACCGGTCACCCGGACGAAAACATGCTTGATGTAGATGCAGCTGTGTTGCCAGCGGCCCTTGTGCATGCGCGCCAGGTTTTCGGCGAGGTCCTTGAGGACTCGCTCGTAAACCACGTTGTCACATTGATCGCGACCACCGACGGCGGCCAGCCAGTGCTCCAGTTCCTGGAAGCCGTCCAGCGACTTCGTCACCAGCAATGCGCGCCACTTGTGCTGAGGATCGGGCTGGGCGCCGCAGAAAACGATTTGCGGTACGCGGACACCGAGCTTGCTCACGCCGGTCAGCGCGTCGAGCTCACGCAATACGGTGGGGCGTCCGAACGGGTGAAGCCAGCTGCGATAGATGTGCCCGGTCTGGCGCTTGGCGTACAACAGCTGACCGTCACGGTCGACGATGCGCTGCACCCCGCTTTCGCCACCACGGCGCACATTGGGCTCTTCAACCCATTCGCCGCGCTGGTTCCAGTAATGATCGAAACGATCCTGGGGAGCGACATTCGCTTCAACCGCTGCTTGCACTGCCATCCTCTACCTCTTGCGTAATACGTAAACTCGCCACATCGCATAGAGCGGTATGAAGTCCAGTTGTTCCTGAATGCGGAAACCCGCCTGTTCGAATTCTTTCTCGATCGTCGCCGCCGGAATCAGAAAACGATTCTGATAGTCATGGCTCGGCCGTTCCCGCTCGGCGCGCTTGCGCTTCCAGGCCTTGAAATTGCCGTCGACCCACAACGAAACAATCACACTGTCACGGGTCACCCGCTCGAACTCGCGCAGGATCACCCGGCGGTGCTCGGCCTCGCCGATGTGGTGCAGCAGACGCATGCAAAAGATGCTGTCGACCGAGTTATCCGGCAGAGCGATGTCGAATGCCGAGGTGTGCAGTGGTTGCACGCGCTTGACCACTTCGGCCGGTTGCCCTCGCAACGCGGTCTTGATCATCGATTCGGAATTGTCCGCACCGATGATTACCCGGTTGGGCTTTTCCGCAAGCATTGGCCAGAAACGCCCGGCACCACATGGCAGATCCAGCACCAGTCCGGGGTCACCCGCGAGCGCCAGGGCCTTGCGACCCACTTGCTCGTCGCGCCAGTGCGACAGGCGGCGACCAAGGCTTTCCTGATGCTTGCGCAGATATCGTTGTGCGTGTTGGTCGTCGTACTTTTCGGAAAAATCGAGCTTGATCGGGCCGGCCATCATCTGGACTCCTGAGTTCTGATGACGCCACCTTAAGCAGCGACCTGTCAGCGTCAGGTCATCCAATTGTGAAAATTCTGTCAGGTAAATCCGCAAATTATTACAACGTTATACAGGATTCAGACAGCTGTACGGGAGTAGCCTCGAGCCACTATTTGCCGGCATTCACGCCAAGATCTACCTCGAATCGGCAGCCATTGGGCTCCATCGTGCTCAGGCTCACCGTCCATCCCTGGTTTTCACAGATGCGTTGCACCAGCGACAAGCCCAGGCCGAGACCTTCGCCACGTTTCTCGCTGCCGCGTACAAAGGGCTCGAACATCGCCTCGCGTTTTTCCTCGGGAATGCCCACGCCCGAATCCTCGACAACAAAACCGTTGGCGGTGAGGGTCAGGCGAATGAAGCCCTGTTCGGTGTAGTGCAGCGCGTTACGCAGAAGATTGCCCATGACCGCGTTCAGCAAGGTCGCGTTGTAGCGAGTGTCCGGTGGGTTGCCCGGCTCGAACATCAGCGTCAGGCCCTTGCGCTCGATCGGCTCACGCCACAGGCACAACAGGCTTTCGGCGACTTGCGTGAGATTCTGCTGCGGCGCCGCCGCGGCTTCTTCGTTCTGTGTGCGTGCCAGCATCAGGAAAGTCTGTACCAGTTCGCGCATCTCTTCGCTGGCCCGGGCAATGCGCTCGACCTGCGCGCGACCGCGCTGATCGATACCGGGGTTTTCCAGCAGCAGTTCGCAGGAACTGGCCAGGACCATCAGCGGCGTGCGCAGCTCATGGCTGACGTCACTGGTGAACAGGCGTTCGCGGGTCAGCGCCTGACGCAAGCGCCCCAGCGTGGCATCGAATGCCACCGCCAGCTCACCGACTTCATCCGCTGCGTAATCCGGCGCCAAGGGTGGCGCCAGGCCGAGCAACTGGTCGCGATGACGGACCTGCCGCGCCAGGCGCACCACCGGCGCCATCACTTTGCGGGCGAGCACCCAGCCAAGGAACACCGCCAGCGCCAGACTGAGCACGAAGCCGACCAGCACCACAGCAAACAGCACGCGCTCGCGCTCTTCGAAATCGCTTTGATCCTGCAGCAAAACATAACGCCGACCATCCACCACTTCGACCATGGCGTGATAGGACAGCTGCTCGCGAAATACCTCATGGAAACCTGCATCGAGGTGACGCAGATCCTTGGGCAGGTCGAAATCCCCTGGCCCGCCGCTGAAATAGAACAGCTGATCCGGCTCGGGCCGGTGGCTCCAGTCGGAGACGTTGTCCATCAGCAGCAGACGTTGCAGGTCGCCGCCCAGCCCCGCAGAAATCAGTTTCTCTTCCACCAGGTGCACCGTCGCGACGATGCCCATGGCGAAGGCGCCAGCCACCAGCGCACTCATCAGTGCAAAGGCGATGATGATCCGCTGGGAAAGACTCTGCTTAAACTCCATCTCGCCCCTCGGCCAAGCGATAACCCACACCGTGCACGGTGTGCAGCAGTGGCTTGGCGAATGGCTTGTCGATCACCTGGCGCAATTGGTGAACATGGCTGCGCAGGCTGTCGCTGTCCGGGCAGTCATCGCCCCACAGCGCTTCTTCGAGAATCTCCCGACGCAGCACGTGCGGGCTCTTCTGCATCAGCACTGCGAGCAGCTTGAGGCCGACCGGGTTGAGCTTGAGCAACTTGCCTTCGCGGGTCACTTCGAGAGTGTCGAGGTCGTAGCTCAGGTCGCCGACCTGCAATGCCCGGCGACCGCCGCCCTGAGCACGGCGCATGACCGCTTCGACGCGCGCCGCCAGTTCGGACAGAGCGAACGGTTTGATCAGGTAGTCGTCGGCGCCGGACTTGAAGCCCTGCAGCCGGTCGTCGAGTTGATCGCGGGCGGTGAGCATGATCACCGGCGTGTCGCGCCGGGCATCTTCACGCAGGCGTTTGCACAAGGTGTAGCCGTCGATGCCGGGCAGCATGATGTCGAGCACGATCAGGTCGTAATGCTCGGTCGCCGCCAGATGCAGACCGGACAGGCCGTCTTGTGCGCAATCGACGGTATAGCCTTTCATGCCCAGGTAATCGGCCAGATTGGCCAGGATGTCACGGTTGTCTTCGACCAGCAGAATTCGCATGGACATCTCCTCCGAACGGGGTAACGGCCGTCTTGGCCCGCGCAGCTTACGGCCAAGTGTGGCTCAGGGCTAGGGGCGTTTTTCGATAAACCTGCACTGCGCGCGCTGCGACGTTTTTTTCACTTTCGGTTAACAAATCGCCGACGCCAGCGCGCGCAGACTCCGCGCGATTGCGCCTTCACTCTCTCTTCATCGACCAAGGAACCTGCCATGGTGTCGACCTCTGCCCTTCCCGCTTCAAGACCGCTGAACTGGTGGTTGTGTCTGGGCATTCCCGCAGCGGCGGCGATCATTCTGCTGTTGCTCGAACTGACCGATCTGGACATGGTTCTGGCGCAGATGTTCTACGACCCGGTGGCCGGGGACTTCATCGGGCGGCACAGCTATTTTCTTGAAGACATCCTGCATGACCGGGCGAAACAGCTGGTGATCGGCTTCTCGGTGTTTGCCATCCTCGGTTTCATCGGCGCGTTTTTCATCGAAAGACTGAAACCGTTCAAGCGCGAACTGGGCTGCCTGGTGCTGTCGCTGGGGCTGGCGACTTCGTTTGTCACCCCGGTCAAAGCCGTCACCGCCGTGCAATGCCCGTGGAGCCTGGAGCAATTCGGCGGTCACGAGACCTACAGCAAACTGATGGAGCATCGCCCCGCCACCGACAAACCGGGACGTTGCTGGCCGGGTGGCCATGCGGCGACCGGGTTTACGTTGTTTGCTTTGTTCTTCGTGTTGCGCGACCGCCGCCCGCGACTGGCGCGGCAGGCATTTGTGTTTGCCTTTGCGCTGGGCTCGGTGTTCTCGATCAGCCGCATGATGCAGGGCGCGCACTTCTTTTCGCACAACGTGTGGACGGCGATTTTTTGCTGGCTGATCTGTCTGGGGGCTTATTACTGGGTGCTGTATCGCCCGGCTGGCAAGACTTCGACGGCGATGAACACACAGCCGATCAATGCCTGAAATAAACAACCTGTGGGAGCGAGCCTGCTCGCGAATTGTCGGCTCAACTGGCTTGCATGTCGGATGACAGACCGCTTTCGCGAGCAGGCTCGCTCCCACAGGGGATACCAGTGAGCTTCGAAATTGGGGCAATAAAAAACCCCGCCGACTTTCGCCAGCGGGGTTTTGCGTTACAGGGCCAGGGCTGGCTTACATCATGCCGCCCATGCCACCCATGCCGCCCATGTCTGGCATACCGCCGCCAGCTGCACCTTCTTTCTTCGGTGCGTCGGCAACAGCTGCTTCGGTGGTCAGGATCAGACCGCCGATGGAGGCTGCAGCTTGCAGAGCCGAACGGGTTACCTTGGTTGGGTCCAGGATACCCATTTCGATCATGTCGCCGTATTCGCCGGAAGCGGCGTTGTAACCGAAGTTACCTTTGCCGTTCTTCACTTCGTTGACGACTACGCTTGGCTCGTCACCGGAGTTGGCAGCGATCTGACGCAGCGGCGCTTCAACAGCGCGACGCAGCACAGCGATACCGACGTTCTGGTCAGCGTTGTCGCCGGTCAGCTCGGTCAGTGCTTCCAGAGCACGGATCAGCGCCACGCCACCGCCAGGTACCACGCCTTCTTCAACGGCTGCGCGGGTTGCGTGCAGGGCGTCTTCAACGCGGGCTTTCTTCTCTTTCATTTCAACTTCGGAACCAGCGCCAACCTTGATCACTGCAACGCCGCCGGACAGCTTGGCCAGACGCTCTTGCAGTTTTTCACGGTCGTAGTCCGAGGAAGTTTCGGCAACCTGGGCACGGATCTGAGCGATACGGCCTTCGATGTCAGCCTGTACGCCAGCACCGTCAACGATGATGGTGTTTTCCTTGGACAGGGTGACGCGCTTGGCGTTACCCAGGTGCTCCAGGGTGGTGCTTTCCAGGCTCAGACCGATCTCTTCGGAGATAACGGTACCGCCGGTCAGAACGGCGATGTCCTGCAGCATGGCCTTGCGACGGTCGCCGAAGCCCGGTGCCTTGACGGCAGCGACTTTGACGATGCCACGCATGTTGTTCACAACCAGAGTCGCCAGGGCTTCGCCTTCAACGTCTTCGGCCACGATCAGCAGTGGGCGGCCGGCTTTGGCAACGGCTTCCAGCACTGGCAGCATTTCGCGGATGTTCGAGATCTTCTTGTCGACCAGCAGGATCAGCGGGCCGTCGAGCTCGGCAACCATGGTGTCCGGCTTGTTGACGAAGTATGGCGACAGGTAGCCACGGTCGAACTGCATGCCTTCTACAACCGACAGTTCGTTTTCCAGGCCCGAGCCTTCTTCAACGGTAATCACGCCTTCTTTACCGACTTTTTCCATGGCTTCGGCAATGATGTCGCCGATGGAGTTGTCGGAGTTGGCCGAGATGGTGCCGACCTGAGCGATGGCTTTGAAGTCAGCGCATGGCTTGGACAGGGCTTTGAGCTCTTTGACAATGGCGATGGTCGCCTTGTCGATGCCACGTTTCAGGTCCATCGGGTTCATGCCGGCAGCGACGGCTTTCAGGCCTTCGTTGACGATCGACTGAGCCAGAACGGTAGCGGTGGTAGTACCGTCACCAGCGTCATCGTTGGCACGGGAGGCAACGTCTTTGACCAGCTGCGCGCCCATGTTTTCGAAGCGATCTTCGAGTTCGATCTCTTTGGCGACGGAAACGCCGTCCTTGGTGATGGTCGGAGCGCCGAAGCTCTTCTCGAGGATCACGTTACGGCCTTTCGGGCCCAGGGTCGCTTTTACCGCGTCAGCCAGAACGTTGACGCCTTTGAGCATCTTGGAGCGGGCGGCATCGCCGAACTTAACTTCTTTAGCAGCCATGATCGATATTCCTTAAATACTTTGTAGTAGCGGGAAAATGAACGGGGATATCAGCCTTCGATAACCGCGAGGATTTCGTTCTCGCTCATTACCAGCAGGTCTTCGCCATCGACTTTCACAGTGTTGCTGCCGGAGTAAGGACCGAACACAACCTTGTCGCCTTCCTTCACGGACAGTGCACGCACTTCACCGTTTTCCAGAGCTTTGCCCGGGCCTACAGCGAGAATCACACCGTGGTTGGCTTTTTCAGCAGCCGAACCTGGCAGGACGATACCGCCAGCGGTTTTCTTTTCTTCTTCGCTGCGACGGATGACGACGCGGTCATGCAGAGGACGAAGCTTCATTGTCGATCTCTCCTAATTGTGGTTTTCATCGGCCGGTGTAGTCCCGGCGGGTTTAACGAATCCGGCCTGCGCCGGTTGCGGTCCGTCGAGCGAACCGCGCAAGTCTGTCCGGTTTGAATACCGGAAACCTTTCGGTGACCGATACATAGGGGCGCACAAGCCGATTACAAGGGCTGATGGAAAAAATTTTTCATCGCCACACAGCAAAAAAGCGCCATAAAAGAGCACGGCACCCGAAGGTGCCGTGTCGATGCTGATGTCACTTGTTGTCGCGATGTTCGAACTCGCCTTCGATCACATTCGGCTCTCGACCGAGCGGCTCGCGCGGGGCCGGGCCGCCGCGGGGTTGCAGGTCGTCGGCGAAGGCGCGCTGGCGCATGGCCTGGTCTTCGGCGCGCTGGCGCATCTTGTTCGCCAGCAGACGCCGGGTGACCGGCAACAGCATCACCAGACCGACCACGTCACTGATGAAACCGGGAATGATCAACAGGCCACCGGCCAACGCCAGCATCAGGCCTTCGAGCATGGTCTGCGCGGGCAATTCGCCGCGATTCAGACTTTCCCGGGCACGCAATGCGGTGGCCAGACCGGCGACGCGCAGGACGAACACACCGAACGCCGAGCCGAGAATGATCAGCAGCAGGGCCGGGAAGAACCCGATAGAGCCTGCCACTTTGACGAATACGAACAGCTCCAGCACTGGAAACAGCAGAAAGAGCAACAGAAAAGGGCGCATCAAAGTTTCCTCAACGCAAGAAATGCCTTGCAGTAAGCCTTAGATGACGTCGCCCTTGCGTGAATTCAAGCTTAACTTTGCGCTTTTTTCGGCCAGGAATGGGCGTGAGCCAGAGAAACCAAGGCCTCGCGCACTTGTGTCGGCGTATTACATGGCGCCGCGAAGGGCAACCAATAGACGGCCTGACCGATGCGCAGGTGCATGCCTTCGCTGTCGATCCCGGCCAGTTGCGCCGGCGTGCTGTTGGGCAGCCCGGCCAGCTCGACGTAATGGGCAATGGCTTTGGCGTGATCGCTGTTCATGTGCTCGACCATGCTGATTTCAGCCTTGCCGGCGAACGGGTTGGCCAGGGTCAGATCGTCGATCCAGTGGATCGCACCAAAGCCGCCGATGTAGCGATGGCGCACCGGATTGAGCACCCAGAAATCGAAATCGTGGGCCTGGTGATAATTCTGCGAGTCGGGGAAATAGCGGTAATAGCGTTCGGCGGCGGCCTCGATGGCTGCCGGGTCTTCGAGTTTCTGCGCTTGGGCCAGATAGGTCAGCCGCCCGACCGCCTGCACATCGTCGGCCTCGCGCTCGCCCACCAGCATCGAACACTTCGGATCTTTCTGCAGGTTATGCGTGTGCTGGGCGATGCGGCTGATCAGGATCAGCGGCCGGCCCTGCTCGTCCAGGCAATACGGCACCACCGAACCAAAGGGAAAACCCGGCATCGATTTGGAGTGGGTCGACAGCACTCCACGGTATTCCTTGAGAAGCAATTCTCGGGCATTCTTCGCCACTTCAGCGCTCAATTTGTGACTCCTTAAATGGGTTCCGTCTAGAAAACGGACAGGCGCGCAGCGAAAAGTAACCGGCGCGCATCGGGCAAATGTTCGTGTGCAACCAGGCCTGACCGGTACCGATCGAGCGTTGCCGACAACAAAAACAACTCAGACCTGCCAGCGGGACATGCGAATGCAACTCAACGACAAAGTAATCATTATCACTGGCGGTTGCCAGGGTTTGGGCCGTTCCATGGCCGAGTATTTCGCCGGCAAGGGCGCGAAACTGGCCCTGGTCGATCTGAATCAGGAAAAACTCGACGACGCCGTCGCCGCCTGCAAAGCCAAGGGTGTCGAAGCGCGCAGCTATCTGTGCAACGTCGCCAGTGAAGAACAGGTCGAGCACATGGTCGCGCAAGTGGCCGAAGACTTCGGCGCCATCCACGGCCTGATCAACAACGCCGGGATCCTGCGCGATGGTCTGCTGCTGAAGGTCAAGGACGGCGAGATGACCAAGATGAGCCTGGCGCAGTGGCAGGCAGTGATCGACGTCAACCTGACCGGCGTGTTTCTTTGCACCCGAGAAGTCGCGGCGAAGATGGTCGAGCTGAAGAACAGCGGCGCGATCATCAATATTTCCTCGATCTCCCGTGCGGGCAACGTCGGCCAGACCAACTATTCCGCCGCCAAGGCTGGCGTAGCGGCAGCGACCGTAACCTGGGCGAAGGAACTGGCGCGTTACGGCATTCGCGTCGCGGGCATTGCGCCGGGCTTCATCGAAACCGAAATGACTTTGGGCATGAAGCCGGAAGCGCTGGAGAAGATGACGTCGGGCATTCCGCTCAAGCGCATGGGCAAGCCGGAAGAGATCGCCCATTCGGCGGCGTATATCTTCGAAAACGACTACTACACCGGGCGGATTCTGGAGATGGATGGCGGGTTGCGCATCTGACTGTCACCCTGAAACAAATGTGGGAGCGAGCCTGCTCGCGAATGCGGTGTGTCATTCAACCCATTGGTTGTCTGATCTACCGCTTTCGCGAGCAGGCTCGCTCCCACAGGTTTTTCAGCGCTGCTGATGGATCAATCGTCGCTGATGGTGATGTTCGGCATCGCCGGCGTGGCCGCTTCCTGCAAGACAATGCGCGCGCCGACGTGACGGGCCAGCTCCTGATAGACCATGGCAATCTGGCTGTCCGGCTCGGCGATGACGGTTGGCTTGCCGCCATCGGCCTGTTCGCGGATCAGCATCGACAGCGGCAGTGAGGCCAGCAGTTCGACGCCGTACTGGGTGGCCAGTTTTTCGCCGCCACCTTCACCGAACAGATGCTCGGCATGCCCGCAGTTCGAGCAGATGTGCACGGCCATGTTTTCCACCACGCCCAGCACCGGAATGTTGACTTTGCGGAACATCTCCACGCCTTTGCGTGCGTCGAGCAGCGCCAGATCCTGCGGCGTAGTGACGATCACCGCACCGGCCACCGGGACTTTCTGCGCCAGGGTCAGTTGGATGTCGCCAGTTCCTGGCGGCATGTCGATGACCAGATAATCCAGATCGCCCCAGGCAGTTTGCGTGACCAGTTGCAGCAGCGCCCCGGAAACCATCGGCCCGCGCCAGACCATCGGCGTGTTGTCGTCGGTCAGGAACGCCATCGACATGACTTCCACGCCGTGGGCCTTGAGCGGCACGAACCATTTCTGATCCTTGACCTCAGGACGGGTGCGCTCGGGAATGCCGAACATGATGCCCTGGCTCGGGCCGTAGATATCGGCGTCGAGGATGCCGACTTTGGCGCCTTCGCGGGCCAGCGCCAGCGCGAGGTTGGCAGCGGTGGTGGATTTGCCCACGCCACCCTTGCCGGACGCGACGGCGACGACGTTCTTGACGTTGGCCAGCCCCGGAATCTGCGCCTGGGCCTTGTGCGCGGCGATCACGCTGGCGATCTCGACTTTAGCCGCAGTGACACCTTCGAGGTTTTCGATAGCCAGTTGCAGCATTTGCGCCCAACCGCTCTTGAACAAGCCGGCGGCGTAGCCGATTTCCAGCTGCACATTGACGCGGTCACCGATGATCTCGATGTTTTTCACGCAACCGGCGCTGACCGGGTCCTGGTTCAGGTAAGGGTCGGTGTATTGGCTGAGGACGGCTTCCACCGCTGCGCGAGTGACGGCGCTCATGGGCAACTCCGATAACAAGACTGGAAAAGATGGCGGCTATCGTACGCTGGACACCGATTTGAGGCGAACAGATTACTTGCGCTGAAAAGCCACTGTGGTGAGGGGATTTATCCCCGTTGGGTGGCGAAGCCGCCCCAAAACCTGCGCCCCCGGTACATCAGGAGCTGCGTGTGTAACGATATCCACGACTGCTGCGCAGCCGAACGGGGATAAATCCCCTCACCACTCGAGCTCTCAAAGTACCCGGTGGCGCAGGGGTGAAAAATATGCGCCGGCGCTTTATAGTGGCCGACCTCCGTTTCATCAAGTAGCGAAGCCCCATGTCCGAGCCACGCAAGATCCTCGTCACCAGCGCCCTGCCCTACGCCAATGGTTCGATCCACCTTGGCCACATGCTGGAATACATCCAGACCGATATGTGGGTGCGCTTCCAGAAGCATCGCGGCAACCAATGCATCTATGTCTGCGCCGACGACGCCCACGGTTCGGCGATCATGCTGCGCGCGGAAAAGGAAGGCATCACCCCGGAACAACTGATCGCCAACGTGCAGGCTGAACACAGCGCCGACTTTGCCGACTTCCTCGTCGATTTCGACAATTTCCACTCCACTCACGCCGAAGAAAACCGTGAGCTGTCGAGCCAGATCTACCTCAAGCTGCGTGACGCCGGGCACATCGCCCAGCGCTCGATCACCCAGTATTTCGACCCGGAAAAGAAAATGTTCCTGGCCGACCGCTTCATCAAGGGCACCTGCCCGAAATGCGGCACCGAAGACCAGTACGGCGACAACTGCGAAAAATGCGGCGCGACCTACGCACCGACTGACCTGAAGGATCCGAAGTCGGCGATCTCCGGCGCCACCCCGGTGCTCAAGGATTCCCAGCACTTCTTCTTCAAGCTGCCGGACTTCCAGCAAATGCTGCAGGCCTGGACACGCAGCGGCACCCTGCAGGACGCCGTGGCCAACAAGATCGCCGAATGGCTGGACGCCGGCCTGCAGCAGTGGGACATTTCCCGCGATGCGCCGTATTTCGGCTTCGAGATTCCGGGCGAACCGGGCAAGTATTTCTACGTGTGGCTGGATGCGCCGATCGGTTACATGGCCAGCTTCAAGAACCTCTGCAACCGCACGCCGGAGCTGGACTTCGACGCGTTCTGGGGCAAGGATTCGACTGCCGAGCTGTACCACTTCATCGGCAAGGACATCGTCAATTTCCACGCGCTGTTCTGGCCAGCCATGCTCGAAGGCGCCGGCTACCGCAAGCCGACCGGCATCAACGTGCACGGCTACCTGACCGTCAATGGTCAGAAAATGTCCAAGTCGCGCGGCACCTTCATCAAGGCCCGCACTTATCTGGATCATCTGTCGCCGGAATACCTGCGCTATTACTACGCAGCCAAGCTGGGCCGTGGCGTCGATGACCTCGATCTGAACCTCGAAGACTTCGTGCAGAAGGTCAACTCCGACCTGGTCGGCAAAGTGGTCAACATCGCCAGCCGTTGCGCCGGATTTATCCACAAAGGCAACGGCGGCCTGCTGGTCGACAACAATGCCGCGCCGGAGCTGACCGAGGCTTTCCTCGCCGCCGCGCCGAGCATTGCCGACGCCTACGAGGCCCGCGATTTTGCCCGCGCCATGCGTGAAATCATGGCCCTGGCTGACCGCGCCAACGCGTGGATCGCCGACAAGGCGCCGTGGTCGTTGAACAAGCAGGAAGGCAAGCAGGATGAAGTCCAGGCAATCTGCGCCACCGGCATCAACCTGTTCCGCCAGTTGGTGATCTTCCTCAAACCGGTACTGCCGCTGCTGGCCGCCGATGCCGAGGCGTTCCTCAACGTCGCGCCGCTGACCTGGAATGACCACACCACCCTGCTGGCCAATCACCAGCTCAACGAATTCAAGCCGTTGATGACCCGCATCGACCCGGTAAAAGTGCAAGCCATGACCGACGCCTCCAAGGAAGACCTGACCGCCAGCCAGACCGACACTGGCGCAGCCGCCCCGGCGGGCAATGGCGAACTGGCCAAGGATCCGCTGTCGCCGGAAATCGATTTCGACGCCTTTGCTGCCATCGATTTGCGCGTCGCTCTGATCGTCAAGGCCGAACACGTCGAAGGCGCCGACAAGCTGCTGCGCCTGACCCTCGACATCGGTGACGAGCAACGCAACGTGTTCTCCGGGATCAAGAGCGCCTACCCGGACCCGTCCAAGCTCGACGGTCGCCTGACCATGATGATCGCCAACCTCAAGCCACGGAAAATGAAGTTCGGTATTTCCGAAGGCATGGTGATGGCGGCAGGTCCCGGCGGTGAAGAGATCTACCTGCTGAGCCCTGACAGCGGCGCCAAGCCGGGTCAGCGCATCAAGTAAGACGTTGCCGTAAAGCGATCCCACCGACGTGCGCTGCATGCCGGTGGGATTTTTCATATCTGGCCCGATAGTGCCTACCCTTAAGAGACACCCGCCCGTTTCGCTGGCAGAACCATGACCGAACTCGTGTTAACGCTGATCAGTGCTGCGCTGCTCAACAATTTCGTGTTGCACTGGCCGCTGGGCGTCGCTCCGCTGCTGGCGGGCAACCGACGCCAGGTGCATGCGCTGGGGTTGGCGACGTTGTGCCTGATGGTGGTGGTCGGCGTTATCGGTCAGGCGATCTGGCAGTGGATACTGCTGCCGTTGCAGCTTGAAGCGCTGCGCCTGTTCGTGTTTCTGCCGTCGAGTGTGTTGTTGATCACGCCGCTGCTGAAACTGCTGGCGCGCGGGCTGCCGGATTGGCCGTTCGACGGATTGTGGCCGCTGCTGCTCGGCAATGCCGGCGTACTCGGGCTGGCGTTGATCAATGCGCAAAATGATCAAGGCCTGCTGCACGCGACAGCATTGAGTTTCGGCGCCGGGCTGGGTTTCTGGCTGGTGTTGAGTGTGTTCTGCGACCTGCGCGAGCGCACGGCCGACAACGATATTCCCCTGCCCTTTCGCGGCCTGCCGATCGACCTGATCAGCGCCGGACTGATCGCAGTGATTTTTCTCGGATTCAGTGGATTGATCAAAACATGAGTCTGCTTCAACGCATCGATGCCCTGCTGCCGCAGACCCAATGCGGCAAGTGCGGACATCCCGGATGCAAACCCTATGCACAAGGCATTGTTGACGGCGAGCCGATCAACAAGTGCCCGCCGGGCGGCGAAGAAACCATCGCTGCCCTGGCCGAGCTGTTGAAAATACCGGTCCTGGAACTGGACATCAGCCGTGGCCCGGCACCGCCGCAAGTCGCCTTCATCCGCGAGGCCGAATGCATCGGCTGCACCAAGTGCATTCAGGCCTGCCCGGTCGACGCCATCGTCGGCGCGGCAAAACTCATGCACACGGTGCTGATCGACGAGTGCACCGGTTGTGATCTGTGCGTTGCGCCGTGCCCGGTCGACTGCATCGAAATGCATCCTTTGCCTGCGAACACGACTGCCGTGGTTGGCGGTCTTGCGTTCGATCCGGAAGAGCAGCGCGCCCGAGCAATCAAGCGTGACCACGCGCGCCAGCGTTTCGAGCGTCGCAACCAGCGCCTGCTGCGTGAAGAACAGCAAAAGCAGGCTGAACGTGAAGCGCGAGCCGCGCGTGCGGCACAACCGCAAGTCTCGACCGCCGACCCGGTGCAGGCTGCACTTGAGCGGGTGCGCGCACAAAAAGCCGCGAGCGCCGATGCGGCGCTGAAGAAGGCCAAGGTCGATGTGGCGATGAGTCGGGCTCAATTGCACAAATCGCTGAAAGCCTTCGGTCATCCGCCGACGTTCGAGCAGCAGTCGCAATTGATCGTCCTGCAGCAACAATTCGAAGCCGCCGAGCAAGCACTGGCGAACCTGGAAAGCAGCCAACCGGCGCTTCCCGTCGCCCCTGCTCCGAGCAACGACGCGGAGTTGAAGCGGGCCAAGATCCAGTTGGCCATGCGTCGTGCCGAACTGAAAAAAGCCCAGGCGGCGGAGGCTGCGCCGGAGCAGATCGCAGCACTGGAGCAAGCCGTGACTGACGCCGAGCGCCAGGTGCAAGACCATGCCACCCCTTGAGGCAGCGGACGATCGCCTGCAACAGGCGATGAATACCGTGCTGCTCGCAGCGCTGCCGGGGCTGCTCGCTTTGTTCTGGCTGTATGGCTGGGGCGTGTTGATCAATCTGCTGTTGGCGGTTGCCAGTGCTTTGCTCGTCGAAGCCGGGGTCGCCCATTTGCGTCGGCAAGCGGTGCAAGCGGCACTGCGTGATGGCAGCGCGCTGGTCAGTGCAATGTTGCTGGCCGTTGCGCTGCCGGCTTATTGCCCTTGGTGGCTGACGGTCACGGCGACCGCTTCAGGCTTGTTGTTCGGCAAGCACCTGTATGGCGGCGTCGGCAGAAATCCGTTCAACCCGGCGATGCTTGGCTTTGCCCTGAGCATGGTGCTGTTTCCGCAAGCGATGACGCATTGGCCCGGTCATGGCCTCGATTTCCTCTCGGCGTTGCATCAGGTTTTCAACCCGACTCCAGCACCAGACGCCTGGGCGCAGGCCACGGCACTGGACAGTCTGCACATCAATAAAAGCCTGACCATCGATGAGCTGTTCGCCAGCAACCCGGCCTTCGGCCGCTTCGGCGGGCGCGGTGTGGAATGGGTGAATCTGGCGTTTCTGCTCGGCGGCCTGCTGCTGTTGCAGCGGCGGATTTTTTCCTGGCATGCGCCAGTTGGTATGCTCGCCAGCCTGTTCGTCAT
This sequence comes from Pseudomonas mercuritolerans, assembly GCF_025706525.1. Taxonomy (NCBI): domain Bacteria; kingdom Pseudomonadati; phylum Pseudomonadota; class Gammaproteobacteria; order Pseudomonadales; family Pseudomonadaceae; genus Pseudomonas; species Pseudomonas mercuritolerans. The sequence goes on from NZ_JAMSHA010000008.1 coordinate 53,533, forward strand.
CAGCCTGTTGTGCTGGAACGGATCGGGGTCCGATTCCCATGGTTCGCCGCTGTTTCATCTGCTCAGCGGCGCGACCATGCTCGGTGCATTTTTTATCGTGACCGAACCGGTGTCCGGCGCGAAAAGCGCCCTCGCCCGCCTGCTGTTCGGCATTGGCGTCGGCTTGCTCACCTATCTGATTCGCACTTGGGGTGGTTACCCGGACGGCGTCGCGTTTGCGGTATTGCTGATGAATCTGCTGGTGCCGACGCTGGAGCGCTTCGCCGCCAGCCACCAGTTGAAGGTGAACGCGTGAACCGCTCGGCGAGCGTCGTGACGGTCGTGCTGCTGGCACTCGTTGGCGTGAGCGCAACATACGTGCTGCAGCGCAGCAGTGCACCGCAGATTGCCAGCGAGCAGCGTTTGCTCGACAGCCGCAAATTGCTTGATGTGCTTCCTTCGGGGTACTACGACAATCAGCCGCTGGAACAACCGCTGACGCTCATCGACTCATCGCTGCGCCATAGCACGCTGTCGGGCGGCTATCGAGCGACCCGCTCCGGACAGACAGTCGCGGTGCTGTTGCGCAGTCGCAGCGAAGGTTACGCAGGTACTCTGGAACTGCTGATAGCCATCGATGCAAACGGCAGAGTTCTGGGCGTGAAAACCCTTGAGCAGCGCGAAACGCCGGGATTGGGTGGTCACATCGGTGAATGGCCGAACTCCTGGCTTCAGGCCTTCATCGGCAAATCCCGTACAGAGCCGACAGATGCCGGTTGGGCGCTGAAAAAGGATCAGGGGCAGTTCGATCAAATCGCTGGCGCGACCATAACCTCCCGTGCCGCCGTCAACGCGATTCATGACGCACTGCGTTATTTCGATGAGCATCGGGCGCTGCTGCTGGGGAATGGCCAATGAGACGCACGGTGAGTTTATTGATGCTGGTGCCGCTACTGGGCGCCACACAAACGTTGAGCGCTGCACTGGGGATAACCTTGATGCTCGGCGCGGTACTTGGCGCTTTTGCCATCTGCATGTCACCGCTGCGCGACCGGCTGACGGGCACCCGTACGTTGCTCGCCAGCCTGACACTTGCTGCGACGTTGACCAGTTGCGCGGATATTGTGGCGCAACGCTGGTTTTTGCCATGGCAGCAGGCGTCTGCGCTCTATATAGGGCTGCTTGCCTTGCAGTGCGTCGCTCTTGAATACAGTGGCCTCTTTCGCGAGCCCATCGCTGCCATTTTCAAACGCTGCACCCTGTTCGCCGCGCTCATGCTGTTGATCGGCGGGCTGCGTGAAATCCTTGGCCATGGCTCCCTTGGCCGAGGGCTGTCGGCGTCTTGGCAAGGTCTGGTTGTCTTCCCCGAGGGATTGCATCTGTTTACGCTGGTCCCCGGCGCTTTTGTTTTAACGGGCGTGCTTCTCGCCGCACGTCAGGCGTGGACACGCCGCCACTCTGTCATCAAGGAAACGCATCGCCCATGAATGCTGCAAAACGTCTTGAGATATTTCGCCGACTGCACGAAGACAATCCCGAGCCGAAAACCGAGCTGGCCTACTCTTCGCCGTTCGAGCTGCTGATTGCGGTGATTCTTTCGGCACAGTCCACCGATGTCGGCGTCAACAAGGCCACCGCCAAACTCTTCCCCGTCGCCAATACGCCCGCCGCTATTCACGCGCTGGGGGTCGAAGGCCTGTCCGAGTACATCAAGACCATCGGCCTGTACAACAGCAAGGCGAAGAACGTCATTGAAACCTGTCGCTTGCTGGTTGAACGCCATGGCGGGGAAGTGCCGCAAACCCGCGAAGAACTCGAAGCCCTGCCCGGCGTCGGGCGCAAGACTGCCAATGTGGTGCTAAATACCGCTTTCCGGCAATTGACCATGGCGGTCGACACGCACATCTTCCGCGTCAGCAATCGCACCGGCATCGCGCCGGGGAAAAATGTGGTGGAAGTTGAAATGAAATTGATGAAGTTTGTACCGAAAGAATTCCTGCTCGACTCACACCACTGGTTGATTCTGCACGGCCGTTATGTGTGCCTGGCACGCAAACCGCGCTGCGGCAGCTGCCGCATCGAAGATTTGTGCGAATACAAACACAAAACTTCTGACGATTGAGCCATCATCAGTTTTCCGTATCCATCGATTGAAAAAATCTTTTTTACCCGCCGCACTAATGTCGATATAAGGAGCGCCAAAGGCAGTCTTAGCCGGGAGTCGACTTCATGAGTACCGATAAAGAACAACTGGATGTGGAAGAAGATTTTATTGTCGCTGATGCCGATGACGCGGAGCCGGTGGTGGAAGTGGCTAAAACCAACCTCAGCAAGCGTCGCACAATCGACAACCTGCTTGAGGAGCGCCGATTGCAAAGACAATTGGCCGACTACGATTTTGATCTCTGATACCTGAAGGCCTCCCTGAACGGAGGCTTTTCATTTTCTGCGACAACCGAGCTTGATCGGCCCATGACGGTCTCAGCTGTCGAATCGTTCAAACCAGGCCATTGCGCTGCGCCAACTCGATCAGATCAACCAGAGACCGCGCATTGAGTTTCAGCAACAGACGAGTCTTGTAAGTGCTCACAGTCTTGTTGCTCAAAAACATGCCGTCTGCGATCTCCTTGTTGGTCTTGCCGCGGGCCAATTGCTGCAACACCATCATCTCCCGTCCGGACAGTCGATCAACCATGTCCGCTTCACTCGCATTGCCCAGACTGGTTCGCACGGTATGCAGCGCCTGATTAGGGAAATAGCTGTAGCCGGACAGAACAGCCTTGATCGCACTGAGCAATTCGGTGAGATCCTGTTGCTTGCATACATAACCCGCTGCGCCGGACTGCATACAGCGCATCGAAAAATGTCCCGGAGCCTGGGAAGTCAGCACCAGAACTTTCACCGGCATGGCAGTGGAAGTCAGGCGAGCAATAACTTCCAGACCATCAAGTTTTGGTATGCCTATATCGAGAATGACAAGGTCCGGCAGTTGTTCACGAGCAATTTGTAGTGCATCAACGCCATTATCCGTTTCTGCAATGACTTCGTAGCCATGCCGTTCCATCAGCATACGTACCGCAAGTCGAATGACGGGATGGTCATCCACGATCAGCACTTTATTCATGGGCAAGTCCAGTTTTCGCTGTTCGAATTTTTAGAACACGCACGATATCCCAGTCACTTGCTTCAAGGCATGGCAACTTTTACACGCACTTGCATCGAGAGACATTCCCTACAAGCATCGAAGATAATTCCCACAAATCGGCCACTCTCGACCCGTCATAACCTCCTTCCTGCCTTCCTTATGGCGGCGAAACCTGGATTGCCGTGCAGGCAAATCCTACGCATCGCTGGTCCTGCGTGACGTCCCTGCTCACAATCAATTGGACATATAAGGTAACGAACCGGCAACAAGACACGTTCGACACCACATCATTGATTCTATAAAACTTGGAAATAAACACTTGCTACTTGCATGAACGTTTTTGCTGTAAATGGAAACATTGAACTTTCAACTAAACGCAGAAGATGGAACTCAACCCATGCTGAAGATAAAAAACCAGATCACCAACCCCATGACAGTCATTGCCATATTTGCGATTCTTTCGGAAACTTCCGCTGCGGTCTCGCTGCCTTTTCTGGACAACAAGGACCGGGAAATTTACGTGTGGTTTCTGATCAGCTTTCCCTTTTATTTGTTATTTCTGTTTTTTATCACGCTCAACTTCAATCACCGGTCGCTTTATTCGCCATCCGACTTTGGCAAAGACAAAAGCTTTTTGAAGACGACAGAGCATCAGGAGCGAGACGACAAACGCAACGCACTGCTTCGCGAAACAGGCGAGCATTGCGCTTTCGAGCTGACCAGTTGCATCGTGTCAGCCAAAACCGGCCCTGGCCGATTCCCGCGTCCATGCAGAATTCACAACGCGCCAGACCCTCCACCCGGCACCAGGCGAAGAACCGATCCGGTTGTGCAGAACATCAAGCTGTCACCCTCGGTAGGCGAACTGACCATCATCGACGCGCGAGGTATCGATGCATCAAGGGAATTCGATGCGATCCTCGAAGCGCTCAAAAACGCAGAGAGGAAACATGCGCGCGTTCTCGTATTCCTGTGCAATCACGCCTCGGATTCGCTGGCCCACTGCGCACTGCAACAGATCAGGCAGGCGAAGAAAGGCCCAGGCGCCACACTTTGCATCGTGTACAACCTGTGTTCGCAGACAGTGACATTGCTCGGCAGAACGAGCTGACACCGCGACCAAGCCTGTGTACAGACAGAACAAGGACCGGCCTGATGAACCCTACTGAAAATCCGAAAAAAAAGGCGGCCCTGAACAGGCCGCCTTTTTTATGCGCGTCGGTCAGAGTCGCTCAGAACAACTTGCGACCCTTGTTGGCAGCAATACGCATGCGCAGCGCGTTGAGCTTGATGAAGCCTGCCGCGTCGGCCTGGTTGTAAGCGCCGCCGTCTTCTTCAAAGGTCGCGATGTTGGCGTCGAACAGTGAGTCGTCGGACTTGCGGCCAGTAACGATGACGTTGCCTTTGTACAACTTCAGGCGCACTACGCCGTTCACGTTGACCTGCGAAGCGTCGATCATCTGTTGCAGCATCAGACGCTCAGGGCTCCACCAGTAGCCGGTGTAGATCAGGCTGGCGTACTTGGGCATCAGCTCGTCTTTGAGGTGAGCGACTTCGCGGTCCAGAGTGATCGATTCGATGGCGCGGTGGGCGCGCAGCATGATGGTGCCGCCCGGGGTTTCGTAGCAGCCACGGGACTTCATGCCGACATAACGGTTTTCGACGATGTCGAGACGACCGATGCCGTGCTCGCCGCCGATCCTGTTCAGCGTCGCCAGTACGGTGGCCGGGGTCATTTCGACGCCGTCCAGCGCGACGATGTCGCCGTTGCGGTAGGTCAGTTCCAGGTACTGCGGGGTGTCGGGAGCCTTCTCCGGGGAGACGGTCCAGCGCCACATGTCTTCTTCGTGCTCGGTCCAGGTGTCTTCCAGCACGCCGCCTTCATAAGAGATGTGCAGCAGGTTGGCGTCCATCGAGTACGGAGATTTTTTCTTGCCGTGGCGTTCGATCGGGATCGCGTGCTTCTCGGCGTAGTCCATCAGCTTCTCGCGGGACAGCAGGTCCCACTCGCGCCAAGGGGCGATCACTTTCACGCCTGGCTTGAGCGCATAGGCACCCAGTTCGAAACGCACCTGGTCGTTGCCCTTGCCGGTGGCGCCGTGGGAAATGGCGTCGGCGCCGGTTTCGTTGGCGATTTCAATCAGGCGCTTGGCGATCAGCGGACGGGCGATGGAAGTACCCAGCAGGTACTCGCCTTCGTAAACGGTGTTGGCGCGGAACATCGGGAACACGAAATCTCGCACGAATTCTTCGCGCAGGTCATCGATGTAGATTTCTTTGACGCCCATGGCCTGAGCCTTGGCGCGGGCCGGCTCGACCTCTTCGCCTTGACCGAGATCAGCGGTGAAGGTCACCACTTCACAGTTATAAGTATCCTGCAGCCACTTGAGGATCACCGAAGTGTCCAGGCCGCCGGAATACGCCAGAACGACCTTGTTTACGTCCGCCATGCCATCACTCCACGGGGTTCTACGGAAAGCCGGGGAGTCTACCGCTCAAACGCGATAATTTACAGAGGCGCGACAGCTTAAGACGACAAAGCGACAGAATCTGTCGAGAGCGCGACGATGACCGGCGGGTCAGGAAGTCGCTGCGGCCGTGGCCGGCGTACTCGCTTGCGGCGCCGGCGCAGGAGCCGTGGTGGGTGCCACGCGCGACAGTTTCACGTTGACCCGACGGTTCTTCGCACGATTGGCCTTGCTGGTGTTCGGCACGATCGGATATTGCTCGCCGTGGAAACGCACGGTGATCTGCGATTCCTGAATGCCGTTGGCCTTGAAGAAATCCACCACCGCCAGCGCGCGGCGGCGCGACAATTCGCGGTTGGTCAGACGATTGCCGCTGTTGTCGGAATGACCGTCGAGGTCAATGTGGTTCACCGTCGGGTCGGCCTTCATGTATTCGAGCATCACTTGCAGCTTGGCCTTGGCAGCCGGGTCCAGCTCAACCCCTTCGCCGGGGAAGCCGATTTGCGACTGCTTGATCTGGTCGAAATTCTGCGGCAGCAATTTCGCCACACAGCCTTGATAGTCGTTGAACGCCTTGCTGAATTTCACCGGCAACAAACGCACTTCGGAGACGCGGCCATCGCCAGACGCACGGCGTACCACCGGGCTGCGACCATCCAGCAGACCGCTGATCAGACCACCGGCCTGCGACTGCGAGCTGTTGAACAAGACGTTGCCGCTGCCCAGCCGCACAGAGCCCAGATTGATGTCGCCACGCCCCGGCTGCCACGGTGCAGCGGCAGCGAGCAAGGTCGCCGAACCACCACCGAGCATGGCGTTATAGGCATTCAGGCGAAAGATCGCCTGCTCACCGGCCTTGCGCACGAACTCGCCCGAGCCGAAATCGGTGATCGGTTGCGTCAGGCGGCACTCGAACTGGTCGCCGGCGACCGTCCACTCAATGTTCTCCAGACGGGTCTGGTAGGTCAGCGCCATCGCGGGAAGGCTGGCAAACACACTGAGCAGGGCTAAATAACGCTGGCGCACGGGAGGCTCCATTGGCTTGTGAAACACAAACACCGATTCACACAATGTTTACGGCATACCTCCGGGATATCGGACGCTCGTGGCAAAACTTGATAGCGGGTGCCTGCAAGAGTCTTTTCCGGTAGCATTCGCCTCAGTTTGACCCGCCTGGAATCCCCTCATGTCCGACCGCCTGACCCTGCTGCGTCCCGACGACTGGCACATTCATCTTCGCGATGGTGCCGTGTTGACCAATACCGTTGCCGATGTGGCCCGCACCTTCGGGCGCGCGATCATCATGCCGAACCTGGTACCGCCGGTGCGCAACGCCGCTGAAGCCGACGGCTATCGCCAGCGCATTCTCGCTGCCCGCCCGGCCGGCAGTCAGTTCGAGCCGTTGATGGTGCTGTACCTCACCGACCGCACCCAACCGGAAGAAATTCGTCAGGCCAAGGCCAGCGGTTTCGTCTACGCCGCCAAGCTGTACCCGGCCGGCGCGACCACCAACTCCGATTCCGGCGTGACCAGCATCGACAAGATCTTCCCGGCGCTGGAAGCCATGGCCGAAGTCGGCATGCCGCTGTTGATCCACGGTGAAGTCACCCGTGGCGACGTCGATGTATTTGACCGCGAAAAGATTTTCATCGACGAGCACATGCGCCGCGTGGTCGAGCGTTTCCCGACGCTGAAAGTGGTGTTCGAACACATCACCACCGGCGACGCCGTGCAGTTCGTCAACGAGGCTTCGGCCAACGTCGGCGCGACCATCACCGCGCATCACCTGCTGTACAACCGCAACCACATGCTGGTCGGTGGGATTCGGCCGCACTTCTACTGCCTGCCGATCCTCAAGCGCAACACCCACCAGGAAGCCTTGCTCGACGCGGCCACCAGTGGCAGCACCAAGTTCTTCCTCGGCACCGACTCGGCGCCCCACGCCCAGCATGCCAAGGAAGCCGCCTGCGGTTGCGCCGGTTGCTATACCGCTTACGCCGCCATCGAGATGTATGCCGAAGCGTTCGAACAGCGTAACGCGCTGGACAAGCTCGAAGCCTTCGCCAGCCTCAACGGCCCGCGTTTCTACGGCCTGCCGGCAAACACCGATCGCATCACCCTGGTCCGCGAAGAATGGACCGCCCCGACCAGTCTGCCATTTGGCGAGCTGACCGTTATCCCGCTGCGCGCCGGTGAAAAACTGCGCTGGCGCCTGCTGGAGGAACACGCGTGAGTGAAGACAATTTCGACGATGAGCTGGACGGTCAAAGTGGTGGCGGCGGTTCCCGTCACCCGATGGCAGCGCGTTTTCGCGGCTACCTGCCGGTTGTCGTCGACGTAGAAACCGGTGGCTTCAACGCAGCCACCGATGCCCTGCTGGAGATTGCCGCGACCACCATCGCCATGGATGAAAAGGGTTTCGTCTACCCGGATCACACCTACTTCTTCCGCGTCGAGCCATTCGAAGGTGCGAACGTTGAAGCGGCAGCGCTGGAGTTCACCGGGATCAAGCTCGATCACCCGCTGCGCATGGCCGTCAGCGAAGAAACCGCGCTGACCGACATCTTCCGTGGCATTCGCAAGGCGCTGAAAGCCAACGGCTGCAAGCGGGCAATTCTGGTCGGGCACAACAGCAGTTTCGACCTGGGCTTCCTCAACGCAGCAGTTGCGCGCCTGGACATGAAGCGCAACCCGTTCCACCCGTTCTCCAGTTTCGACACCGCGACCCTGGCGGGTCTGGCGTATGGTCAGACCGTGCTGGCGAAAGCCTGTCAGGCGGCTGGCATCGATTTCGACGGTCGTGAAGCGCACTCGGCGCGCTACGACACCGAAAAGACCGCTGAGCTGTTCTGCGGCATCGTCAATCGCTGGAAGCAGATGGGCGGCTGGGAAGACTTCGACGACTGATCCTCGTCGAGCAAATCCCGCGCATGAAAAAACCGGCCACGTGGGCCGGTTTTTTTACCTCGACGTCGCGCCTTACAGGGCCGCAGCGTTCTCGGTCAGGTAAGCCGCAACGCCTTCCGGCGAAGCGTTCATGCCTTTGTCGCCTTTCTTCCAGTTGGCCGGGCAGACTTCGCCGTGCTCTTCGTGGAATTGCAGCGCGTCGACCAGACGGATCAGCTCTTCCATGTTACGGCCCAGCGGCAGGTCGTTGATGATCTGCGAGCGAACCACGCCTTTGTCGTCGATCAGGAACGCGCCACGGAAAGCCACGCCGCCTTCGGATTCAACGTCGTATGCCTTGGCGATGTCGTGCTTCATGTCGGCAGCCATGGTGTATTTCACCTGGCCGATGCCGCCATTGTTGACCGGGGTGTTGCGCCAGGCGTTGTGGGTGAAGTGCGAGTCGATCGACACGGCGATCACTTCAACGTTGCGTGCCTTGAAGTCAGCCATGCGATTGTCCAGAGCGATCAGCTCGGACGGGCAGACGAAGGTGAAGTCCAGTGGGTAGAAGAACACCAGGCCGTATTTGCCTTTGATGGCCGAGGACAGGGTGAAGCTGTCAACGATCTCGCCATTGCCGAGTACGGCCGGGACGGTGAAGTCTGGGGCTTGTTTGCCTACGAGTACGCTCATTGATATCTCCTGGTGTAGAAACTTGAAGTTCAAGGTCCGGGCCAGCCTGCCACCCTCAGGCGACAGCCCTGTGACACGAACCCTCTTCGCAAGGGACGACCATCATACACTGCGTATTTGGCCTGACCGTAACGGATTTTCCCTGTGCGGCTATCCACTGCGTATTCATTGGGTCAAGGTAGCGTCTGACAAATACCGTTCGTCAGTCGCCAGCAAATAGGCTGCGAAGCGTTCCGAAAGCACTTTGACAATCATTCTCGTTAACATTAAGATCCATCGCAATTGAGTCACAACCAGCGACGGTTCTTACTTATGTATGTTTGCCTCTGCACTGGCGTCACCGACGGACAGATCCGCGAAGCGATCTATGAAGGTTGCTGTAGCTACAAAGAAGTTCGCCAGGCCACCGGCGTCGCCAGCCAGTGCGGCAAATGCGCCTGCCTTGCCAAGGAAGTGGTGCGCGAAACCCTGACCAAGCTGCAAACCGCCCAGGCCGCGATCCCTTACCCGGTAGAATTTACTGCTGCGTAAATGCCCTCATTTCAAAGAACCGGACCAGATGTCCGGTTTTTTTATGCCTGAAAATCAATTGCTTAGCGTCCAGACGCGGAACACAAACATTCTTATTCCGATTAATTTTCATTTATTATTCAATAACTTAGGTTTGACACTTATAACTGCCAAGCTCAAACTCCGCCTTATATACGGTTAATACAGGGCAGGACTCCGATCATGAAAGGCGACATTACAGTCATCCAGCATCTCAACAAGATCCTCGCCAATGAGCTGGTCGCGATCAATCAATACTTTCTGCATGCACGCATGTATGAAGATTGGGGTCTGAACAAGCTCGGCAAGCACGAATACCACGAATCCATCGACGAGATGAAACACGCGGACAAGCTGATCAAGCGCATCCTGTTCCTTGAAGGCCTGCCGAATGTGCAGGACCTGGGCAAGCTGCACATCGGCGAACACACCCGCGAGATGCTCGAATGCGACTTGCGCATCGAAAAGACCGGCCACGCCGACCTGAAAGCCGCAATCGCCCACTGCGAAACCGTTGGCGACTTCGGTAGCCGTGAACTGCTCGAAGACATTCTCGAGTCGGAAGAAGAACACATCGACTGGCTGGAAACCCAGCTCGGCCTGATCGACAAGATCGGTCTGGAAAACTATCTGCAGTCGCAGATGGGCGAAGAGTAGGAGCTGTCGGGTGAAACGAGGCTGCGATCTTTATCGATTTCAGCTTTAACTTCGCAAGACCTATGTAAACGCCAACAAAAAAGCCCCGCCCTCTTTCGAGGTGCGGGGCTTTTTGTTGGCCGAAGATCAAAAGATCGCAGCCTCGTTTCACTCGACAGCTCCTACAGGAGACGCGTCGTCGAGCGAAACTCCATGAACGCAGAATCAGGCTTCGGACTTGTTCGCCGCTGCCGCTTCGACAGCCGCCTTGATGGTGCTTTGCAGCGAACCGTCTGCAGCCATCTCGGTCATGATGTCGCTGCCGCCGACCAACTCACCGCCGACCCACAGTTGCGGGAAAGTCGGCCAGTTGGCGTACTTTGGCAAATTGGCGCGGATTTCCGGGTTCTGCAGGATGTCCACGTACGCGAACTTTTCACCACAGGCCATCACGGCTTGCGCAGCTTTTGCGGAGAAGCCGCACTGCGGGGCATTCGGCGAGCCTTTCATGTAAAGCAGAATGGTGTTGTTGGCAATCTGCTCTTTAATCGTTTCGATGATATCCATGGAGCACCTCGGCTGAACTTTCCGACTCAGAGGTCGGCACGGTGGCGCATTGTAACGGAATCCCGAGCGCCATGCTCGGTCTCCCCGACAGACCCGCTCAAGCCGCCGCCACCTTCACCGGCACACCGTTCAACGCCGCGTTACCCGACAGTTCGTCGAGCTGGCACTCGTCGGTCAGGTCGTTGGCGCTCGATCCCGGCTGGCCACTGGCGATTGCCATCTGCACGCCCGGGCGCGCATGGCCCCAACCGTGGGGCAGGCTGACCACGCCTTTCATCATGTCGAGACTGGCGAGCACTTCCACCTCGATCTGCCCGACCCGCGAACTCACCCGAACCCGCTGCCCATCGGCCAGACCACGGCTGGCCAGGTCATCCGGATGCATCAGCAACTGATGCCGCGGCTTGCCCTTCACCAGCCGATGAAAATTGTGCATCCACGAATTATTGCTGCGTACATGGCGGCGGCCGATCATCAACAATTCATCGGCTGCCGGCGCCTGCAACGCGGCAAAGCGTGCGAGGTCGGCGAGAATTTCCGGCGGTGCGGCCTGGATACGCTGATTCGGCGTTTTCAGACGTGACGCCAGATTCGGCTTCAGCGCCCCCAGATCAATGCCGTGCGGATGATCGAACAGCGTCGCCAGCGACAGCTTGTGCTCGGATGCATCGCCATAGCGGCCCATGCGCAGGCCCATGTCGATCATCTTAGCCGGCGGCATCGTCGGTTTCAGCTCCTTGCCGGTTTTCTCGGCGAAGGCTTTGGCCAAGCCGACGAAGATCTCCCAGTCGTGCAGCGCACCCTCGGGCTTGGCGAGAATCGCGCGATTGAAGCGGGTGACGTTACGCACCGCAAACAGGTTGAAAGTGGTGTCGTAGTGATCGTTTTCCAGCGCCGAGGTCGACGGCAGGATCAGATCGGCATAGCGCGTGGTTTCGTTGATATACAGGTCGATGCTGAGCATGAAGTCGAGGCCGTCCAGCGCCTGCTCCAATTGCCGGCCGTTGGGCGTCGACAGCACCGGGTTGCCGGCGACGGTGATCAGCGCGCGGATCTGCCCCTCGCCTTCCGTGAGCATCTCTTCGGCCAGTGCCGAGACCGGCAACTCGCCGCCGTATTCCGGCCGACCGGAAACGCGGCTCTGCCATTTGTTGAAATGCCCGCCCGAGGTCGACGCCACCAGATCCACAGCGGGTTCGGTGCACAGTGCACCGCCAACGCGATCGAGATTGCCGGTGACCAGATTGATCAACTGCACCACCCAATGACAGAGGGTGCCGAAGGCCTGAGTCGAAACGCCCATGCGTCCATAGCAGACCGCACTCGGCGCAGCAGCGAAGTCGCGCGCCAGTTGGCGAATCTGTTCGGCAGGCACTGCGCAGAGCGGGCTCATCGCTTCGGCACTAAACGCAGCCACGGCGTTGCGCACCTCGTCGAGGCCATCGACCGGCAAATGGCTGTCGCGGGTCAGGCCTTCGCTGAACAGCGTATTGAGCATGCCGAACAGCAACGCCGCATCGCCACCGGGGCGGACGAAAACGTGTTGATCGGCCATCGCTGCGGTTTCGCTGCGGCGCGGATCGACCACCACCACTTTGCCGCCGCGCCCCTGAATCGCCTTCAGGCGCTTCTCGACGTCCGGCACGGTCATGATGCTGCCGTTCGACGCCAACGGATTGCCGCCGAGGATCAGCATGAAATCGGTGTGATCGATGTCGGGAATCGGCAACAGCAGACCGTGGCCGTACATCAGATAGCTGCTGAGGTGGTGCGGCAGTTGATCGACCGACGTTGCCGAGTAGCGATTGCGGGTTTTCAGCAACCCCAGGAAGTAATTGCTGTGGGTCATCAGGCCGTAGTTGTGCACGCTCGGATTGCCCTGATACACCGCAACGGCGTTCTGCCCGTGACGTTCCTGAATCGCCGCCAGTTTCTCGGCCACCAGCGCAAACGCCTCGTCCCATTCGATCGGCAGCCATTCGCTGCCGACGCGGCGCATCGGCTGACGCAGGCGATCCGGATCATTCTGAATATCTTGCAGGGCCACGGCTTTCGGGCAGATATGGCCGCGGCTGAAGGTGTCGAGGGCATCACCCTTGATCGAGGTGATCGCGACGTTGCCATCGGTTTCCGTGGTTTCGATGGTCAGGCCGCAAATGGCTTCGCACAGGTGGCATGCACGGTGGTGAAGAGTCTTGGTCATGGCCAGTCTCTGTCTTGTTCGGGAGCAGGCAATCACGCCCGCGGGAACAAAACTATGGCCCGTGCGCAGAGGCGGCGCCAGCGACGTTCGTCTTGTGAATCGACGGTTATCAGGACAGCCGATAAATCGCCGCGATCAGTTCGGCGGCAACTGCGGCGGTGCCGCCAACTGGATTTCCTGGATGGTTTCGATCTGCTCATGGGCGACGTGGACGCCGGTGAGCTCGCCGATCAACCGCCAGTGCTCATCAAGCCCGGCGCTGATGGTGGCCATGCGATCGATCATGTGTCGACCGGCGGATTTGACCACTTCATCGTCACTGCGCAGCAACTCGAAAGACATCGAGGTGACGGACGCGGTGAGATGGGTCAGGGAGCGAGCCGTGTGGCCCAGCAGTTCCATTAACAGTTGTTCTTTCGATTCCATGCGGAGGCTTCCTGCGTCGCTCGAAACTTATTTATAACCCAGCACTTTGCTTTAGCAAATGTTTCAGTCTGAACATCCGACCAAGCGAATCCGTGGCGCGATGGTCGTAAAGCGACCAAAGCCGCGCCGATGCCCCGCGGCGGATTGCCAAGCCCGGCGGCGCCAGTGTACAAAGAGGCTTACCGCTGTACTGAATCCGGCTTCAACATGCGTGATCGAAATGCTCGGTCCGCGCTCCGAATCCCGCTGAAATAGTACCCTATTGGAAAAACGCGACATTTAGTGTCAATATCGCGCCTTCCCCTATTTCGTCGCCCCGTGCGGCTTACGCCGCAGGTCTCGCCCGTTGTTCCGTTAAACAAGGCTTTGAGCATCTGCGGTCTGTAGCAAAAAGGTAGTCAATGATGAGCGCAAGGCACTTTCTCTCCCTGATGGATTGCACGCCCGAAGAGCTGGTCAGCGTGATCCGTCGAGGCGTTGAGCTCAAGGACCTGCGTAACCGCGGCGTACTGTTCGAGCCTCTGAAAAACCGCGTGCTGGGGATGATCTTCGAAAAATCCTCGACCCGTACCCGAATCTCCTTCGAGGCCGGCATGATCCAGCTCGGCGGCCAGGCGATTTTCCTGTCCCCGCGCGACACCCAACTGGGCCGTGGCGAGCCGATCAGCGACTGCGCCATCGTCATGTCGAGCATGCTCGATGCGGTGATGATCCGCACCTTCGCCCACAGCACCCTCACCGAATTCGCCGCCAACTCGCGCGTGCCGGTGATCAACGGCCTGTCCGATGATCTGCACCCGTGCCAGTTGCTCGCCGACATGCAGACCTTTCTTGAGCACCGTGGCTCGATCCAGGGCAAGACCGTGGCCTGGATCGGTGACGGCAACAACATGTGCAACAGCTATATAGAAGCGGCGATCCAGTTCGACTTCCAATTGCGCGTTGCCTGCCCGGAAGGCTACGAGCCGAACCCGGAATTCGTCGCCCAGGCTGGTGATCGCGTGACCATCGTCCGCGATCCGCAAGACGCCGTGCGTGGCGCGCACCTGGTCAGCACCGATGTCTGGACTTCGATGGGCCAGGAAGAGGAAACTGCCAAGCGCCTCAAGCTGTTCGCGCCGTTCCAGGTCAACCGTGCCCTGCTCGACCTCGCTGCCGAGGACGTGCTGTTCATGCACTGCCTGCCGGCGCACCGTGGCGAAGAAATCAGTCTCGACCTGCTCGATGACCCGCGCTCCGTCGCCTGGGATCAGGCAGAAAACCGTCTCCACGCACAGAAGGCCCTGCTCGAGTTCCTCGTCGAACCGGCATATCACCACGCATGAGCCATGAATTACTGCTGAACCTGCGCAACCTCGCTTGCGGCTATCAAGATCAACGCGTGGTGCAGAACCTCAATCTGCACCTCAACGCCGGCGACATCGGCTGCCTGCTCGGCTCGTCCGGCTGCGGCAAGACCACCACCCTGCGCGCGATCGCCGGTTTCGAACCGGTGCACGAAGGCGAAATCACCCTCGGTGGCGAAACCCTCTCCAGTGCCGGTTTCACCCTGGCGCCGGAGAAACGCCGGATCGGCATGGTGTTTCAGGACTACGCGCTGTTCCCGCACCTGAGTGTGGCCGACAACATCGCTTTCGGCATTCGCAAGCACCCTAACAAGGCGCGCGTGGTCGAAGAGCTGCTGGAACTGGTCAACCTGAAAAACCTCGGCAAACGCTTCCCCCACGAGTTGTCCGGCGGTCAGCAACAGCGTGTCGCCCTCGCCCGCGCCCTGGCGCCGGAGCCGCAGTTGTTGCTGCTCGACGAGCCGTTTTCCAACCTCGATGGCGAGTTGCGCCGCAAGCTCAGCCATGAGGTACGCGACATCCTCAAGGCCCGTGGCACCAGTGCGATTCTGGTCACCCACGATCAGGAAGAAGCTTTTGCCGTCAGCGATCACGTCGGCGTCTTCAAGGAAGGTCGGCTGGAACAGTGGGACACGCCCTACAACCTCTACCACGAACCGGCGACGCCTTATGTCGCCAGTTTCATCGGTCAGGGTTACTTCATTCGCGGTCAGCTCGTCACCCCGGAATCGGTGCAGACCGAACTGGGTGAACTGCGCGGCAACCGTGCTTACACCTGGCCGATTGGCGGCGCGGTGGACGTGCTGTTGCGTCCGGATGACATTGTTTATGCGCCGGATAGCTCACTGAAGGCGCAGATTGTCGGCAAGACGTTCCTTGGCGCGGCGACCTTGTATCGCCTGCAACTGCCGACCGGTGCGCAACTGGAATCGATCTTCCCCAGCCATGCCGATCATCTGGTTGGCGCGCAGGTCGGGATTCGCGTAGCGGCGGATCATTTGGTGCTGTTCCAGGCTTCGGGGAGCACTGCGGCACAGATTCCGGCGGTGGAAAACGGCGTCCGTCGATTCAGCACCAGCCTTTGATCCGCACTGGATAAAAATTGTGGGAGCGAGCCTGCTCGCGAATGCGGTGTTTCAGTCGCCGAAGATGTTGACTGAAAGAGCGCTTTCGCGAGCAGGCTCGCTCCCACAGTTGGTATTGCCTCAGCCTAAAAACAGGGTGCCGCTGGCCACCAGCGTCGCATTGCCGCCAATCTTCACCCGCTCACCTTCCAACCGACAGAACAACTCCCCGCCCCGCGCCGAGCGCTGGCACGCGGTCAGGTTCGATTTGCCCAGACGTTTGGCCCAGTACGGAATCAGGCTGCAATGGGTCGAGCCGGTCACCGGGTCTTCATTGATACCGATTGCCGGGGCGAAATAGCGCGAGACGAAGTCATGCTGGTTGCCACGCGCAGTAACGATCGCGCCCAGCCATGGCAGTTTCGCCAGCGCTGCCATGTCCGGTTGGCAGTCGAGCACGGCCTGTTCCGAGTCCAGCACCACGAACAGCTCGTTGGAGCCGAGCACATCAACCGCCTCGACACCGAGCGCCCGCTCGACGTCCAGCGTCACGCCGATTTCCGATGGCACGATGGTCGGGAAGTCCAGCCATAGCCGGTCGCCTTCGCGGCTGACACTCAGCGGGCCGGACTTGCAAGTGAAGTCGATGCGCTCGGCCCCTTCCTTATAGATTTCGAACAATACAAATGCGCTGGCCAAAGTCGCATGCCCGCACAGTGGCACTTCAGTTGTCGGGGTGAACCAGCGGATATGCCAGGCCTGGCCTTCGCGCACCAGAAACGCGGTTTCCGCGAGATTGTGCTCGGCGGCGATCTTCTGCATCAAGTCATCGGCCAGCCAACTGTCGAGCCGATAGACCATCGCCGGGTTGCCACTGAACGGCCGATCGCTGAAGGCGTCGACCTGATGAAACGCAAGCTGCATGATTTTCTCCCTGAATTGGTCGACCGAGCATGCAACGGCGGCCCGGATCAGTGCCAGTGACAGAAACGCAATTTTTTCTTCATACAGCCGGCGCGACTATTACGCCCGGCCGATATCGGCGAACTGCGCCTGGGTGTGCTGGGCCAGCACCGCAGGCGCCAGTTCCACTTCCAGTCCTCGCCGCCCGGCACTCACATAAATAGACGCAAACCCCTGAGCGGAATTGTCGATGAAGGTGCGCAGGCGTTTCTTCTGCCCGAGCGGGCTGATGCCGCCCAACAGGTAGCCGGTGGAGCGTTGCGCGGCGGCGGGATCAGCCATTTCGGCTTTCTTCACTCCAGCGGCATGGGCCAGCCCCTTGAGATCGAGCGTTCCGACGACCGGCACCACAGCCACCAGCAGTTCGCCTTTTTCACTGGCGGCCAGCAAGGTTTTGAACACTTGCGCCGGTGCGAGCCCGAGCTTCTCCGCCGCCTCCAGCCCGTAGGACGCGGCCTTCGGATCATGTTCGTAACTGTGCACGCGATGTTCGGCACGAACTTTTTTCAACAAGTCCAACGCTGGGGTCATGGCAGCTCCGGGTTCGGCAATCTTTGAAAAACCTGCGGCGGATTCTAGGTCATCGTTCGGCAAAAGGCTCTATTCCAAGCCGCGAATCCCGTGGCTTCGCGCTGCACTCAAGCTGATCGCCGCGCTGATCATTCACACGACGAATAGTTTTATTGTGACCGACGGTTCACTTTCGACCTTTGACAGCTTTGTTTCTTGTCTATATTTTTTCGAATCTGAATAATGTAAGAATCATGCTCCGCGCAGTACCCAGCAGTAACCCGGGAACCGAATGGGGATTCCGACCCGGTGAAGATCGCGCCCTGCTCCGTTGGCAAGGCGCTACACAAGAAAAAGAACCGAGGTTTTCAATGACAGCTGCTTTACCGCAACCATCGCTTTCCGGCCAATGCATGGCCGAATTCCTGGGCACTGCCCTTCTGATCTTCTTCGGCACCGGCTGTGTCGCCGCGCTCAAAGTCGCGGGCGCCAGCTTCGGCCTGTGGGAAATAAGCATCATCTGGGGCGTCGGCGTGAGCATGGCGATCTACCTCACCGCCGGGGTTTCCGGCGCGCACCTGAACCCGGCCGTGAGCATCGCTCTGGCAATCTTCGCTGATTTCGAAAAGCGCAAACTGCCGTTCTATATCCTTTCGCAAATCGCTGGCGCCTTCTGCGGCGCGTTGCTGGTGTACACGCTGTACAGCAATCTGTTCTTCGATTACGAACAAACCCACCAGATGGTTCGTGGCTCGGCTGCCAGCCTGGAATTAGCCTCGGTGTTCTCGACCTACCCGAACCCGGTGCTGTCGACGGCCCAGGCGTTTCTGGTCGAGATGATCATCACCGCGATCCTCATGGGCGTGATCATGGCCCTGACCGATGACAACAACGGCCTGCCACGCGGCCCGATGGCGCCGCTGCTGATCGGTCTGCTGATTGCCGTGATCGGCAGTGCGATGGGTCCGCTGACCGGTTTCGCGATGAACCCTGCGCGTGACTTCGGTCCGAAACTGATGACTTTCTTTACCGGTTGGGGTGAAATTTCCTTCACCGGTGGTCGTGATATTCCGTATTTCCTGATTCCGATTTTTGCACCGATTGTCGGTGCCTGCCTCGGCGCTGCCGGGTATCGCGGGCTGATTGCCCGTCACCTGACCGGCGCCACACCTGCTACAAAGGATGCAGAACCGGCCATTGACGGCAAACCAAGAACTTCTTGAAACAGTCGGCGCCGGCTCCTGCCAAACCGAGCCTGCGCCACGGCCCACTCTCCCTTATTTCGTCCAAGGCAATCGACATGACCGACATTCAGAACAAGAACTACATCATTGCCCTTGATCAGGGTACGACCAGCTCCCGCGCGATCATCTTCGACCGCGACGCGAACGTGGTCTGCACCGCGCAGCGCGAATTCGTTCAGCATTACCCGCAAGCCGGTTGGGTCGAGCATGACCCGATGGAAATTTTCGCCACCCAGAGCGCGGTGATGGTTGAAGCGCTGGCCCAGGCCGGCCTGCATCATGACCAGGTCGCCGCGATCGGTATCACCAACCAGCGGGAAACCACCGTGGTCTGGGACAAGACCACTGGCCGCCCGGTGTATAACGCGATCGTCTGGCAGTGCCGCCGCAGCACCGAGATCTGCCAGCAGCTCAAGCGCGATGGTCACGAAGACTACATCCGTGACACCACCGGCCTGGTCACCGACCCGTACTTCTCCGGCACCAAACTGAAGTGGATCCTCGACAACGTCGAAGGCAGCCGCGAGCGTGCGCGCAACGGCGAGCTGCTGTTCGGCACCGTCGATAGCTGGCTGATCTGGAAATTCACCGGCGGCAAGGTGCACGTCACCGACTACACCAACGCTTCGCGCACCATGCTCTTCAATATCCATTCGCTGGAGTGGGACTCGAAGATGCTGGAGATCCTCGACATCCCCCGCGAGATGCTCCCGGAAGTCAAAGCCTCCTCGGAAATCTACGGTCGCACCAAGAGCGGCATCGCCATCGGCGGTATCGCCGGCGACCAGCAAGCGGCGCTGTTCGGCCAGATGTGCGTAGAGCCGGGCCAAGCGAAAAACACCTACGGCACCGGTTGCTTCCTGCTGATGAACACCGGCGACAAAGCGGTGAAATCCCAGCACGGCATGCTCACCACCATCGCCTGCGGCCCACGCGGCGAAGTGGCTTATGCTCTGGAAGGCGCCGTGTTCAACGGCGGTTCGACCGTGCAATGGCTGCGCGATGAACTGAAAATCGTCAACGACGCCCACGACACCGAATACTTTGCCAACAAGGTCAAGGACAGCAACGGTGTGTATCTGGTGCCGGCGTTTACCGGTCTCGGCGCACCGTACTGGGACCCGTATGCCCGTGGCGCGCTGTTCGGCCTGACGCGCGGCGTACGCGTCGATCACATCATCCGCGCCGCGCTGGAATCGATCGCCTACCAGACCCGCGACGTACTCGACGCCATGCAACAGGACTCCGGCGAACGCCTCAAGGCCCTGCGTGTGGACGGCGGTGCGGTGGCGAACAACTTCCTCATGCAATTCCAGGCCGACATCCTCGGCACCCAGGTCGAGCGTCCGCAAATGCGCGAAACCACCGCACTCGGCGCTGCCTATCTGGCCGGCCTGGCCTGCGGCTTCTGGGGCAGCCTGGAAGAACTGCGCGGCAAAGCAGTGATCGAGCGCGAGTTCGAACCGAGCCTGGACGAAACCGAGAAAGAGAAACTCTACAAAGGCTGGAAAAAAGCCGTCAGCCGCACCCGTGACTGGGCGCGTGAGGACGCCGAATAAGCCAACGTGCAGTTCCAGAAGGGTATCTAACTGGTAGGGAGCAGATTCCTGCGGCATCATGGGCAAATTTTGCTTGGCAGCCCAAAGGAAGCCCCATGAATCTGCCTCCCCGTCAGCAGCAAATCCTCGAGCTGGTCCGCGAACGCGGCTATGTGAGTATCGAGGAGATGGCCACGCTGTTCGTTGTCACCCCGCAAACCATCCGCCGCGACATCAATCAGCTCGCGGAAGCCAATCTGCTGCGTCGCTACCACGGTGGCGCCGCTTACGATTCCAGTGTCGAAAACACCGCGTATGCCATGCGTGCCGATCAGATGCGCGACGAAAAGCAACGCATCGGCGAAGCCATCGCCGCACAGATCCCCGATCACGCCTCGCTGTTCATCAATATCGGTACCACCACCGAATCGATCGCCCGCGCCCTGCTCAATCACAATCACCTGAAGATCATCACCAACAACCTGCACGTCGCCTCGATGCTCAGCGCCAAGGATGATTTCGATGTGCTGCTGACTGGCGGTAACGTGCGGCGTGACGGCGGTGTGGTCGGTCAGGCGAGTGTGGATTTCATCAATCAGTTCAAGGTCGATTTCGCCTTGGTCGGGATCAGCGGCATCGATGAGGACGGCAGCCTGCTCGACTTCGATTATCAGGAAGTGCGGGTCAGCCAGGCGATCATTGCCAATGCGCGGCAGGTGATTCTGGCGGCGGACTCAAGCAAGTTCGGGCGTAACGCGATGATTCGACTGGGGCCGATCAGCCTGATCGATTGCCTGGTCACCGATCAGCAGCCGGTACCGGCGCTGGCGCAATTGTTGAGTCAGCACAAAATTCGTCTGGAAGTCGTTTAACCCGCAAGATCAAAAGATCGCAGCCTTCGGCAGCTCCTACATCTGGAATGCATTCCTCCTGTAGGAGCTGCCGAAGGCTGCGATCTTTTGCTTTTAATGTTCGGATATTTTCCTTTCTCAGCCCTTCGATGAGTTTTTTCAATCGAACGCGACTGGCTGCGCGCGTGTTTATGGGCTACCATTTTCGCAAATGAACATTAATGTTCGATTTCCAAGACATAAAACCAAAAGAACCGAGGCCAGCCGATGTCCACCTCTACCTTGCGTACGCCCCCTCTCTCCGAGATCTATGACGTTGCCGTAATTGGCGGCGGGATCAATGGCGTGGGGATCGCAGCGGATGCCGCCGGTCGCGGTCTTTCGGTGTTCCTTTGCGAAAAAGATGACTTGGCCAGCCACACCTCGTCGGCCAGCAGCAAGCTGATCCACGGTGGCCTGCGCTACCTCGAGCATTACGAATTCCGTCTGGTGCGCGAAGCGCTGGCTGAGCGCGAAGTGCTGCTGGCGAAAGCGCCGCACATCGTCAAACCGATGCGTTTCGTCCTGCCGCACCGCCCGCACCTGCGTCCAGCGTGGATGATTCGTGCCGGCCTGTTCCTTTACGACAACCTTGGCAAGCGCGAAAAACTGCCGGGTTCGAAAAGCCTGAAGTTCGGCGCCGACAGCGCGCTGAAAAGCGAAATCAAGAAAGGCTTCGAATACTCTGACTGCTGGGTAGATGACGCGCGCCTTGTGGTCTTGAACGCCATGGCCGCCCGGGAAAAAGGTGCGCATGTGCACACCCAGACCCGCTGTGTCAGTGCCCGCCGCACCAAAGGTTTGTGGCATCTGCATCTGGAGCGCGCCGACGGCAGCGTGTTTTCGATCACCGCCAAAGCCCTGGTCAACGCCGCCGGTCCGTGGGTGGCGAAGTTCATTCGTGACGACCTGAAAATGGAATCGCCGTATGGCATCCGTCTGATTCAGGGCAGCCACATCATCGTGCCGAAACTGTATGAAGGCGAGCACGCGCACATTCTGCAAAACGAAGACCAGCGCATCGTTTTCACTATTCCGTACCTGAACCACTTCACCCTGATCGGCACTACCGACCGTGAGTACACCGGCGACCCGGCGAAAGTGGCGATCACCGAAGGCGAAACCGACTACGTGCTGAAAGTGGTCAACGCTCACTTCAAGAAGCAGCTGAGCCGCGAAGACATTGTGCACAGCTACTCGGGCGTTCGGCCGCTGTGCAACGACGAATCCGACAATCCGTCGGCAGTGACCCGCGATTACACCCTGGCGCTGTCGGGCAACGCCGAAGAAGCGCCGCTGCTGTCGGTGTTCGGTGGCAAGCTGACCACTTACCGCAAACTCGCCGAGTCGGCGATGGCGCAGTTGATGCCGTTTTTCACCCAGATGCGCCCGAGCTGGACCGCAACCGCCACCCTGCCCGGCGGCGAAGACATGACCACTCCAGAGGCGCTGAGCGCGCGAATTCGCGACAAATTCGACTTCGTGCCGACTGAAATCGCCCGACGCTGGGCCGTCACCTACGGCAGCCGCACCTGGCGCATGCTCGAAGGCGTGGAAACGCTGGCCGACATGGGCGAGCACATCGGCGGCGGGCTCTACACCCGCGAAGTCGATTACCTGTGCAGCGAAGAGTGGGCGACCACGGCGCACGATATCCTGTGGCGCCGCACCAAGCTTGGCTTGTTCACCACAGCGGAGGAACAGCAGAAGCTCGCGACGTATCTGGGCAAGGTTGAGCAGAATCGGAAGATCGAGGCGGCTTGATCTCACCGTTCAAACGAAAGCCCCTGCATCGAGAGATTCTGGGGCTTTTTGTTATGTGGACTTTGTTGAACCTGATTGGGGCAGTTAGATCTTTTCCCCCTCACCCCAGCCCTCTCCCCCAAGGGGTAGAGGGGGAAAGGGAGCCGATCTCCGTGGGCTCCAAAGTCCGAGGTCGACTCGGTATCTCACGTCGCCGTAACTCGACCATCCACCGCAGTCAGTCCCCTCTCCCTCCGGGAGAGGGTTAGGGTGAGGGGCTTTTGATCGTTCGGTTTTCCGAACGCGACTCCACAGTCGATTCGGTTAACCGGATCTCACCCTCAAAAAATTACCGCCACAAAACTTTAATAACGTTATAAAACAATTGGTTAACCGACTGTGACTGGTCTGGCACGAGTCATGCTCTACACTCTCTCGACGAATGCCTGCTGTGCCGACACTTCAGGAGCCGTCAGGCATTCGAAGCACAAAAAGGGCCGACAAACTGGCTCCATAAAAAAAACAATGTCGAGGAAAATTTGATGCGCATCGTTCCCCATATCCTGGGCGCAGCCATTGCTGCCGCTCTGATCAGCACGCCAGTTTTCGCCGCCGAGCTCACCGGCACCCTGAAGAAAATCAAAGAGTCCGGTGTCATCACCCTGGGCCACCGTGACGCCTCCATTCCGTTCTCCTACATCGCTGATGCGTCCGGCAAGCCGGTTGGCTACTCGCACGATATCCAGCTGAAGATCGTCGAAGCGATCAAGAAAGACCTCGACCTGCCGAACCTGCAAGTCAAATACAACCTCGTCACCTCGCAGACCCGTATCCCGCTGGTGCAGAACGGCACCGTGGACGTCGAGTGCGGTTCGACCACCAACAACGTCGAGCGTCAGCAGCAGGTCGACTTCTCCGTCGGCATCTTCGAAATCGGTACCCGTCTGCTGTCCAAGAAAGACTCCAAGTACAAGGATTTCGACGATCTGAAAGGCAAGAACGTCGTAACCACCGCCGGCACCACCTCCGAGCGCATCCTCAAGGCGATGAACGCCGACAAGCAGATGGGCATGAACGTCATCTCCGCCAAAGACCACGGCGAGTCCTTCCAGATGCTGGAATCGGGCCGTGCCGTTGCGTTCATGATGGATGACGCGCTGCTGGCTGGCGAAGCCGCCAAAGCCAAGAAAGCCGCCGATTGGGAAGTGACCGGCACACCACAGTCGTACGAAATCTACGGCTGCATGATGCGCAAAGGTGACGAGCCGTTCAAAAAGGCTGTGGATGACGCGATCAAGGCCACCTACGCTTCGGGCGAAATCAACAAGATCTACGAGAAGTGGTTCATGCAGCCGATTCCGCCAAAAGGCCTGAACCTGAACTTCCCGATGAGCGACGAGCTCAAGACCCTGATCGCCAATCCGACCGACAAAGCGGCTGACGACAAGAAGTCCTGATTTTCTGACTAACCTTATCCCCTGAGGAGGCGCCTGCCTTTTCAGGGGATGGTCACTCCCTGCTGGCATTTTTCTGGAAACACTCGAACCGGTGGCTGTCGAGCCGATCGCGTGTGCCCGGTCTTTGAAAAAAGACTGGGGAGGGAACGGAGTTCCCCAGGCGGGCACTTGTACATCGATCGAATCGAGGGGAGACCCTAATGAATTACAACTGGGACTGGGGCGTGTTCTTCAAGTCCACCGGCGTGGGCAGCGAGACCTATCTCGACTGGTTCATCTCCGGTCTGGGCTGGACCATCGCCATCGCCGTCGTGGCGTGGATCATCGCCCTGCTGCTCGGCTCGCTGCTGGGCATCATGCGCACCGTGCCGAACCGCATCGTATCGGGCATTGCGACCTGCTACGTCGAGCTGTTCCGTAACGTGCCGCTGCTGGTGCAGCTGTTCATCTGGTACTTCCTGGTGCCCGATCTGCTGCCGCCGGATCTGCAGGAGTGGTACAAGCAGGACCTCAACCCGACTACTTCGGCCTACCTGAGTGTTGTCGTCTGCCTCGGTCTGTTCACCGCCGCCCGTGTCTGCGAGCAAGTGCGCACCGGTATCCAGGCGCTGCCTCGTGGCCAGGAATCCGCCGCCCGCGCGATGGGTTTCAAACTGCCGCAGATCTACTGGAACGTGCTGCTGCCCCAGGCCTACCGGATCATCATTCCGCCGCTCACCTCGGAATTTTTGAACGTGTTCAAGAACTCCTCCGTGGCGTCCCTGATCGGTTTGATGGAATTGCTGGCGCAGACCAAACAGACCGCCGAGTTCTCGGCCAACCTGTTCGAAGCGTTCACCCTGGCAACGCTGATCTATTTCACCCTCAACATGAGCCTGATGCTGCTGATGCGCCTGGTCGAGAAGAAAGTGGCGGTGCCCGGCCTGATCTCCGTGGGGGGTAAATAATGGAATTCGATTTCAGTGGCATCGTCCCGGCCATTCCCGGTTTGTGGAACGGCATGGTGATGACCCTCAAGCTGATGGCCATGGGCGTGATCGGCGGGATGATTCTCGGCACGATCCTCGCGCTGTGCCGTTTGTCGCACAACAAGCTGCTGTCGAGCATCGCTGGCGCCTACGTCAACTATTTCCGCTCGATTCCGCTGCTGCTGGTGATCACCTGGTTCTACCTGGCAGTGCCGTTCGTGCTGCGCTGGATCACCGGCGAAGACACGCCGATCGGTGCGTTCACCTCGTGCGTCGTGGCGTTCATGATGTTCGAAGCGGCGTACTTCTGCGAAATCGTCCGTGCCGGTGTGCAGTCGATTTCCAAGGGCCAGATGGGTGCCGCGCAAGCGCTGGGCATGAATTACGGGCAGATGATGCGCCTGATCATCCTGCCGCAGGCGTTCCGCAAGATGACCCCGCTGCTGCTGCAGCAGAGCATCATCCTGTTCCAGGACACCTCGCTGGTCTACACCGTGGGCCTGGTGGACTTCCTCAACGCCTCGCGCGCCAGCGGCGACATCATCGGCCGCTCCAATGAGTTCCTGATTTTCGCCGGTCTCGTGTACTTCATCATCAGCTTCGCCGCCTCGCGGTTGGTCAAGCGTCTGCAAAAAAGGTTCGCCGTATGATCTCTATCAAAAACATCAACAAGTGGTATGGGGACTTCCAGGTGCTGACTGATTGCAGCACCGAGGTCAAGAAAGGCGAAGTGATCGTGGTCTGCGGCCCGTCGGGTTCAGGCAAGTCGACGCTGATCAAGTGCGTCAACGCCCTGGAACCGTTCCAGAAAGGCGACGTTGTGGTTGACGGCACATCGATCGCCGATCCGAAAACCAACCTGCCGAAACTGCGTTCGCGCGTGGGCATGGTGTTCCAGCATTTCGAGCTGTTCCCGCACCTGACCATCACCGAAAACCTGACCATCGCGCAGATCAAGGTGCTTGGCCGCAGCAAGGAAGAGGCGACCAAAAAGGGTCTGCAACTGCTCGAGCGCGTAGGGTTGTCGGCGCACGCCCACAAGCATCCGGGGCAACTGTCCGGTGGTCAGCAACAGCGTGTGGCGATTGCCCGTGCGCTGGCGATGGACCCGATCGTCATGCTGTTCGACGAACCGACCTCGGCGCTCGA
This sequence comes from Pseudomonas mercuritolerans, assembly GCF_025706525.1. NCBI lineage: Bacteria > Pseudomonadati > Pseudomonadota > Gammaproteobacteria > Pseudomonadales > Pseudomonadaceae > Pseudomonas > Pseudomonas mercuritolerans. The sequence goes on from NZ_JAMSHA010000008.1 coordinate 79,960, forward strand.
CCCGGAAATGGTCAACGAAGTGCTCGACGTGATGGTGCAGCTGGCCCACGAAGGCATGACCATGATGTGCGTGACCCACGAAATGGGCTTCGCCCGCAAAGTGGCCGACCGGGTGATCTTCATGGACCAGGGCAAGATCATCGAAGACTGCCCGAAAGAGGAATTTTTCGGCGACATCAGCGCCCGCTCCGAACGCGCGCAGCACTTCCTCGAGAAAATCCTGCAGCACTAAAAAACCACGCAGAACCCTGTGGTGTGGCGAGCTTCTGTGGCGAGGGGATTTATCCCCGTTCGGCTGCGAAGCAGTCGTCGAACCGTTAAATCCGGTTTGACCATGAAATGCCGGGGCCGCTTCGCAGCCCAACGGGGATAAATCCCCTCGCCACAGGGTTCACCTCAAACCAATGGTGATGCACAACAAGTGTTGTGGTTGACCCAAGGCATCTGTGATGAAATGCGACCCCACTCTTTATCGCGCTGCAGAGCCATCACTTGCCGTGAAGCCCCGTCTGATCCGTCATCTGTTCCTGCCGCCGCTGATCATCGCCTTGATGGTCGGACTGGGTTTTATCGGCTTCTGGACCAGTGAACACTTCGGCATCCGCAGCCTCGGCGAGAACGGCCAGCGCCAGCTGGAACTGCACGCCCGCGCGGTCGAAAGCGAGATCAGCAAATACACCTACCTGCCCAGTCTGCTGGAACTCGAAACCAGTGTGCCGCAGTTACTGGCCGACCCGACGCCGGAACACCGGCAGACGGTCAACGATTACCTCGAAGGCCTGAACCGCCGCAGCCGCAGCCGGGCCATCTACGTCATGGACACCACCGGCCGGGTCATGGCCACCAGCAACTGGCGCGATGTCGACAGTTATCTGGGTGAAGACCTGTCCTTCCGCGCCTATTTCAAGGACGCCGTGCGCGGCCAGCCCGGGCGTTTCTATGGCATTGGCAGCACCAATGGCGAACCCGGTTACTACCTCGCCCACGGCCTCGAAGAGCACGGCAAGATCATCGGTGTCGCGGTGGTCAAGGTGCGTCTGGAAGCCATGGAAGAACGCTGGCAACGGGCGCGTCTGGAAGCCTTCGTCAGCGACGAGAACGGCATCATCATTCTGTCCAGCGATCCGGCCAGGCGGCTGAAATCGGTGATCCCGCTCAGCGACGAGGTCAAGGAAAAACTCGCTCGCAGCCTGCAGTACTACTGGTTTCCACTCAACGAACTGCAACCGCTGGCCCGCGAGACACTGGCCGAAGGCGTGGAGAAACTGACCTTCCCGGCCAACAGCGAATTGCAGCCCGACGAAGACGACATCAGCTATCTGGCGCAAACCCGACTGCTGAGCGACACGCCGTGGAATTTCACCCTGCTCACGCCGTTGCAGGACCTGCGCCGCGAAGCGATCAACCAAGGGATTCTGGTGGCGGTGGCGTTCGCCCTGTTCGCCTTCCTGCTGATTGCCTGGAACGAGCGCCGCAAAGTCCTCGCCACCCGCCTCGCCGCCCGCGAAGCGTTGCAGGAAGCCAACAGCCAACTCGAACGTCGGATTACCGAACGCACCGCCGATCTGCGCGCCAGCAACGAACGCCTGAAGAGTCAGATCCGCGAGCGCCGCCAAGCCGAGGAGACGTTGCGCCGCGCTCAGGATGAACTGGTGCAGGCCGGTAAACTCGCGGCCATCGGCCAGATGTCGACCAGCATTGCCCATGAACTGAACCAGCCGCTGGCGGCGATGCGCACGCTGTCGGGCAACACCGTGCGCTTTCTCGAGCGCGGCCAGCTCGACGTCGCCAGCACCAACCTCAAGACCATCAACGACCTGATCGACCGCATGGGCCGAATCACCGCCAGCCTGCGTTCGTTTGCCCGGCGCGGCGACAACAAGGGTCAGGCCAGTCTCGGCAAAGCCGTCGACGCCGCGTTGCAAGTGCTCGGCGCGCGCGTGGAAAACGCCGCGCTGCAGATTCACCGGCAGTTTGCCGATGTGCAGCTGCTGATCGATCAGACCCGCCTCGAACAGATCCTCGTCAACCTGATCGGCAACGCCCTCGACGCCATGCACGCGCAACCGCGGCCGCAGCTGTGGCTGGAGGGTGAAGAATTCAACGGCAAGTATCGCTTGCGGGTGCGCGACAATGGCCACGGCATCGACGCCGAAGCGCGCAAGCATCTGTTCGAACCGTTCTTCACCACCAAACCCGGCGAGCAAGGCCTGGGCCTGGGCCTGACCCTGTCCGCCAGCCTCGCCGCCGCTACCGGCGGGCACCTGGGTGTTGAACACCCGGCCGGCGGTGGCACCACTTTCGTCCTCAGTTTACCGTTGGTAAGCCCTCTTTCTGCCGAGCCAATATGAACCCTGAACTCAGTGTGCTGATTGTCGAAGACGACCCCCATGTGCTGCTCGGCTGCCAACAGGCGCTGACCCTCGAGGACATTCCCTGCATCGGCGTCGGCAGTGCCGAAGAGGCGCTGGCGCAGGTCGGCGACAACTTTGCCGGCATCGTCATCAGCGACATCCGCCTGCCGGGCATCGATGGCCTGGAATTGCTCACCCGCCTCAAGCAGCGTGATCGCAGCCTGCCGGTAGTGCTGATCACCGGCCACGGCGACATTTCCATGGCCGTCGGCGCGATGCAGAAAGGCGCTTACGACTTCATGGAAAAACCGTTTTCGCCGGAGCGTCTGGTAGACGTCGCGCGACGGGCGCTGGAGCAACGCAGCCTCGCCCGTGAAGTGTCGTCGCTACGTCGGCAACTGGCCGAACGCGATTCGCTGGAGGGGCGGATCATCGGCCGCTCACCAGCGATGCAGAACCTGCGCGAACTGATCGCCAACGTTGCCGACACCTCAGCCAACGTCTTGATCGAAGGCGAGACCGGCACCGGCAAGGAACTGGTCGCCCGTTGCCTGCATGATTTCAGTCGCCGTCACAGCAAACAGTTCGTCGCGCTGAACTGCGGCGGCCTGCCGGAAAACCTTTTTGAAAGCGAGATCTTCGGCCACGAAGCCAATGCCTTCACCGGCGCCGGCAAACGCCGCATCGGCAAGATCGAGCACGCCGACGGCGGCACGCTGTTTCTCGACGAAGTGGAAAGCATGCCGCTGCCGTTGCAGATCAAGTTGCTGCGCGTATTGCAGGAACGCACCCTCGAACGTCTCGGCTCGAACCAGAGCGTGGCAGTGGATTGCCGGGTGATTGCGGCGACCAAATCCGACCTTGATGAGTCGAGCAAGGCCGGCGAGTTTCGCAGCGACTTGTACTACCGCCTCAACGTCGTGACCCTGGAACTGCCACCGCTGCGCGAACGCCGCGAAGACATCCTGCAACTGTTCGAACACTTCACCCAGCAGTCGGCGCTGCGCTTTGATCGCGCACTACCCGAGCTGGACAACCAGACCCTGTCGAACCTGATGAGCCACGACTGGCCGGGCAACGTGCGCGAACTGCGCAACGTCGCCGAACGCTTCGCCCTCGGCCTGCCGGCCTTCAAGAAGTCCGGCGCCAGCGCTGGTCAAGGCCTGGCATTTGCCGAAGCGGTGGAAGCCTTCGAACGCAATCTGCTGGTCGACGCCCTGCAACGCAGCGGCGGCAACCTGACCCAGGCCAGCCAGGAACTGGGCATGGCCAAGACCACGCTGTTCGACAAAGTCAAAAAATACGGGCTGAGCCACTGATGGATCTGATTCTCAAAGCCGCGATCGGCGCCGCAGTGGTGCTGATTCTCGCGGCACTGTCGAAGACCAGGAACTATTACATCGCCGGCCTGGTGCCGCTGTTCCCGACCTTTGCCCTGATCGCGCACTACATCGTCGGCAAGGGCCGTTCGGTCGACGATCTGAAGACCACGATCGTGTTTGGGATGTGGTCGATCATTCCGTATTTCGTCTATCTGGCGACGCTGTACGTGATGGTCGACCGCATGCGCCTGGAAGCATCGCTGGCCGTGGCAGCGGTGGCCTGGTTGATGGCGGCGACCGTGTTGGTAACGGTCTGGGTGCGTTTGCACAGCTAAGATCAAAAGCCCCTCACCCCAGCCCTCTCCCCGAGGGAGAGGGAGCCGACCGAGGTGTCCTGCGAGGTACATCGACGTGAGACACCGAGTCGACTATGGATCGGTGAAAACCGAGTCGGTTATGGTGGTGTCAACGTGAACGCATTCACCGAATTCATAATCGACTCGGTCATTCAGATCGGCGTAGAGCACAAGACACCTCGGTCAGTCCCCTCTCCCTCTGGGAGAGGGTTAGGGTGAGGGGACTCTTTCTGGCTCACAGCAGATTCCTGCCCACCACCGGCTCGATCTGTGCCCAGTGCGAAGTATCCTCACGATGCGCTTGCAGATAAGGCAGCACCGCCGCCAGCAACGGTTCCTTGAACGCCTCCTGAAAGCGATGCGCCAGCCCCGGAATCAGCTTCAACTGACTGCCCTGAATGTGCGCCGCCAGATGTACGCCGTGCATCACCGGCAGCAGCGGATCAGCCGTGCCATGCACCACCAGCGTGGGCACACGCAATTGATTGAGCAAAGCCACGCGACTGGGTTCAGCAAGGATCGCCATGATCTGCCGTTTGACGCCTTCGGGGTTGAACGCGCGGTCGTAGGACGCTGCCGCCTGTTGCAGCAACGCTTGGCGATCATCAGTCACCGCCGGGCTGCCGAGTGCCGCGAGCAGATCGGCCTGCTGCTCCAGCGCCACTTGACGGTTCGGCGCGCCCCGCCGTGAAAGCAATTGCACCAGCGCCGCACTCGGTGCCGGCAGGCCTTCAGCGCCGGAAGTGGTCATGATCAGCGTCAGGCTTTCCACCCGCTGCGGCGCCATCGCCGCCATGTGCTGGGCGATCATTCCACCCATGCTCGCGCCGAGCACGTGGAATTGCTCGACCTTCAACGCCGTCATCAAACCCAGCGCATCGTCGGCCATGTCGGTCAGGCTGTACGGGGCCGAGACCGGCAAACCGAGCTTGTAGCGCAGCACTTCGAAGGTCAGATTGGCCTCGATGGGCGCCTGCCGCCAGGTCGAGAGGCCGACGTCGCGGTTGTCATAGCGGATCACCCGGAAACCCTGCTGACACAGCGCGACTACCACCTCATCCGGCCAATGAATCAACTGGCCCCCCAGGCCCATGACCAGCAACAGCGCCGGGTCTGATGCACGACCGATGCTCTGATAGGCAAGGCTGACCGCAGGCAGATCGGCGTGCTCGGTCGGCACGTTCACATCGCAGCGCCCGGCTGCCAACGAGCCGGCCCCGAACACAAGCGCGGCCAACGCGGCCGCGACTGAAATAAATCTCTTGAACATGAAAAACACCAAAACGCAGCACCCCAGTAGAGCGCGAGTCTGATGAAGTTCGTGCGAGCGCGCTGCCACACTTGCATGACAGTTTGATGAAGAGTGCCGAGCGGTCATGCAGGCGCTGCAAACAATATCCCTGTACCGCCATGCTCCGGCGCAAATTCTTTTGAATGACTTGAACAGGAGCGGATGCCCCGCTCCCCCCTTGCGAGTCATCCACCATGCTCGAACCCCTTACCCTGGATTTGCCGCCAGCGCCCCCGGAGTCGTTCGCTACCTCCCTGGCGCTGCCTCAGACCATCGACGAAAGTCTTTTGTTACGGGCCAATCAGCACTGGCGCGACAGCAGCAGTGGCCTGCGTGAACTGTTTGCGAGCAGCCCCGCACTGCGCGATACGATCAACGCTTCGCTGCGACAACACCTGCAACTGGACGGCGAAAAAACCGGATTCGGCTTCATTGCCACCCAAACCCAGCCGGAGCATTTTGTCAGTCTTACCGACGCCTGCGCTTTTGTCGTACAACATCCGGCGCTGGAAACCACGTTGGACCAGCACTGCCACGTTATCGGCCTGAAGCCTGATCACCCGCTGTACACCCTGAAGCCGCTGCAACTGCTGGCCAAACTCAAGCCGCTCGACCCGCAGAGCGCCCACGCCACCCGCTGGGCCGAGTTCTGGGAAGCACGTGCGCCCGGCACCCCGGTTTCGCGACGCACACGCGCCACCGAGCTATACCGATCACATTTCGAAGCGAGCGCTGACGCCGCTTACGCCAGTAAAGTCATCAACGCCGAACAGCGCGACCTGCTGCAGCAAATCGTTGATTCAGGTTCCACCCCAGCGATGTTCAAAGGGCAGTCCGTTCACCTGGAAAAACCGGCACTGGTGCTGAGCAATCACAGCAAAGTCAAACTGCCGGGGGCTTGGGTGATCAGCACGGGGGACCGGGCAACGGCGCGAGCGCTGCTCTACCTGCCCTGCCGCCCCGCGTGCATTCAGGCGTTCGACAATCGAGTGGATCTGCAGACGTGGCTCGCCGGTCAGGTACAGATCCCTGGCGGCCTGCCACGCCAGATCCAGCGCTTCGATTACAGCGCAGCGACAGATCCGATGATCACCGGCGCCAGCGATCTGTTCGCCGACCGGCAGCAGGCGCAGATGAATGCCTTGCGCAACACCAACCGGGGCAAACCCGGGTTGCGCGAACACGCTGCGCAAGCGCTGTTGCATGTCGATCTGATTGACCATCAGCGCAGCACAGCGATCATCGTTGCAACACCGGCCAAAGCGCTCACTGCGCAAGAACCCATCGCAAGTGACGCCCCTCCGTTGTTCGGCAGCCTGTCCGCAGGCATTCCGCTGGCCCTGAGACACGCCTCGCTCAACCGCGAGCGCGATGCACTTGAACACTTGCTGTCCAACGACCCGGACGGCACACGCTTGCAACAATGCCAGGACGCCCTGAAAGCGCTGGAAAGTGCCGAGCAAGCCTGCGAAAAGGTCAGCACCTTGTTGTTCGACAACGCCCCCGTCTGCGACACGGCGTTCGCTGCGATTTGTCAGGCTCACAAGGATGGCTTGTACGCCGAGGCGAAGCTGCAAGTGCTACTCGGGCAAATCGACAGCGCCGAACACGACCTGCTCAAAGCCGTTCTGGACAAGCCTGTGGCCAGTGCACGCGATGCAGACTGGATCGCCGCCAGCCTGACACTTTCGCTGAGCGAAACCCGCGACACGATCACTACGGTGCAGCGCGAAACGCTCAAGGGTGTACTGGTATTCACTCGGCAAGCTGCGCTGGCGGACCGCGCCTCCAACACGAGTCTGCTGTTGTATTGCCCAGGCAGCGGCGGTGGTCTGCAACGCTTTCCCGATCGCCGTACCTTGGCACTCGATTTTTTCAAGATCAGCGAGCAGGACAGCGAATCGGCCTTGCAACTCGACGCCATCGCCTCGGACCCGCTGCGTCATTGCCTCAACGCATTGATCGTCGATTGCGAGACGCGGACCGCCGCCCTGCGCGATCAGTCCGGGCATGCCGATGCACTGGAAATTCTCCGCCAGGATTGCACAGCCGCTCTGCAAGTACCGGTCAGCGCCGCCAGGAGTCTGATGTTCGCGCACGAGCAAGAGCAGCAGCGCAGCGGTGTTCTGGCCACTCATCTGCCGAGCTGGCTGGTGCGTTTGCAGAAAAGCGAGCGGGCTGCGCTCAAAGAGCGCATCAAGGCGTATATCGAGGCGATGCGCAAAAGCCACGCGCTGATGACACTGGCACTGGAACCGCGCGACGACTTCACCCGTAAACATCTGTACGCGCGCCTGCGCAAGGACTTTGCCACCGAGGGCTATTTTTCCGTGCAGGTCGAATTGCCCGATTCCACCAAAACCGAAACCGTAGTGGAAGCCACCCCCACCGGCCCGCGGCGTAAAACGGTGATCGTGCCCGGCGCCACGCGCAGCACGATGTCACTGGAAGACCTCGCCCAGTTGAACATCGACAACGTTCAGTCAGTGCTCAATGACTCACTGTCGCAACGCCTGATTTTCATGCGGGTGAAGGTCAGTGCCGCGCGCCAACAGGATCGCAACCGTCTGCTCAACGGCATCAACCTGAGCTATCTGCTTAAAGTCCTGCCGGAGCTGGACCTGCCCAAGGCCTATGAGCGCAGGATCCTCGAAGCCTTTAATGGCGCGCCCGGCGAAGCGCTGTTCGTCAGACAGCATCGGCGCGAAGGCCTGATCGAACCCTGGCGCCTGCTGCTGAAGATCCAGAGTGAAAATGCGCGTGCACAGAAACACCTCGACCGCAATGAGGCTGAGGTGGTGAACATCGCAATCGATGCCGATACCGCTGAAGCCTGGCGCGCTCAAGGCAAGCGCATCGTTCTGCTGCCGGTCGCGCTTAAAACTGGCGGCAAAGACACCCCGCGCGAAGGTCCAGTGACCTTGTCCGGCGTGACCTTCATTGAAGAGCAGATCAGCGGCACTACACTGCTCTACCTGCCGGACAGTCCGGATCAACAATTTTTCCGCCGTTACGACAGTCTCGAATCAGCGCGCAAAGGGCTGTTCACACTGTGCGCAAGTGACCGCTGGATCGAATACCTGGCGGGCAAGGCCTTGCAGGGCAATGTTCGCGCGCATGTCAGCCGCATCGGTCAGGCGCATGAAAAAAACTTCGACGCCATTATCGAAGTCGGCGCACGCTGGCCGGCAAGCACTTCGCTGGCCGCGCACCTGCTCGATGCGCACATGGGTCGCTTGCTCGAAGCCCATCGCGGCAGCTCGCGCTCCAACGATGCGCTGTTCTTCGAACGCTATGCACTCAAAGGCCCACGGGCGTTCAACTACATAAAAATGGCGATTGGCATGGTCCCCTTTGTCGGCACCGTCCTCGCGCTTTACGATGCGTGGAACGCAGCCAATCAGGCCGTGGCAGCGTTTTTGCGCGGCGACGTGGCAGACGGGCTGGCGGAGCTCGAGTCAATGTTTCTCTCATTGATCGACGCGCTCATGGATCTGCTTCCGGGCGAAGCGGTGGCCTCGACTCTTGCGCGGTCCACCCGCGCCCTGACACGTGCGCGCCAGTTGCATGCGCTGCTGGGCAACGTTTCGGCCTTGCACGGTAAAACCCAGCGGCGGGCCCGGCATGTACTCGCCCGCTTTCAGGATTACGACTACGAACTACCGCTGTCCCTGGCCGGGATCGAGCCAGCCAGCCACGGGTTGTACCGTGGCGTTTACCGGCATGCCGACGGCGATTTCATCCAGCGTCAGGGGCGCATCTACCAGGTGGAGCTGGGCACGGGCTCACGCAACTGGCGCCTGGTCGGCAATTCGCGCAAGTCTTACAAGCAACCGGTCGCCCTGGATGAAACCGGCCAGTGGGACACTTGGTTCGGTGTCTATGGAACCGCCGCTGAGGCTGGCTTGCGTGGCGGCGGTAACGTCGCCGGGCATCTGGCCGATGCGCTGGACCCTTATTGGCCTCCGGTGATTCGCCAGCGCTTGCCGCGCTGGTGGGCAGAGCGTACGTTTCGCCGGCATCAGCAGTTGGAACTGGAGACGGAACGCCTGGGATACGTTATCGATAGCGGGGTCGAGGCGCGCAAGAGGGCGATACTGGCTTTCCAGGACGCCAGCCCCGCCGACCAGCGGGCCTTGTTGCCGGCAGCCGAAACCGCATGTCTGGAAGAAATTCGCCTGTGCGCTCAACGCTATCAGGGGTTGGCGGAGTTGAGGCCGCTCACCAGCGGCAATAAACAAGCGTCCGTAAACCGCGTACAAAGCTCTCTCGCTTTACGCCTGACCTCGCGATATGCCATGCGCGCCGGCCAAGTGTCAGCAGGCACAATCATGGTGCTGGAAGACATCCGGCGGCTGACACGCATGCACAGTGCTCTGCCGCCGAGCGCACGGTCACAGCGATTGGCCTTGCGTGCCCGGATTCGCGATCTGGAACTCGGTTACGTAAAAAAATTCGAGGAACTGGAAAGCACGAGATTCCAGCTCAATCAGTGGTACGAGCGCATCACCTTGAGATCCGACAAGGTCGGCCAGATCGAAACTGTCAATCTGGTCAATCGTCAGTTCAGCGATACCCGTCTGCTCTTTCACAAAACCTACATGCGCCTGGAGCTGGTCAAGAACTACGGCTATGACAATGACGTTTCCTGGATGTACTTCAACGAGCAAACGGACGGACTCTGGACACAGGCCAGACAGGCGGTGACCACCCAGTACGACCTGCCGAATCTGCAAACCACTGCGCAGAATCGCAGCCGGATGCTGACGCAATGTCTGGATGCCTATATCCGCTTCCGCCGACACATCACAGTCTGGATGACGGCCTACCCTGAGCACTTTCACCGGGATGCCATCGAACCGCTGCTCGACGGCCTGGAGCAGATGGCCGAACGTGCCCGCCGAGGCGTAATTGATCCACCGGCTCCGAGAACGCCCGGCCAGCCTGCCCAGCGGGTCTTCACCACTGAAGACGGCAACCTGCTGTACGGCACGGAAAAATTTGACTCGAGGTCGCAACGTCGGGTTTATGAACGCCGCCTCAGGGATGGCGAAGTGCAACTCTGGGAACAGGGTCCAGACGGCCGTTCGCGGCAGATCAGCCCTCAGGCTCCAGCCCCCCAGGCGCCGTCCGTAAGTCTCGCCGCGCTGGTCAATGACGCCGGACAGCGCCTGGACAGCATCCCGGCCTACCGGGCGACCGTGCAGAGCAATGCCGAGCGCGGCATGCTGCCGGTCGATCTGCAACACATGATGGACACCCAGGCCGCTGAGCTGAACACCCGAGCCGAGCGTATCGCCGCCAGATCTGCGCAGCATCCGCTCATCCAGCGCTTGCGCGATGCAGCCGCCGAGCTGACCGTTGCCGGACGCACCCTGCGCACCGAACGCTCACTCACCAGCCAGAAGCCCACCGATGGCATGCTCGATGACCTGATCGGGCAAGGCGCCGTTGCAATACGCAGAACGCAACCGATCAGATTGCTCGGCCGGCGTGGCGGTCACCCGGACTATATGCAGGAGTACGAGATCTGGAACATTACGACCGAACCCCAGCAGTTGCTGTGGTACGCGCACTTTCACTACCGCAACGCGACGCCGGTGTTCAACCGCTTCGAAACCGCGCATTTGAAATTGCCGCAGCACCGCTTCCTGACCCATGCCGATGATGCGACGTTGCCTTACGCGAAAATCGGCAGTAAATCGCTGGTCCTTGGGCATTTCGAGCGGCTCTGACGACTGGCGCCCGACCTTGCTCTCAGCCAGTGAATGGCAGGGAGCAAGGACGAATTGTTCTGCCCTCAAAGTGCGATGGTCGACAACCGGATGACCATGAGACAAACTCAACAGATCCTCGCTGATCACAAATTTTGTTCATGGAGCCCCGCCGGTGCTTGAAATCCGTCACCTGAAAACCCTGCATGCCCTGCGCGAAGCCGACAGTCTGGTCGATGCCGCTGACCGCCTGCATCTGACGCAGTCAGCCTTGTCGCACCAATTCAAGGAACTGGAAGAACGCATGGGCATGCAGTTGTTCGTGCGCAAGACCAAACCGGTGCGCTTCACCAGTGCCGGTTTGCGCCTGTTGCAACTGGCCGATGCCACCCTGCCGCTGCTGCGCGCGGCTGAAAGGGACATCGCTCGTCTGGCCGGTGGCACCGCCGGGCGTTTGCACATGGCCATCGAATGCCACAGCTGCTTTCAGTGGCTGATGCCGACCATCGACCAGTTCCGCGATGCCTGGCCGGAGGTCGAGCTGGACCTGGCCTCGGGCTTCGCTTTCGCGCCGCTGCCGGCACTGGCCAGGGGCGATCTCGATCTGGTGGTGACCTCCGATCCGCTGGAGATTGCCGGTATCACTTACGTGCCGCTGTTCACCTACGAAGCCATGCTCGCGGTGGCCAACCAGCATGCGCTGGCGAGCAAGCCGTACATCGTTCCCGAAGACCTGCTGACGGAAACGTTGATCACCTACCCGGTCGAGCGCGATCGTCTGGACATCTTCACCCGCTTCCTCGAACCGGCCGACATCGAACCGGCGCAGGTGCGCACTTCCGAGCTGACAGTGATGATGATGCAACTGGTCGCCAGTGGCCGTGGTGTCTGCGGCATGCCGCATTGGGCGCTGCACGAATACAGCTCGCGCGGCTATGTGAAGGGCAAACGGTTGGGTGAAAAGGGCTTGTTCGCGACGCTGTACGCGGCGATTCGCACCGACATGCTCGATGCGCCGTACATGCGTGATTTCCTGCTGACCGCCAAGGACACCTCGTTTTCGACCCTCGATGGCGTCAGCGCCGTACGCTGATTCTCCAGATCAAGAGATCTCCCTGTGGGAGCGAGCCTGCTCGCGAATCGCCGTGTCAGTCGCCGAACATGTTGCTGATAAAGCGCTTTCGCGAGCAGGCTCGCTCCCACAAGGATTTCGTGGTGGATCAGAGCTGGCGCCACATGTGGATCTTGTCGAAGTAGTCCTCGCCCACCCGCACCGCCAGCGGTTCGAGGCCGTACTGGATAAAGCCACAACGCTGGTAAAGCTGAAAAGCCGCGTCGTTGCCAGCAGTCACGGTGAGCTGCAGCAGTTTCAGCGCCGGATGTTTTTGCGCTTCGGCCAGAGCCGCCTGGACCAGATCAAAGCCCAGCCCTTTGCGACGAAAATCCGCCGAGACATACATGCCGAACAGCGTGGCTTTGTGGCGCGCCTTCTCGCGCGGCTCGAAGGCCAGGCCGACAATCCCTGCCAAAGTGCCGTCGTCGAACGCGCCCAGAACCACATCGAGCTTGCTGGTCAGGCGCGCTTCCCACCAGCTCAACGGCATCACCGCGCGTTCGCGCACGCTGGAAGTGAAGGCCTGCGGATGCCGGTCATAGGCTTCCAGCATCAGTTCGCGGTAAGCCAGGGCATGGCTGGCATCCAGCCGTTCGATCCACATGTCAGGCGGTCCGGCGTTGTTCGAGCATCAGTTTTACGGCGAGGCCGCCGAGCACCAGGCCCATGAAATAACGCTGCATCGCCACCCACGTCGGATTGCGCACGAACCACGAGGCGATGCCTGCGGCGAACAGCGCGATCAACAGATTGACGCTGAAGCTGACGCTGATCTGCGTCAGGCCGAGGATGATGCTTTGGGTGAACACCGAGCCGTGTTCAGGGCTGATGAATTGCGGAAACACCGACAGATAGAACACGGCGATTTTCGGGTTCAGCGCACTGGTGAGAAAGCCCATGGTGATCAGTTTGCGCGTCGAGTCCGGCGGCAATTGCTGCGCTTCGAACGGCGAACGTGCGCCGGGTTTCAGCGCTTGCCAGGCCAGCCACAGCAGGTACAACGCGCCGGCCCATTTCAACACTTCATAAGCCATCGGCACGGCGAGAAACACCGCCGTCAAACCCGCCGCCGCAGCGAACATATGCACGAAGAACCCGCCGACCACGCCAAGCAACGAAGTCACTCCGGCGCGGCGGCCCTGACAGATCGACCGCGAGATCAGATAGATCATGTTCGGCCCCGGCGTCAGCACCATCAGCAATGCGGCGGCGGCGAAGATCAGCAGGTCTTGCAACGGGATCATGGCAACGTCCTTTGCGGGAATGATCAGGCGAGTGCCGTCAGTGAACGGCGATAAAACGGCAGGATGTGCTCGCGTGTCAATGGCGCCAGCTCGAGCGCCGGATCAGTGGCCGGATCGACCCAGATGACTTCCTCGATCTCCGCCGCCGGGCGAACGTCAGTATCGATGGTCAGTTGATAAATTTCGGCATGGACGATGAAGCCCGGCTCGTTGGCGGCGGGGGCGGAAAAGCTGTTGAGGAAAATCGCCTGCGCCGGGTCGATCTGCAGCCCGAGTTCTTCTTCCAGCTCACGGGCCAGGGCGTGGATCGGTAATTCATGGGCCTCGATCTTGCCGCCCGGTTGCATGAAAGCCGTGGTGCCGCGCTTGCGCACCAGCAGGGTCTGGCCTTGACCGTTGAGCAACAGGGCAGCGGCGATATGAATGGTCGACATAAAGGAATCCCTTGGCGCAAAAGCGCCAAGGATCCCATGCCCGTCAGAGGGAAGCCAAGCCACGAAGCTCAGGTCGCTTCCTGAAAATCCAGTTCCGGCGGCTGACGGCGGAAACCACCGGTCAGCACGGCAAGGTACACCACGCCAATCGCCAACCAGCTCAGCCCCAGCCACACCGCCAGATGATCGAGACTGACCATCAGCCACAGGTCGGCCACCAGACCGATCAGCGGGCAGAGCAAAAACAGCAGCAGCTCGCGCAGGCCTTTTTTCTCGCCGCCGATCCAGTAATGGAAGATCACCGACAGGTTGACCAGGCTGAACGCGAGAAACGCGCCGAAGTTGATGAATGAGGTCGAGGTGGTCACATCGAGTTTCAGCGCCAGCAACGCCACCGCCGCGCACAGCAGAATGCTGTTGACCGGGGTGCCGAAGCGCGCATGCAACGTACCGAAAAAAGACTTGGGCAAGACGCCGTCGCGGCCCATGGCGAACAGCAGTCGCGAACCACTTGCCTGGGCCGACAGCCCCGAGGCGAACTGGCCGACAATCAGGCCGATCAGGAAGATCGAGACGAACAGGTCGCCACCGATATTGCGCGCGATTTCATAGGCAGCCGAGTCGACGCTGTCGAACTGGAACGATGGATGAGCGATCTGCACGAAGTATGAAACGCCAACGAAGATCAGGCCGCCAATCAGGGTGATCAGCATGATCGCCCGGGGAATGGTGCGGCGTGGATCGCGGGTCTCTTCGGTCAGGGTGCTGACCGCGTCGAAGCCAAGGAATGAATAACAGGCAATCGCCGCGCCGCTCATGATCAGCGGCATCTGCATGTCGCCGTTGAAGAACGGTTTGATCGACCACAGCGGCGTGCTCGCATCGCCGCCGATGTAGTGCACGCACAGCGCCACGAAGGCGATCAATACGAGAAACTGCACCAGCATCAGCAAAGCGTTGATGCCATTGGCCAGTTTCAGCCCGACGATGTTGATCGCACTGGTGATGCCGATGAACGCCAGCACCCAGATCCATTGCGGGATCGACGGAAATGCCGAAGCCAGATAAGCGGCGCCGATCAGCCAGATCGCCATCGGCAGGAACAGGTAATCGAGCAACACCGCCCAGCCGGCAATGAAACCGAGTTTCGGACTGATCGCCTTGCGCACGTAGCTGTATGCCGAGCCGGCCACCGGGAAAGCGGCAGCCATGCGCCCGTAACTCATGGCGGTGAAGAACATCGCCACCAGCGCCGCCAGATAGGCCGCCGGGACCATGCCGGCGGTGGACTGGGCGAGGATGCCAAAGGTGCCGAGGACAATGATCGGCGTCATGTAGGCGATGCCGAACAGCACCACCGACCCTAGCGAAAGGGTGCGTTGCAAACGAGCCATGGGCGACTTACTCCGAATGTTATTGGATTTATGGCAGAGCCGGGTTCGGCGAAAATTTCGGGTGTGGCTGATTATTTTTGTTCGACTGAAGATCGTTACCCCTCACCCCAGCCCTCTCCCCCAAAGGGGGCGAGGGGGAAAAGGAGCCGATCTATGTGGACTTCAATATCTGAGTTCGACTCGGTATCTCAGGTCGATGTATCTCGAAAGTACACCTCGGTCAGTCCCCTCTCCCTCCGGGAGAGGGCTAGGGTGAGGGCAGCGGTTATCGGTGTGGAATAAATAGCTCGCGAACACCGCAAGCCTGCTCCACCACCTCTCCCGGCAACTTCAAACGCTGATCATCCAGATAGCGATAATCCTTGCGCGCAATCTCCAGTTGCGTGAAATCCAGCTCGACCCTGAACTGCCCTTCTTCGCGCCCGGCCTCGAACAGCAGCGCCCCCAGCGGATCGACCAGCGCGCTGCCGCCGGCAAACACCAGACCGTCATCGCCCGCCTCGACACGATTGACCATCAGCGCAAACGCCTGGTTTTCCTGGGCGCGGGCCATGATCGCGGTGCGGTGGGTCGGGCCGTACGGGTCCATGTTGCCGTTGGTGACGATGAGCAATTCCACGCCCAGTTGCGCCAGGGCGCGGGCGGTTTCCGGGAACTCGATGTCGTAGCAGATCAACAGGCCCACGCGCACGCCGTTCCACACACAGGTGGTGTAGCGGTCGCCGGCTTCGAACACGCCGCGATCCGAAGCCCACAAGTGGGTCTTGCGGTATTTCAGGGCGATGCCTTCGGGGGTGATCAACAACGTCGTGTTGTAGAAGCGGCCGTTGTCGTTCTCGGCCATGCCCACCACCACGGCGATGTCATGCTCACGCGCCGCCGCGAGCACGGCGCTGACGGTCGGGCCGTCGAGCGGTTCGGCGACCCGGGCCACGGTTTCGGCGTTGGGGAAGCCCATCAGGTGGGTTTCCGGGAACACGATCATTTGCGTGTCGGCCGCGCAGGCAGCAATCGCCGCCAGTGCGCGTTCGAGGTTGTAAGCCGTGTCGTTGTCACGGCCCGCCAGTTGGGCGAGTTCGACTTTCATGGTTATCCCTTGTTATGTGGCCCGGCCCGGAAAGATTGCCCGGTGCCTGTCTGTGGGCCAGTATGCGCAGCAAGCAACCGGCCAGGGAATCACGCGGCCGGGGTAACCCGATAGGGGTAGATCGATGACACTTTCGTTGAATGACATCACTTGGCACCGCGCCGTCGGGCAATTGATCGACGCGCTCGACAAGCCGAATTTCTGGGCGCAACTGGTGCGTCTGCTTGAGCAGTACGTGGCGTTCGATAGCTGGGTGGTGCTGCTGTTCAGCACCGATCAGCATCCGCAAGTCTTCGCCGAATGCCCCGGCGAGGACGGCAGTCCGGACCCGTTGTTCCAGGATTATCTGCGCGGGCTGTATCTGCTCGATCCGTTCTACATCGCCTGCCGCGAGCAATCGCGCACCGGTCTGTATCGCCTCTCGGAAGTCGCGCCGGAGCATTTCGAGCTGACCGAGTATTACCAGCGATACTTTCGTCTGAATGTGGTGGCCGACGAAATCCAGTTCAATTGCCAGCTCGAAGGCGAGCGCACGCTGTGCCTGTCGCTGGGCAGTGAAAAACGTTTCACTGGCGAACAGATCGCTTTGCTGTCTTTGATTCAACCATGGGTGCTGGGCCTGTTGCGCCAACGTCTGCCGTACGAAATCAACGAAACCGTGGCCCTCGCCGTCGCACCTGCGCAGGCAGACTGGCGGGTGCAACTGGAAGCGTCGGTGCAACAGCTCAAGGGCGCCCAATTGACCGCGCGGGAACTGGACGTCGGGCGTTTGATGCTCAGCGGTTGTTCCAGTAAGGAAATCGCCCGCAAGCTGGAAATCTCCGTGGAAACCGTGAAAGTCCATAAGAAACACATGTACAGCAAGCTGGGGATCAAATCCCAGTCCGAGCTGTTTTCGATTTTTCTGCAGGCGCAGAACGCCTGAAACAATGTGACTAACGCTTTTTGTGGGAGCGAGCCTGCTCGCGAAGAGGCCCTCATGGCCGACATCAAGGTTGGCTGGTCCGCCGTCTTCGCGAGCAGGCTCGCTCTCACAGAAATGCGTGTCGTTGCACAAAATTGAGTCCGAACCAGGGAAACCGTATGAGCCTGTCTTTGCTGAGCCGCTACGCCTTCTTTGCCGTCTGTGTGATTTTCACCCTCGCCAGCCTGCCCTTTCTCGAACATGACTGGCTGTGGCCGATCACCGCCGTCACCGCAGTGCTGAGCCTGCTCGGCGTGTTCGACTTGTTGCAGACGCGCCACGCAGTGCGCCGCAATTATCCGATTCTGGGCAACATCCGTTATCTGGTCGAAGGTATCCGCCCGGAGATTCGCCAGTACCTGCTCGAATCCGACAGCGACGCCCTGCCCTTCTCCCGCGCGCAGCGTTCGCTGGTGTACTCGCGAGCGAAAAACGAAACCGCCGACAAACCGTTCGGCACGCTGATCGACGTCTACCAGTCCGGCTTCGAATTCATCGGCCACTCGATGCGCCCGGCGCCGTTGAGTGACCCGAACGGTTTCCGCGTCACTGTCGGCGGGCCGCAGTGCACGCAGCCCTATTCGGCGTCGATCTTCAATATTTCGGCGATGAGCTTCGGCTCGCTCAGCGCCAACGCCATTCGCGCCTTGAACCAGGGCGCGAAACTCGGCAACTTTGCCCACGACACTGGCGAAGGCAGTATCAGTCCGTATCACCGCGAACACGGCGGCGACCTGACCTGGGAGCTGGGCAGCGGCTACTTTGGCTGCCGCACCAGCGACGGCCGCTTCGACCCGGAACGCTTCGCCGTGCAGGCGCAGAATCCGCAAGTGCGCATGATCGAAATCAAGATGAGCCAGGGCGCCAAACCCGGCCATGGCGGGATCTTGCCCAAGCACAAGGTCACCAGGGAAATCGCTGAAACCCGTGGCATCCTGATGGGCGAAGACTGCGTTTCGCCGTCGCGCCACAGTGCGTTTTCCACGCCGATCGAAATGATGCAGTTCATCCAGCAACTGCGTGAGCTGTCCGGCGGCAAACCGGTCGGCTTCAAGTTCTGCCTGGGCCATCCGTGGGAGTTCATGGGCATTGCCAAGGCCATGCTGGAAACCGGCATCCTTCCCGACTTCATCGTCGTCGATGGCAAGGAAGGCGGTACTGGCGCAGCGCCTGTCGAGTTCACCGACCACATCGGCGTGCCGATGCGCGAAGGCTTGCTGTTCGTGCACAACACGCTGGTCGGCCTGAACCTGCGCGACAAGATCAAACTCGGCGCCAGCGGCAAGATCGTCAGCGCCTTCGACATCGCCAGCGTGCTGGCCATCGGCGCCGACTGGGCCAACTCCGCGCGCGGCTTCATGTTCGCCATCGGCTGCATCCAGTCGCAGTCGTGCCACACCAACAAATGCCCGACCGGCGTCGCCACCCAGGACGCCCTGCGCCAGCGCGCTCTGGTGGTCCCAGACAAAGCCCAGCGCGTCTACAACTTCCATCGCAGCACGCTCAAAGCGCTGGCGGAGATGCTCGCTGCCGCCGGGCTCGATCATCCATCGCAACTGTCGGCCAAGCATCTGGTGCGACGCATGTCGGCGACCGAGATCAAACTGTTCTCGCAGCTGCATGTATTTCTGAAACCCGGGGAATTGCTCACTGGGGAAGTGAACGGCGAGTTTTATTCGCGGATGTGGCAGATGGCGCGGGCGGACAGCTTTGAACCTTTGGAAGTGGCTGCCGCGTAACTGCAAAGCGCCAATCCGCACGACGGATTGGCGCTCGACATCCGTTACATCACGCGGCAGTAGCACCTTCAACAACCGGCACCGGCCTGGTGACTGTTTTAATCACGCCGGGGTTGGGATAAACGCTGACCAGTGTGTCCGGTTGCGTTATCCAGCCAGGTTTCTCCGATGAATATTTTATGATCGTGCCCGCACCTTCACTGGCCTGGAAATGCAACTTCCAGGATTGCGCCGCGCGGTCGTATTTCATGAACGCAAAACCCAACAGCCGCGAGTCCGCCTGACCGTTTGCATTCACACGCAGCCCATAGTCGGGATATTCCATGGACGCGCTGAGACCCAGACCGTGCTCATGCGTGGCGAGGCCATTGTACTGAGCGAGTTCCTTGCCACCCTCGACATGCCTGACCCGCAGGCGACTGGCGTCGAGTTGATCGACCACCAGCGAGCAGCCACTGAAGCCAGGCGTAAACAAATGATCGGGCTCGCCCCACTTGGGGTGGACCGGAATATCGACATAACCTCCCTGCGCGGCCCAGTAACCGACCACGGCATCTGACGACTGCGGAAGCTTGTCGATTTTCGGGTCATGGATTTTCAATGCATTGAATTGCGTCCGGACCGAGTTGGCAGGCTGAACGCGCTCCATGACAAAGACGAAACTTGCCCCGCCCTCCTGATTGGCCAGTTGTGACGCGATCTCGGCGCTGTAATTGACGCGCCCCGGTTGCAACAATTCGGTGGCCACCGGTAACCGGCTTAATTGCGCCGGCGACAAGGCTTCATGAATGCCGGTGCGCTGCAGCGAATAACGCGTCAGGGAAGGCAGACCACAATCGTACGCAAGGTGTGCAACCTCACTGTTAGCAACGACTTCGATGACCGGTTCCCATAAACCGTTGGGCAGCCGATGGCGCATAAATGCCGAGCCCGGAAGTAGCGGATTGCTTGAGGTGTACACAAGCTGATGGCTGAGACGGGTACTTTCATCGACAGTCGCCCCCACCCGCACGTCTGTTGCACCTTGCGGCAGCTCACCGCCACGCAGCGAAACCGGCTGCCATTGATCCGGCGCAACTTGCCAGAGTCTGGCGCCGTGCGTGCGGTTCGTCGCCGGGTCAACAATCACCACGTCGGTGAAATCGTCTGCCAGATTGAAATCATTCCTGATTCCATACACCGCTTCCTTGCCAGCGGCGTCGATATTGCGGATATAAAAGCGTTGGCCGTCCGCGCTGCGGAAAATACCCCGGGCATTGCTCTCAAGACCGACGAGTACCGAGGGCTTGATGGCGAAGCGGTTGAAATCGCTGTTAGTGAATCCGTTCACTCCAAGGATTTCAGGCTTGGGCCGGAAATCGCCCGGTGCGCCGTAAAGCCGATTGTTCAGCGGGTTGTAGTGATGCCACTGCTGGTCTTTCAGCACGCCGATGCCATCGACACTTTGCTGGTTTATCTTCCAGGTACCTATCAGTGCGGGCCCGTGTTCTTTGCGCAGTAACCGCAATAACTCGCTGGGGTCTGACACTCTGCGCAATGCCATGATCTGCCGCAGGCCTTGCTCGCCGAGAAATCTGAGGCCTTGACCAAGCAGCCGGGTCGCCCCCACGCCCACGTCACGCAGGGCGATCAACGGATTGAGTTCGGTGATGACCACCGCACCGATTATCTTCGCCGCCTTGAGTGTCTTGCTGATGGCTGACGCCGTGGAAACACCAATCCTGGCCAGTTTTCCGGCAACACTTGCACCGGCAGTAACAAAGCCCAATACATCAAAAAACAGGTCCACTGCGCCGTCGGCATAGTTGCCGTCGACGAAGTTGGCGATCGCCGTCTTGAACGGGATCAGGTCGACCACGAAATCGATAACCCTCTGCACGAACGCGTTTTCCCCGTCTTGCGTGGTCTGGCCCTTTGCTGCCTGCAAAATGTCCTCGTTGTCCAGATCCAGATGTTGCACAAAGGCTTGAGCAATCAGCTCGGTGCGCTCGCTCGAATAACTGACGGGCACTGAAGAGCTTTTTGCGCTTTTTGGCAGGAGCTTAGCGGCTTGCGACTGGTCAGCCAGCAGCAATGGCTCGATGGTGTGCTTGATGCTCGGAACAGATGCATTTGTGCGCTCGGACGCTTCTGCTGGATCGTAGGACCGGGTCCGGATAACCCCTTGTTTCAGATCGATATCATAAAGCTTCGATTCCTGGCCCAGATCAACCTTCACCCTGAGGATGGCGCTTGTAGATATCAGGTTTCTGCCGACAATATTCAGACTCAAGCGGTAGGTCTTGTATTGGTAAAACGAGACGTGGCCGTGTTCCAGGTTTTTCCTGTCCTGCAGCGGCAACTCGGCGATCAGATGTTTTACAAACAGCAGTGCGCCTTGCTTGAGGTTGCCGATAGCATTTTCAAATTGTGCCTGGAAGGCATCTGCCGCGCCAAGTTCCAGCGGTGCATTGATCTGGTCAAGCAGCGGAAGCAAGCGCGGATCGCGGGTCGTCCATTGATAGTAGGGCGGCCCGCCCATCATGACGATGTCGAGCAGCGAGTATCGGCCGTTGAGGGTCGGGTACAACAAGAGCCCGTCGCCTCCGGCAACCTTGGGCTGCTCCAGCAGGCGCTCTTCAAACGGTATGTCGCCTTTGAACTTTTTCTGCAGTCTGTCCAGCGCGATGGCTTTGCGGCTTGGCAATTGGCTGTTCAACAAAATCGAGGTGTTGAGACGACCGGCCAGTTGCAGGTTGAAGTGTGTCTTGGCGCGCTCCAGTTCGTCACGGGTGTAATGTTCACCGTGGTTCTTTTGCACCACGCCGTTGACTACGCCCCAATCTGCCAGCGCGGCGGCCTGAACGTGCTGAAAAACCTGCGAGTCGATCAACGAAGCGCTTTCTGTGCTGGCCATAACTTGAGCAAAGGTCATATAGGCGACTTTCCCGGGTGTGTAGGCCTCGATCGTTCGCGCCGCGACGGTCAGGTTGAACCATGCCGTGGTGCCGTATTTCAAGTCGGGGGGAAATTTCTTGATGAGAAACTCGGGCGCCTTGCGAACCAGCAACAGAGCGGCGGTCAATCCGGCCAGTCGGCGGCTGCTCAAGCGTTCCTTGATCAAGTAAGCCACCAGGTTATCGAATACCTGCAAAGGGGGTTTGCCCCAGAGTTTCTCTCCGGCTAGATCGAAGCCAGCAACTTTGCTACGTGACGGCTGATCAATATCGCCCTGATGCAGACTCAAATGAATGCCGGCCATTGCGTACTCGGCGGCGCTGACATCGGTGGCGATGCCGTTCAAGCGGGTCTGGATTGCAAGACCCAGAGCCTGCCCGCGAGGACTGTTGATGAGTCTTGCCAATGCCGACAGCGGATCACTCAGCGCCTCATTCGCAAGCCGCTCGTCTACGTCCAGATAGTCCAGCACTCCGGCACCCGGTAGCGCAATGAAATCAAGGCTATCCAGAAAAACACTGGTGGCGTGCAAGGCTTCTTTTTGTTGCGCAACAGTCAATGGAATTGACCAGGACAATGCACCGGCAAAGTCACCAAACGGATGGGAATTTACTTTTGCGATTTCCAGGCTGGCCGCGAGGTGCTCAAACTGATTATTCTCAGGTGCCGATACTTCACCAACGAGGTCCATGTTGGATTCAGACATTTTATTTTCCTTCAACGGATTAAATAGAATCCGAAGTAGGCGATAGAACACGCTTTAATTTGAAGGCCAGAAGTATTACCAATAAATCATATCAGAGCCGCCAGACACCATTTAAATACCAAACTTATCAAGTATATGACCGAGTGAATGTTGCCAAACAATAGACCAACCAAAGTCAGCCATACCCATTCACTCTAAAACCGGCATCAGGCGTGGAAACTTACAACATGAAAATACTTGCAAAGCTGCCTCTTGAAATTACAAACGGGAGCCTCACGATTACTGTTACAACAAAAAAAGATCGCTTTCTGCAACAATATCCACATTACTTACAATGTAGAAACTCCTGCAGGCAGCGACCTTTTCCGGAGGTCTTGCGCGTTTAATAACTTACGACGCGGAACGCACGGCATCTCGCGATAAGTTATTCGGCTGCAACTTGAACACGTAAAACAACACCGTCAGCAACACCAGAAACGCAGGCCCGACATACAGCGCCACGCGGGTATCCGGGAAGTACGCCATCAGGCCGACCACCAGCACCAGAAATGCCAATGCAAAGTACGAACTGACCGGGTACAGCCACATCTTGTACTTGAGGCCGGCACGTTCGCTGGCGCTCAGGCCTTTGCGGAATTTCAGCTGGGCGAGAAGGATCATCACCCAGGTCCAGATCGCACCGAAGGTGGCAATCGAGGTGACCCAGACGAAGACTTTTTCCGGCACCAGATAGTTGAGCACTACACCCAGCAGCAACACCGCAATCGACAGCAACAGCGCCCGGCGTGGCACGCCGTTGTTCGAGGTCTTGGCGAAACCGGCCGGGGCCTGGCCGTTCTGCGCCAGGCTGTAGAGCATGCGCCCGGTGCTGAAGATGCCGCCGTTGCACGACGACAGCGCCGCAGTAATCACCACGAAGTTGATGATACCGGCGGCGGTCTTGATGCCCAGCCGCTCGAAGGTCATCACAAACGGGCTGCCTTGGGTGCCGATTTCGTTCCACGGGTAGATCGACAGGATCACGAACAGCGCGCCGACGTAGAACAGCAGAATCCGCCAGAACACCGAGCCGATCGCGTCGGGAATGGTCTTCTGTGGGTTTTTCGCTTCACCGGCGGTGAGGCCGATCATCTCGACACCGAGGTAGGCGAACATGACCATCTGCAGCGACATCAGCACACCGGTCACGCCGTTGGGCATGAAACCGCCATGGGCCCAGAGATTGGAAATGCCCAGTGCCACGCCGTCATTGCCGAAACCGAAGGCGATGATGCCGACGCCGCCGATGACCATGGCAATGATGGTGACGATCTTGATCAGGGCGAACCAGAATTCGAATTCGCCGAAGGCTTTCACCGCGATCAGGTTGATCGAGCCCATGCTGATCAACGCCGCCAGGGCCCAGATCCAGCGCGGCACATCGGGAAACCAGATGCCCATGTACACGGCCACGGCGGTGATTTCCGCGACGCAGGTCACCAGCCACAGAAACCAGTAATTCCAACCGGTGAGAAAGCCTGCCAGCGGACCGAGATAGTCCTGCGCGTAGCGGCTGAACGAACCGGCCACCGGGTTATGCACGGCCATTTCGCCGAGTGCGCGCATGATCACCAGGATCGCCAGACCGCCAAGAATGTAGGAAAGCATGATCGCCGGGCCGGCCATCTGGATGGCCTTGGCCGAACCGAGAAACAGACCGACGCCGATACAGGCACCGAGCGCCATCAGGCGGATATGCCGTTCGCCGAGTTCACGTTTGAGCGGACCGCCCGAAGCGGTGTCGCCGTGCGGCAGAGGATTGCCAACTGGCATAGGGGTACAACCTCGTCTTGTTATTGGATATGACCACCGGGTTTCGAAGCGTCGGCCGATAGGCCTTGGCTGGGCAGGAAACCGCGTCAGCTTCGTGGGCAGACGCGTCTTGCAGGGCGGGCCTGAAAGATCAGCGGGGCGTGCAGTATAAAAAGCTCAGGGCAGGATTTTTCACTCTAAAAGTCACAACATTCAGCGACAACTCTCGGCAATAGTGGGTTCTTCGGAGAGGCATTACCTGCACTACGTAGGAAAAGTCGCCACTGAAAAAGCCGCGAAGTATTGCACAGACATGGTGCAGCGTCATGTTCCAGCCCGGGTGCATTTGATTCACTGCGCGATGTCTCTCCTCGCGATTGATCACGGATAAATGGCCGGCGGATTCAGAAATTTCTCTCAACGATTGCGGCGTCGACAGGGACAGGCAGCCACTAACCTTTGAAGAAGCCATGAACAAGCAAGGAAGCTCACATGCCAGTCCGTCCCAATTCCCACCGTCTGCGCCAAAATCGCTTCTCGGAAAACGGTCGTGCCTACTTCATCACCTCTGTCATCCACGAACGCCAGCCCGTATTTGCAGATTGGCAGACAGGCCGATTATTGGTTGCCGAACTGCGCCGGGCTCATGAGCAAGGAGTCGCGCAATCCATCGCCTGGGTTGTCATGCCTGACCACTTTCATTGGCTGATGCAATTGCAACGCGGCTCACTTGGCGAAGTCATTGGTGGTGTAAAGGCCCGCTGTACGCATGCGGTGAACAGAAAAACCGGACGTCACGGACCGCTGTGGCAAACCGGCTACCACGACCGTGCGATCCGTGACGGCGAGGACCTGGAGCCCATCGCCCGCTATATCATCAATAATCCCCTGCGAGCCGGGCTGGTCGATAACCTCGGTGACTATCCGCTCTGGGATGCCTACTGGCTCTGAGCGCACCAGCTTTCTGAAATAAGTGGATCTATTGTGGCGAGGGGATTCATCCCCGCTCGGCTGCGAAGCAGTCGCAACTCGCTGACACGCGGTGTACCTGTAGAAACCTTGCCGGCAGGTGTTGGGGCCGCTTCGCAGCCCAACGGGGATGAATCCCCTCGCCACAGGGAATCCCTGCATGACTGATAAATCTGCTAGCCACCTGAATCCTTTCCTCACACAGACAACATGCCCCGATGTGAACAGCCTCTTTGTGGCGAGGGGATTTATCCCCGCTCGGCTGCGCAGCAGTCGCAACTCGCTGACACGCGGTGGGCCTGCATAAACCGTGTTGGCCGGTTTTGGGGCCGCTTCGCAGCCCAACGGGGATGAATCCCCTCGCCACAGGGAATCCCTGCATGACTGATAAATCTGCTAGCCACCTGAATCCTTTCCTCACACAGACAACATGCCCCGATGTGAACAGCCTCTTTGTGGCGAGGGGATTTATCCCCGCTCGGCTGCGCAGCAGGCGCAACTTGCTGACACGCGGTGTGCCTGCGTAAACCGTGCTGGCGGCTTTTGGGGCTGCTTTGCAGCCCAGCGGGGATAAATCCCCTCGCCACGGGGAATTTCCGCATGACTGATAAATCTGCTAGCCACCTGAATCCTTTCCTCACACAGACAACATCCTGGGATATAAACAGCCTCTCTGTGGCGAGGGGATTTATCCCCGCTCGACTGCGCAGCAGGCGCAACTTGCTTACACGCGGTGTACCTGCATAACCGTGCCAGCAGCTTTTGGGGCCGCTTCGCAGCCCAACGGGGATGAATCCCCTCGCCACAGGGTGTGTTCCAGTTTTATTCAGGCAATCCGCATCCTCCGCTCTTCACATTTTTTTCACCGGCTCCAACCACCGTCTAAGCTTCAGACAAGTCCGATCAATCTGCGTGAATGGATCAGTCGACTATGGGCGCTTTGTGGCAAACCGATTCGAGTAAAACCGTGGTTCAGACTGAAAGTGTGAATGAAGCGCCTGTCCCTGAAAAACCCCGTCGCCAGCGGCACGGGTGGAAGGCTTTCTGGTTGCTGTTCTTGATCATTGCGGTGGTGGTGGGACTCGCCGCGTCCAAGGAAATGCGCACCTCGCGCTTCCAGGCCCGGGAGCTGAGCCAGTACGCCGCTTCGCTGACCTACAAGCTTGAACCCGGCCCCAGTGAAGCGATTCGTTATCCGGGCAACGGCCCGTTCGATCTGCGCCTGGGTTACAGCTCGCTCGATGAATTCCTGCCGCGCCTGCTCAAGCGCAATTATGTGATTACCGAGCAGACGCGCTTCTCCCCCGCCCTGCTCGGTTACACCGATAAGGGCCTGTTCGTGCCCTATTCGGAGAAGATCCAGGCCGGGCTGTCGATCACCGATTGCCGAGGCGCTCCGCTGTACCGATACAACTATCCGCAGCAACTGTATGCCGACTTCGCGGCGATTCCGCCGGTGGTGGTCAGCAGCCTGCTGTTCATCGAAAACCGCTTTCTCCTCGACCCGAAACAACCGCTGGCCAACCCGGCGGTGGACTGGCCGCGCTTCGGTATGGCGGCATGGTCGCAAGTGGCCAAGCTGCTGCGCCTGCCCGGGCAATCGGCCGGCGGCAGCACCCTGGCGACGCAACTGGAAAAGTATCGCCACTCGCCCGATGGCCTGACCGTGTCCGGCGCGGAGAAGATCCGCCAGATGATTTCCGCCAGCGTGCGCGCCTACCAGGATGGCCCAGAGACTCTAGGTTCGCGGCAGAACATCGTGCGTGACTATCTCAACAGCGTGCCGCTCTCGGCGGTACCTGGCCACGGTGAAGTGCACGGCATGGCCGAAGGTTTGCGGGTCTGGTACGGCAGCGATTTCAACAAGGCCAACGAGCAACTGAACAGCGCGAAGACCGACCCGCAGACCATGGCCGCCAAAGGCCTGGCCTTGCGCGAAATGCTCTCGCTGATGATCGCCCAGCGCCGCCCTTCGCATTACCTGACCAAGGGCCGCGAGGAACTGGCCAACCTTACCGACAGCCATCTGCGCCTGCTCAAGCAGAATGGCGTGATCGACAGCGCCCTCGCCGACGCTGCGCTGGCGAGCACCGTGACGTATCGCGACTGGCAGACCCAACCGACCATGCAGCCGATCGAAACCAACAAAGGCATCAGTGTCGCCCGCAGTCGTCTGGCGAGCATGCTCAATCGCCCGCTGTACGACCTCGATCGCCTCGACCTGTCGGCCACCAGCACCCTGCAGGGCGATCTGCAAACGCAGGCCACGGCTTATCTGAAAAAACTCGCCGACCCGGCCTACGCCGCTGAAATCGGCCTGCTCGGTGAACGCCTGCTGACGCCGACCAGCACCACGCAAGTACGCTACAGCTTCACCCTGTTCGAACTGACCCCGGACGGCTCGCGCGTACGCGTGCAGACCGACAGCACCGACCAGCCGTTCGACATCAACGAAGGCAGCAAGCTTGAACTCGGCTCGACGGCGAAAATGCGTGTGCTGACCACGTACCTGCAAATCGTCGCCGAGCTGCACGACAAATACGGCGCGATGAGCGGACCGGAACTGAAAAAAGTCGAAGTGCCGGATCAGGATCGCCTCAGCCGCTGGGTCATCGACTACCTGATCCAGAACAAGGATCACGACCTGTCGAAGCTGCTTGGCGCGGCGCTGGATCGCAAATACTCGGCGAGCCCCGGCGAGGCGTTTTTTACTGGCGGTGGGCTGCATACCTTTCACAACTTTCGCAAAGAGGACAACGGTCGCCTGCCGACCCTGCGCGATTCGTTGCGCGAGTCGATCAACCTGCCGTTCATTCGGCTGATGCGCGACATCGTCCGCTACACCACCTACTCAGGCCCCAACGCCGAATTGCTCAAGGATGATCGCGATCCGCGCCGTCAGGAGTATCTGGCCAGTTTCGCTGACCGCGAAGGCACCTCGTTCCTGCTCAAGTTCTGGAAGAAGTACCGCAACAAGGATACCCAGGCGCGTCTCGATACCTTCCTCGACAGCATGCGCCCGACGCCTATTCGCATGGCCGCCGTGCATCGCTATCTGTTGCCCGAGGCAAGCCAGGAAGACTTCAACCGCTTCGTGCGCTCGCACCTCAAGGGCACCAAACTCAACGAAAAACTCACAGACGACCGTTTGATCCGCCTCTACGATTCCTATGGCCCCGGCAGTTACGATTTGCCCGACCAGGGCTTCATCGCCAAGGTGCATCCGCTGGACTTGTGGATGATGGGTTATCTGCTGCATCACCCGGAAGCGACCTTCAGCGAGATCGTCAAGGCCAGCCATTTCGAGCGCCAGGAAGTCTACAGCTGGCTGTTCAAGAGCCGGCACAAAGGCGCGCGCGACAGCCGCATTCGTACCATGCTCGAGATCGAAGCCTTCCTCGACATTCATCAGCGCTGGCAGAAAGTCGGGTACCCGTTCGATCACCTGGTGCCGTCACTGGCCACCGCCATCGGCAGCTCAGGTGACCGCCCCGCCGCGCTTGCCGAACTGATCGGCACCATCCTCAATGACGGCGTGCGCATGCCGACGCTGCGCATCGACAGCCTGCATTTCGCCGCCGGCACCCCTTACGAAACCAAAGTGGTCAACGATCCGCATGTCGGCAAACGGGTAATGCCGGTGGAAGTCGCGCGAGCCATGCGCGAGGCGTTGTCGCAAGTGGTCGATGCCGGTACCGCCAAACGTGTGTCGGGCAGTTTCAAATTGCCCGACGGCATACCGCTGGCCATGGGCGGCAAAACCGGCACCGGCGACAACCGCATCGCGGCGATCGGTTCCGGCGGGCGGATCATCAGTTCGAAGTCGATCAACCGCACGGCGACATTTGTGTTCTACATCGGCGATCACCATTTCGGCACCCTCACCGCGTTCGTGCCCGGGCGCTCGGCGGAGAACTTCAAGTTCACCTCGGCCCTGCCCACACAAGTGCTCAAGGGCATGGCGCCGATTCTCACGCCGTATCTGCAACCGGGCAGCGATTCGCAGTGCCGACCGGTGCAAACCGCCAGCGTGGCCATGGCCGAGAACGCGATGCCCGAGCTCAAGTAACCAATCATTTCAGGCGGCGTACGGCTCAGGATGCCGTTTTCCATCAGCGCCGGGTGGTACTGATGTATTTTTTCCATTCGATTTTTGGTCGGATCCGACGTCAACTGCGGCGATAGCTCCCGATCTTTGAACTTTTGTTTTGCTCATGCGGCAGTAGGCTGAATACTCCCCAACAATCAAGGATGATTGGCCATGCCTACTGCTTCCCTGCCCGCCGAACCAACGGACAAAGGGCAACACTACGAGTTCATCAAATCTGCCGTCAGCGAACCGTTCAAAAACGCCACCGTCAGTCGGGGCCAAGCCCTGGCGGCAACACCTCTTAACGTCGAGCCCTGGTACACGAACGTGGGCGCAGGCTCGATGGAGAAGCTTGCTGCCGCCAACCTCAAGGCCTGGACATCACAGAACAGCGTCGATCATGCACTGGCGAAAACCGACCTCTACGCATTTGCCGAGCCGTTGTTGAAAGCGCTGATCAAACAACGCCACGGCATCGAGCCGGATGTGCGCAATACGTACCTTCTTCTGTATCAATCAAAAAAGCTGCCCTGGTACACGATCAATATTTCCGAAGGCACCACTGGTCGGACCGTGTCGTTGCTGGATGCTGCCCTGCACAATTTTGCCAGCCATGAACAAGTCGAACAGGGTTCGGCGTATATCAGCAAACCCGATGCCCGAGGACTTTTCGATGTGCTGCCCATCGCCAACAAGATGTCCATCGCCCGGTTCCAGACGTTATGCCGCGATCTGGACCTCGGTGGACAGTACAAAACCCATCTCGAGCAATTGCTGTTGCCCACCGAGCCGCTCGCGCAAGGTGTTCTGCAAGCACGGGTGATGGCCGCCCAAAAAGATGCCCTCGCCGCTGCCGCGCTGATGGCCATGCTCAGGCAGGACATTCAGTACGATGCTTACGAGATGATTCTAAAGCTGATCGATGGCGATTCGCGGGCGTTGCTCGATGGTATCCCGATTCGCTGCTGCGACCTGTCCATGCTCGAAACGCCATTGACCGGCGTACTGTTGATGGTGCACGGCGCTCGTGCCTCCCAGGGTCAGCGAAGGCTTATCGTCTACGTTCCGCATGACCCTGATCATCCGCTCAAGGACTACGACTCGCTGGGTGCCTTCAGGGACGAGTTGACCCGCCAATTGCGTGAAGACCGCTACAGTCAGGCAACCCGGCAGACCTACCGGCAATTCTTCAGCCAGTTCGTCGACCAACAGCAGCGCGGGCATTTCTTTGCGTTGCTCGAGCAACGCCTGTTCACTATCAGCTATCACCCGCGAACGGACCCGAACGATCAGCGCCCACCCTGGCGCAAAACGCCTGTTGCCAAGCCGAGGCTGCAATTCAATCATCTGCCGGTGCGAGGCAATTACTGGCGCCATGCGTACGAGCAAAAGCTCAACAAAATCCTCAATGACGCCAGGGAAGTTGCCGTGTCCACGGCGGCGGCCGACAGCAAGGCGCGCTGGGAATGGTGGGAAAATTTCAAGAAAATCGTCTCGGACGTCTTCAATGTTGCGCTGTTGATCGCCACCCCGTTCGTGCCCGGGCTTGGCGAGTTGATGATGGCCTACACCGCTTATCAATTGACCACCGAAGTCATCGAGGGCGTTGTCGATCTCGCCGAAGGCCTGTGGCAGGAAGCGGCGGACCATGTCATTGGCGTGGTCACCAGCGTCATCGAACTGGCTGCGTTCGGCGCCGCAGGGCAAATCGGCAGCGCCTTCAAAATCAAGCTGTCGCCGCTGGTCGAAGGCATGCGGCCGGTCGAGTTGCCGGATGGCAGACCGAGCCTGTGGCATCGCGATCTGAGCCCGTATGCGCGCAACGACCTGGCCCTGGAGCCGCAATCCAGACCCGATCGACACGGCCTGCATCAGCACCCGAGCGGAAAGGTCCTGCCGCTGGAAGGCAAGCTGTATGTCGTTGACAAGGCGTCGACCGACCCGGCTGTCAACACGCACCGCATCCAGCACCCGCGCCGTGCCAATGCTTATCAGCCGCAGGTCGAACACAATGGTCATGGCGCGTGGGTGCACGAAGCGGAGAACCCACTGGACTGGCCGGACGCCAGACTGATGCCCCGCCTGGGTCACAGCGTCGACAATTTCACGCCGACGCAACTGGAACAGATTCAGCGCACCAGCGGCACCTCCCACGGCGAACTGCGGCGCATGCATCTGGACAACAATCCGCCACCGCCACTGCTGGCCGATACGGTCAAACGCTTCAGCGCTCGAGAGCAGGTGCGAAACGCCACAGCGAGCATACGCAACGGTCAGGCAATTGACGCCGACTCGGTGTGGCTGGAGCCGATACTGACCAGCCTGCCGGGCTGGCCACCGGCGCGCGCACTGGAAGTATTCGCCAACCAGGAGCTGACCGGTTACTCGCGCAAATACGGCAACCCGCTTGCCCAGCAGAGCGACACCCTGCGCATCAGCCTCGCCGACCTCAACGCCGGCGAGTTGCCGGAACGGGTCACGGCTTTTCTACGCGAGGAGGAACTGAACAGTCTGCTGGGGCCAATGCTCACCCCGGAACAACGCGTGCCAGCGTTGCGCAATCAACTCGCGGACGCGGTCAAAAAACGCCGCAACGACGTAGCCCGGCATGTTTATCAGGCGGGCGAGCGCGGCACGAGCGATGAGCTGCGCACGGTCAAACAGGTGTTTCCCGAACTGCCGCTGCCGCTGGCAGAAAAAGTCGTGGCCCGTGCCCGTCCTGCCGAGCTGCAGACAATCCGTGAGGAGCACCGCTTGCCGCTGCGCTTGAAAACCGAGGCCCGTGAACTGGATTTCGAGGCCTCGACCAGCCGCGCTTATGAGGGCTTTTATGGCGACGGGCCGACGACGGCGCAAAGCGAACGCTTGGCACTCAACACCTTGAAAATCAATAGCGACAGTTTTGCCGATCTGCATATCGAGGTGCGTGACGGCAGCCCTGAAGGACCACTGCGCTGCAGTGCCGGACCGCAAGACGCGACAAACGTGCGGCGCCTGATCCGCGATGAGAAGGGCCGCTACGAAGTACTCGACGTTGACGGCCGCAGCGTCCACGCCAACGCTGATTTCTACGAATCGCTGCTGCAGGCGCTGCCGGACGAAGCCCTGGCGAGCATCGAACTTCGGCGCGGCCAGGGCGAGGGCTTCAAGCTATGGATCATGGACCGTTGCGCACTGCCGAGCGAACGGCGTATCGCGCTGGCCGAGCCGCCCATCCGCCCGGTAATACCCCATGAAACCGAACGACTGGTGCGTGGCTGGCCACGTTTCCTTGGTAGCCCGACACCGGAGCAACGAATCAGTGAACTCTACCCGTTGATGAACGAGAGGGAGGTCACTGCGTTTGTCGAAACACTCACGCGCCGAGGCAAACACCTGGAAGCTATCGACCAACTCGAAAGCGAACGCAACCAATTACAGAGCGAGCTGCGTAACTGGCGTGACGGCTACAGCGAACGCGACGGCGAAACAGGGCACCCTCATCTGTCAATAGAATTCCAGCGCGAAGGTGGGCAGTTTATTCTGGATCGGTTGACCGAATGTTTTGATCGAAACAGCGAGATTTTCGGTGAGCGCAGCGTCCACCCCGACCAGGGCTACACCCTGGATCTGTCGTCCGACCTTCAAAATCACAAGCTGGAAAACTGGTGGAATGACCTGCGCAGACGTCCAAAAATGAAGCCCTATTTCGATCGCATTACCGCACTGAAAATCGATCGGGCAAGGCTGCCGCCAGACCCCAGCATCCTGCTTAGCACCTTCCCCAATTTGCGCCAGTTGAGTGCGCGCCAATGCGAGCTCAAGGAGCTGCCTTCGATTCTTGGGCTGATGCGACAAATGGAACAACTCGATCTGGCCGACAACGCTATCCGGCTGACCACCGAGTCGCACCAGGACCTGGGTGCGCTGGACCGACTGCGCACCCTCAATCTGAACGGCAACCGCCTGCAAATACCGCCTGACGTCAGCCGGATGGATCATTTGACGAACTTGCATCTGCGAGATACCCGTCTCAAGGCCTGGCCCGAAGGGTTGTTCGAAGTTGGCAGCACGCCGAAACAACGACCGCGCAGCTTCACGCTGGACATGCGCGGAACCAACGTCGACACGTTGCCGGAAGTCGCCGCCAAGTCCGATCAGGAGTTAATTCTGAGCCGGTCACGCCTGGACCCGTCATCGCTCACGCCCGACGACCGCATTCGCTACGGCAAATACCGTGAGTCCGCAGGTTTCAGTGCCGTACAGGATTACCTGCCGGCCGCCAGCGACGAGCTCCTCCATTGGAAGACATTTCCGCGAAATTCCATCGACTTCAGCCCGTCAGGTTCACTGAGCCGGTACCGCGAGGAGTCGTGGCACGATCTGATGGCCGAGCCCGATTCCGCTGGTTTTTTCAGCGTGATCCGCAAACAGCGCGAAAGCGCCGATTACCACACGGATGAAGGACGCCGGCGCCTGACCCAGCGCGTCTGGGAAATGGTCGACGCGGCCGCTGTCGACGCCAAATTGCGCGAGGCCCTGTTCAAGCAGATCGTCTCCCCCGAGGACCGCGGTGATCTGGGCGCGCAATTGTTCAACTCGCTGGGAATGAAAGTGCTGGTTTCAAAGGCCTACACGGAGTCGACCTCACCGGCCATGCTGGAGGACAGGCTCGTACGCCTGGCCCGTGGTGCGGCTCGTCTGAACAAAGTGGCCGATGAAGCCGCTTTCGAATACAAGACCCAGGAGGCGTTGAACGCCAGCGACCCGAAGAATCTGGCGCCCGACGAAGTCGAGGTTCACATGGTGTACGAGACTGCTCTGGCGGGACGGCTGCAGTTGCCATGGCAGACGGACCAGATGCTGTACCGCCCGCGTTCCGGCGTTACCGTGGAAAAGGTCGACGCGAGTTACGCAAGAATCATCCAGGGTGAACAAGGCGATGGCTTGGTCAACGCCATGCTCGATCTGGACTCGGACAACTTTTGGGCTGACCACCTGCGCAAGACGTACCCGGAACTCTACGAACTCAATGATCGGACTTTCGAGCCCATGGAAGGCCTGCTCGATGAGCTGCGCGAGGCCAAAGCCGAATGGGCTGACCCGAACGGGCAAGCCAATCCGCATACACTTGCCGCAAAGATGCAGAAACTCGCCGATCAGCTGGACATTGCCGATGAACCCGGGCTGTTCGACGAAGTCCCGATGAGCCAGCAACGTTACCAGGAACTTTTGAACGGAATCGGCTACAAGCGCAACGAGCTGTCACGCCGCCTGACCCGCGAAGCGATGGCCAGAGCCGGCCTGTAAAACCGCACATATCCGACCGACCAGCCTTCGAAGGCTGGCCGGTCTGATCCATCTAGTCCACCTCTGAATCCCAGATCACCGTGATATTGCCTCTGAAGGGTCGGCCTTTGGCATTGATGATCAACCAGTTGGTGGACGTCGGCCCTACTTCGAAATGCAGCGTTCCCGGCTTGCGATCCAGATAAATGCCCGGTTGAAACGCGGCACTGGCCTGGCGTTTGAGCGGGTACCGATTGACCGGTTGACCGGTACTATCGGTCAGGCCGCTGGGCAGACTGACACTGACGTCTACCGCGCCGGCGTAACCCGACTCGCGGTCGACGATGCCGCAGCCGGAGCCAAACCCAAGGTCGTGCTCACACTCGATACTCATGCTGAATCTGGACGACGCGGAAATCAGGAAGGTCTGATCGCGAAACAGCCGCACAGGCTTGCGACCGCTGTCCAGCCATGACTGCCATCCACCCTGGGGTTGCAGCACAACCTGATTGCCGCCAGGCGGAATGTCGACTTTGAGGGTGTGCTGTACGTCGAGTACGAAATCCAGCGTGACGCGATCATCGTCCGGCTGAAATTGCGATCCGAAGCTGAAATCGCCACTGGGCCCCATGCTGTAGGTCAATGAACCGGTATACAGGCCCGAAGACATACCCAGGGGATTGGGCGTGCGCAATTCGTAAGCGAAGTCGAGGGTGTCGAAATACATCGACGGAATGGTGGCCGTGGTCGCCTTGGTACACAGCGCTTCGACAGGCGTTTTCCAGAAAAACCGGTAACTGTTCGGCGAGAAGAAACCGACACCGCTGTAGCGGCAGGGCGAGGGTGCGTACACCCAACTGCTGCCGCTCCACAGCAATTGATGGCCACGCAGCACGTCGCTCACACCAACCAGCTCGTGTGCCGGCTGACTCAGGACATACGTGGAGCCGATGCCGGTAATACGCACCTCTACGGTTTCGGTCTCCATCGTTTCGGCGTTGGTCACGGTCAATCGGCGCCAGTTGGCCGGCACCTTTATGCCCACACCCCAGCCAGGCGGGAGACTGGACTTTGAGTCGAATCGAACCGGCAACTGAATACTGAACACCGAGTTTTCCGCACATTGACCGGGATAACTCGCGCAATAACCGCTATTCGGAGTCTTGTTCACGAACACGTTCTTGCTCGGTTGCGCAGGGTCGGGTTGAAACAGCGCGCGGATCTCCTGGTTCACCGCCTGCGCCTGCCCCATGCTCAACGCAAGCGTCAGGCCCAACCCGTAAATCGCAGGCCTTGAAAGCGGTTTGATTGGTTTTGCAGTCATGTTCATTACTCAGCGCCTGGCGTACTGGCACTGAACATCAGCAGTACGTTGCCGTAATAGTTCCCTGAACGGTATCCGCCTACGGGCTCGACCGGCTCGATCTTCAGCGCGACGCGCTTGCCGGCGGCGGCCTCCTCCCGGGAGAGCACTTGTCGCGGAAGGACGTGAGAGCTCAACTCCACATTGTTGAACGTGACCCGCAATTGGATAATCTCTCCCGGCCTGCCGTTTTCCAGAAAAGGATCAAGCAGCAGGCGGGCATCAATGGCGCTGCTGTCATGGCGTGCATCGAAATTCTTCTCCAGGCTGCCCAGCGTGGCTTTCGGATAATCCCAGAACAGTTGCTGGGGCCGGTGAATCCAGTCCGGCTCTGCTGGAATCACATAGAACGGGCGGCTGGGAATGGTCAGCGACACTTCGAAGGTGTGCTCTTCTCGCGCTCCCCAGGCCTCGCTGCCGCTCAGGCTGGCGGCGGCCAGCAGCACGAGCGCGGTAGATTGCTTGATCATTTTGGTTACCCGGTGCGTCATTGGAAAACCGTGTTAGCGGCTGGCGATCTTCATGGTCTTTTTGGCGTTGCCTTCAATCAGGAAGAAGCGGTACTCGCGACCCTTCTCCTTGTCGAAGGCGAACGTCCTGCCAGCCAGAACGTGATGTTTGGTGGTCGCCCCGCAGTCGCTTTCCTTGCTCAGCGAGCAGCTTTTGAACTCGTCGACGATGACCACGGTGTTGCCGTTGTTGCGCAGTTCGTAGCGGTTCTCGGTGTCATTGACTGCCGTGTCGAAACGCGCATCCCTGGGCCGCACGAAGAAGATCGTGCCGAACCCGGTCATGACGTTGACGCCCGCCGAGAGTGATTTCCTGTATTCGTCGCGCTCTTCGCCGCTGACCACGAAGTCGTCTTCCTTTTCCGGTACCACCGGTACGAAGCGCACGCGAAAATAACGCTCTTTATCGCGAGCGCCCATGTACAGCAGACGCGTGCCCTGCATGCCCTGCGCCGGCACGATCAGCCGTGCCGGGCTGGCCATCAGGCCGTTTCGCGAGGCGCCATCGGCAGCGTTCACCACCGGAATTTCCTGCGGCGTACCGTCGGTGCCGTAAACGATTTCCAGGACATTGATCTTGACGAACGCCGTGGCGTCGCCGCTGTTGAAGACCCGTTTGAGATAGGTGCTTTTATCGGCATCGAGATAGTCGTACACCGTGCCGACATTGATCTGCGGCCCGGCCTGCGCCGTCAGGCAAAACAAGCTGAGCAGGCTCAGCAGCAAACTGCGATTCATTGTTTCAACTCCACTGGATTGGAAAAGGCCCTGTCTGACGTGCTCATACATCCGAATCCCATATAACGGTCACGTTGCCGCGCAGCCTGTCGGCGACGCCGGGTCTGAGCAGAAAATCGATGGCGAATGGGGTCATGTCGAAATGCAGAGTGCCGGGCTTGCGGTCGACATACAGGCCTGGCTGGAACGGACCGGCCCACGTGTTGAAGTTCAAACGATGACGGGTGACCGTCTGGCCGGGACTGCCAGGACCACTGATGCCGGGAGGCAACGACATCCAGACCTGGATATCTGTGGTGTTGCCCTCAGCACTGCCCAATCTGCACGTGTTCCCTCCGGGAGAGTTGCACAGCATCATGACCTTGAAGCGCGACGACGCTGAGATGTAGAACAGCTGATCGCGAAAAACCTGCGTCGGTTTGCGCCCACTGTCCAGCCAGGACGCCCAGCCGCCCGCCGGCTCCAGGGTTACGTTGTTGGCGCCAGGCGGAAGATCGATCTTCAGGGTGTGCTGTACGTCGAGTACGAAGTCGAGATTGAGGCTGGCATCGTCCGGGCGCAGCACCGAGCCGAAATCGAAGTCGCCAGCGGGTCCGATGCTGTAGGCCATCGAACCGGTATACAAACCTGAAGACATGTTCAGCGGATTCGGCGTACGCAACTCGTAGGCAAAATCCAGAGTTTCGAACGATATGGTCGGAATCATGAACGCCGTATATTTGGTGCAGCGCGCTTCTACCGGTGTTTTCCAGAAAAAACCGTAGTGGCTGGGACCGTAGGGCAGATTTCCGCTGAAGAGGCAAGGCGCGGCGGCGTTCACCCAACTGCTGGTTGTCCACAGCGCACGGTGTCCTTCGAGGTCATCGTCAGCCCCCGTCAGTTCTTTGGCCGGTTGACTCAGGCGATAGGTGGATCCGATACCGGTAATGCGGATTTCGACAGTCTCCACCTCCTGGGTATCGGCATTGGTCACCGTCAGCCGCCGCCAATTGGCAGGTGCCTTCACCGGTATGCCCTCGCCAGGCAGGAGAAAACGACTGGCGTTGAAATTCACCGGCACGCGAATGCTGAACATGACATTTTCCGCGCACTGGTTCGGGTAATTCGCGCAGTAACCACTGTTCGGCGTTTTGTTGACGAATACGTTTTTCGTCGGCTGGGCGGGATCCGGGCGAAACATTGCGCGAATTTCCTGACTCGCGCCGTGAGCGGTGGATATCCCCAACGCCAGTGCCAGTGCGCAACCCTGTGCTAAAAGCTTCATCATCAGCCCGCCTTCTGTGCAGTGGAGGTAACGTCCGCCAGGGTGTCCGGCGTGCAGCGCAGATCGCCGATCATCAACACGTTGTTTTCGCTGCGATGGTCGGCCTCGTTGAGGCGGAACTGGCACAGCAGTTGGTTGCCCTGACGCACTTCCAGGGTCGGCGAGCCGGCATTCATTTCCATCGAGAAGAAGCCGTCGACTTCGGTCACGCCCCGGCTGGCATGGTTGATCACGTGGTGGCCCTTGAGGGGCTGCCCGCGTCCATCGACCAGGCGACCGAGCACGGTCAGGGTTTTCATCACGCGAATCTTGCGGTACTCGACCCCGCCCTTGTTCAGGTGATAGCGAGTGCGCGCCGGTTCGATGGTGGCAGCCGGGACGGCGTTGCCTTCGAAATCGAAACTCACCGAGCTGTTCTGGTAGGCGGTGATCGGAATGAAATTGCGCCCCGGTTTCAACGCCGTGCCGCTGCCGCTGTAATCGTCGGCACGCAGGACGATGTCCTCGATATCCGACTCCACATCAACGATCATCCCGGCGCCGCGCACTTCGCTCTGGCTGGTCATGAGCATTTGCTCACCGCCAACCACCAGGGTGCTGTCAACGTTTAGGCCGCCGGTGAAATTGCCGTTGTACGACGAACGCTGGATGAAGCCGTCGCCGTTGATCGAGTCGGTGCGGAAGTTGGCCAGGCTGGAAACACCCAGGCCATAGGTGTCGGTCAGCGCGGTCACCGACACGCTCTGCAGCACGTGATCCTTCAGTTCCTTGCGCCAGCCGAGCGAGGCATTGTTGTCGCGTTTGCCATCGCGAGCGGTGCGTGAACCGATGCTGCCGGTGAGTTGCTGGCCAGGCGCGCCGAGTGCCAGGTTGATGCTCAGATCGACGCCGCGGTTGCGCGCATCGCCGCTGCTGTAACTGCCGGGCCGATCGAAAATCGACAGGCGCCAACTGGCATCGCTGCCCAACAGCACGGTGCGCTGGGTCCAGCCCAGATCGACGCCCATACCTTCGACATTGCCTTCGCTGTGCGAGACCCGAGCGTTGAGCGAACTCTTGCTGCTCACGCGGTGGTTGAGCGCCAGCGATGAATTGCTGGTCTGGCCAACGAAGACGTTACGCGGACGAATACGAGTGCCGTCAGGCAATGTGTCATAGGTGTTGGTGGTGTCGAGCCAGCTGCGGTTGTGGCTGATCACCAGACTGCCCGAGCCATAGTTGTAAAGGCTTTGCAGATCCAGACCGGTGCCGTAGTCCTCGGTCTTGTAGACGTTGGCGTACAGGCTGAGGTGGTTGGCCAGGGTCCAGTCAATCGACGTGCCGTACTGCAGTTTTTCGCGGATCTGGCGCGCCGAAGCGCCGATAATCACCCGCGGGTGCAGCAGATAGTTCACCGCCGCGCCGGCGGTGGGACTGCCGCTCGACTGCGTGTCCCAGTTGCTCAGCAGTTTGCTTTCTTCGCCGGCGAACAGGTTATAGCGCCAGCGCTCGTCGAGGTTGCGCCAGTTGTTGGGCTTGTACACCAACTCCTGAGTCGTCGAGGTGATCTGGCCGTCTTCGATCAGGCGCACCTCCACTTCATAGATGCCGCCGGGCAAAGGTCGAGTGTCGAGCGTCTGCAATCCGGCCGGCACCGATTGCGTATTGATCAGCAGACCGTCGCGCCAGATCTCCACCGACCCCTGACGATTGGCCGTTACATAGATCGGGTAAACGCTGGGCATCGGGCTGTTGATGGCGAGGCTGTCGGAGCTGCCGTACATGACACCGACTGCCGTATCGGGGCTGGTACCAAACGTACGCGGCTGACGCGTCAGTCCTTCGGAATTGGGGGTGAAATAGCCCAGGCGGAAGAAACTGCCTTGCAGTTCGCGCTGGGTGTGCAGCTCGTGCACGGCGTGGTACAGCTTATCGTCGGGGCCGCCGAGCCGGGCAACTTGCAGGTTGAGCGTCTGGCTCCAGTTGCCCAGGCTGGAACTGGCTTCCAGGCCAAAACGTCCACCCAGGTCCTGATCCTGACCACCGTTGAGATTGAGCTGGTTGCGCACCATCAGGCCGCTGCTGCCCCCGCTCGGCTGTTCGTAATAACGCTTGGCCGCTACGTCGCGTTCGGCGTTTTCGGTGGCGATCGAGACCAGCGAGTTCTCCAGGTTGTAATGCACCGCCAGAAACTGGTCTGGGCACGAGCCGCTGCACGCCCCCAGAGGCACGCCGGGCTTGAAAAAACTCGCCCATTTTTCCCGCTCGGCAGGGCCGAAGCGGTTTTCGCTGGTGTCGGTGAATTCGAGAAGCGTAATGCGATCATCGCGAGACAAGACCACCATGGCCTCACCCAGCGGCTGCTGATCGACTTCGACCCGCACCGCCAGCGGTACATCGAAGAAATGCTCCTCGAAATCTGCGGGCAAACCTTTTGCCTGCGCCAGCAGACTGCGTGGTGTGGTACCGGCGGTGTTGGATGCGACGGCTGCGCTGGCACAAAACAACAGCGCAAGCGCAGCCGCGATGGGGGTCATCGGGAACATGAACTTGTACTCAGATTTTTTCTAACGAAGGAAAATCCGGCGGGGCGGACACGGGTGTACGCCCCACTGGTCAGTGTTCTGCATGAACGAGAACACTTAGCGCCTGATCATGGGATCAAGGTGCTGGCGGAACGGCGTCGAAGATCATCGCCACGGAACCGGTGTAATCACCTGGCTGGAAGCTGTTGCCCTTGGCGGAGATTTTCAGCGGTGCGCGGTAGTTGACGTCAGACTCGGCTTCACCCACGACCAATTGCGGAGTCAGTGTCAGTTCCTTGTTGTTGAGCATTACTTGCAGGTCGATCGAACTGCTGCCGGAAACCAGTTTCGGCTGGCTTTCGAGGC
This sequence comes from Pseudomonas mercuritolerans, assembly GCF_025706525.1. Lineage (NCBI taxonomy): Bacteria > Pseudomonadati > Pseudomonadota > Gammaproteobacteria > Pseudomonadales > Pseudomonadaceae > Pseudomonas > Pseudomonas mercuritolerans. The sequence continues at coordinate 121,478 of NZ_JAMSHA010000008.1, forward strand.
TGGCATGAACCGAGCCATTGTTATTGCGCACATCGAAGAAACCATTGACTTCGGCCATTTTGCCGGTGCTTGGCTGATAGCTCATGTCCTGGTCCTTGTTGACCAGATCCGGGTCGGTCGGTACGACATAGAAACCATTGGTTGGCACGTGAGCGATCAGACTGATGGAGTGCGACGCTTCGCCCGCAGCGAAGGCGGTCGAGGACATTGCCAGAAGAGCCAGTGGAGCAGCGATTGCGATTTTCTTGAACATCGTTCAGTACCTGTTTGCTTTATATAGGGGGGTGTCATTGAAAGTTCACAAACGCTTTTGCTCATCGACCGCCGGAGCAACTTGAACTTTCAATGGCGGGCATCATCGACTGTTGCCTCTGGAATGTAAGCAGGCAACTTCCGACAAACTCGTAGTTAAACAACCCCACACCCCGCCAGAAAAAAGAACAAAAAACAGATACTTGCAACATTCACTGTAAGTTGCGCCCTACACACAGTTACAGGCAAAAAACCATACAGCAACTTAGCCGCTTTAAAGCGGCAACTTGCGAGGAATTAGAATATATACTCAACTACAACTAGAGCGATAACTTTAACTTTAAGGTCACCGCTTTGATTTCTGCATGAAAAAGCGTTTTCCGGCTATTTTTTGCCTTCACCGCTCGTCCGCCCAAGCCAAAGCGAGGTCAAAAACGTCTTGCACAGGCCTTAAGATATATCTTAAGTTGTATCTAAATACGACGAGAGAGAGAAAGCATAAATGAGAGACCATCATTCCCCACACCGCGAGCACGGCGATGGCCGCGACGGCTTCGAGAAGCGCCCCGGTCGCGAACGCGGCGGCCGTGGCCCGCGCGTCTTCGCCCCCGGTGACCTGAAATTGCTGTTGCTGGCGCTGATCGCCGAGCAGCCCTGCCACGGCTACGACCTGATCCGGCAGATCGAAGGCATGTTCGACGGCGCTTACAGCCCCAGCCCCGGGGTGATCTACCCGACCCTGACCTTTCTGGAAGAGAGCGATCTGATCGCCGGTGATGCCGAGGCTGGCAAAAAGCGTTACAGCGTCACCGACGCCGGTCGTCTGTCTTTAAGTGAACAAGCGGTGGCGCTCGACGGCGTACGCATGCGCATCGACGTCAGCAAGCGCTCGCTGCGCGGCCATGATCGTCCGGCGGAAATCCACGAAGCGGTGCATAACCTGCGCCATGCCTTGCAGCTGCACCACGGCCGCTGGAGCGCCGAAGAAATCCTGCGGGTGCGCGACCTGCTCAACGACACCGCCAAAGCCATCGTCGACGGCCCTGCCGTTCAACCTGCCTCGGAGAAAGCCGAATGACTGCAGTCGATACTCAAACCATTCACCGCGTGATGCACGAAATCAAACGGCGCAAACTTGAAGTGCTGCGCGTCACCGACCTGACCCCGCGCATGCGCTGCATCACCCTTGGCGGGCCGGAACTGGCCGGGTTCATCAGCCTCGGGACGGACGATCACGTCAAACTGCTGTTCCCGCAGAATGCCGAACAGGCCGCCGCGCTGGAAACTCTGCAACTCGGCGCCGGCAAGGACAACGGCCCGCTGCCGCAGATGCGCGACTACACCCCGCGTCGTTACGACCTGGAAAAAATGGAGCTGGACATCGATTTCGTCCTGCACGGCGACGGCCCTGCCTCGACCTGGGCGGAGCAGGCGCAACCGGGGCAGTTCCTGCATATCGGCGGGCCGCGCGGTTCGATGATCGTGCCGGACATCTTCGACAGCTACCTGCTGATCGGCGACGAAACCGCCCTCCCCGCCATCGCCCGGCGCCTCGAAAACCTCGCGGCGAATCGCAAGGCGCTGGTGGTGATCGAAGTGGAAAACGGTGCCGAGCAGCAAGTGCTGGAAAGCGCGGCGCAGTTCAATGTGATCTGGGTGCTGCGCGAAGGCGGCAAGGACAATCTGCTGACTACCGTCAAGCAACTGCAAGTGCCCAAGGGCAATCTGTATGCCTGGGTGGCGACCGAAACCAAGGTCTCGCGGCAGATCCGCCGGGTGCTGATCGATGAGCATGGGCTCGACGAACAGTTCATCAAGGCGGTTGGCTACTGGCGGGCGGAAGGCTCTGACGAGGAGTGATTTTCCTCTGACCACAATTCCCCTGTGGGAGCGAGCTTGCTCGCGAAAGCGGTGTGTCAGTCAACATCCATGCAAACTGATACACCGCATTCGCGAGCAAGCTCGCTCCCACACTGGATCTCAACTTCGTGCGGACAATCTGCGGTCGAGACCGATAATCAGCAACCCCACCAGCACAAACCCCACCAAGATCCCGCCGGCATTCGCCAGCACCTGTGGATAACCCAGCACCGCCACATCAATGAACGGATACGCATAGGCGCCGAGCAGATGTCCGCGCAGCAAGGCGTAGATGAAATACACCAAGGGGTAGATCAGCCACAGCGGCAGGTGCCACAGGCGCAACGTGCCTTTGGGGACGCAGCGCCACCAATAGCCGAGAAACAGCAATGGCATGACGTCGTGGAGCAATTCATCGGCAACAAACTGCCAGCCTTCGGGATGCCACAAGTGCCGCAGCAGGATGCTGTAGGCCAGAGCGACGACGGCGATGCTCACAGCGATCCCGCTGCTGACCCACGGTTGCAGAAACCAGCGCCGCGCTGCGGATGCGCGCTCGGTGGCAGCGCAGGTCAATACCGTCGCCACCAGGGTGTTGGTCAATATGGTGAAGTAGCTGAAGAAACTCACCAGCCCGCCCAGCAGGCTGGCGCCGATGCTCAATCGTGCGAAGAGAATCAGGTACAGCTGAATTGCCAGCCCCGCCCAGCCCAACACGGCCAGGCCGGTGATCAGGCGTCGGCGCCTCGCGCTGTCCATCTCAGAGCGGTCGCTTGGTGCGCATCAGCTTCACGTACAGGCGTTCGACCTTCTCCCGCGCCCATGGGGTTTTACGCAGGAAGGTCAGGCTCGACTTGATGCTCGGATCGCTCTTGAAGCAACGGATGTCGATACGCTCGGCCAGCCCCGACCACTCGTAGTGAGCAACCAGTGCATTGAGGATCTGTTCGAGGGTCACGCCGTGCAGCGGATCGGGGGATTGTTCGTTCATGCCGGGCCTTTGGGCGAAGTGATGTGCAGAAGCCGCGCACCTTAGCCGAGGGGCCGGGCGGGTGGAAGGCCTTCCTTTCAAATGTAGGTCAAGGTCAAAAGATCGCAGCGTTCCGCAGCTCCTACAGGTACGCATTTCAACACGAGAGCTGCCGAAGGCTGCGACCCTTTTCGTACTGTTACCAAATCCGAAAGGATGCATGTTCATAAAAGGCCTTTGTCTTTTTGTTACAGATCATTATCCTGCCGCCCTTTCGCTGAAACGCTTCACTGCCTGCGACAATCTGAAGCGCTCAGCCAGCACTTGAAAAACATCAAAAAAAGACTTCTACATGCCTGACTTTTCCTTCTCCCGGGACAGCGCTATCTCTGCCCTGCGTACTCTTGGCGGCTGCACTGCCCTCGGCCTTGCCACCTGCGTCCACGCAGCTCCCGCGTTCGACAGTGAATCACCGTACATGCTCGGTGACTGGAACGGCACGCGCACGGAACTTGCGGAAAAAGGCTACGACTTCAAACTCGATTACACCGGCGAAATGGGCAGCAATCTGCACGGCGGTTACGATCACGACCGCACCGCCCGCTACAGCGACCAGTTCGGCCTTGGCACCCACTTGGATCTGCAAAAGATCCTCGGTTGGAACGACGCCGAGTTTCAGCTGACCATCACCAAGCGCAGCGGCAACAACATCAGCAACGACCGCATCAACGATCCGCGCGTTGGCGGCTTCACTTCCGCCCAGGAAGTCTGGGGCCGTGGCCAGACCACGCGCCTGACGCAGATGTGGTATCAGCAGAAATTCTTCGATCAGAAGCTCGACTTCAAGGTCGGTCGGTTCGGCGAAGGCGAGGATTTCAACAGCTTCCCTTGCGACTTCCAGAACCTGGCCTTCTGCGGCTCGCAGGTCGGCAACTGGGTCGGCGGCATCTGGTACAACTGGCCGGTCAGCCAGTGGGCGCTGCGGGTCAAATATCACCTGACGCCGGAGCTGTATGCGCAGGTCGGCGCCTATGAGCAGAACCCGTCGAACCTCGATCGCGGCAACGGTTTCAAACTCAGCGGCAGCGGCACGCAAGGTGCGATCCTGCCGGTCGAACTGGTGTGGACGCCGAAGCTCAACGGCCTGCCGGGCGAATACCGCGCCGGTTACTACTACAGCAATGCCAAGGCCTCCGACGTCTATAAAGACCGCAATGGCCAACCGGCAGCGCTGAGCGGCGAAGCCTACCGCAGCGCGTCGAGCAAGCACGGCGTGTGGCTGGGCGTGCAGCAGCAGGTGACCAGTATCGCCAGCGACCACTCGCGCGGCTTGAGCCTGTTCGCCAACGCGACGATGCATGACAAGAAAACCAATTCCATCGACAACTACGTGCAGGCCGGCCTGACCTACAAAGGTCCGTTCGATGCCCGCGCCAAGGATGACATCGGTTTCGCCCTCGCTCGTGTGCACGTCAACCCGGCCTATCGCAAGAACGCCGAAATGACTAACCGCGCCAACGCCGTCTACGACTACGACTACGACAATCCGGCGTTCCTGCCACCACAGGACACCGAATACAGCGCCGAGCTGTATTACGGCGTGCACGTGACCAACTGGCTGACCGTGCGCCCGAACCTGCAATACATCCGCCACCCCGGTGGCGTGAACGACGTCGACGACGCCCTGATCGGCGGGATCAAGATCCAGTCGTCGTTCTAAAGATCACAGTTAGCCCCTGTGGGAGCGAGCCTGCTCGCGAAGGCGGCCTGTCAGTCGCTGCAGTGTTGCCTGATACACCGCTTTCGCGAGCAGGCTCGCTCCCACAGGAATGCATTTCGTTAGCCGAACAAGTTTTTATCTGAACCATGCCTGCGCCAAATCGTCATCTAAAGTGACTACAGCGCGGGACTACATAAACGTCACGGAGAATCACACTATGAGCACCGAAAGTGCTTCGAGCCGGGGTCGGCTACTACCCGCCCTGCTCGGCATCCTGCTTCTACTGATGGGCCTGGCCATGCTGGCCGGGGGAATCAAGCTGAGCACGCTTGGCGGCTCGCTGTACTACCTGCTGGCCGGTATCGGCATCGCCCTGAGCGGCATCCTGCTGCTGATGCGCCGCCGCGCGGCACTGGGCCTGTACGCCATCGTGCTGTTTGCCAGCACGGTGTGGGCATTGTGGGAAGTCGGTCTGGACTGGTGGCAACTGGTGCCACGTCTGGCGCTGTGGTTTGTCCTCGGCTTCGTGATGCTGCTGCCGTGGTTCCGTCGTCCGCTGCTGCTCAACGGCCCGGCGAAAATCGGCACTGGCGGTCTGACCGTCGCGGTAATTCTGGCCGGCGTAACCGCTCTGGCCAGCCTGTTCACGCATCCGGGCGAAACCTTCGGCGAACTGGGCCGCGACACCGCAGACATGACCAGCACCGCACCGGCCATGCCGGACGGCGACTGGCAGGCCTACGGTCGTACCGAGTTCGGTGACCGTTACTCGCCGCTCAAGCAGATCACCCCGGAAAACGTCGGCAAGCTGCAGGAAGCCTGGCGCATCCAGACCGGCGACCTGCCAACTGCGGATGACCCGGTCGAGCTGACCAACGAAAACACCCCGCTCAAAGCCAACGGTATGGTCTACGCCTGCACCGCGCACAGCAAAGTGCTGGCACTGGACCCGGACACCGGCAAGGAAATCTGGCGCTTCGATCCACAGATCAAGAGCCCGGTCGGCTTCAAGGGCTTCGCCCACATGACCTGCCGTGGCGTGTCGTATTATGACGAAGCCGCCTATGCCAAGTCTGAAAACGCTGGCTCGGCCGTCATCTCCGAAGCCGGCCAGGCCGTCGCTCAAGCCTGCCCGCGTCGCCTGTACCTGCCAACCGCTGATGCCCGCCTGATCGCGTTGAACGCCGACACCGGCAAGATCTGCGAAGGCTTTGGTAACAAGGGCGTAGTCGACCTGACCCAAGGCATCGGCCCGTTCACTGCTGGTGGCTACTACTCCACCTCGCCAGCGGCGATCACCCGTGATCTGGTGATCATGGGCGGTCACGTCACCGACAACGAATCGACCAACGAGCCATCGGGCGTGATCCGCGCCTTCGACGTGCGCGACGGTCACCTGGTGTGGAACTGGGACAGCGACAAGCCGGACGCCACCGAGCCTCTGGCCCCGGGCGAAACCTACAGCCGCAACTCGGCGAACATGTGGTCGCTGGCCAGCGTCGATGAAAAACTCGGCATGGTTTACCTGCCACTGGGCAACCAGACTCCAGACCAATGGGGTGGCAACCGCACTCCAGGCGCAGAGAAATTCAGCGCCGGCCTCGTCGCCCTGGACCTGGCCACCGGTAAAGTGCGCTGGAACTACCAGTTCACCCACCATGACCTGTGGGACATGGACGTGGGCAGCCAGCCAACCCTGCTCGACATGAAAACCGCCGACGGCGTGAAACCTGCGCTGATCGCCCCGACCAAACAGGGCAGCCTGTACGTCCTCGACCGGCGTGACGGCACGCCGATCATTCCGATCAAGGAAATCCCGGTACCGCAAGGCGCTGTCAAAGGCGACCACACCGCACCGACCCAGGCCCGTTCGGACCTCAACCTGCTGGCCCCGGAACTGACCGAAAAAGCCATGTGGGGCGCCAGCCCGTTCGACCAGATGCTGTGCCGCATCCAGTTCAAGGAGCTGCGTTACGAGGGCCAGTACACCCCGCCATCGGAACAGGGCAGCCTGATCTATCCGGGTAACGTCGGCGTGTTCAACTGGGGCGGCGTCTCGGTCGATCCGGTTCGCCAGCTGCTGTTCACCAGCCCGAACTACATGGCCTTCGTCTCGAAAATGGTCCCACGCGAGCAAGTCGAAGCCGGCAGCAAACGCGAGAGCGAAACTTCGGGCGTGCAGCCAAACACCGGCGCGCCATACGCGGTGATCATGCACCCGTTCATGTCGCCACTCGGCGTACCGTGCCAGGCCCCGGCCTGGGGCTACGTCGCCGGTATCGACCTGACCACCGGCAAAGTCGTGTGGAAACGCAAGAACGGCACCAGCCGCGACAGCTCGCCAATCCCGATCGGCTTCACCCTCGGCGTACCGAGCATGGGCGGTTCGATCGTGACTGCCGGCGGCGTCGGCTTCCTCAGCGGCACCCTCGACCAGTACCTGCGCGCCTATGACGTGAATACCGGTAAAGAGCTGTGGAAATCGCGTCTGCCAGCCGGCGGCCAAGCGACCCCGATGACCTACACCGGCAAGGACGGCAAGCAATACGTGCTGCTCGTTGTTGGTGGCCACGGCTCGCTGGGCACCAAGATGGGTGACTACATCATTGCGTACAAACTGCCGGAATAAGATTTAACGGCGGTAAAACAAAGGCGCCACCTTGTGAAGGGTGGCGCCTTTTTACATAGAGGAGCGCTCAAAATGCTCCATCCACGGCAGAGCATGTACCAATGAAGGCTATCCTATTTCGCTCGCGGCTATTTGAGCGTCGATTGACTGTTGTACATCCGCCAAGGTTGCAAACAGACCGCCAAGGTTCCCGGCAGAGTAGAGAATCTGGAAACGGTAGCCTGAGTTGGCAGGACCATGTTCCAAAATGGTCCAGCCTCGATAGGTTGTCGTAATAGGGGAACTGATAATTTATCTTCTTGATTTTGCGCACTTCCCTAGTGTGAAATCGCCCTACCAATGTCGTACAACATTATAAAAACCGTCAACTGTCAGAGTTGATAGGTATTCAATACGCATTCGAGATAAGGACCAATCCGAAGCGGAATATGAACAACTCTGGGAAAGAGTGCGCCTTCCGCATTAAAACCCAAAGAGCATAAGCTCGATCGAAACCCAGCAAAAACGGACTAAAAAACTGTCATCTATGACAGTAGCCATCTATATCAAAAAAGATGAGGATGCAGTCGCATTAATAGCACTTCTTGCCAGGAAAGTAACTGCGCACCTCCTGAGCCGTGGTTCCGGAAGCTGCATTGAATATTCAAGGAGATCAACCATGAACAATACGAGAAACAGGGGCGCTGCGCTCTTGATAACCATCATGGCGCTGACTGCTTCAACGTTTGTCAAAGCCGACGCACTTACAGACAAGGCAAACAATTGCAATAAGGCGCTGAGTGAGCTGAAGACTATCGGAGTGACGCCTGGCGAATACAGTTGCGAAGCAAATACGAAGAAGGAAATGTACTGGCGAGCCTATGCACCAGGGGAGTTATTTAGAAAAATTCTTGATATTTGCGAAGCAAATGGACCAGTCACATCAGTTCCCTATGAATTATCAGAAGTCGTTGCGTGTAACTACTACTCTCCAGCGGGCTTTAGCAAATAACTGCACTACGACATATTTGGACAAGCGATCCCATAGCTGATGATGCCGGCGGGTTAGTGCTAAACAATGTGCTTAAGATGGCGAGTCTCCTGTGGGCGCTAGCCTGCTAGCGATTGCGGCCTGACATCCAACATCTGGGTTTACTGAAAGTGCCCCATTTCAAGCAGGCTAGCTCCCACAGGTTGAAAAGTGTTTGTCTTTGGGAAAGGTGCTTGTCCTACAGATGTTGAAAGTGGCGCGGAGTTTTCCGACAGTCGCGTCGGTTGTGCCTCGGAAATCGGCTGGATAGGCTCTGGGGGGCGCTGCAAATTCAGCAAATTTCTCGGCCTGTTTGCTGGTCTCAATCATCAAGCTCTATTCTGTCGCACCATAGATCACCCGAAAATGCCTCATATTTTGAATTGTATAACTCTGTCTACTGTCAGAAATTACAGCGACTCAAGACAGGTTCGAGATGGACCGCAATGAATTTGATCTATGGGTGATTCGCCAGATCGAGATGACCTCCCGATAGACATCGCCTTTTCTGTATTTACTCTTTTCAGAATCACCAAAGATAAGTTGTGCCCCCCCTATATAACTGGCCTTGGTAGCATAAGATCGCGAATAGGCATAAAAACCTGTCAGAGGTGACAGTTAACCTTTTATGCCGTTTCTTCCAGACTTTCTTCTCCCACCCAAGTCAGTCAAGGAAGCACACGTGATAACTCCAAAAGCGTCTCCAGCGGTCTTCGCAGTCGGTTCACTCACCGTAGATGTGAAAGGCACCATTGGCGGTACATATTTAGACCTGACCAGTTATACGGCGACCGCCTCATCGGTATCTTTCAATCCGTTAGGGGGTTACGACTTTTCCTTTCGGGAAAACGATGGCTTGTCGAGCAAACGAACCCTGTCCATCTCGCTTCGCAACCTGCTGATTCCCTCCCCACCCGACTACTCTGAAAGTGTCGTTACGGAACGGGGCATCTTCGTCTATGAATATGACATGAAGTCCTCTTCAACTATCGCGGTCACTCAACCCAACCCCAACCTATACCGATATGCCTTCAACGATTTCAAACTTTCCGGCAAGGCACGACACACGGATGACACGCGTGAAATCACCTGTAACGGGTTCTTTCTGCTTCAGGAACTGACGTGGCCTTTGTAATGAGCTTGGTCAGGTAAACCCGTACCCAAATGCAGAATGTAAAAAAATCAAAAGCCCCTCACCCTAACCCTCTCCCAGAGGGAGAGGGGACTGACCGAGGTGTTTGGAAGAGGTACGCCGACGTGCGATACCACGCTGAACTCAGACTTTGAAAAACACATAAACCGGCCCCCTCTCCCTCGGGAGAGGGCTGGGGTGAGGGGCAAATCCACCACAAAACCAAAGCCGACTACGCTGTGCTCCTCACCACTCGATAGGCCGAGTGTCAGCTCGCCGGCTCTTGATCTTGATCCACGGGCGACGTCGGAAGGCTGAGTGGTGGGATTGATCCGGGCGTGGGAGCGCAGCGACCGTTTGGCGCAGCCAAACACAGAGAGGAGGTGCAGCGAAGCAAACCGTAGGCGCAGCACCCGAAGCAAGGATATACCCCTAAACCCCAAGAACCTGGTCGGCCCAAAGGCCGCCAAGTCAAAAGCGTGAACCCTGTCAAAACCCTGAACACACAAGTAGAAACACCGCCCCCCATTGAAACCACCCAAACCCTGCCCCATCTAAGACCCATACCCCATTGCGCAGGTGCCCCATGACCGACCAGCAAGATCGCCCGGACAACCACGACGACTACGAAACCGACCACATCGAACACACCTCCTCCGGCACCGGCCTGGCGCTGCCCGGGCAAAACCTGCCGGACAAGGTCTACATCATCCCGATCCACAACCGTCCGTTCTTTCCGGCCCAGGTCCTGCCGGTCATCGTCAACGAAGAACCGTGGGCTGAAACCCTCGAACTGGTCAGCAAATCCGAACACCACTCCCTGGCCCTGTTCTTCATGGACACGCCCCAGGAAGACCCTCGCCACTTCGACACTGGCGCCCTTCCCGAATACGGCACGCTGGTCAAGGTCCACCACGCCAGCCGCGAGAACGGCAAACTGCAATTCGTCGCCCAGGGCCTGAGCCGCGTGCGCATCAAGACCTGGCTCAAGCACCACCGCCCGCCGTATCTGGTCGAAGTCGAATACCCGCATCAGCCGACCGAGCCGACCGACGAGGTCAAGGCCTACGGCATGGCGCTGATCAATGCGATCAAGGAGCTGCTGCCGCTCAACCCGCTGTACAGCGAAGAGCTGAAGAACTACCTCAACCGTTTCAGCCCCAACGACCCATCGCCGCTGACCGACTTCGCCGCCGCCCTGACCTCCGCCACCGGCCCCGAGCTGCAAGAAGTGCTCGACTGCGTGCCGATGCTCAAGCGCATGGAGAAAGTCCTGCCGATGTTGCGCAAGGAAGTCGAAGTCGCGCGCCTGCAAAAGGAGATTTCGGCAGAAGTTAACCGCAAGATCGGCGAGCATCAGCGCGAATTCTTTCTCAAGGAGCAACTCAAGGTCATCCAGCAGGAACTTGGCCTGACCAAGGACGACCGCAGCGCCGACCTCGAACAGTTCCAACAGCGCCTCGAAGGCAAAACCCTGCCGGCGCAGGTGCAAAAACGCCTCGAAGAAGAAACTCACAAACTGTCGATCCTCGAAACCGGCTCGCCGGAATACGCGGTCACGCGCAATTATCTGGACTGGGCAACATCGGTACCGTGGGGCGTGTACGGCGAGGACAAACTCGACCTCAAGCACGCGCGCAAAATTCTCGACAAACACCATGCGGGCCTCGACGACATCAAGGATCGCATTCTCGAATTCCTCGCCGTCGGTGCGTACAAAGGCGAGATCAGCGGCTCGATCGTGCTGCTGGTCGGCCCGCCGGGTGTGGGTAAAACCAGCGTTGGCAAATCCATCGCCGAATCCCTCGGCCGGCCGTTCTACCGCTTCAGCGTCGGCGGCATGCGCGACGAAGCCGAAATCAAGGGCCACCGCCGCACCTACATTGGCGCGCAGCCGGGCAAACTGGTGCAGGCGTTGAAAGACGTCGAAGTGATGAACCCGGTGATCATGCTCGACGAGATCGACAAGATGGGCCAGAGCTATCAGGGTGACCCGGCCTCGGCACTGCTGGAAACCCTCGACCCGGAACAGAACGTCGAATTCCTCGACCACTACCTCGACCTGCGCATGGATCTGTCGAAGGTGCTGTTCGTCTGCACCGCCAACACCCTCGACTCAATCCCCGGCCCGTTGCTGGACCGGATGGAAGTGATTCGCCTGTCCGGCTACATCACCGAAGAAAAGGTCGCCATCGCCAAGCGCCACCTGTGGCCGAAACTGCTGGAAAAGGCTGGCGTATCAAAAGGCAGCCTGAGCATCAGCGACACCGCGCTCAAAGCCCTGATCGACGGTTATGCCCGTGAAGCCGGCGTGCGGCAGCTGGAAAAGCAAATGGGCAAACTGGTGCGCAAAGCGGTGATGAAGCTGATCGACGATCCGAAAGCGGTAATCAAACTCGGGCCGAAAGACCTTGAAGCCTCGCTCGGCCATCCGGTGTTCCGTAACGAACAAGTGCTGTCCGGCACCGGCGTAATTACCGGCCTGGCCTGGACCAGCATGGGCGGCGCCACCCTGCCGATCGAAGCCACGCGGATTCATACCTTGAATCGTGGCTTCAAGCTCACCGGGCAACTCGGCGATGTGATGAAGGAATCGGCGGAGATTGCCTACAGCTACGTCAGCTCGCACCTCAAGCAGTTTGGTGGTGACGCGAAGTTCTTCGACGAAGCCTTCGTCCACCTGCACGTACCCGAAGGCGCGACGCCAAAGGACGGCCCGAGCGCCGGCGTGACCATGGCCAGCGCCCTGCTCTCCCTCGCACGCAATCAGCCACCGAAAAAAGGCGTGGCCATGACCGGCGAATTGACCCTGACCGGGCACGTATTGCCGATCGGCGGCGTACGCGAGAAAGTGATCGCGGCGCGCCGGCAGAAGATTTTCGAGCTGATTCTGCCGGAGCCGAACCGGGGTAATTTTGAAGAACTGCCGGATTATCTGAAGGAAGGGATTACTGTGCACTTTGCCAAGCGGTTTGCGGATGTGGCGAAGGTGTTGTTTTGACCGGTAGCCCGTAGCCCCTCACCCCAGCCCTCTCCCCAGGGAGAGGGAGCCGACCGAGTTGGCTTGCGCTATTCATCGACCTGAAATACCGAGGCGATTATGGATGCGCTGACGCGCGCTCAGGTCGGCATACCTCGCCAATATCCCGCGGTCAGTCCCCTCTTCCTCTGGGAGAGGGCTAGGGTGAGGGCTTGGCGTTAGTCCAGTAAACGCGGCACCCGGCTGTCACACTTTGTCTCATCTTCAGTTATGCTCGCCGTTCGTCGTAACCGCCGGAGCTGCTGACCCCATGTCCCCCACTCGCCTGTTTCTCCCCCTCGCCCTTTCCTTGCTGGCCGCCTGCGCCACGCAACCGAAACACAACGTGACTGTGGAAAAACAACGCGAATGCCCCGTGCGGCTCAACGTCGGGCAAAACCTGATCATCAGCCTGCCAAGCAACCCGACCACCGGCTACCGCTGGGCAATTCAGGATTCGGCTGGCGGCGTGTTGCGCGCGCTCAGCCCGGAGGTTTACAGCAATCCGGAAGATGCCGGCGTGGTGGGCGCAGCGGGGGTTTCGACCTGGCGCTTCCAGGCCTTCGCGGCCGGCACCGGGCGTTTGCGCCTGACTTCGCAACAACCGTGGGCACCGGAAGTGCTGCCAGTGGAAACCTTTGACTGCGCCATTTCGGTAAATTGATCGTGTGCTGGCTGATTCTGGCGCTGATGGGCGCGGTGACGTTTCTCTACGGTGTCAGCACCCATGCGGCGTTGCTGTGCCTGTTGGTCATACCATTGCCGTTGCTGGCGCTGCTCGGCTGGCTGCACGATGCGCCGCCCAGCGACTATCGGCGCTGGATCAGCCTGGTCCAGCTACCGGCTGGACCAGTAGGGCATCGCCGCTTCGGCGTTTAATAACGATGAAAAACTTAACCAAAGTTCATAACCATAAACTGCTCAACGTATCTCGAAACGTTATAAAAACCTGTCAGTTCTGACAGTAGCCGGTATATTCCTGCCTGCTTAGTATTCCTTGGGTTAACTCATCACCAATCTAAACAAGGAAGAACACCATGAGCTTTTTCAAGAAGAAAACTTCTGCACATCAGCTGGATCCTTTTATCTCCGTCAACTGCGATCTCAAGGCCAAAATTTCCAACCGAGTAGAGCTTTATACTCAAAACTTTGAATTCGCTCAGGACAGCAACAGCGATTCGATTGCACTGCTTGGGCGTGCCTATGAAAACGGCTTTGGCAGTTCAAAAAAAGGGATGAGCTTCGTTTTTTCCCGCAATATTCAATCAGACACTTATACCCCTGGCGCAGCGTTCCCGTTTCAAGAACTCTATTATTTCGAGTCTGGCGCCAATGACGATTTCTTGACTTTCTACACTTACAAACCTGAAAGCGGGAGTGTTTCCGTTGAGGTCGTGGCAAACAGCTCTGAACAGTTGAGCTACATTTTGAACTTTGACTTTAAAGGCAAGGACGATAGGACCGAAACTCTGCGAGTCGTTGGTGAAGCAAAATTCAATGTATTTATGCGTAGTCGGTAATTCACCCTGATGATGAATGACCAAGTCTCGCTCCTCGACTTGGTCATTCATTGCTCCTTCCCGCCATCCGCTGCACGCGCTGCCTGGCAGAGCAATATCCCCGCGCTTTATCAGACAACCCAAGCATCCGCGTCCCACTTTGGCTAAAATGCCGGCCTTTTCCACCGACACCGCCGGACACCGCCGTGAGCAAAGAACCCGATCGCCTATTCGCCCAGCCCTTGGCCCAGGTGCCTGACTTCGCCTTCAATGAAGACGTGGTGCGGGTGTTCCCGGACATGATCAAGCGCTCGGTGCCGGGTTACCCGACCATCGTCGAAAACCTCGGCGTGCTCGCCGCGCAATTCGCCCAGCCCAACAGCGTGCTCTACGACCTCGGTTCGTCGCTCGGCGCAGTCACTCAAGCCCTGCGCCGTCATGTGCGCACCGACGGTTGCCGGGTCATCGCGGTGGATAACTCGGCGGCGATGGTCGAGCGCTGTCGCGAATACCTCAACGGTCAGGATTCGATGTTTCAGGAACTGCTGCCGGTGGAGGTAATTGAGGGCGATATCCTCGCGCTGCAATTTGAGCCCGCCTCCGTAGTCGCGCTGAACTTCACCCTGCAATTCATCGCCCCGGACCAGCGCACCGCGTTGCTCTCGCGGATTCGCCAATCGTTGTTGCCCGGCGGCGCGCTGATTCTCTCGGAAAAGCTGCGCTTCAACGATGCCGAAGAGCACGCGCTGCTCACCGACCTGCACGTAGCGTTCAAACGCGCCAACGGCTACAGCGAACTGGAAATCGCCCAGAAGCGCAGCGCCATCGAAAACGTCATGAAACCCGACAGCCTCGAAGAACACCGCGAACGCCTGCTGGCCGCCGGGTTCTCGAAAGTCGTGCCGTGGTTCCAGTGTCTTAACTTTGCCTCGTTGATTGCCTTGCCATGATTGATCTGTCCCCCCTCGCCCGCCGTCTGGCCGGTACTCCGCTGGCCGAATGGGCCAACACCCTGCAAGCGCAAATCGACAAGAAAATGGACAAAGGCCACGGCGATCTGGAACGCTGGCAAAGTGCGCTGGACGCCTTGCCGAAGATCCAGCCAAGCGAAGTCGACCTGCTCAACGGCCTGAAACTCGACACCGACTGCGACGACGACACGCGCGCGCAGATGCGCACCGCACTGATGGGCCTGTCGCCGTGGCGCAAAGGGCCGTTCGATCTGTTCGGTGTGCATGTCGACACCGAATGGCGTTCGGACTGGAAGTGGTCGCGGGTCTCCCCGCACCTCGACCTGAAGGGCAAACGCATCCTCGATGTCGGCTGCGGCAATGGCTACTACATGTGGCGCATGCTCGGCGCCGGTGCCGACAGCGTGATCGGGGTCGACCCGAACTGGCTGTTCTTCTGCCAGTTCCAGGCGGTGCAGCGTTACTTGTCCGAGCCGAATGCCTGGCACCTGCCATTCCCGTTCGAAGACCTGCCGCCGAATCTGGAAGGCTTCGACACGGTGTTTTCCATGGGCGTGTTCTACCACCGCCGCTCGCCGATCGAGCATTTGCTGGCTCTGAAGGATTGCCTGGTCAAGGGTGGGGAACTGGTGCTGGAAACCCTGGTGGTCGAAGGCGACAAGCACCAGGTGCTGGTGCCGGAAGATCGCTACGCGCAGATGCGCAACGTGTGGTTTTTGCCGTCGGTGCCGGCGCTGGAATTGTGGCTGCGTCGGGCCGGGTTCAGCGATATTCGCTGCGTGGATGTCAGCACCACGACAGTGGAGGAACAGCGCGGGACTGAGTGGATGAAGTATCAGTCGCTGAGTGATTTTCTTGATCCGGAGGATCACAGCAAAACCATTGAAGGGCTGCCGGCGCCGATGCGGGCGGTTATCGTCGCCAGGAAGTAAGCGTATTTTCCCATGACCGCGGTGGGCCTACCCCTCACCCCAGCCCTCTCCCCAGGGAGAGGGAGCTGATTGTTGAGCTTTCCAAACTTGCATCCGACTCGGTATTTCAGGTCGGCGGATTTGGTCCATCCAACTCGGTCGGTCCCCTCTCCCTCTGGGAGAGGGTTAGGGTGAGGGGCTTTTGGTGCGTCTGGCGCGGAAAAACTCGGTCAGCACCGCGCCACATTCCTCAGCCAGCACCCCGCCCTCATACAACACCCGGTGATTCAAAAAGCCCTGGCTGAAAAACTGCCCCTGACTCTGCACAATCCCGGCTTTCGGTTCCAGCGCGCCATACACCACCCGCGCCACCCGCGAATGCACGATCAGCCCGGCGCACATGCTGCACGGTTCCAGCGTCACATACAGCGTGCTGCCCGGCAGGCGATAGTTATCCACTGCCTGCGCGGCGGCGCGGATCGCGACCATTTCGGCGTGGGCACTCGGGTCGCTGGTGCTGATCGGGCAATTGAAGCCGCGACCGATGACCACGCCATCCTGCACCAGCACTGCGCCCACCGGCACCTCACCGAGGGCGGCGCCCTGTGCGGCGAGGGTCAGGGCTTCGCGCATGAAGTCGCGGTCGCGGCTGCGGTCGATGATCGCCGCCGGGCGGATCTGGCGCATCACTTCACCTCGATCGCGGCCATCAAGCCGGTTTCCATGTGGTCGATGACATGGCAGTGGAACATCCACACCCCTGGGTTATCCGCCACCAGCGCCACTTGCGCACGCTCGTTCTTGCCCAACAGATAGGTGTCGGTGAAATACGGCACGACTTTGTGCCGGTTCGACGCGATCACCTTGAAGCTCATGCCGTGCAGGTGGATCGGGTGCTGGTACTGGGTCATGTTCTTCAATTCGAAAATATAGCTCTGGCCCAGTTTCAGGCTGGCAATCGGCCGGTCAGCACAGGTCTTGTCGGTGATGTCCCAAGCCTTGCCGTTGATCTGCCACAGGCTCGGCGGTTTGCCGTTTTCGGTGTTCACCGAGACCGAGCCGACCCATTCGAAATTGAAGTTGAGTTTCTCCGCATTGGCCAGATCCGGCTCGGCCACCGGGTTGGGCGGCAGGGCTTTCGGCCAGTCCGTCGGCGCGTCGGTATTGGCGACTGAACGCAGCGTGCCCAGACGCACCGGGCCGTTACGCAGCGACAACTCTTCACCCGCCGCCGGGGCCTTGATCGCCAGGCAAATGCGCATGCCAGGGCCGAGCCAGTATTCCTTGCCCAATGGTCGTGGCTCGACAGGGTTGCCATCCAGCGCGTAGATCTTCGCTTCGACCCCAGGAATATTGATGCGATAGGTCAGGGTGTTGTCGAGGTTGAGCAAACGCACCCGGGTGATCTGCCCGGCCGGCAGATCAATCACCGGCAACGGTACACCATTGATCGTCGACAGCCGCCCGGCGGTACCGCCACGGGCCGCTTCGCGGGGGATGCTGAACTCGACGAACTGGCCTTGCTCGTCGATGTGCCAGTTCTTCAGGCTCAGGGTTTTCTCGTACTTGAACCCGGTCGGCTCGCGTTCTTCGATGATCAGCGGCCCGACCAGCCCGCGCCCCAGTTCCTCGCTGCTGCTGACATGCGGGTGATACCAGTAGCTGCCAGCGTCCGGCACGCGGAATTTATAGTCGAAATATTCGCCCGGCAATACCGGCAGTTGCGACACATAAGGCACGCCGTCCATTTCCAGCGGCAGGCGGATGCCGTGCCAGTGGATGGTGGTCGCCACCGGCAGGTGATTGATGAAACGCACCCGCAGCCATTCACCCTGGCGTACACGCAACTCGGTGCCCGGCGCCGACGGGCCGAATGCCCAGGCCTCGGTCTTGTGCCCCGGCACCAGCTCCACATCGAGCGGCGCGGCGATCAGTTCATAGTCGTGGCCGGCCTCGGCGTCGGCCATCTTGCCCAGCCAGTAACGCGACGCGCCTCCCGCGCCCACGCCAACGACAACAAGACCGGCCAGGCCACCGAGGATTTGGCGACGGGTAAAGGACATGAACTCAACTACCTCACGTATCAGCGACAGACCCCGAGGGATCCGCAAAAAGGCGAATACGATACACCCGCAGTTGAGAAACAGTAAGGGCGACCTGCGGCCGCACGTCTTGTCGGCCCTTATGCGCGCAGCCCGGTAATCAGGTGCAGCACGCCACCTTCAAGCGGCATAACGCCCGCCACACCGGCCACACTCAGGGCCTGACGGTCGACACGGGCCTCGTCATGCAGCGCCACGCGCACCCGGGTCAGCGCCAGCGGTTGCTGCGACTTGAGGTTATCCACACCGCCCAGCGCCGCCACGATCTCGGCGCTCAGGCCGGCAACCGAATCGGCGGCAGCTTTCACCTCTTCCGGCACCAGATCCGGCGTCAGTGCTTTCCAGAATGCCTGCTGCAATTTGTCGAACATGTTCAATTCTCCATAATCGGCGAGGCAGCGATGTTGGCCTCATGAAAGCGCTGCAAGGCTTCGCGCACATCGCCAGCGCTTTCCAGGTTCGAGACCTGTTCGGCGATGATGCGACAGTCGGCCAGATTCACCTCGCGCACGGCCGACTTGATCGCCGGAATCAACGGCACGCTCACCGACAATTCATCCACCCCCAGCCCCAGCAGCAACGGTACGGCGAGACGTTCAGACGCCATGGCGCCGCAGACGCCGACCCATTTGCCGTGGGCATGCGCAGCCTTCACCGTCATCGCGATCAGGCGCAGCACCGCAGGGTGAAAACTGTCCGCCTGGCTGGCCAGGCGCGGATGATCGCGATCCATGGCCAGGGTGTATTGGGTGAGATCGTTGGTGCCGATGGAAAAGAAATCCACGTGCGGCGCCAGCACATCGGCCATCAGCGCAGCGGCAGGCACTTCGATCATGATCCCCAGTTTCGGCAAGTGCATCAGTCCCAGCACCCGCGCCTCCTGCTCGAGGATGTGCCTGGCCGAACGCAGCTCGGCAAGATTGCTGACCATCGGCAACATGATGTGCAGACGCGTCAGCTCCGAGCAGGCCAGCACGGCGCGAAATTGCTCACGCAACAGTTGCGGTCGCTCAAGGCACAGACGAATGCCGCGCAGGCCGAGGAAAGGATTGGTTTCGCTGTCCATCGGCACATATGCCAGCGGTTTGTCGCCACCGACATCGAGGGTGCGCACCACCAGATTGTGGGCCGGCCCGATGGTGCGGGCGATGGCGCTGTAGGTGGCCACTTGTTCATCGTGGCTCGGCGCTTGCTGCCGATCCAGATAGAGAAACTCCGAACGCAGCAGTCCAACGCCACTCGCGCCCAGTTCCATGGCTTGGGCGGTTTCGCCCTGCGAGGCAACGTTGGCGGTGACTTCGATGTGCTGACCGTCACGGGTACAAGCCGCTTCGCTGGCCTGGGCCAGTTCCTGCTGATGACGCTGGCGCTGGCGCTCATGTCGCGTGCGCAATTGATCGATGGACTCGGCGTCCGGGTGCAACTGCAATTCGCCTTTGTCGGCATCGAGCAGCACCCGCGTGCCGTTGCCGAGCCCGAGCATTTGCAATGGCATACCGCAGATCGCCGGCAAACCGCAGGCTCGCGCGAGGATCGCGACATGGCTGGTGGCGCCCCCGCCAACGGTGGCAAACCCGAGCACCTTGCGCGTGTCGAGCCCGGCAGTCTGTGAAGGGGTCAACTGATCGGCGATCAGAATGGTGTCGTCCGGCAACTCCAGCGTCTGCTCGTGAACACCGAGGATCAGCTTCAGCACGCGCTGGCCGACATCATCCAGATCCGCCGCGCGCTCAGCCAACAAGGCATTGCCCAGCGAGCGAAACATCGCCGCCGTTGCATCGGTGCTGGTTTTCCAGGCAAACGCTGCGCTTTTGCCTTCATCGATCAAGGCATGGGCCTGATCCAGCAGGCTCGGGTCGGCCAGCAGCTCCTGATGCGCCTTGAAGATCTCCGCCTGCGCTAGGCCGCTGGCGGTGTCGCGCAGATGTTGCAGGGCCATGTCGGCTTCGATCAGGGCCTGGCTCAACGCCTCCAGTTCATTTGGCGGCTCGGCGCCGAACTCGTTGACCAGAAGCGACGCTTCGACGATCTGCATGACTTGGCCCAACGCCGAACCGGGCGAGGCGCAGACACCGCGCAGGATGTTCGGCATTTCTGCCGCATCGGCTTCGACCGGTGCGGGCGCTGTCACCGCTTCGCCGCAGCCTTCGCTCAGCAATCGGCCCAGCGCTTCGACGGCGGCTACGGCATCTTCACCTTCGGCGCTGACCTGCACACTGTCGCCATGGGCCGTTTGCAAAGCCATGATTGCCACCAATGATTTGCCGTTGGCTTGCGCTTGCAGCTTGTGCAGATGGATGGCCGCTGAAAATGCTTTGGCCGCTTGGGCAAATACTGCCGCCGGCCGAGCGTGCAGACCGTTGGGATTGGGCAAGTTGATCGGCTGCGAGAACACCGCATCGCCCGGCACCGGCGCTGTGTTTTCGCTGGCGGCTGCGCCGACCACGACGTCCAGCACTGGCTGGCCCACCTCGACCAACCCGGTTGAGCCAACGAGCGAATCGAACGGCTCGCCGCTGACCACCAGCATCAAGGTCAACAAACTGCGCGCGTGCAGGGCAATGTAGTCAGCATCGAAGTCGATCAGCGCCTGCCCCGCTTCGACCCGCTGCCCCGCTTCAACGCGACGGGTGAAACCTTTGCCGGCGAGATTCACCGTGTCCAGGCCGATATGCATCAACACCTGCACACCCGCGTCACTGGTGATGGTGAGCGCGTGCCCGCTGGCCTGCACATCGCTGACCACACCGGCCAACGGTGCGCAGAGCGTTGACGAAGTCGGGTCGATGCACAAACCGTCGCCGATGATCCGCCCGGCAAACACCGGGTCGGGCACCTGGTCCAGCGCCATCAGCACGCCGGATAAAGGAGCCAGCAGCTGCAATTGTTGGGGTGTGGCCATGACATCACCTGAGCTTGTATTGATTGAATGAGCGGTCGCAGCCGCTTTGCTTATTTCCACCAGTATTCAACCTGCAAGCCGACATTGGCGCCGTGCCGCGCGTTGCCGAAGGTGCCCGTGTCGGAGAGTGCCGAGCCTTTGGCCAACAGGTTGGCGGCACGCTTGGCTGCCTGGTTCCAGCTGGCATAGGTGTAATACAGACGCACCTCGGGCCGCGCCCAGAATTCCGGGCCTTTGGGTGACCAGGTCGGCGCGAAGGTGAACTTGCTCAGCTTGCGCGTGCCGTCCGCCGCCTCGACCTGATCGTGCCCCAGTTCGGTCACCAGTTTGAACTGCTCGCTCAGCGCATAGGCCGGGCGCACGCCGAGTGACAGCCAGTTCTGGCCGGCGCCGCCCTGACGAATATCCTTCTGATACACCGCCTGCAATTGTCCGCCAAAACGTGGCGTCAGTTGCCAGTCGAAAAACTCGACGATGCGATAGCTCTTGTTGCGGTCATCAAGCCTGACGTTACCGGTATAGCCCAATCCGGTGCCCGGCCCTTCGCCGTATTGCAGCGCCAGTTTGTTCTTGCCACCGAAAAAGTCCTGCTGCACGTGCTGGGTGGTGATCGCCCAGCCACGGTGAGCATCGCGGCTGTCGGGCTTGTCGATGTAGCTCAGGCCGAACTCCAGTTCACCGCCCGGGTTACTGTTGAAACCGCCGACATTGAAGTCATAGCGGTTGATGTAATCCTTTTGGTAAAGGTTGTCCTTGCGCGAAAACGCGTAGCTGTATTTCAAGCCACCGAGCAACACATCTTCAATGCCTGCCCCGGTGGCGCTCTGGTTCCAGTAATAGAAATCGGAAATATGGATGTCGTTACGTTTGTAGTAGCGCCGCCCTGCCCACAGCGAACCGCCGTTGAGCGCGGGCATCGCCGACCATTGCGCATACGCCTGCGGCAAACGAATCGAGCCGTTGTCTTCCTTGAACGTCAGGCTGCGGTCGTAGCGGTTATACAGCGAGGCCATGCCGTCGACGCTCAGCACCGAGCCGTCGTCGAGGGTGTACAGATCCTGGCGCAGCTCGAGCTCACCGTACTGCTCGCACTCGTTACCGAGGCGATATTTGGTCTGCGCGCCGGGCAACTGGAAACACGACTGGCTGCTGCTATTGACCGATGTACCGACACCGCTGCGCAGATAGCCGCCGAACTCCAGCGCATGTGATGACGTGGGCATTGCCAGACAAATCCCCGCGACTGCCAGACTGTAATTTATGGTTGCTCTCATATATGCCACCCGTTGTTTTTATTGTGTGGTTGCAGGAATTCAGCGCGCACAAATCCCCCGCGCAGCGTTCTGCGTGTTTTTTCAAAGGTTGTTATTCAGTTAAAAATCAGGGGTCGGTCAGGTGCAGCACGAAGGATTCGTAAGGTCGCAACTGCAGTAACCGCGTGCGTTGCGGACAGTCCGGGTAGTTGCTGATCAACAAGCGCTGCTCCTGGGCTTCGTCGATCAGCGCCGGTAGCTCGACCTCACAGGCAGTGCCATAGAAGTTGTTCACCACTAACAAGCGTTCTCCCGTCCCCTCGCGCAGGTACGCCCAGACCTGTGGATGCTCCGGCAACAACTGGCGATAGATGCCATCGGAGATCAACGCTTCAGTGCGGCGCAAAGCGATCAGGCGCCGATAGTGATGCAGCACCGATTCCGGGTCGTGCAACTGATGCGCGACGTTGATCTGCGCGGCATTGGCCGGCACGCCGATCCACGGTTCGCCGCGAGTGAAACCGGCGTTGTGCCCGGCGTGCCAGTGCATCGGCGTGCGCCCGTTGTCGCGGGACTTCTGCATGATCGCCGCCATGTTGTCGAGGTCGCTTGCCCCGGCTTCACGCTTGAGGCGAAAGATATTCAGGGTCTCGACATCACGGTATTGCTCGATGCTCTCGAACCCCGGATTGGTCATTCCCAATTCTTCGCCCTGATAAACGAAGGGCGTGCCCTGTAGAAAATGCAACGCGGTGCCGAGCATCTTCGCCGACAGCTCGCGGTATTCGCCGTCATTGCCGAACCGCGAGACCACGCGAGGCTGATCGTGGTTACACCAGAACAGCGCATTCCAGCCGCCGCCCGCCTGCATGCCGGTCTGCCAGTCGGAGAGAATCTGCTTGAGCTGGAGGAAGTCGAAATCGGCGCGGACCCACTTCTGCAGGTTCGGGTAATCGACCTTCAAGTGATGAAAGTTGAAGGTCATCGACAATTCTTTCGACTGCGGATTGGAGTAGCGGATGCAGTGTTCGAGGCGGGTCGAGGACATCTCGCCGACGTTGATCAGCTCATGCCCTTCGAAGACTTCACGGTGCATCTCCTGCAAGTACGCATGCACGTTAGGCCCATCGGTGTAGAAGCGCCGACCATCGCTGTCGTCCTCGGGGAAATCCGCCGGTTTCGAGATCAGGTTGATCACGTCCAGACGAAAGCCACCCACACCCTTGTCGCGCCAGAAACGCATCATCTTGAACACTTCGTCGCGGACTGTGGGGTTGTCCCAATTGAGGTCGGCCTGGGTGTGGTCGAACAGGTGCAGGTAATACTGGCCGGTCTGCGCTTCGTACTCCCAGGCGGAACCGCCGAATTTGGATTCCCAGTTGTTCGGCTGGTCGCGCCAGATATAGAAGTCGCGGTAAGGATTGTCGAGGCTGCTGCGCGCCTGCTGGAACCAGACGTGCTCGATCGAGGTGTGGTTGACCACGATGTCGAGCATCAACTTGATCCCGCGTTTGCCCGCTTCGGCAATCAGCAGCTCACAGTCGGCCATGCTGCCGTAGCTAGGATCGACCGCGTAGTAGTCGCTGATGTCGTAGCCGTTATCGCGCTGCGGCGAGCGCAGAAATGGCGTGACCCACAGGTAATCGACCCCCAGCCATTGCAGGTAATCGAGCTTGGCGACGATGCCGAGCAGATCGCCAGTGGCGTTGCCCGCATGGCTGTGAAAGCTCTTCGGGTAGATCTGATAGATCACCGAACGTTGCCAGTCTTGCATGGCGGATTTTCCTCTTGAATTTTACGATGTCGGTAGGAGCTGCCGGAGGCTGCGATCTTTCGATTTTGAAAGGCAGGATCAAAGGATCGTCCGATCGCGGCCCGAGCCTCCGGCAGCTCCTGCAGTTCGACTTCACGCGACCCGGTAACCCGGACGGACAATCTTCATGCTCAGCACGCAGGTCAGGGCAAACGGCACGAGCATGGCGATCAGCATCCCGATGACGAACATCGGGATGAACTGCGGAATGATCGAGATGAAACCGGGCAGGCCACCGACGCCAATGGCAGAAGCCTGGATCTTGTTCAGCGAGAGGAACATGCAACCTAGCGCCGAACCGGCCAGCGCGGCGTAAAACGGAAATTTGTAGCGCAAATTGACGCCGAACATCGCCGGCTCAGTGATGCCGAAATACGCAGAAATTGCCGAGGTCGAAGCCATGCTCTTGTCCCGCGCATTGCGCGTCATCCAGAAAACCGCCAGTGCCGCACTGCCCTGCGCCAGATTGGACATGACAATCATCGGCCAGATGAAAGTGCCGCCCTGGCTCGAGATCAATTGCAGGTCCACGGCGAGGAACATGTGGTGCATGCCGGTGATCACCAGGGGCGCATAAAGCAGGCCGAAAATCAGACCGCCCACCAACGGCGCCAGATCGAACAGCATCACCAGCCCTTCGGTGATATAGATGCCGATATGCCGGGTCACCGGGCCGATGATCGCCAGCGCCAGCACGCCAGTGACAACGATGGTGGTGATCGGCACCACCAGCAACTGCACCGCGTTGGGCACGCGTGCGCGCAGCCATTTTTCGATCACGCTCATTACGTACGCCGCCAGCAGGATCGGCAGGATCTGCCCCTGGTAACCGACCTTTTCCACCTGGAACAGGCCGAGGATGTCGAAGTACGGCAGCTGCTGCCCATCCAGCCCGGCCACCGCCTTGCCGTAATTCCAGGCGTTGAGCAGGTCCGGGTGCACCAGCAT
Organism: Pseudomonas mercuritolerans; assembly: GCF_025706525.1. Taxonomy (NCBI): domain Bacteria; kingdom Pseudomonadati; phylum Pseudomonadota; class Gammaproteobacteria; order Pseudomonadales; family Pseudomonadaceae; genus Pseudomonas; species Pseudomonas mercuritolerans. The sequence continues at coordinate 146,468 of NZ_JAMSHA010000008.1, forward strand.
CAGACCGAGGACGATGCCGAGGATTTCGCTGCCGCCGAAACGCTTGGCCGCCGACCAGCCCACCAGCGCCGGCAGGAACACGAACGAGGTGTTGGCCATCAGATTGATCAGGCTCCACAACCCGTCGAGGTTGGGATAGGCATCCAGCAGGGTCTGGCCATCGATGAACATGCCCTTGGCGCCGAGCAGGTTGTTGATGCCCATCAACAGGCCGGCAATGATCAGCGCCGGCAGGATCGGCATGAACACATCGGAAAACACCCGCACCAACCGCTGCACGGCGTTGATCTTCTCAGCGCTTTTCTGTTTAACGTCGGCGATGGTCGATGCCGCGAGACCTGTCTGCTGGCGCAGTTCGGCATAAACCTTTTCAACATCACCCGGGCCGATGACCACCTGATACAACCCGCCGGTGAAGAACGAACCCTTGACCAGATCGACGCCGTTGAGGGCGGCCACATTTACCAGCGCGGGGTTCTTCAGCGCCAGACGCAAACGCGTCACGCAATGCGCCGCCTGCTCGATGTTGTCACGGCCACCAAGGCTTTCCAGCAGCTCCTTGGCGATGTTCGGATAGTCATGGCTCATGCTTGTTCTTCCATCGTGGATTGTTGTTATTGGCAGCACGCCGAGAGGAAAAATACTCGTCTGTACGAGTTAATGCAACAACTCGTCTGTACGAGTTTGCATCCGTGCATGAACGTCAGAAAAATGCGGATTCTTCCTACTCTGACCTAAGATGTTTTCCTTCGTCCGCATGGACAAACCCCTACCCTGCCCTTAAGGTTCGGGGTTTTGAGCACCGTCGGCACAGAGTCCAGCCATGAGCAAATACAACCAGATCTACAGCGATTTGCTTGCCAGCATCACCACCCAGCGCCTGGAGCGCGGCGCCCGGCTGCCTTCCGAAACCGAACTGATGGACACCTATCAGGCCAGCCGCGGCACGGTGCGCAAGGCTATCGACCAATTGCAGGAGCGCGGGTTTGCCCAGAAGGTTCACGGCAAAGGCGCGTTCGTGCTGTCGACCAACCCGATCGAATTCCAGCTCGGCGGCATCGTCAGTTTTCAGGAGACCCACCCGCGACTGGGCAACGACGTCAGCACCGAAGTGGTCGAGATGTGTCAGGTGCCGCTGGAAGGTGCATTGCTTGAACATATCAATGCCGAACCCGGCAGCCCGATCACCCGGATCAAGCGGGTACGGCGCATCGACGGCAAACGCGTCATCCTCGACATCAACCACTTCGTCAGCGACGTCATCCCCGACCTGTCTGCAGACATCGCCGAACATTCGATCTACGCCCACATCGAGCAGACCCTGCAACTGCAGATCGCCTACGCTCAGCGCACCATCGAAGCCGTGCCGTCCAGCAAGGACGACCAACAACACCTGGACCTCGACGGCCAGAGCCATGTCATCGTGGTCAGCAACCAGACCTTCCTGCAGGACGGCCGCCAGTTCGAATACACCGAATCGCGGCATACGCTGGACAAGTTCTATTTTTCGGATGTGGCGCGGCGGTAATAGCCGCTGGCAAGCGAGCCCGTTTCAAAATATGTGGTTGGCTGACAAGCCGCTATGACCTCCGGTAGTATGCCGCCGTGGCTATGGAACACCTTCCTTCTATCCTCCATGAACTAGGGGTTCCGCTCTCCACACCGCGCCTGCTTATTGCAGGCGTTTTCGTATCGATTGCACAGGTGAGCTTCAGCTCACTGGAAACGGCGACCAAGGAAGAAATCATGATGAATCAGGAGCTGTTCCTGCGGCGCCGTACAAAACTTCACGTCCCTGCCGGCTCTGGCGGAGCCACACGCGCGCAGATCGCATCAGCGGTCAAAGAAGTCGCGGCGTTCCGATGTGTACTTTCCGAGTCGCTGATCGAGCAGATCGGCTTGCTCTCTGCGGTAGAACTCAAGAATTGGCTGCGTGAAGTCATTCGCGTCCTGCGGCGTCGCAGCGGTGCTCATGTACATCACCGACCGTTTTATCCTGACTTCCCCAATCAAGTCCTCGAAGCAACAGAGGCGGAGTTGTATCTCAACGCCGTCATTCACTACCACACACTTCGGCGCCTGCCACCCAGCGAACAGGTTCGGCCAGCCATGCTTGAAGGCAACTTCATCCATTGGGTTATCGAACCGGGAAGTGTCAGCGAGTTCGAGGCATTGCTCGAGCCGCTGGTCTCATCGCGTACCTCGCTGTCCGAAGAGGAAGCCGCGGATGTCACTTGGTTTATCCGAACTTACAGAAACGACGTGTTCCGTCTGCTGCCCGATACCATCCCGTTCCGCGAGATTCGCGCGCTGGTCGGCGGCGCGCTGATCCTGCATATCGGTGACGATGCCCGGGTCGAGGAATTCCTTGAGCAAAATGTCGAAACGGCAACCGACGTGCTGCGCGTGGCGATCGCACTGCATGGCGGAGACGTATCGCTGGCAACGGCTCTGACGCGCTTTAGCAAAATGAAACGTTCGATGCGTCGCAAGCTGTTGCGCCTGCTCGACCGCATGCCCAACGCTACCGAGGATGTGATGCGCCAGGCCGAGCGCTGGAAACGTCTGGCCGAAGTCCTGCATCCAGGCGATTACGCTGAGAAGTATCCTCGGGCATTCGCGGCCATCACCGCAGCGCGACGCAACGATCCGCCAGCCTCGTTCGGGTCGCGTGTCGAAACCATGCTTGCCCAACGCCAGATCGCCGCGCTTACGCCGGTGCTGCAGGATCGTCCCGGAGAATTCGCGCGCCGTCTGGACGTAATGTTACGGCGTGCCACAGAACCGGACGCGGTGCTCGACGCCTTTGCGGCTGTCGCGGCGCAAGTGTCCTCACCTGTGTTGCTGCAATTGCTGTCCCATGTAAATGCCCCGCGCCCCCTGCCCTTGCGGGCGTTCACACCTAAAGGAGCGCTGGCAAAAGTCTTCGGCACTGCTGATCGTCGAGAGTCGATCGCACCGCAGGTATTGGCACGTGCCGCACAGATTTGCGAGAACGCCCTGATCGCGCGTTTCACGTTGCTGCCACCACTGGGGCGTTGTTTCATCGATCCGGCGTTGCGCGAATACCGGGTGCCACTGGCACAGCGCGCCGCAGCGAAGTCGCTGCGCACGCTGGTGCGCGGCAGTCGACTGCCGATGCCCGACACGCGATTCATCCGCCTGTTCCTGTGGTGGAAGAATGGTCGTGACCGCACGGACATCGACTTGTCTGCCGCCTTCTTCGACACTGACTTCGTCTTCAAGGAAGCGGTCGCCTATTACAACCTCAAAGGTTATGGCGGTTACCACAGCGGGGACATCGTCGACGCGCCCAACGGCGCCTCCGAATTCATCGACCTCGACCTTGATGTTCTCGTCAAAAAGGGCGTCCGCTATGTCGTCACGTCCCTCAATTCGTTTACCTGGCAGCCATATTGCGACCTTCCTGAATGCTTCGCGGGCTGGATGGCCCGCGCCGATACGGCATCTGGCGAAGTGTTCGAGCCTCGCTCCGTGGTCGACCGCATCGATATCGCCTCCGACACGAGTATCTGCCTGCCATTCGTGATGGACCTGGAGGAGCGACGCATGATCTGGGCAGATCTGGGGCTGACTTCATCGCCCCGCTGGAACAACGTCGACAACAACCTCAGCGGAGTTTCGTTGATGCTACGCGCCCTGGTGCATACACCAAGGCCGGATCTGCACACGCTTTTCGATTTACATGTGCGGGCACGAGGCGAACGAGTGGGCTCTGCAGAGCAGGCGCAGAGGGTGTTCGCACCTGAACAAGGTCTGACGCCGTTCGATACGGATCTGATTCGGTCCGAATATCTTTGAAAACCTGCGTCTGCATTCGCTGCCCCTCAACGGGACAACCAACATGCAGTAACCGGGTAACACCCTCCCCTTGAGCGCGTCGGTCATCCTCGACCTTTGCCTCAAGGATGAACACCCGCATGACCATTCCCGAACGCCGTCTGCTGCCGAACGCAGCGGACAAAACCGCCCTCAAGGCCATCGCCACCAGCATCGTGCAGACCTGCCCGAGCCTGCTCGACGCGGCCCGGCAAGTCGCGATCGAACTGCTGACGGACAAAGGGCTATCCGGCCTTGATCCCGACGAGGTTTATTTCCATCGTTTCAAAACGGCGCAAAGCAGCACGCTGACCTTCACCGGTTGGGAACACTTGCTGGAAAAGCCTTATGAAACGCTCACCCTCACGCAGTTGGTGATCCATCGCTTTCGTGCAACCGATCAAGACAACGCAGATTTGCTGGGCCTTTACTGTGGCTTCTACTCGGATGGCCCGGACGCGGAGAATTTCAATCAGGACAACGAAGTGCGACTGCTTGGCAGCGACGTGCTGAAGGCGTTCTGGGCCGTCGATTTCAGCACGCGCTACACCGGTCAGTTGACGAAATTCTGGCAAACCTCGTCGGAAGATTTCCGCGCCCTGGCCAAGTGCAACTTCCTCAGTCAGGCCGTGCAGGCGCTGCAAGAGGGTGATGTTGACGGCAATGACTTCCAACGCATCGTCACCTCGCTGATCGGCCCGATTACCTGGCCCATTACCCTGCAAATGTTGCGAGCCACATACCCGGTCGGCGCGCAAGTGCGCACGCTTGATCTGGACGGCCATGTCGCCACCAACGTCCTGCGTCTGGTCGAAGACAGTGGCCGGCAGACTCTTTACCTGCCGGGAGAACCTCAGGCCTTTCGACTGATGGACACTGCAGCGGATCTGCACTGGTGGTTGCTCGATCAGATGAATTCAGAGCAGAAACGCCCCTTGTTTCTGAAGCACTTCTCGCTGGCTGACAGCAATCACATCACCGAGAACCTCACCGATCTGATGAACCGTTTGGTGAGCACCTGGGGCCACAGCGATCATCGGATGATCAACCGCAGCAACGTTGCGATCAGCGGTGACGCCTTCACTTGGTTAAGCGAGTCGACCCGTGCGGGCATGGCTGCCGAGGCGCATCTGGTGCTCACATCCAACAGTGACCTGCGCAAGAAACTCTGGACCGGGTATCTGAGCGCCGGCCTGAAGGTGTTCGGCCCGATGGCGGCCGTGGGCTGGCCGGTGGCTTTGCCGTTGATTGGCGCCGGTATCGCGAACATGGGGCTGAACATCGATCAGGCGATCAACGGCATTACGGCAGCCGAGCGTAGAGCCGGGGTCATCGGTGCAGTGCTCAGCGCGATCGAAACCGTATTCAATGTGCCGTTCCTGATCGGTACTGGCGCGCAGCTGGAAGTTGGCCCACAGGTCGAGTATGCCGAGGCTGAAGAGATGCTCGGGCTGATCGAGCTTTCCTCGGCTGACACGCCATCATTGCCGCCCGTGGATCCGCCACCGGTCACCGGGACGGAAGCAGCTACCAGCGAGTTGACCAACGAGATCCCCGAAGAAGCGACATCCGTTACCGCCACTGAGCTCTTGACCATGACTGCCACACGGCACGGTCCGACTTTTCCAGAGGTTCCTGCCAGCTATCGATGCAACGAGTTGCTTGCGCAACATTCAGTAGAGGCGACGCCGGGAAAATATGAAGGCATTTACCGTCTCGACAAGGAGCCCGGTTACGCCATCGAAATGGATGGCCAGGCCTACTACGTACGTTACTTCGCCGACTCTCAGGACAGTGGCAACTGGGCAATCGTCAATCCCGAGCGCCCCAATCAATTCGCCTATTCGTTGCCGGTTCGCTTTGGGAGCGCCGGCAAATGGGAGCGTATGCCTGCGCTGCGGCTGCGGGGTGGTGGCCAGTGTGCGGGCAAGGCGTGTGCGCCGGAGACTGAAGTGAGCTCGTCCGGGGGCACGCCATCGGTGGAAATGCGATGCCTCGAACCGCTTCCAGGCGTTCCCTGTCCGCTGCGCCTGGTTACGAAGCTCAAAGGCGTTTCAGAGAAGGAAAAGCCAGGAATGAGAAGATGGGCAATGAACCTGCCCAGCGCATCGGCCGAGTCAGCAGGCGCTCGACGCCGCTTTTTATCAACGACCGAGCGGTACGTGGAACATTTCAGCGAAGAACGCAGGGCTCTGCTGAACAAGGCAGAAAAATTCCACCGGGAGTTGAAATGGATCAACCTGCCCGAGCGTCCGGACATTCCGCAAATCAGTCCCCAGATGCAGGTCGATGACCTGATTGATCGCATCTTTGCCAATACCGATGGGCTGGCGGTCGGTGAAACCCTTGATCGCATCGCCAGCATGCGCTTCATGATCGAAAACATGCCAGCGTTCGCGCGGCATATTCAAACCCTTTATGTGCGTGGGCTGCTGAGCGATTTTGCCCAGAATGATCTCAACCAGTTCTTCCTGTCGGGGGACATGTCAGAGGACCTGCGAACTTATCTGTCCGGGCTGGGTACCGATCCCGAGAACAGGTTCAACGTTCTCGAATTGGTCAAGACTGCCCAAGCCAATGGCATCCGGGTACACGGACTCGATGCAGCGCACACCTACACGCTGAAACGACCGCTCCTTTCGATCGAAGAACAGATGATCAAGACTCGCCTCTCAACAACAATCATAGAGAGTGACAAGCTTCTCAACAGAACGAAGAAGTGGGTAGCCTTGGTCGATGCAACGAATATCAATATGTTCAGAGATCTGCCAGGCATAAGCGAACTCAGGGGCGGCATCGGTTTGCGCATTGAAGAAGTCTGGCCCGAGGAGACCGCAGACATCAGCATTGACCCGGGGGTGGAAGTCGCCCGCGGTCCGTTTTACAACTGGGCAATGACCAGCAACGATTTCGACGTTCTGTTCGCTGACCTGCGATTGCAGATCAAGTGCCCCATGCCGCAATGGAATGCGGCAGCGCTGGAAAAGCTTCTGCATCGTAACGGCATGTTCGTGATTCAGAAGACCGAACCCGACATATACACACTGGTTCGCCGCAACAGCGACAGCGACATTGTGCGAACAAGGGTGCATTGCACAACCGCGGGCCGGTTTTATATCTGGGACCTGTCAATGCCTCGCATCACCGGCAGGAATTTCCACGACATCGCCGCAGTAGCGGAGCGCCTGATCGAGCTCGGCTTCACCCTGCAAAGTCGTTTACCCACCTGACCTGTTTTCAGGGGCCTGAAACGAAAAAACCCTTGGCTTCACGCCAAGGGTTTTACGTTACTCGAACCGCAGCGGGATTATTCCCACTCAATCGTCGCCGGCGGCTTGCTCGATACGTCATAAGTGACGCGCGAGATGCCTTCGATTTCGTTGATGATGCGGCCGGAGACGGTTTCCAGCAGTTCGTAAGGCAGGTGCGCCCAACGTGCGGTCATGAAGTCGATGGTTTCCACGGCACGCAGGGCCACGACCCAGGCGTAACGACGGCCGTCGCCTACCACGCCGACCGATTTGACTGGCTGGAACACCACGAACGCCTGGCTGACCTTGTGGTACCAGTCGGCTTTGCGCAGTTCTTCGATGAAGATGTGGTCGGCGCGACGCAGCAGGTCGGCGTATTCCTTCTTCACTTCACCGAGGATGCGCACGCCCAGGCCCGGGCCCGGGAACGGGTGACGGTAGACCATGTCGTACGGCAGGCCGAGTTCCAGACCCAGACGACGGACTTCGTCCTTGAACAGTTCGCGCAGTGGCTCGACCAGTTTCAGGTTCATTTCTTCCGGCAGGCCGCCCACGTTGTGGTGCGACTTGATTACGTGGGCCTTGCCGCTTTTCGCGCCAGCCGACTCGATCACGTCCGGGTAGATGGTGCCCTGAGCGAGGTATTTGATGTTTTCCAGTTTGTTCGACTGGGCATCGAAGACGTCGATGAAGGTGCGACCGATGATCTTGCGCTTCTTTTCCGGGTCGGCTTCGCCGGCCAGGTTGTTGAGGAACTGCTCCTCAGCGTTGGCGCGGATCACCTTGACGCCCATGTTCTCGGCGAACATGGCCATCACTTGCTCGCCTTCGTGCAGACGCAGCAGACCGTTGTCGACGAAGACGCAGGTCAGTTGATCGCCGATGGCTTTGTGCAGCAGTGCGGCAACCACCGAGGAGTCAACGCCACCGGACAGGCCCAGCAGTACGTTGTCGGTGCCGACCTGGGCGCGGATGTTGGCGATGGCGTCTTCAGCGATCTTCGAAGGCGTCCACAGGGCTTCACAGCCGCAGATGTCGAGCACGAAACGCGACAGGATGCGCCCGCCCTGCTTGGTGTGGGTCACTTCCGGGTGGAACTGCACGCCGTAGTAAGCGCGGTCGTCGTTGAACATACCGGCGATCGGGCAGCTTGGGGTGCTGGCGAGGATGTGGAAGTCTTCCGGCATCTTGGTGACTTTGTCACCGTGGCTCATCCACACGTCAAGGCCGAACAGGCCATCGGCGTCGATGTGGTCTTCGATGCCGTCGAGCAGGCGGCTCTTGCCGACCACGTCAACGCGGGCGTAACCGAACTCACGCAGTTCGGAACCTTCCACCTTGCCGCCCAGTTGCTCGGCCATGGTCTGCATGCCGTAGCAGATGCCGAACACTGGCACGCCCAGATCGAACACCGCCTGGGGGCAGCGCGGGCTGTTGGCTTCGTGCACGGACTCGGGGCCGCCGGCGAGGATGACGCCTTTAGGGGCGAATTCGCGGATCGCATCTTCGTCCATGTCGAACGGGTGCAGTTCGCAGTACACGCCGATCTCGCGCACGCGGCGGGCAATCAGCTGGGTGTATTGCGAACCGAAGTCGAGGATCAGGATGCGGTGAGCGTGAATGTCGAGGGCCATGACTCATTCTCATGTAGTGAATCAGAAACAACTCGGGGCTGAATGAACAGCCCCGGTGATTTAACGTTTTGCTGGAAGCCTCAACCTACGCGGTAGTTCGGCGCTTCCTTGGTGATCTGCACGTCGTGAACGTGGGACTCGGCCATGCCGGCACCGGTGATCCGCACGAACTCGGGCTTGGTGCGCATTTCTTCGATGTTGGCGCTGCCGGTGTAACCCATCGAGGAACGCAGGCCGCCCATCAACTGGTGAATGATCGCGCTCAGGGTGCCTTTGTACGGCACACGGCCTTCGATGCCTTCCGGAACCAGTTTCTCGGCGCCTGCCGAGGAGTCCTGGAAGTAACGGTCGGACGAGCCCTGGGCCTGGGACATGGCGCCCAGCGAACCCATGCCGCGATAAGCCTTGTACGAACGACCCTGGAACAGTTCGATCTCGCCCGGGGCCTCTTCGGTACCGGCGAACATCGAGCCCATCATCACGCAGGACGCACCGGCCACGATGGCCTTGGACAGGTCACCGGAGAAACGGATACCACCGTCGGCGATCAACGGCACGCCAGTGCCTTCAAGGGCGGCGGCGACGTTGGCGATGGCGCTGATTTGCGGCACGCCGACACCGGCGACGATACGGGTGGTGCAGATCGAGCCAGGGCCGATACCGACCTTGACTGCGTCGGCGCCCGCTTCGGCCAGGGCCTTGGCGGCAGCGCCGGTGGCGATGTTGCCGCCGATCACCTGCACTTCAGGGAAGTTCTCCTTGACCCAGCGTACGCGGTCGATCACGCCTTTGGAGTGACCGTGTGCGGTGTCGACCACCACTACGTCCACGCCGGCGTTGACCAGTGCGGTCACGCGATCGCCGGTGTCTTTACCGGTGCCGACCGCAGCGCCAACGCGCAGACGACCTTGATCGTCCTTGCTGGCCAGCGGGTAGGCTTTGGCTTTTTCGATGTCGTTGACGGTCATCATGCCTTTGAGGGCGAATTTGTCGTCGACGATCAGCACGCGCTCGATGCGGTGCTTGTGCAGCAGTTCACGGACGTCGTTCTTGTCGGCGCCTTCCTTGACCGTGACCAGGCGCTCTTTAGGCGTCATCACTTCGCGGACAGTAGCTTCCAGACGGTTTTCGAAACGTACGTCGCGGGAGGTGACGATGCCGACCAGGTCGCCATCGTGCAGTACCGGAACGCCGGAGATATTGTGCAGACGGGTCAGTTCGAACAGATCACGCACCGTGGCATCGGCCTCGATGGTGATGGGATCCTTGACCACACCGGCTTCGAACTTCTTGACCTTGCGCACTTCGGCAGCTTGCTGCTCGATGGTCATGTTCTTGTGGATAATGCCGATGCCACCTTCCTGAGCCATGGCGATTGCCAGACGGGCTTCAGTAACGGTGTCCATGGCGGCAGAAACCAGAGGAATATTCAGTTCGATGCCACGGGTAAGACGGGTCTTGAGACTGACTTCGTTGGGAAGCACCTCGGAATAACCGGGCACTAGGAGAATGTCGTCGAATGTCAGAGCTTCTTGGCTGATACGCAGCATCGCGGGGGCTCCCGAGCGGGAAAATGGAAGCGCGCCATTATAGTCAGACACCCCCTGCTGTTCAATGTAAAACTCAGCCTAATTGATAGATGGAAAAGCCCGCTTTTTGTAGGAGCTGCCGAAGGCTGCGATCTTTTGATCCTGTCTTTGAAAAGCAAAGTCAAAGGATCGCAGCCTTCGGCAGCTCCTACAGGGGTCAGAGCTCGACCTTTACCCAACTTACAGGTTGATCGAGCCAATCGGCGAACTCGTCGATAAAGCTCTGTTTGAACCCCGCTTCCAGCCAATTGTTGAAAATGAAGCCGAGGTTGGAAAACGCGCATTCCTGCAAAAACAGGAAGCCGTTGATGTCGTCCTCGTGCCCGCATTCCGGGCAGGTGAAATTGTCGGTGCGCCCTGGAAACCAGTCTTCAAGACTTTCGAACAGCGCCTCGCCCACTTCGCGGCGGCACTGCGCGCAACCGGCCTCTTCGAGAAAGCCCTTGGCCGGTGTGTAGATGCAGCGTTTGGTGACGATCTCCAGGCCATTGATCGGCTCGCCGAACGGCAGCGCTTGCGGATGCAGCACCACAGCGCGAGCACCATCAGCGATGGCGTGCGCCATACGGTTGCCGGTGCGGCCGCAGGTGGTCAGCTGTTCTTCGATGATGTTCTTGCGCACCAGCCAGCGCACGATCGCCCGCGCCCGGGGTTCGTGCACCGGCAGGGTGGAGATTTTCGGGACGATGATGCTTTGCGAGTTCATGGTGGAGCCTGCTGCCAATATTGAAGATTTCCAATGTGGGAGCGAGCCTGCTGGCGAAAGCGCAGTGTCAGGCTGCATTTTTGTTGCTGACCCACCGCATTCGCGAGCAGGCTCGCTCCCACAAGGAACTGCGGCCGGCAGCTTAATCCCTCAACAAATCCGGTCAAGTGCTCAAATAGCGCGCGATCAAGGCAATCCCGCTGGCCAGTACCAGCCACGTCACCAGCCGTACAAATGCCTCGCGCGACAACCTCATGGTCAGCCGCCGGCCGATCCACAAGCCCAGCGCCATGGCCGGCAACAGACACAGCGCCAGCATCAACAAGGGTAGCTCGGCATACACACCGGCGATGACAAACAGGCTCAGGCGCACCACGGTACTGCAACTGATCAACGCACTTTGCGTGGCCCGCGCCGCGTCCTTGGGCAGGCGGCTGTTCAGATAGATCGCGTAAAGAAAGCCGCCGCTGCCAAACAACGCGCCGAACAAGCCGCCCACCGTGCCCATCGGCACCGCCCACGCCGCCGACAACTGTGCCGGCCGCGCTTTCACCCACAGGCTGTAAACCGCATAGGCGCTGATAAACAGCCCCATCAACAGCAGCAACAGATCGGATTTCAGATTCAGCAGGAAGATCACCCCCACCGTGCAGCCGATCGCCATGCACGGCAGCAGCCTGAGCAACTCCGGCCTGGCCACGTCCCGCCGCGAGGGCAGCAGATTGCCGAACGCGGCGACGAAATCCAGCAACACCAGTAGCGGCACGATTTTCGACAGTGGCATGAACAGGATCAGAATCGGCCCCGCGACCAGCGCCGTGCCGAAACCGGCGATGCCGAATACGATGTAGGCCAAGGCGATGGCCAGCCCGATGACCGCCCAACCGCCCGCGCTCCACGACCACTCCCCCAACAGCTCCATCATGCTCATCAATTCATTTCCTTATTAAGTCGCCAATACTCCGCTGTAGGAGCTGCCGAAGGCTGCGATCTTTTGATCTTGATCCTGAAAAAACAAGATCAAAAGATCGCAGCCTCGTTGCACTCGACAGCTCCTACAGGGTTCGTGCAATGAGCAGAAGAATGCCTTTAAACTGCGCCCCATGATTAAAGATCCCTTTGCAAGACTCGGCCTGGACCGTGAAGTCCTGACCGTCAGCCAGCTCAACGGCCGCGCGCGGGTGTTGCTTGAAGACGTGTTCAGCAACATCTGGGTCGAAGGCGAAATCTCCAACCTCGCACGCCCGGCGTCCGGCCACGTCTACTTCACCCTCAAGGACAGCGGCGCGCAGGTGCGTTGCGCGTTGTTCCGGCAGAACGCCGCCCGCGTGCGCCAAGCGTTGAAGGACGGTCTGGCGGTCAAGGTGCGTGGCAAGGTTTCGCTGTTCGAAGGCCGTGGCGACTATCAGCTGATCCTCGACACCGTGGAGCCGGCCGGTGACGGCGCGCTGCGTCTGGCCTTCGATGCACTGAAGGAAAAGCTCAGCGCCGAAGGCCTGTTCAGTGCCGAACGCAAAGTGCCGCTGCCCGCGCATCCGCAGCGCATCGGCATCATCAGCTCGCCGACCGGCGCGGTGATTCGCGACATCATCAGCGTATTCCGCCGCCGTGCGCCGCAGGTACAACTGACCCTGATTCCGACCGCCGTACAGGGCCGCGAGGCCACCGCGCAAATCGTCCGCGCGCTGAAAATGGCCGATGCCCGAGGCTTCGATGCGCTGATCCTCGCCCGTGGCGGAGGCTCGCTGGAAGACCTCTGGTGCTTCAACGAAGAAGCCGTGGCGCGCGCGGTCGATGCCTGTGTCACGCCGATCGTCAGCGCCGTCGGCCATGAAACCGATGTTTCGATCAGCGATTTTGTCGCCGACGTCCGCGCCCCCACGCCCTCGGCCGCCGCTGAACTGCTCGCCCCGGATTCCAGCCATCTGCTCCGTCAGGTCGAGAGCCTGCACCGGCGTCTGGTGATGCGCATGCGTGACCGCTTGATACGCGATCGCCTGCGTCTCGAAGGCATGGCCCGACGGTTGCGCCATCCCGGCGAACGTCTGCGCCAGCAGGCGCAACGTCTGGATGATCTGGACATGCGCATGCGCCGCGCTTTCGAGCGCAGCCTCAATACCCGCCGCGAACGCCTGATCCGTCTGGAAACCCGCCTCGCCGGGCAACACCCGGGACGCCAACTGGCCATGCTTCGCCAGCGCCTCGACAGTCTTGCCGAACGCCTGCCCCGGGCCATGCGCGATGCTTTGAAACAACGCCGGCAGCAATTGCACAGTCAGATGCAGACGCTGCACGTGGTCAGTCCATTGGCGACCCTCGGTCGCGGTTACAGCATCCTGCTCGACGAGCGTGGCCATGCGATCCGCAACGCCGCGCAGACCCACACCGGCCAGCGCCTGAAAGCCAAACTCGGCGAAGGCGAACTGCAAGTGCGCGTCGAGGACAATCACCTGACGCCCGTCACCCTCTCTTTACTGGACTGATCCATGCCGCGTTTTCTCGCTCCGCTGCTGTTGCTCTGCCTGACCTTCAACGCCCACGCTGACAGTTACATCACTCGGCTCCTGAACAAACCGGTGCCGGGCGGCGTCGCCGTGGTGGATCTGGGCACTGCCGCGCAGGCGCCGAAAGCCACTTATCAGGGCAAACCGGTGCTGGTGGTCAAGGAGCAGAATAACTGGCTGGCGATCGTTGGCGTGCCGCTGACGGTCAAGCCCGGCGCGCAGCAGATCAGCAGTGGCGGGCGCAACTTGCCGTTTACGGTGGGCAGCAAGAAATACCCGGAACAGCACATCACCCTGAAGAACAAACAGCAGGTCAATCCGAACGCCGACAACCTCAAGCGGATTGAGGGTGAACTGGCGGAACAGATCGCGGCTTACCGCAGTTTCAGCCCGAACACGCCGAGCAATCTGCTGCTGGACAAACCGGTCAACGGGCCGCTGTCGAGCAAGTTCGGCGTGCGTCGTTTCTTCAATGGCGAAGAACGTAATCCTCATGCCGGTCTCGATTTCGCAGTGCCCGCGGGCACGCCGATCAAGACCCCGGCGGCAGGCAAGGTGATTCTGATCGGCAATTACTTCTTCAACGGCAACACGGTGTTCGTTGACCATGGCCAGGGCTTTATCAGCATGTTCTGCCACATGTCGAAGATCGATGTGAAGAACGGCCAGCAACTGGCCCGTGGCGCGGTGGTGGGCAAGGTCGGCGCGACCGGCCGCGCGACCGGGCCGCATATGCACTGGAACGTCAGCCTGAATGACGCGCGGGTGGATCCGGCGATTTTCATTGGTGCTTTCCAACCTTGAGTATGTGTTGAGGCGACCGGCCTCTTCGCGAGCAGGCTCGCTCCCACACTGGATCTTATTCACAACAAAGATCCCCTGTGGGAGCGAGCCTGCTCGCGAAGGCGGCCTGTAAAACACCGCCATACTCGATGAATCTCCAAAAACTCAATTGCGCCCCAATCTAGCCTTACGCAAACATCAACAACTTCCACCGCCTTAAGCGCAATAAATTCCCGCAAAATCCCGCTTTCCGGGTATTCCTCTCAATTTTTTCCGACTGCTTGCCATCCTTTCCCCTCGCGGTTAGGGTTGAAGCCATGAAAACCTCTCACACCCTCATTCAGCTTCGCCAGCACCGCAGCCTGTGCCTCGTCAGCGCACGACTGCCAGGCTGAATCGCTGCGCCTCGTCCCACGCTTTTCCAAGAACATTCGTTCAACCGGCAGGCCGCCTCTTCTCGGCCCAGACAACAAGGAATTTCCCGATGAGCATGCTCAAAGATCCGTCTTCGAAATACCGCGCGTTTCCCGTCATCAACCTGCCGGATCGCACCTGGCCGTCGAAAACCATCGACGCCGCGCCCATCTGGTGCAGTTCCGACCTGCGTGACGGCAACCAGTCGCTGATCGAGCCAATGGACGCGGCGAAGAAGCTGCGCTTCTGGAAAACCCTGGTGCAAGTCGGTGTGAAGGAAATCGAAGCGTCGTTCCCCGCCGCGTCGCAAACCGACTTCGACTTCGTGCGTACCCTGATCGAAGAAGGCCACATCCCGGACGACACCACCATTCAGGTGCTGACCCAGGGCCGTGAAGACCTGATCGAGCGCACCTTCGAATCCCTGCGCGGGGCGAAGAAAGCCATCGTTCACCTGTACAACGCCACCTCGCCTTCTTTCCGTCGCATCGTCTTCAACCAGGACAAGGACGGCATCAAGGCCATCGCCGTCAACGCTGCCAAGCTGTTCGTCAAATACGCAGCCATGCAGCCAGAGACCGAGTGGACCTTCGAATACTCGCCGGAAACCTTCAGCGCTACCGAGCTGGAATTCGCCAAGGAAGTCTGCGATGCCGTGATCGAGGTGTGGAACCCGACGCCTGAGCACAAGATGATCCTCAACCTGCCGGCCACGGTTGAATGCGCAACGCCGAACGTTTACGCGGACCAGATCGAGTGGTTCGGCCGCAACATCAATCGTCGTGACAGCGTGATCATCAGCCTGCACACCCACAACGACCGTGGCACTGGCGTGGCCGCTACCGAGCTGGGCCTGATGGCCGGCGCCGACCGCGTCGAAGGCTGCCTGTTCGGCAACGGCGAGCGCACCGGTAACGTCGACCTCGTCACCGTCGCGCTGAACATGTACACCCAGGGCGTCGACCCTGAGCTGGACTTCTCCGACATCGACGGCGTGCGCAAAGTCGTCGAAGAATGCAACCAGATCCAGGTGCATCCGCGTCACCCATACGTTGGCGATCTGGTGCATACCGCGTTCTCCGGCTCGCACCAGGATGCGATCCGCAAAGGCTTCGCCCAGCAGAAACCGGACACCCTGTGGGAAGTGCCATACCTGCCGATCGACCCGGCCGACATCGGTCGCAGCTACGAGGCAGTGATCCGCGTCAACAGCCAGTCGGGCAAGGGCGGCATCGCTTATTTGCTGGAGCAGGAATACGGCATCAGCCTGCCACGTCGCATGCAGATCGAGTTCAGCCAGGTCGTACAGCGTGAGACCGATCGCCTGGGCCTGGAGATGACCGCCAAGCAGATTCACTCGCTGTTGATCAGCGAATACCTGCAGGCCAACACCCCGTACGCGCTGGTCAGCCATCGTCTGCAGGAAGAGAACGGCAACAGCGCCGTCGAAGTCGAAGTGGCGAGCAAAGGTCAGGGCGAAACCAACCTGCACTGGCGCGGCAAGGGCAACGGCGCACTGGAAGCACTGGTCGCCGGACTGCCGATTCCGGTGGAAATCATGGACTACAACGAACACGCGATCGGCGCGGGCACCAATGCCAAGGCTGCGGCCTACATCGAACTGCGGGTGAACGGTGAACGTGCGGTGCACGGCGTGGGTATCGATGAAAACATCACCACCGCCAGCTTCAAGGCATTGTTCAGCGCACTGAACCGCTCGCTGAGCCAGCCAGAGGCAAAAGCAGCGTAATCGACCGCTGAAATGCGAAAGGCCCCGGAGTGCGAACTCCGGGGCCTTTTTTTGCCTACAGGTTTCTGGCTGACTTTTATGGCCCCTTCGCGAGCAGGCTCGCTCCCACATTTGGAATACATTTCCCTGTGGGAGCGAGCCTGCTCGCGAAGGCGTCCTGACAGGCGCTGGGAGTATCAGGTGAACTGAAAGGTGTCGGCATCCAGGTTCGCCGGAAAGCGCTCGCGATACGCCGCCAACGGCGCCGCTTCCACAATCACCTTGAACACACCATCCGCCTCCCCCGCCGCCAGCAACGTCTCGCCCTGGAAATCCAGGACCTGACTGTCGCCGGTATACGCGAAGCCCTTGCCATCGCTGCCCACGCGATTCACCGCCGCCACATAGCAGAGGTTTTCAATCGCTCGCGCCGGCAGCAGGCGGTTCCAGTGCAGACGCCGTGCGCCCGGCCAGTTGGCGGTGTACAGCAGCAGATCGGTGTCCTGCGCGTCGCGGCTCCACACTGGGAAACGCAGGTCGTAGCAGATCAGCGGACGAATCCGCCAACCCTTGAGCTCGAACTGCACCTGGCGCTCGCCCGGCGTGTAATGGTTGTGCTCGCCGGCCATGCGGAACAGGTGACGCTTGTCGTAATGCAGCACTTCGCCGTCGGGCCGCGCCCAGAGCAAGCGGTTGCGATGGCTGCCGTCAGCCGCCTGAATGATCACGCTGCCAGTGATGACCGCATCGAACTTCGCCGCCTGCGCCCGCAGCCATTTACTGGTCGGACCGTTTTCGGCTTCGGCGAGGGTTTCCGATTCCATCGAGAATCCGGTGGTGAACATCTCCGGCAGGATGATCAGATCGGCGCCACGGGCCTGTTCCAGCAGCAGCTCGAAATGCTCGAGGTTGGCCTGGCGGTCGTGCCACGCCAGGCTGGTCTGGATCAGCGCCAGGGTCAGGTCTGGCAATGCACTCAGATCACGCATAGTTTCGCCGCCGCTTCACGCAGCGTCTCCTCGCGTTTGGCAAAGCACAGGCGTATCAGGCGCTGGCCTTGCGGTGGATTCTGGTAGAACACCGACACCGGAATGCTCGCGACACCGTGCTCGCGAGTCATCCACATGGCCATCTCAACGTCGTTCAGATCCGGACGGATCTGCGAATAATCGACCAATTGGAAATAGGTGCCGGTGACTCGGGTAAAACTGAAGCGCGACGGCGCGAGCAGATCGCAGAACAGATCGCGCTTGGCCTGATAGAAACCCGGCAGCTCTTCAACGTGCTCCGGGTGCTCGGCCATGTAATCGGCCAGCGCGTATTGCAGCGGCGTGACGCCACAGAAACTGACGTACTGATGCACCTTGCGCAATTCGGCTGTCAGCGCTGGCGGGGCGACGACGTAGCCGGTTTTCCAGCCGGTGACGTGGTACGTCTTGCCGAACGAACTGACCACGAACGCGCGCTGATACAGCTCTTCATGGGCCAGCACGCTGACATGCGGCACGCCGTCGAAGACCAGGTGTTCGTAGACTTCGTCGCTGATCAGATAGATGTCGCGATCACGGATCAACGCCGCCAGTTGATCGAGCTCGGCGCGGCTGATCAATGCGCCGCTCGGGTTGTGCGGGGTGTTGATGACGATCATTTTCGTCCGCGGGCTCAGGGCCGCGGCGAGCTGATCGAAGTCGATGGAGAAATCGACCGGATTCAGCTGCACATGCACGCAACGACCACCCGCCAGCTCCGTCGCCGGTGCGTAGCTGTCGTAGCACGGATCGAAGACGATGACTTCGTCGCCGCTGTGGATAACGGCCTGAATCGCGCAGAAGATCGCTTGGGTCGCGCCCGGGGTCACCGTCACTTCATGATCGGCATCGACACTCACGCCATAGCTGCGGGCGATCTTGGCCGCGATCTGCTGACGCAACGCCGGCAATCCGGTCATTGGTGAATACTGGTTATGGCCACTGGCAATATGCCGCCCGACCGCATCACGCAGCGACTGCGGGCCGTCGAAATCCGGGAAACCCTGGGACAGGTTGATCGCGCCGGTCTGCGCCGCGAGCTGAGACATCTGCGTGAAAATAGTGATGCCGACATTCGGCAGCTTGCTGGTGATCATCGGAGGCCCCTTGCAGGTGAAACGCAAGTTTCAAGCCTCAAGCTGCTAGCTGCAAGCAAAAACCCGCGCCCACAAAAAAGGGCTTCATACGAAGCCCTCTCTGCTTTTACTTGAAGCTTGCAGCTCGAAACTTGAAGCTGCTTTTTTATTTCTTGTCGCGGCGCTTCTTGCTGGCTTTCTTGTTGTGCGACATCAAGCGACGCTTCTTGTTGACCTGGCGGTCGGTCAGCGTGTTCTTGTTGCCTTCGTACGGGTTCTCGCCGCCCTTGAACTCGATGCGGATCGGCGTACCGACCAGCTTCAGTACACGACGGTAAGTGTTTTCCAGATAGCGCACATAAGACTTCGGCACTTTCTCGATCTGGTTACCGTGGATCACGATGATCGGCGGGTTCGCACCACCCAAGTGGGCGTAGCGCAGCTTGATCCGGCGGTTGTTGACCATCGGTGGCGCGTGCTCGCCTACCGCATCTTCGAGAATCTGGGTCAGACGGTTGGTCGGCCAGCGGGTAACAGCGGACTTGAACGAGTTCTGCACCGAGGCGTAGAGGTTGCCCACGCCCGTGCCGTGCAACGCCGAGATGAAGTGAATGTCGGCGTAGTCGACGAAGAACAGTCGGCGTTGCAGCTCGACTTTGACGAAGTCGCGCTCGCTCGGCGTCATGCCGTCCCACTTGTTGATCGCGATGACCAGCGCACGACCGGATTCGATCGCGAAGCCCAGCAGGTTCAGGTCGTGATCGACCACACCCTCGCGGGCGTCCATCACGAAGATCACCACGTTGGCGTCTTTGATCGCCTGCAGGGTTTTGACCACGGAGAATTTTTCGACTTCTTCGTGGATCTTGCCGCGCTTGCGCACACCTGCGGTGTCGATCAGCGTGTACTTCTCTTCATTGCGCTCGAACGGAATGTAGATGCTGTCGCGGGTGGTGCCCGGCTGGTCATACACGATGACCCGGTCTTCACCGAGCATGCGGTTGACCAGGGTCGACTTGCCGACGTTCGGACGACCGATGATGGCGATCTTGATCCCGTCTTTTTCGCTCGGACCAGGAATGCGCTTGGCTTCCTCGCCTTCGGCAACGACTTCTTCCTCTTCGCCTTCAGCCGGCTCGTCATCATCGCGCGGGAATTCGCTCAGGGCGGCTTCCAGCAATTGCGTGATGCCACGGCCATGGGCGCCAGCGATCGGGATCGCGTGGCCCATGCCCAGCGGGGCGAATTCGGCGCGGGCCATTTCCGGATCGATGTTGTCGACCTTGTTGGCAACCACGTGGGAGCGCTTGTTACGTTTGCGCAAATGCTCGGCGATCATCTGGTCGGCAGCGGTAAAACCGGCCTTGGCATCTACCAGAAACAGCACCACATCGGCTTCTTCGATGGCCAGCAGCGACTGCTCGGCCATTTTTTCGTCCATACCATGTTCGTCACCGGAGATACCGCCGGTGTCGATCAGAATGTAGGAACGCCCTTGCCACTTGGCCTCACCGTACTGGCGATCACGGGTCAGACCGGACAGGTCGCCGACGATGGCGTCACGCGTCCTGGTCAGGCGGTTGAACAAGGTGGACTTGCCGACGTTCGGTCGGCCCACCAGGGCGATTACGGGAACCATGCGGCTCTCCACTTCGTTATTTCAGAAAATACAAAAGCCGCTGCGAGGCAGCGGCTGGTGCTCGGGGCAACACCCGGGGGCGCTGCAAACCCTGCTGATGCAGGGCCGCTTGGGGATGAACCCCAAGCATAGTTGTTACTTGATGGTCAGGGCTTCCAGTTTGCCGCTGTTGCCATACACATAAATCGTGTCACCCACCACCAGCGGACGGGCACGCAGGCCGTCGCTGTCGATGCGCTCACGGCCGACGAAACGACCGTCGACCTGACTCAGCAGATGCAGATAACCTTCCAGGTCACCCACAGCTACGTAGCTGGAGAACACTTCCGGTGCCGACAGTTGACGGCGAGCCAGCGAGTCGTTGCTCCACAGTGCGGTGGTGGAACGCTCGTCGACGCCTTCAACGGTGCCCGAGGACAGGCTCACGTAAACGCTGCCGAAACCCTGAGCGATACCGGCGTAGCTCGACGCATCGCGCTGCCAAAGTTGACGGCCGCTTTCCAGGTCCAGTGCCGCAACGCGACCCTGATAACTGGCCACATACAGCGTGCCGCCGGACAGCAGCAGACCGCCGTCGATGTCGACCACGCGCTCCAGTTCCGAACGACCCTGTGGAATGGCAATGCGCTGTTCCCACACCGGCACGCCGTTGGAGATGTCCAGCGCGACTACTTTACCGGTCGACAGGCCAGCTACCGCCAGACGGTTGGTCACCAGCGGAGCACTGGTGCCACGCAGGGTCAGGACCGCCGGGGTGCTGTCATACACCCAGCGCTGGTTGCCGGTGGCAGCGTCCAGACCGATCAGACGATCGTCCTGGGTCTGCACAACGACCACGTCGCCATTGTTGGCCGGCGGCGCGAGGACTTCACTGTTGACGCGGGCACGCCACTTCTCTTCACCGTTGCTGGTGTCCAGAGCGACGACTTCGCCACGCAGGGTACCGATCAGTACCAGACCGTAACCCACGCCAACGGCGCCGGAGACAGGCAGTTCCAGATCCTGGTCCCACTTCACGTCGCCGTTGCTGCGATCCAGCGCCATCACCACACCGGTCACATCAGCGGCGTAGATGGTGTCACCGTCGATCGCCGGCACCAGCATGTTGTAGGTTTCGCCCTGACCGTCACCGATCGAGCGGCTCCACTGCTTCTGCAGAACCACTTCTTCTTTGAAGTCGGTCAGTTCGGCCGGTGGCAATTCTTTCTTGCTGTTGCTGCTGCAACCCGCGGCCAGAAGGGCCAGAGCCAGCAATGCTGCATGCTTCCAACGGATCACGTCACGCATCCCCTTTGGCCAGGTCGTCGAGCTTGATTTGAAGGCCACCGACCGCCGCTTCATCCGACAGTGCCGCCTTGGCTTTTTGATACGCCTTGTTCGCGTCATCGGTACGGCCCAAGCGCACCAGCAGGTCGCCCTTGAGTTCTTCGCGAGTCGCCAGGAACGCTTTGTCGGCATCGCCGTCGAGCAGTTTCAGGGCGTCTTCGGCCTTGTCCTGCGCGCCTAGCACCTGCGCCAGACGCTGACGGGCGATTTCGCCCAGCGCCGGGTTGGCCGGTTTGTCGACGATGGCTTTGAGTTCGGTTGCCGCGTCGTCCAGCTTGCCGCTGTCGACCGCTACTTTGGCGACGAACAGGCTGCCGTACTGCGCGTAGGCCGAACCGCCGTATTCGCTGTTGAGCTTGCCGGCCAGATCCGCAACGCGGGCGGCATCAGGCTTGCCGTCAGGCGTCAGCGTGGTTTCCAGCAATTGCTGATAGAGCACCGAGGCGCCTTGCGACTGGTTGCTCTGGTATTTGTGATATGCCTGCCAGCCGAACACGATGACCAGCGCCAACAGGCCGCCGGTGACCAGAGGTTTGCCGTTGCGTGTCCACCAGTCCTTCAAATCCGCCAACTGTTCGTCTTCGGTACTCGACACCCCAATACTCCTTAATCGCTAAATCGGCTGTTAAGACAGCTTCAACCCTGCACGACGCAGGTGGCCAGGTGAGCGGCGAGCGCATCCCAGGCAATGCTTTGTTGTTCGCCCTGGCCACGCAGGGGTTTGAAACCTACCACTTGCTGGGCCATTTCGTCGTCACCGAGGATCAATGCGTACAGCGCACCGCTCTTGTCGGCCTTCTTGAACTGGCTTTTGAAACTGCCGGCGCCGGCATTGACTTGCAGGCGCAGGTTTGGAAGTTCATCGCGAACCCGTTCGGCCAGGGCCAGACCGGCCAGCTCGGCTTCTTCACCGAAGGCGCAGAGGTAGACGTCGACCTGACGGGAAATTTCCTGCGGGATCTGCTCAAGGGTTTCGAGCATCAATACCAGACGCTCGATGCCCATGGCGAAACCGACGCCCGGGGTTGGCTTGCCGCCCATCTGCTCGACCAGCCCGTCGTAACGGCCGCCCGCGCACACGGTGCCCTGGGCGCCGAGCTTGTCGGTGACCCATTCGAAAACGGTTTTGCTGTAGTAATCGAGGCCACGCACCAGTTTCGGGTTGAACACGTAAGGAATGCCAACGGCATCCAGACGCGCCTTCAGGCCTTCGAAGTGAGCGCGGGACTCGTCGTCGAGGTAGTCGGCCATTTTCGGTGCATCGACCAGCACGGCCTGGGTGTCGGCATTTTTTGTGTCGAGCACGCGCAGCGGGTTGGTTTTCAGGCGACGCTGGCTGTCTTCATCGAGTTTGTCGTGGCGCGCCGAGAGGTACTCGACCAGCGCTTCACGATAGCGACCACGGGATTCGCTGGTGCCGAGGCTGTTGAGCTCGAGCTTGACCGCATCACGAATGCCCAGCTCGCCCCACAGGCGCCAGGTCATGATAATCAGCTCGGCGTCGATGTCCGGACCGTCGAGGTTGAACACTTCCAGACCGATCTGGTGGAACTGGCGATAACGGCCTTTCTGCGGACGCTCGTGGCGGAACATCGGGCCGATGTACCAGAGTTTCTGCACCTGACCACCGCCGGTGATGCCGTGTTCGAGCACTGCACGTACGCAGGCCGCAGTGCCTTCCGGACGCAGGGTCAGGGAGTCACCGTTGCGGTCTTCGAAGGTGTACATCTCTTTTTCGACGATATCGGTGACTTCGCCGATCGAGCGCTTGAACAGCTCGGTGAACTCGACGATCGGCATGCGGATCTGCTTGTAACCGTAGTTATCCAGCAGACGCGCCACGGTGCCTTCGAAATAACGCCACAGCGGGGTCTGTTCGGGCAGGATGTCGTTCATGCCACGAATGGCTTGCAGAGACTTGCTCACAAAATTTCCTTAATTCATTCGATCAGCCGCGCGCGATAACGGCAGCGTCAGCTTCGACCTTTTCGGCCGCTTTCTGGCGGATCAGCTTTTCCAGCTCGTCCACCAGATTGTCATTCGTCAGCTTCTGCGACGGCTTGCCGTCGATGTAAATCAGGTTGGGCGTGCCGCCGGTCAAGCCGATATGGGCTTCCTTGGCTTCGCCGGGACCATTGACCACGCAACCGATGACCGCGACATCCAGCGGCACCAGCAGGTCTTCAAGGCGCCCTTCCAGCTCGTTCATGGTTTTCACCACATCGAAGTTCTGCCGCGAGCAGCTCGGGCAGGCGATGAAGTTGATGCCACGGGAACGCAGATGCAAAGACTTGAGAATGTCGTAACCGACCTTCACTTCCTCGACCGGGTCGGCCGCCAGCGAGATGCGGATAGTATCGCCAATCCCTTCGGCGAGCAGCATACCTAGGCCAACGGCGGATTTCACTGTGCCCGAGCGCAAACCCCCAGCCTCAGTGATGCCGAGGTGCAGCGGCTGGACGATTTCCTTGGCCAGCAGGCGGTAGGCTTCGACGGCCATGAACACGTCGGAGGCCTTAACGCTGACCTTGAAGTCCTGGAAATTCAGGCGTTCGAGGTGTTCAACATGACGCAAAGCGGACTCGACCAGCGCGGCCGGGGTCGGCTCGCCGTATTTCTTTTGCAGGTCTTTTTCCAGCGAACCGGCGTTGACGCCGATGCGGATCGGAATGCCGCGATCGCGGGCAGCATCGACCACGGCACGCACGCGGTCTTCACGACCGATGTTGCCCGGGTTGATACGCAGGCAGTCGACACCCAGCTCGGCCACGCGCAAGGCGATCTTGTAGTCGAAGTGAATGTCGGCCACCAACGGCACTTTGACCAGTTGCTTGATCTTGCCGAACGCCTCGGCGGCGTCCATGTCCGGTACCGAAACGCGAACGATGTCGACCCCGGCGGCTTCCAGACGATTGATCTGCGCCACGGTCGCGGCGACGTCATTGGTGTCGCTGTTGGTCATGCTCTGCACAGCGATCGGCGCATCGCCGCCCACCGGTACGTTGCCGACCCAGATCTTGCGCGATTCGCGACGTTTGATTGGAGATTCGCCGTGCATGACTTATTGACCCAACTTCAGGCGAGCAGTCTCGCCACTGGTGAACGGAGCGATGTCGACCGGTTGGCCGTTGTAGCTGACCTGTGCCGCGCGAGCGACGCCCAGACGTACGGCGAGCGGCGGCTTGCCGGAAACACTCACGCTGTCGCCTTTATGCTTCAGACCACTGAAAATCACTTTGCCACGGCCATCGGTCACCTGTGCCCAGCAATCGCCGGTGAAGTGCAATTGCACCTGGCCTTCGCCGGCAACCGGCGCAGCTGCTTCAGCGCTTGGCGCTTGAGCAACCGGCGCGGTCGGGGCCGGTGACGCAGGGACATTCGGCGCTGGAGTGGCCGGAGCCGCCACCACTGGCGCAGGCGTCTGTGCCGGAGCGCTTGGCGCAACTGCCGGGGCAGCCGGCTCGGTTGCTGGCGCTGCGGACTCGGCGCCGGTGGATTCAGCACTGGTTTCCGACTGCGGCAAGGCCAGCGATGTCGAATTGTCAGCCTGATTTTCGGCGACAGCCTGGTCTTCCGGCTCGTCGATCGGGTGGATCTGCGTGGTGCCGTCTGCGCCTTCGACTTCGACGTGCTCCGGTGCGAGGCTGGTCAGATCGCGGGTGCGCTGCGAAGTCTGATCCTGCCACCAGACGAAACCGCCGCCGATGACTGCGATCAGCAGCAACAGGCTGACGATACGCAAAATGGTGTGGGAGACCCGCACCGGCTCTTCGATACGACCGAGGGCGTGAACATTGCTGCCCTGGGAGTCGGTGCCGGTGGACTGGTCGAACTGCTGAACCAGAACGGTCTGGTCCATGCCGAGCAATTTGGCATAGGCGCGAATGTAACCGCGAGCGAAGGTATGCCCCGGCAGCTTGTCGAAAGCGCCGGCTTCAAGATTGCTCAGGGATGTCACGGTGAGGTTGAGCTTGAGGGCCACTTCGGCCAGCGACCAGCCATTGCTTTCGCGGGCCTGGCGCAGGGTCTCACCGGGATTTACGCGATTCGCTGCTACAACTTCGGGATGCGCCGCTTTCATCATTGCTCCGACAGGTATTGCTGATATTCCGGCGTACCGGGATAGAGTCGTTTTAATTGCAGACCGTAACTGGCTGCCTTGTCGCGATCTTCAAACACTTTTGCCAGCCGAACGCCGAGCAATAGACTACGTGCATTTTGTTCGGTGAGCTGGCTGAAACGGTCGTAATAGTCACGCGCGGGCACATAATGCCTGTCTTCGAAGGACAACTCAGCCATTTCCAGCAACGCCCGTGGTTGTTGGCGGTTCAGGCGCAGGGCTTTTTCCAGCTGTTGCTGCGCCAGATCACGCTGGCCAAGCTTGGCGGCGGTCATGCCGAGGTTTTCGAAGACCCGCGAACGCTCAGGATACAGGGTATCGGCGGCCGCTTGTTCAAAACGCTCGTAGGCTTCCTTGTAGCGCTGTTCTTCGTAGAGAAAACTGCCGTAGTTGTTGAGGATGCGTGCATCGGCAGGACGTGAGGACAGGGCCTTGCGAAAGTGCTCGTCGGCAAGTGCCGGCTCCATCTCGGCCTGAAACACCAGACCGAGGGCCGCATTCGCGTCGGGGTCGGAACTGTCCAGCTCCAGCGCCTTCTTCAAGGGCACCTTGGCGCGTTCGGTCATGCCCTGCTGCAGGTAGCCCAGTCCCAACTGCACGTAGGCAGCCCGCGCTTCATCGCGCCCCTTGCTGGTCTTCATCGGGTTGTAGTCACCCGACAGGACACAACCAGCACACAGGCTGGCCATCAGCAACAGCAGCGCAAAGCGCAGGGACATAGAGATCCTCTCTTAGTTAGTGTTCGCAGCGTTCTGTGCCAGATCGCTGTCGGCGCTCAACTCGCGCACGGCGATGTAACGTTCGCTGCGACGGGTGCGATCCAGCACCTGCCCTACCAATTGACCACATGCGGCATCGATGTCTTCACCACGAGTGGTGCGCACGGTGACGTTGAAACCGGCCTGATGCAACTGATCCTGAAAGCGGCGGATGGCGTTGTTGCTCGGCCGCTCGTACCCGGAGTGCGGGAACGGGTTGAACGGGATCAGGTTGATCTTGCACGGGATGTCTTTAAGCAGCTCGATCATTTCCACCGCGTGCTCAAGCTTGTCGTTGACGTCCTTGAGCAAGGTGTACTCGATGGTCAGCACACGTTTTTCGCCAAGGGCGGACATGTAGCGCTGGCACGACTCGAGCAGCATCTTAAGCGGATATTTCTTGTTGATCGGCACCAATTGGTTACGCAATGCGTCATTCGGTGCGTGCAGGGACAACGCCAGGGACACGTCGATGTGCTTGGCCAGCTCATCGATCATCGGCACCACACCCGAAGTGGACAGGGTCACGCGGCGCTTGGAGATCCCGTAGCCGAGGTCATCCATCATCAGATGCATGGCGGCGACGACGTTGTCGAAGTTCAGCAACGGCTCGCCCATGCCCATCATCACCACGTTGGTGATGGCGCGGTCGACGGTGGCCGGGACGCTGCCGAAAGATTTGTTGGCAATCCACACCTGACCGATGACTTCGGCGGCGGTGAGGTTGCTGTTGAAGCCTTGCTTGCCGGTGGAGCAGAAACTGCAATCCAGGGCACAGCCTGCCTGGGACGAAACGCACAAGGTGCCGCGCTTGCCCTGGGGAATGTACACGGTCTCGACGCAGCTGCCGGACGCCACGCGAACCACCCATTTACGGGTGCCGTCGCTGGAGATGTCCTCGCTGACCACTTCCGGACCACGCACTTCAGCAATGGCCTTGAGCTTGTCGCGCAAGGCTTTGCTGACGTTCGTCATGGCGTCGAAATCATCGACGCCAAAGTGGTGAATCCATTTCATTACCTGACCGGCACGGAAACGCTTCTCCCCGATTGAGTCGAAGAATTTTTCCATTTCCGGCTGGGTCAGACCCAGCAGGTTTGTTTTAACAGTCGATGTAGTCATGGATTCACCTTCACTCTGCAAGCAATGCTTAGCGAGTGGTTACTTCAGTAGCTGCGAAGAAGTAAGCGATTTCGCGAGCGGCAGCAGCTTCGGAGTCCGAACCGTGAACGGCGTTGGCGTCGATCGATTCAGCGAAGTCAGCACGGATGGTGCCGGCAGCAGCTTCTTTAGGGTTGGTAGCGCCCATCAGCTCACGGTTGCGAGCGATAGCGTTTTCGCCTTCCAGAACCTGAACGACAACCGGGCCGGAAGTCATGAATGCAACCAGGTCACCGAAGAAACCGCGCTCGCTGTGCTCAGCGTAGAAGCCTTCGGCTTCGGCTTTGGACAGTTGCTTCAGTTTCGAAGCTACAACGCGCAAGCCAGCGTCTTCGAAGCGAGTGGTGATCTTGCCGATCACGTTTTTAGCAACGGCGTCAGGCTTGATGATGGAGAAAGTACGTTGAACAGCCATGGTGTAACTCCAGAAACGGTAATTTGCGAAAAATTAAACCCGCGAATTATACGCGGGTTCTTGGGTATTGCCTAACCTGCGAGACGATCAGTCCAATTCTTTGGCCCAGAGCTCCTGAACCGCTTCGAGCACCTTCTCGCCGACACGGCCAGAAGTAGCATCGAAGTCAGGCAGCTCAAGGATCATCTGCTGCAAACGGACAAAACCTACAGAATACGGGTCGAGCCCCTCGTGGGCCTCGGCCAGCTCTTCGGCAATGCGTTGAACATCATTCCAACCGTAGCTCATGACAGTCTTACCAGTCAGTGCGGCGCTTCGGCCGCATGGTTAAGCGAATATTTCGGAATCTCGACGGTGAGGTCTTCCTCACCAACGATAGCCTGGCAAGCCAGACGCGATTGCGCCTCAAGGCCCCAGGCACGATCGAGGAAGTCTTCTTCCAGCTCGTCGGCCTCTTCCAGCGAGTCGAAACCCTCGCGGATGATGCAATGGCACGTGGTGCAGGCGCAGACGCCGCCGCACGCGCTTTCCATCTCGATATGGTGTTCGTGGGCCAGTTCGAGAATCGATGTGCCGGGCGCAGCCTCGACCACCATGCCTTCAGGGCAAAACTTCTCGTGGGGCAGAAAAATGACCTGCGGCATCAGATATCCTCGATTTCATTCAGGTTGCGCCCCGACAGAGCGGCTTTCACCGTCAGATCCATGCGGCGGGCAGCAAAAGCATCGGTCACTTGCGACAGACGCTTGGTCTGCTGCTCGATGGCGTAACCATCCGTACCTTTCATCAGTTCGGCCAGTTCCTGCATTTGCAGTTCGATGACCATGCGCTCTTCGGCGTCGAGCAAACGCTCGCCATCGGCCTCCAGAGCGCCCTGCACCGCTTCGAGCAGGCGCTGGGCATCGACTTGCTGCTCACGCAGAACGCGGGCGACCTTGTCGTCATTGGCATGCTGGAACGAATCTTTAAGCATCTTGGCGATTTCGCCGTCGGTCAGTCCGTAGGACGGCTTGACCTGAATGCTCGCTTCAACGCCCGAGCCCAATTCACGGGCAGACACGCTGAGCAGGCCGTCGGCATCGACCTGGAAGGTCACGCGAATTTTCGCCGCGCCCGCCACCATTGCCGGAATGCCGCGCAATTCGAAACGTGCCAGAGAGCGGCAATCGCTGATCAGCTCGCGCTCACCCTGCAACACGTGGATCGCCATGGCCGACTGGCCGTCTTTATAGGTGGTGAAATCCTGAGCGCGGGCGACGGGAATGGTGGTGTTGCGCGGAATCACCTTCTCCATCAGACCGCCCATGGTTTCCAGCCCCAGGGACAGCGGAATCACATCGAGCAGCAGCAGTTCGCCGCCATCGCGCTTGTTGCCAGCCAGGGTGTCGGCCTGGATCGCGGCCCCGATGGCCACCACTTGATCCGGGTCGATTTCCGTCAATGGCTGACGACCGAACGCTTCGGCAACGGCTTCACGCACACGTGGAACGCGGGTCGAACCGCCGACCATGACCACGGCGTGGACGTCTTCCAGTTCAATACCGGAATCGCGGACGGCGCGGCGGCAGGCTTTCAGGCTGCGCGCGACCATCGGCTCTATCAGCGCATCGAAGGCTTCGCGGGTCAGTTGTGCTTTCCAGTCGCCGTAAGCCACTTCAACGCTGGCAGCGTCGGTCAAAGCTTCTTTGGCCGCACAGGCGATTTGCAGCAGATTGCGTTGTGCACCCGGGTCGAGATCGGCGGACAGGCCAGCGCTCTCGATGATCCAGCCGGCAATCGCGTGATCGAAGTCATCGCCGCCCAGCGCGCTGTCGCCGCCAGTGGCCAGAACTTCAAAGACGCCGCCAGTCAGACGCAGAATCGAAATATCGAAGGTACCACCACCGAGGTCATAAATCGCCACCAGACCTTCAGCGTGCTGATCCAGACCATAAGCCACCGCAGCAGCGGTCGGCTCGTTGAGCAGACGCAACACGTTGAGACCGGCGAGCTTGGCCGCGTCTTTGGTGGCCTGACGCTGCGCATCGTCGAAGTAGGCAGGAACGGTGATTACCGCGCCAACCAGTTCGCCACCCAAGGTCGCTTCAGCGCGCTGACGCAGGACCTTGAGGATATCGGCGGAGACTTCAACCGGGCTTTTCGGGCCTTGCACGGTATCGATAAACGGCATGTGCGATTCGCCGCCGACAAAGCGGTACGGCAGTTGCTCGCCCAATTGCTTGACGTCGGACAGACCACGACCCATCAAGCGCTTGACCGAGAGCACGGTGTTCAGAGGATCAGAGGCTGCCGCCAGCTTGGCGGACTCACCGACTTCAACGCGGTCGGCGTGATAACGCACGGCGGACGGCAGGATGACCTGCCCGTTGGCGTCGGCCAGCGGTTCGGAAAGACCACTGCGCAGCGCAGCGACCAGCGAATTGGTAGTACCCAAGTCGATGCCCACAGCCAGACGGCGCTGGTGCGGTTGAGGACTTTGGCCGGGTTCGGCGATCTGCAGTAGAGCCATGGTGATCAGGTCTTGTCTGTCTGTCAGCGTGCAATCAGGGCAGCACTGGGTTAATCGTCGAGGCGCTCTTCCAGCTGGCGCACTTCGTAGGTGAGCTTGTCGAGGAACTGCATGCGCCGCATCAGGCGTTCGGCCTGCTCGCGTTGCGCTGCATCATCCCAACAGGCTGCGAAGCTTTCGTTGAGCTGCTCCTGAGCCGCCTTCAAGCGACGCTTGAACACGGCGACACCGTCGAGGTCGGCACTGTCCTGCAGATCTTCAAGCTCTTCGCGCCATTGCATCTGCTGCAAAAGAAACTCGGGATCGTGGACAGTGACTTCCATTGGCACTTCATGCCCGCTGATTTTCAGCAGATAGCGTGCGCGCTGGGCCGGACTCTTGAGCGTCTGGTAGGCGTCGTTGAGCCGCGCCGATTGCTCGAGTGCCGAGCGCTGCTCGCGTTCGGATGCATCGGCAAAACGGTCAGGATGGACGCCGCGCGCCAACTCACGGTAGCGCGTGGCCAACTGCTCGAGATCCAGGCGGAAGCTCGGTTGCAGCTCGAATAAAGCGAAATGACAAGGAATACCCACGACCAGCCTCAGATGTTGAAGCTTTCGCCGCAGCCACATTCACCGCGCACGTTGGGGTTGTTGAACTTGAAGCCTTCGTTCAACCCTTCCTTGACGAAATCGAGCTCGGTGCCGTCCAGGTAGGCCAGGCTCTTCGGGTCGATGATCACTTTTTCGCCGTGACTCTCGAACACCTGATCTTCCGCCACTACCTCGTCGACAAACTCCAGCACGTAGGCAAGGCCGGAACAGCCTGTGGTGCGAACACCCAGACGAATCCCTTCACCTTTGCCGCGCCCGTCGAGGGAGCGCCGCACGTGTCGAGCAGCCGCTTCTGTCATGCTGATAGCCATCGTTGACTCCTTACTCGTCGCCGAATCTTGAAATTCAGATCAAGCCTTTCTTCTGCTTGTAGTCGCGAACTGCCGCTTTGATAGCGTCTTCAGCGAGCACGGAGCAGTGGATTTTCACTGGCGGCAGGGCCAGTTCTTCGGCCAGCTGAGTGTTCTTGATGGTTTCGGCTTCGTCCAGGGTCTTGCCCTTCATCCACTCGGTGGCGAGGGAGCTGGAGGCGATTGCCGAACCGCAACCGTAGGTCTTGAACTTGGCGTCTTCGATAACGCCCTGATCGTTGACCTTGATCTGCAGACGCATCACGTCGCCGCACGCCGGAGCGCCGACCATGCCGGTGCCGACATCAGGATCTTCCGCGTTCATCTTGCCGACGTTGCGCGGGTTTTCGTAGTGGTCGATGACCTTTTCGCTGTAAGCCATGATTCTCAATCCTCACTCATCAGGGCCGCTCTTGAGACCCTGCAACTGCGCTGCGTTAACGCCGCGTCGCTACAGGATCTGTATCCGGCGGCTTCTATAGTTAGTGTGCCGCCCACTCGATTTTCGAGATATCGACGCCGTCTTTGTACATGTCCCACAGCGGCGACAGAGCGCGCAGCTTGGTAACGGCCTCGCAGACCTTCTGCGCGGCGTAGTCGATTTCTTCTTCGGTGGTGAAACGGCCGAAGGTAAAGCGGATCGAGCTGTGTGCCAGTTCGTCGTTGCGGCCCAGGGCGCGCAATACGTACGAAGGCTCCAGCGACGCCGAGGTGCAGGCCGAACCGGACGATACCGCCAGATCCTTGAGCGCCATGATCAGCGACTCGCCTTCAACGTAGTTGAAGCTCAGATTCAGGTTGTGCGGAACGCGGGCGGTCAGGCTGCCGTTGACGTACAGCTCTTCCAGATGCTCGACCTGCTTGTAGAAGCGATCGCTCAAGGCTTTGATGCGCACGTTTTCAGCGGCCATGTCTTCCTTGGCTACGCGGAACGCTTCGCCCATGCCGACGATCTGGTGGGTCGCCAGGGTGCCGGAACGCATGCCGCGCTCGTGACCGCCGCCGTGCATGGTCGCTTCGATGCGCACACGCGGCTTGCGGCTGACGTACAGCGCGCCGATGCCTTTAGGGCCATAAGTCTTGTGGGCGGAGAACGACATCATGTCGACTTTCAGCTTCTGCAGATCGATTTCGACCTTGCCGGTGGACTGAGCAGCGTCGACATGGAACAGCACGCCTTTGGCGCGCAGCATCTCGCCGATTGCAGCGATGTCGTTGATGGTGCCGATTTCGTTGTTGACGTGCATCACCGACACCAGGATGGTGTCTTCGCGCAGTGCGGCGTCAATCATTGCCGGGGTGATCAGACCGTCTTCGGTCGGCTCGAGGTAGGTCACTTCGAAACCTTCACGCTCCAGCTGGCGCATGGTGTCGAGGACAGCCTTGTGCTCGATCTTGCTGGTGATCAGGTGCTTGCCCTTGGAGGCGTAGAAATGTGCCGCGCCCTTGATCGCCAGGTTGTCGGATTCGGTGGCACCGGAGGTCCAGACGATTTCACGCGGGTCGGCGTTGACCAGATCGGCCACCTGACGACGGGCGTTTTCGACGGACTCTTCAGCCTTCCAGCCGAACACGTGGGAACGGGACGCCGGGTTACCGAAGTTTCCGTCGACCAGCAGGCATTCACTCATTTTCTGCGCAACGCGCGGATCAACCGGGGTGGTTGCAGAGTAATCAAGGTAAATCGGCAATTTCATGGACTATCTCCTAAATCAGGGCTGGCGTGCCGCGGGTAGCTCTTCGGCTGTCATTCGACGGCGGACGCTTCAATCTTGTCCAGGCGTGGCGCCTTGCTGCTGCAACGGCGCTGGTCCTGACGCTGGGCCACTTCTTGTACCTCACGGCGAGTCACAAGGTCGGCCAAGCTGATACCGCTCAGAAATTCGTGAATCTGCAGGCTCAAGTCGCACCACAGATGATGGGTCAGGCAGGTATCACCGGAATGGCAATCGCCCTGACCCTGGCATTTGGTGGCATCGACCGATTCGTTCACCGCATCGATCACCTGGGCAACCTGGATGCCCTGCATGTCGCGGGACAACTGGTAGCCACCACCCGGACCGCGAACGCTGGAAACCAGGTTGCTGCGGCGCAGCTTGGCGAACAGCTGTTCGAGGTAGGACAGGGAGATGCCTTGGCGCTCAGAGATATCGGCCAGAGACACCGGCCCGTGCTGCGCGTGCAACGCCAGGTCAAGCATGGCGGTCACGGCGTATCGGCCTTTTGTAGTCAGTCGCATGGACAGTTACCACGGAGTTCGGAATGGGCGGGAGTATGCAATTCCCGAGCATTTAAGTCAACTATAAGACCTAGTGCTTTAGTCGGGTTTACCCGCAAAAGAGCGCGCGCACTATAGCAAAGACGGGGCGCGGACAGCCAGCGCAACCGCGTGATCGTTCTTCGCGAGCAGGCTCGCTCCCACATTGGAATGCATTCATCTGTGGGAGCGAGCCTGCTCGCGAAAAGCAGCGCCGCGGTTCAGCCGGCTTTGGATTCGTCCTTGCCCTTCACGCAGGCGAAATCTTCTTCACGCAGCTCAGGCAGATCTTTCGCACAGTAATTGCTGCCCAGATCCTTCAGCGCGCCACACATTCCTTCCAGACGCCCGTCCACTGCTTGCAGATGATCGAGCAACTGGCCGATGGCGCGAGCCACCGGGTCGGGCATGTCTTCGCTGACGCCATAAGCGTCGAAACCGATCTTTTCCGCCATGGCCTTGCGCTTGGCGTACTGCTCTTCGTCGGTCTTGACGATGATCCGCCCCGGAATCCCCACCACCGTGGCACCCGGCGGCACTTCCTTGGTGACCACAGCGTTGGAGCCGACTTTGGCGCCGGCACCCACCGTGAACGGGCCGAGAACTTTGGCACCGGCGCCGACCACCACGCCATCACCCAGCGTCGGGTGACGCTTGCCTTTGTTCCAGCTGGTGCCGCCGAGGGTCACGCCTTGATAGATAGTCACGTCGTCGCCGATCTCGGCGGTTTCACCAATGACGATGCCCATGCCGTGGTCGATGAAGAACCGCCGACCGACCTTGGCGCCCGGGTGAATCTCGATCCCGGTCAGCCAGCGACCGAAGTTCGACACCAGCCGCGCCAGCCATTTCAACTCGTTGCGCCAGAGCATGCCGGCCAGTCGATGAATCCAGATCGCATGCATGCCGGGGTAGCAGGTCAGGACTTCAAAAGCGTTACGCGCCGCCGGGTCTCGATGGAATACGCTTTGGATATCTTCACGCAAACGCTCAAACATCATTTAATCCTTCCGCTTTAGAAGCTCGCCACGGGCCGCTTTCTGGGTTTCCGTGAGGATGCCACGCAAAATATTCATTTCCGCCCGGCTGACCGAGCTGCGTCCATACAACCGGCGCAGGCGCGCCATCAAGTGCCGTGGTTTTTCCGGATCGAGGAATTCGATGGCGACCAGCGTTTGCTCCAGGTGCTCATAGAATCGCTCCAGCTCATCCATGGTCGCCAGCTCGGCGCTTTTCACCGAGGCCACTTCTTCTTTCTCGACCTTGCTCGGCTGACCCTGTGCGGCCAGCCAGGCCATGCGCACTTCATAACTCAACACCTGCACCGCCGCCCCGAGGTTCAGCGAACTGAACGTCGGGTCGGAAGGGATGTGTACGTGAAAGTGACATCGCTGCAGCTCTTCATTGGTCAGGCCTGAATCTTCACGGCCGAACACCAAGGCAATCTCGGCGCCCTGCCCGGCTTCCTCGACCACCTTGTTGCCGCATTCGCGCGGGTCCAGCAGTGGCCAGGGAATGCGCCGGTCGCGGGCGCTGGTGCCGAGCACCAGATTGCAACCGACCAAAGCGTCTTCCAAGGTGGCGACGACTTGCGCGTTTTCAAGGATGTCGCCGGCACCGGAGGCGCGGGCGTCGGCCTCGTGGTGCGGGAAGACCCGCGGTTCGACCAGCACCAATCGCGACAGA
This sequence comes from Pseudomonas mercuritolerans, assembly GCF_025706525.1. NCBI lineage: Bacteria > Pseudomonadati > Pseudomonadota > Gammaproteobacteria > Pseudomonadales > Pseudomonadaceae > Pseudomonas > Pseudomonas mercuritolerans. The sequence goes on from NZ_JAMSHA010000008.1 coordinate 181,836, forward strand.
CCCATGTTTTTCATGGCGCGCGCGGCCCCGCCGATGTTGCCGGGGTGACTGGTGTTGACCAGGACGACACGAATGTTCTGCAGCAAGGGAGGCGCTCTCGGACACAGGAAAGGGGGGCAAATCTTACAGAACAGCCTACCGTTAAGCTATGAAAGCGAACAGCGTCCTTCACCTGAAGAAAAGTTCTGATAGAATGCGCGGCTTTCTTTAACAACCTTAGGTGACACATCCATGCAGCCCATGCTGAATATCGCGCTGCGCGCCGCCCGCAGCGCCAGTGAACTGATCTTCCGCTCCATCGAGCGCCTGGATACCATCAAGGTCGACGAAAAAGACGCCAAGGATTACGTATCCGAGGTCGATCGCGCCGCTGAACAGAAAATCATCGATGCCCTGCGCAAGGCTTACCCGAATCACTCGATTCAGGGTGAAGAAACCGGCCTGCACGCTGGCACCGGCATCGAAGGCGAAGAGTACCTGTGGATCATCGATCCGCTGGACGGCACCACCAACTTCCTCCGTGGCATTCCGCACTTTGCAGTGAGCATTGCCTGCAAATATCGTGGTCGCCTGGAACACGCAGTGGTTCTGGACCCGGTCCGCCAGGAAGAATTCACCGCCAGCCGTGGTCGCGGCGCTCAACTGAACGGTCGTCGCCTGCGCGTCAGCGGTCGCACCAGCCTCGACGGCGCCCTGCTCGGCACTGGCTTCCCGTTCCGTGACGACCAGATGGACAACCTCGACAACTACCTCGGCATGTTCCGCGCCCTGGTTGGCCAGACTGCCGGCATCCGCCGCGCCGGTTCGGCGAGCCTGGACCTGGCTTACGTAGCTGCCGGTCGTTTCGATGCGTTCTGGGAATCGGGCCTGTCCGAGTGGGACATGGCTGCAGGCGCCCTGCTGATTCAAGAAGCCGGCGGCCTGGTGAGCGACTTCACCGGCGGTCACGACTTCCTCGAGAAAGGCCACATCGTTGCCGGCAACACCAAATGCTTCAAGGCAGTGCTGACGGCGATCCAGCCGCACCTGCCGGCCTCGCTGAAGCGCTAAGCTTTACGCGAAACCAAAAAGCACCCTTCGGGGTGCTTTTTTTATGCCTACAATTCCAAACAGCACAATTCCCTGTGGGAGCGAGCCTGCTCGCGAATGGGCGTGTCAACAAAGGAAATATCAACTGTTGGACCATATTCGCGAGCAGGCTCGCTCCCACAGGTGAGAATCGCGCGCTGCCCTGAATCGCGGGTATAAAAAAAGCACCCCGCAGGGTGCTTCTTTTCACATCCGTAAATCCTTACTGAGCCGGCTCATTCTGCGACAGGATCAGCTTGCCTTCCTTGTCGACCGGAATCTGGTTGCCCGGATCGCGATCCATCCGCACTTTGCCTTCCTTGCCATCGAGCGAGTAACGCACGTCATAACCGACGACCTTGTCGCTGATGTCATTGACCGTGTTGCAGCGGGTTTGCGTGGTGGTGTAGGTGTCACGCTCCTGCATGCCCTCCTGCACCTTGTTGCCCGCATAACCGCCACCGACCGCACCGGCCACCGTGGCAATCTTCTTGCCGGTACCGCCGCCAATCTGGTTACCCAGCAAACCACCGGCCAGCGCGCCGACCACGGTACCGGCGATCTGGTGTTGATCTTTTACCGGTGCCTGACGGGTCACCGTTACATCCTTGCATACTTCACGTGGAGTCTTGATCTGTGTCTTGACCGGCTCAACGGCTAATACTTGCGCATACTCAGGGCCGCTTTTAACCAGGCTGTAGGTGGCAACAGCACCCCCGGCTGTGACACCGACAGCACCCAATACCGCACCAACCAGCAACGACTTGTTCACATGAACCTCCTGACCATCACATGCGGGACGCGCCCGCGCTTCTCCCAGCCTTGGAGCACAAAAAAAGGCGCGAGTTCAACTCGCGCCTTTTGTTGGCTGACAGCCGGGAAATCGTGGCCGTTATGGACGGTCGTCGACTTCCTTGTCGGTGTTGGCCGGAGGAATCAGATCCTCGGTGGTCAGGTTCAGCCAGATCAGCACCACGTTGGCGATGTAGATCGACGAATAAGTACCCGCCAGTACACCGATGAACAGTGCGATGGAGAAGCCGAACAGGTTGTCGCCACCGAAGAACAGCAGCGCCGCGATCGCCAGCAGAGTGGAGATCGAGGTCGCCATGGTGCGCAGCAGGGTCTGGGTGGTCGAGATGTTGATGTTCTCGATCAGCGTCGCCTTGCGCAGCACGCGGAAGTTCTCACGCACCCGGTCGAAGACCACGATGGTGTCGTTCAGCGAGTAACCGATGATCGCCAGCACCGCCGCCAGCACTGTCAGATCGAAGGTGATCTGGAAGTACGAGAGGATACCAACGGTCACGATCACGTCGTGGATCAGCGAGACAATCGCGCCGACCGCGAACTTCCACTGAAAGCGGAACGCCAGGTAGATCAGGATGCCGCCGAGCGCCAGCAGCATGCCGAGGCCGCCTTGGTCGCGCAGTTCTTCACCGACCTGCGGGCCGACGAACTCGACTCGCTTGACGGTCGCCGGGTTGTCGCCGCCGACCTTCTGCAGCGCTTCCGCTACTTGATGGCCCAACTGCGGGTCTTCACCCGGCATGCGCACGAGCAGGTCGGTCGTCGCACCGAAGTTCTGCACCACGGCTTCGTGATAACCGGAGGTCGCCAGTTGCTCGCGCACCTTGGTGACATCGGCCGGACGCTCGTAGGTCAGCTCGATGAGCGTACCGCCGGTGAAGTCCAGGCCCCAGTTCATGCCCTTGGTGGCGACACTGAACAAGGCAATGACGGTAAGCAACACGGTGACGCCGAACGCGAAGTTGCGAACGCCCATGAAGTTGATTGTACGTAACATGGCAGCCCCTTAAATCCACAACTTCTTGAAGTCACGTCCGCCAAAGATCAGGTTGACCATTGCGCGGGTCACCATGATGGCCGTGAACATCGAGGTAAAGATCCCGAGGGACATCGTCACTGCGAAACCCTTCACCGGGCCGGTGCCCATGGCGAAGAGAATGCCGCCGACCAGCAAGGTGGTCAGGTTGGCGTCGAGAATCGCAGTAAATGCCCGGCCGAAGCCTTCGTTGATTGCCCGCTGCACAGTCATGCCGGCGGCGATCTCTTCACGAATCCGCGAGAAGATCAGTACGTTGGCGTCGACCGCCATACCCATGGTCAAGACGATACCGGCGATACCCGGCAGGGTCAGCGTGGCGCCCAGCAACGACATCAACGCCAGCAGCAGCACCATGTTCACCGCCAGCGCGACGGTGGCGATGACGCCGAAGAAGCGGTAGATGGCGATGATGAACAGCGATACGAACAGCATGCCCCACAGGGAAGCGTCGATACCTTTGGTGATGTTGTCAGCACCCAGGCTCGGACCGATTGTGCGCTCTTCAGCGAAGTACATCGGTGCAGCCAGACCACCGGCACGCAGCAGCAGCGCCAGTTCGGACGATTCGCCCTGACCGTTCAGGCCAGTGATGCGGAATTGCGCACCCAGCGGCGACTGAATGGTCGCCAGGCTGATGATCTTCTTCTCTTCCTTGAACGTCTGCACCGCGACGTCTTTCTCGACGCCATCGACCACTTGCTTGGTGTAAGTGGTGACCGGACGCTGTTCGATGAAGATCACCGCCATGCTGCGGCCGACGTTGGAGCGGGTCGCGCGGCTCATCAGCTCGCCACCGTGACCATCCAGACGGATGTTCACTTCAGGCGTGCCGTGTTCGCCGAAACCGGCCTTGGCGTCGGTGACCTGGTCACCGGTGATGATCAGACCACGCTCGATCTGCGCAGGAGGACGATTGCCTTCGCGGAATTCGAACGATTCGGAAGTGGCTTTCGAAGCGCCCGGCTCGGCAGCCAGACGAAACTCAAGGTTGGCCGTCTTGCCGAGAATACGCTTGGCTTCGGCAGTGTCCTGCACGCCCGGCAGCTCAACCACGATGCGGTTGGCGCCCTGACGCTGGACGATCGGTTCGGCAACACCCAGCTCGTTGACGCGGTTACGTACCGTTGTCAGGTTCTGCTTGATGGAGTATTCACGGATTTCCGCCAGCTTGGCCGGGGTCATCGCCAGACGCAGCACCGGTTGACCGTTGAGGTCGGCCGGAACAATGTCGAAATCGTTGAAATTCTTGCGGATCAGCGCACGGGCCTGTTCGCGGGAGTCTTCATCGCTGAAGCCCAACTGAATGGCACCGCCCAGTTGCGGCAGGCTGCGATAGCGCAGCTTCTCTTTGCGCAGCAGGCTCTTGACGTCGCCTTCGTAGACTTTCAGGCGTGCATCGAGGGCTTTGTCCATGTCCACTTCGAGCAGGAAGTGCACACCACCGGACAAGTCCAGACCCAGCTTCATCGGGTGCGCACCGAGGTTGCGCAGCCATTGCGGGGTGGTCTGTGCCAGGTTCAGCGCGACGACGTAGTCATCACCCAATGCCTTGCGTACTACGTCCTTGGCCGGCAGCTGATCTTCAGCCTTGCTCAGACGGATCAGACCGCCCTTGCCGCCCGCGGTCAATGTGGCCGCCTTGACGTTGATGCCGGACTCTTTCAGCGCTGTGCTGACGCGAGCCAGATCGGCGTCATTGACCTGCAGAGCCGTGCTGGCGCCGCTGATCTGAATCGCCGGGTCATCGGGGTAAAGATTGGGAGCGGAATAAATCAGACCGATCGCCAGCACCGCCAGGATCAGAATGTATTTCCACAGAGGGTATTTGTTCAGCATCACGCCGCCCGTTATGAACGCGGGGCGCCTTGCGCGCCCCGTCGATTGAGTAGAAGTTGTTGCTCTTAGATCGCTTTCAGCGTGCCTTTTGGCAGCGTGGCGGCGATGGCGCCTTTCTGGAACTTCATTTCCACGGTGTCGGACACTTCCAGAACCACGAAGTCATCGGCAACCTTGGTGATCTTGCCGGCGATGCCGCCAGTGGTCACGACTTCGTCGCCCTTCTGCAGGCTGCTCAGCAGGTTCTTCTGCTCTTTGGCGCGCTTGGCCTGTGGACGCCAGATCATCAGGTAGAAGATGACCAGGAAGCCGACCAGGAAAATCCACTCGAAGCCGCCGCCCATTGGGCTTGCAGCAGCCGGTGCAGCTGCGTCAGCCATGGCGTTAGAGATAAAAAAGCTCATTTAGCACTCCAGTTGCAAATGTTGAATCTTGGGGTCAGAAAACTCAGTCCAAAGGCGGGACGGGAAGTCCGCGTTTGGCGTAGAAGGCATCGACAAAGGCGGCCAATGTACCCTGTTGAATAGCCTCGCGCAAACCAGCCATCAGCACCTGATAATGGCGCAAGTTATGGATGGTATTGAGCATGCTGCCGAGCATTTCGCCGCACTTGTCCAGGTGATGCAGATAAGCGCGCGAGAAGTTCTGGCAGGTGTAGCAATCGCAGGTCGGATCCAGCGGCGATTCATCATGGCGATGGAACGCGTTACGGATCTTCAGCACACCGGTATCGATGAACAGATGCCCATTGCGGGCATTACGGGTTGGCATCACGCAATCGAACATGTCCACCCCGCGGCGCACACCCTCAACCAGATCTTCCGGTTTGCCAACGCCCATAAGGTAACGAGGTTTGTCAGCGGGCATCTGCCCCGGCAGATAATCCAGCACCTTGATCATTTCGTGCTTCGGTTCGCCCACCGACAGACCGCCGATGGCGAGGCCGTCGAAGCCGATCTTGTCGAGGCCTTCGAGCGAGCGCATGCGCAGGTTTTCATGCATGCCGCCCTGAACGATGCCGAACAGCGCTGCGGTGTTGTCACCGTGGGCATTCTTCGAACGCTGCGCCCAGCGCAGCGATAGCTCCATCGATACCCGCGCGACGTCTTCGTCAGCCGGATACGGCGTGCATTCGTCGAAGATCATCACGATGTCGGAACCGAGATCGCGCTGCACCTGCATCGACTCTTCCGGGCCCATGAACACTTTGGCGCCGTCGACCGGAGAAGCGAAGGTCACGCCCTCCTCCTTGATCTTGCGCATCGCGCCGAGGCTGAACACCTGGAAGCCGCCGGAGTCGGTGAGGATCGGGCCTTTCCACTGCATGAAATCGTGCAGGTCGCCGTGTTCCTTGATCACTTGAGTGCCGGGTCGCAGCCACAGGTGAAAGGTGTTGCCCAGAATGATTTCCGCGCCCGTGGCAACGATGTCGCGCGGCAGCATGCCCTTGACCGTACCGTAGGTGCCGACCGGCATGAACGCCGGGGTCTCGACGGTGCCACGGGGAAAGGTCAGGCGACCACGACGAGCCTTGCCATCGGTGGCCAGCAGCTCAAAGGACATTCGACATTCGCGACTCATTCTGTTTCCTCTGGGCCTGTCTGTTCAGGGGCAGTTGGAGCGGGATTGCGGGTGATGAACATCGCATCCCCGTAACTGAAAAAGCGGTATCCGTTTTCCACGGCGGCCTTGTAGGCGGCCATGGTTTCGGGATAACCGGCAAACGCGGAAACCAGCATCAACAGCGTGGATTCCGGCAAATGGAAATTGGTCACCAGGGCATCGACCACATGAAACGGCCGGCCCGGATAGATAAAGATGTCGGTGTCGCCACTGAACGGCTTGAGCACACCATCGCGCGCCGCACTTTCCAGCGAACGCACGCTGGTGGTGCCGACCGCAATCACCCGGCCGCCACGCGCACGGCACGCAGCGACCGCATCGACCACATCCTGGCCGACTTCCAGCCACTCGCTGTGCATGTGGTGATCTTCGATCTTCTCGACACGTACCGGCTGAAACGTCCCCGCGCCGACGTGCAACGTCACGAACGCAGTCTCGACGCCCTTGGCAGCAATCGCCTGCATCAGCGGCTCATCGAAATGCAGCCCCGCCGTCGGCGCCGCCACCGCGCCCAGACGCTGGGCATACACGGTCTGGTAACGCTCGCGATCCGAGCCTTCATCCGGGCGGTCTATATAAGGAGGCAACGGCATGTGCCCGACGCGATCGAGCAGCGGCAACACTTCCTCGGCAAAACCCAGCTCGAACAACGCATCATGACGCGCCAGCATCTCGGCTTCGCCACCGCCGTCGATAAGGATCTTCGAACCCGGCTTCGGCGACTTGCTGGAGCGCACATGCGCCAGCACGCGGTGCGCATCGAGCACGCGCTCGATGAGAATTTCCAGCTTGCCGCCGGACGCTTTCTGCCCGAACAGCCGCGCCGGAATCACCCGGGTATTGTTGAACACCATCAAATCGCCCGGGCGCAAATGCTCAAGCAAATCAGTGAATTGACGGTGTGCCAGGGCGCCGCTCGGCCCATCAAGGGTCAGCAGGCGACTACCGCGACGCTCGGCCAACGGATGGCGGGCGATCAGCGAATCAGGAAGCTCGAAAGTAAAGTCAGCAACGCGCATGATGGGGTTCGTCTAGCAGGGCCGGAAAGTCTAGCGGAAATATCAAAAATTGACCATGAAACGTGATTGACCAACGGTAATCACCTCTCTATACTTCGCCGCCATTGAGCCCTGATGGCGGAATTGGTAGACGCGGCGGATTCAAAATCCGTTTTCGAAAGGAGTGGGAGTTCGAGTCTCCCTCGGGGCACCAACACAGAGAAAAAGGTCTTGCGAAAGCAGGGCCTTTTTTTTTCGTCTGGTGGAAAGTGGTTGGTGCAATGCCGGCCGCTATCACCTCTCAGATTCATGTTATTCAGTCGCCAAATGATTCAGACCGTCGGCATTATCGGCAAATAAAACGAGCCGAAGTCGAGAAGGCCCAATATGCGGAGAAACAAGCCGCGGCGAGTTATGCGGTAGCTCTCAGTGACGGAGACGACGCAGATGAGCAGCGTGCGGAGAATGCGCTGCGTCTCGCCTCCGAAGCACTGGCAATGGTGACACGTGGCAAGCGAGGATTGGCAGCGACCGCACAGGCCTTGAAAAACGAAGTCGAGAAGCTCGATGTGGAAATTGCAGAGATCAGAGAAGTTTTGAAAGATCTTCGTCAGCGCCAGCTACGCGTAGCGCGGATCATGTGGGCTGACCGCATGGACAAGGCCGCTCAGGAATTCGTCACCGTCGCGGCACACTTGGAAACCACCGAGAAAGCCTTGGGATGGACAAGCTCGTTGAGTGAGCTCTATGTGCCCTTGCAAACCCCGCATGGGGCTTCGTGCATCAGCGAGAAGACAATCAGAGATAAAGCCTATGCACTGTCCATGGAGCAGTTGCTAGCCGCATGACTCACCGCATCGCCGATACCTACGGTGTTGCTTTCCACCCTTAGCCGGATCACCAAATCGCGGAACACCAAACGTGTTCCGCGTAACTGGTGTTCCGGTTATTCGCATTTAGTGTTCCGCCTCTGAAAGCCTCGTATTCCGTGACCTCCGACGTTTCTGGAACACATGGAACTTGTGGAACACTGCCTTTTCGCTACCTACGGATTAGCTTTCCCCTCGCCCCTTTTCACGGCGTGAACCTTCAGCGCGAATGGACGCGCCAGATAGCTCCCGATCTGCCGATTGCTGTGTGCGACTAGTCCCAGGCGAGGAGCCGTAGCGGCAGATTTTACGGGTCCTCCTGAAGGGCCCCCCCCTACACGGGTTATCAGACTCGCAGGTTTCCTCAAGCTGAGATTTCTGCAGGGATGTCCGTCTTTTTATCCACCTATTATGAGCTCCCGCTTCCCCTGCTTCGCTACGATTCCTTTGGTTAATCAAAACACGACGTCGAATCGCATAGCCGTTATCTCTGCTCTCGTCGTAACTCGATAGCCTTTGAAGAATTTCAGAACGAAGCTAGCCTACTGATGAGCCTGAGCTTCATTGATCGGATAACCTAAGAGGCCCCTTCCACCATGGTAAAGCTTCCTATAGAGTGCAGCCCGGCGCAAAGGCTAGTCCACGATGTTTGGCGGAGGGACATATGAGCTCTGATATGAGCGCGGAGGCACTTCTCAAAGCTGCAGTTATTGACCGCTTGATAAATTCCGGAGTTTTGGATGAAAACTCTGTATTGGTTTCAGAACTAACGGTAGATAATTGGACGCATAGAACCGATATCGTTCTTGCAAATGGTCGCCTTTGGGGCTTTGAACTAAAGTCCGAGAGAGATTCCCTTACCAGGCTTCCCGCACAGATAGAGTCTTTTTCCCGGCATTTCGAAAAATTTGTTCTCGTAGTAGCAAAAAAGTTTGAAAAACGAGCTTTAGAACTTATTAAAAATGTGAACGGTGTCGGCCTATGGACTGCCTCGGACAATGGCGAAATAACTGAAAAAGTTCGTCCTCGGGCGCAATCAATATCTCCTGATGCTTCTATAAGCTTAATAACAGTTACTGAGCTACGTCGCCTTTTGACCGCCAACGGCATAAAGCATCAGAAAACAAACCGCAGAACTGAACTAGTCGAGCTCGCAAAAAAATTACCGACAAAGATACTAGCTGACGGCGCTCGCACTGCAATAAAAACACGTTTTAAGGAAGTTCACATCCGCTTCTTACACCAGCGCGAGAAGACAGGATCTTATGACGCTATTCCAGCACTGAGAAGAACGGTTGGTTCTAAACCACCAACCGCCTTTACCATTGAAGCGCACGATTTAACGAAGTACCCGATGATTCCGACAGAACATCCAGACCTTATAAATGCTCCTTCGGGACCTGTAATAGCAAGATCTCGCCGCTAAATATCGATATCAAAATCATCGTCATCATTAACTTGCGATACAATGTGTTGACGTTCGATATGCATGTTTACTCTCGCAGCAATCCAGTTTGCTGGTGCCGCGAAACCTGCAGGTACGCTGACGCTTGTTTCTTCAATTTTCGCGGCTCCCCATGAGAGCTGGGTAAATGCTGGATCCCAATCGGGAGACTGAATTATTGATCTCGCGCATTGCACGTATCCGCCAGCGCTCTCTCGATACCGACGATAAATCCATGAATCTTCCAGGCAGTAATCAATTCTTGGCACGTATCTACTTATACTAGGCTCAAACGGCTCTGAAAATATTGATGAATGGTCGCCGTAAATTGCTACACGATCGCCACCAATCTGCGCATGAAGCTCCCGCTCTTCAATTTCTAACACACCGTTTTCTTCACCATAGGCTGCGACAGAGCGAGGATATGAGGATCCGACGACAGCGACACGCGCCACAGGATCAATCGTCCTTAAAGCAGAAATTAGACGCCTAGCTTCAGACTCTCGTGGTGCAATCGCGCCTCTGATATAACCAAAATCCAACACGAACAGAATATTGTTTACGTCATCAACAGCAGAGATCGCCGCTTGTAAGGCAGGTAAATCGTGCGCACCATTTCTCGAACGAATAGCTACAACGCCATGCCGCCTTTCTATTTCAATTACTTGCCGAATATACGAGCGAACATTGCCACCTTGCTCCAACACTGCTGTTGGAATGTAGTTCTCACTACCGTTAAAAAGATCTCTCCATGCGGCATAACTTCCGGCAGGATCAAGATACTCTGAAAAGTTCGCACAGTGCTGGTGGCTATTCGAATTGATATCTATAAAAGCACGAGGAACAATACTTTTTACCGCATCTAAAACTTGCTGAACACCGGATGTTGTCCCGAGTTTACCAAGAGAAATTAGAGGAATTAAATCATCCTTCGTAGATTGTCTAAGCTCCCTATACCCGCGAAGTTCCGCCCTCCTTGATCTAAGGCATGGAAGATACTTGATACTGTCAAGATCATTACTCGTTATCATTTTGATCATCCTGATTGCGGGGTCTTACTCGGCGAGCAGGAGCCTCCGGTGTTAAGGCAGCTAGCTCATACATGGAGCGTATCGCCACGGAAATACTGTTGGACGTGGCACTCCATTCTCCTGCCTGGCGCCTTGATTCCTTTAGATCGATTTCCAGTTCACTGATGCGCTTACTTTGTTTGTGTGTGATTACCCACAGCCCAACCGCAAGGGTAAAGGAGGCTCCAGCTGCTATAGCTAAAAGAATTGTTTTATCCTGCCAGACAAGAGCCGCAACCCCAACCAATCCGAAAATGAACGCGGATATGGCCAATGTCGCACCGAGCCAAGAAGTGTTTGACGCACTTGCTGATTCCATTCACAAGTCCTCTGCCTTGCGCTGACGCCATCCCGTCATCGAGCGGCTACAGGGCTACTTAATCACGCCGATTGGCCACGAGCAACCACTGAAATTTCATCCGCGTCGGCACCGTCTTTAAGCAGGCTTTTCTCTGCCGCGGCTCAACAGGCCCCATAGCCGGTCAAATACTGCAAAGCGCCTACGAGGGAGCTCGACGAATAGCAAAGTAAACAGGCCTCAATCGCCACACTTGGGAGAGAAACATAAAACGTCCCGGAGTAGAGTTGTCAGCCTGTTTCGGTAACTCAGTCATGATATAGACGGTCTCCTCCCAACTCAGAACCTTGCTGCTCGCTACACGAGAGACAATCTCTGAATGGCTCACAGGCGTCACCTGTCTATGTAAATCCGGGAAGTCTGCATAATTTCTGATATCGACGGAAAATAGAGTATCCTCTTCAATATCTGTGCTGCTGATATCAAGCCAGATGGATTGTGCATCGGCCTGACCAAATATATTATTGGTCAGTGACATTCCGCAAAACGTGGAAATCCCAAAACCCGATGCGCATCGGGCTACTCTGAAAAGGCTCTTGTTAATTTTCCCTTCGACGCAAAGACTTCCAGGACTATCTATTTTTGGTCGTCGCGAGAAAAACGCTACCAAATGAAAACTATCCGCCTTCAAAGACTGGAGAGAAACATTCGTATTTTCTCGCCCTCCTGTAAAAAATATTGGGATCACCGCACCTAACGGTTTGAGAACCTCAATGAACTTCGGGATCAATGTATATTCGGCCGTTCGTTCAGAATAAAAACTAGGCAATCAACATCCTCCAACACCAATACTTAGCAAACTCATCACCCATCAAAACAACCACCCAATGAGACTTAGATGAAGCTGTCAATTTCAGAATGAGTTAATAATCCTTAGATAACCACTATCCTTCCCTAGGTTCGGAATCTGCGGATCAGTACTGACCCCGATCATATTCAGAGCTGCAAGGGTAATCTGATTAGTCGTCAGAGGCATAAATGATTGAGCTAACTGCCGAAAATTTGGCGCACAAGAACGGAGCGAGAGCCTTGCCGATAAATCTCGCTCAAGCAGAAGTCGCACGAACTCTTTGTGCTCATCTTCTGAGAAACTAGAGATCATTACTCTATAGTGAGGCAGAGCCATTTCCGATACTCCGTACCCATTACCAATCGAAGCCATAACGATGGTCTTTACATATCGTGACCTAACGCTCTCAGGAATCTTCCCATTATTTGGTATATAGGCAACTAAATTCCTAGCATGTACCGGTTCATTATGAAAATTATTATAGCCATTATGAGCATTAAATAAGGCAGTGATAGCTTCGGAAAGCTCTACCGCCAGATTATCTGGTGGCAAGTAACCCAAACCGTTCACACCCGCAAGAAACTCATGAGCAAGAGTACGTCTGGCGGCCTCACCGTTTGCGGCGAAAGTTGCAAAACGTAATCCGCACTCAAACCGGGAGTCGTCTTGCGCCAAGGCCCAACACTTTTGTGCTACTAGCTTTATATTTGACTTTATCTGAATTGAGGTGGTTTCGGACGTATACATTCCGAAGATAGTTCGTAAAAGTGATTTGACAATATCTACGGGCAGATGCTCCATACCTGCCCGTATGTGTTGCGCATCCTGCTCGCCAAGTATTGCATTTCGAATGCTATGTAAAAATCGCTTTACTTCTATTGCTGGACCTTCGGGATCCTTAGCAATAACTTCGCGAATACATGTTTCAAGCCAAGAAACCAACTGCAGCCCAGACAGGTCATTTTGATTCGGATGTGCAGCGCTCGCCCAGTTGCGCATATCTCGAATGTAATCAAGATGGCGATAACCTATATCAGAAAGAATCCCTGTTAAATGGCAGCCTCGAACAAGCTCCCACTCATCAATTTTCACTAAATCCTCTTCACTTTTTAACTTAGTTCTCCGCACGGTATCAGTAACGACACTATCAAAAAAGTACTCCAGATCAAATCTGGCGACTTTTTTACGCAGACTCACAACCGTTTCATCCCATATAAAGTTAAGCGCAGCGTCGAACAACCCCGCACCGCACGCAGCGATAAACTTTGATATATAGAGAGACTGCCCTCGCTTGGCATACTCTATCGTACTGACAACATCGGGCAAGTTATTAATTACCTTTTGTCGCTCATGAATTGGGACCAATACATTTTCAGTCGGCAACCCTAGGTGATTCAAATATGCAGTTAAGGCATGAGTAAATTGATCGACCCCGTTTGATACTTGTCCTTGCGCGGTGATAATTGGCGGCTGTGACATATTAGCTCCGTACTCTTATTGGCAGTCGATAAAAAAAACGTGCGAGCATGTAGGTTATTTCAAATTTGCAAACTCGATACGCACCCCACTATTTTTTTCATACAAATACAATTGGCTACTGGCAAAACCAATGTGTACCCGAAAATCTTTACTACCAATGCCTACGGTGTCGCATATCCACTGCTCCCTTCGCTCGCACATTTTTCTAGCCCAATCGAACTGTGCATAAATCTTCTGCAACTGCATAAAATCATTTATTGCGGTGCCGTCGCACATGACACCTCCCCCAGGTGGAAAGATCACCTCTCCGGACTGCTTCGTGACGGTCACGTTTACGGATTTCCTCCTGCAGTCCGCTCGCTGCTCAGTGGTAAGCGTGTCGGGAGTCAAAGTACGACCATTGCTAGGTAGCAGGGTAGGCCAGTTTTTTTCCACAATGTGGATCAATTCTTCGCGCACCCAAACATCAGAGTGTCCAGAACCATGAGGTTGCGTGTCCAGAAAGTAAACGCAGTCGTGATGTACTAAGCCAAAAGCTACGACTTGGGTGCCCTTCACCAGCCCGTTGGCCAACAGCTCCGAGCCGAGGTGAAAATGCAAAATGCCCCAATCATCAAGTAATCCATCAGATTTGTTTGCACACAACGTTGACCTGCTCAAATACGGAAACAGAGGTCTGCCCTCTAGGATCGCTAAGCAAAGATCGTCAAAACCACTCTGCAAATTTGGAGGTACAGAGAAGACGTCAGAGCGCTCGGTACGTCTAGGCACTGGAACGGGAGATCTACGCTGAAGCTTAAGAAATAGCAGCGCACACTCCGTGACGTCTCGACTGGACACCTCGACATGCATTTTTTTCAGTTCCGTTTGAACAAATGCAAGAAGGTCATCTTCAAAATCTGTGCGCATAGTTATCCTTTTTGTTAGCCTCCTGCAGCCTCAATCGTAGCAGTACCTGATTAAGAAGGTCGCCCAACAGAAAGTAGCGTGTATCCCTATTTGTATCCCTAAATCTGAAAATAGGCTGAAGGGCCCAGGGTATATAGGACACACGAGTCTCCCTCGGCACCAACATGGAGAAAAGGTCTTGCGAAAGCAGGACCTTTTTTCGTCTGGAGAGAAGTGGGTGGTGCAACGCTGATCATTGAAGCCTCGTACCGACTGGAGAGCAGTTGAAGCAGTCGAAATCACTGCATCGCAGACACCTGAAATGCTGGTTTCCCCCTCAGTCGCGGGGCACCGAACGTTACCCACGTAACACGTGACCCCGGCCTCATAGCCTAGAGGCTATTTCCTTCCACATGTAGTCATAGTTGTACTCCAACCAACGTACCAACAATTTGTCGTACTGCCTGCGAAACCAATTGCGCCGTCGCGCTGCGAGCCTTTCCTCTATTTCGGCCCTGAGCCAATTCGGGTCGAATCCAGTCCACACAGTAGGCAGGACTGCCGCAATGTTTGTGAAACACACTGGCGCTACTTCTGAATAAAAAATCTTGTAGAGCACCGCTGGATCAACGCCTTTGAGCTGACGAGCAACATAGTCGTAATCAGTAGGAAAATGGTTGAACGGCTCAGAAAGTGCGGCTCTGACGTTTGTCAGTTGTGGTTCAGTCAGAAGATGTCCCAATGAGAAAACTCCTCCAGCTCTTCATCCAGCGAATCCGCGACCAGTCCTCCAGCAACTCCGCCGGCAACAGATCCGACCAAGACCACCGCGATTGCGCATATAGGAGCGCCGGGACCACACAATGCTATGACTCCTGCGCCAGCGAGGAGGCCGCCTGCGGCGCCGCCGCCCACTATGATCCCTTGCCGAGCCGCTTCTTTAGGTTTGTTATCAGCTTCCAGGATTTGATACGTCGCCAAGGCGGCGGTCACGAGAACGCCGAGCTTGCCCATAATCACCATTTTTTTGGTGCCCTTGGTGAATTTCGCATCATCCCGACCGGCAGCTTCCAGAATGGTGTAATGAACCTTCTGCTGCTCTGCCGCTGAAAGGGTCTCGTAACTTTTTTTGAAGAGATCATTTGAGTAGCGATCCAGTAGCCACTTCAGCGTCCTGCCATCTTGCTTCTTCCTTTGAACCACCGCCAAACCCTGAGCAGAGGTCAACTTGCGATGTTCCATCAAGATTTTGTTTCGCATCTCATGACTGAACGCCACCCCTTCTTGGGCGGTAATCTTTCCCGCTTTCACATCCTCTATCGTTTGTAGAGACATGCGTTTGATATTTTTGAGATAGCTCGCCCTGATCTTTTCATCAGAGATCGCATCCAGTGAAAATCTCAGCGCAGTGCCCTCCATCAGCTCCAGAGCCCTGTCGAGTGGCGAGTCCTGAAGGGCGTGCTCGCGCTGGACTACGTAGCTGCCTGTCACAATGTACGGTTCGGTCATAGGACGGTCCTTATCCCAATATTTTGCTCAAAAGGCTTTCAGTAAGAGACGAGCCTTCTGCGAGCTGTTCTTCCTCGAATTTGAGCATCAGGCACGTCTTGCCCGACGGATTTGCGAATTTGACCGCATTGTCCTTGTTGAAGACCCCCGGGAGTGATGAACCATCATCAAAGTGGGCGACACAAGACAGTCCCTCATAGCTTTCCTCGGCAGGAATTCTGAAGCCAATCCATCTGGCTTGCCCGATTAGAGGTTCCGGCGGGACAAAGTCGCAAGGGGTGTGCGTATCACCAATGATGATTGTGCTCGACCCACCTATTACGATGCTGCCGTGCGTACCGCCCGTATTGATCGTGGCAGCATTTTTGCCATTTATGAAAACGGTTGAGGAAAGCCCCGAAGAGAGCGCACTGCCGCAGGTACATGAATCACCTTGGCGAGCTGCGGGCAAACCATCGAAGAACACGTCGGGCGAACCTGTCGCGATGGGGTTCGTTCCGTGCCCTGGAACAGGACAGCTGGAGGGATCGCTTTTACGAGCGGCTGGGTTAGCCATGGATGACTCCTGTCAAAAAAATCCTTTTCGAGAGGTAAACCTATCACGAAATTCAGCCTGGACGGCCGCATCCGATCATTCAAAAAAGTGCTCGATCACCAGACCGCGCTACCTGTTGCTTGGGTTAACGCGGTTGGTACTTCGCTGGCGTTTTCTACCTTGCCGTCAACTCAGGTTTCAGAATGGGACGCGGCTCCTCCCTACTCCTTGACTGCAAACATCCGTTCAGCAATCTCCCGCCCCCGCTCCAACCCTTCCTCCGTCAACCATATCGATTTGTTCCGGTTCACTGGATTACTGATCAAACCCTGTTCGTGCAAGCGGTTCATGATCTCGAAGTCATAGCCCTTCCACGCATTGCCGTCGTCGGAGCTATAAGCTGCCAGGAGAGCAAGGACGGCGTCGTCGATCAGTTTCATGTCGTAGTCCATGATGGTCACTCCGCTGATGTTCAGTGTTTGTAATCAAAGCGTCGTATCAAAGTGGATGTCAATGCTGCGCGAGCTTGTAGGTTTTAGATGCCCGATTGCTGGTTGCCTCGCATGCGATCCCCGCCCGTATAATCACGCCCGCACGGCAAACCTCCTCTGGCCTTTCGCGCATTGGTTTCAAACCTTCCACTTCACTGACAGACATCCCCATGGAAACCTCACTGGAAACCGTCGCCCTCTTCTCCCTCAAACTTGCCTACGAAGAAGAGGGCCTGAGCCCGATCCTGCGCGATGACATGGTCATGGGCGATTATCAGAAAGACGTTTTCGAGTTACTGGTGAAACGCGGCGATGTCGAGGCCATTCAGTTCAAGATGAACGAATGCCTGAACCTTGCGCTGGATGCCTTGGGTGGGGTCGAGAAGCCGTTGGGGCGGGAGTTGCGCAAGTTGTCGGCGGAGTTGGCTCAGGCGCGGTCGGTGGAGCAGCTGGGTCAGCCGCTGCTCGCGCTGAAGGGGTATCTGCGCGACATTCTTTGAATGCCGCGCTACAGCCACGCCGCTATCTCGTCCGATCAGCGACGTGCTTTCAGCACTCGAATATCCGTTGGGAAGCCGTCAGCGCCAGCCAGTTTTTTCCAGCCCATGTATTGAAACTCACCATTGGGATCAATGTAGTCGCCCTTCTCTGCCTGCCCGCCGCCAACTATCGCGACACGCTTCACTTCGCCGCAGCCGCCATCCGATGGTCGCACTGTGTAGATCACATAGGGCTTCACGTATTGCGTGGCGCGGAAGTATTGGCCGCAGATTTCGTCGACGGTGATCAGCATGGTTTTCAGGCGGGCTTCGCCGTCGGTGTCTTCGTGCAGTTTCAGGAAAGAGATGTCGCCGACGTCGCTGTAGCCGAGGGAACGGGCGCGTTGGTAGACGGGGGAGTTCTGGTGCGCAATACGGCCCTCCTCCACACCCCGTTGCATTTGCGCGGCGAACTCGGCTTTGCCTTGGGCCAGGGTTGCCTCGGCGTGAGCGGCGACGTTTTCGCAGTGGGCGTACTCGCTGGAGTCGAGGTGTTGCGGTAGCAGGTTGAGGCGGCGCTCGTTCATGGAGGCGAGGCTGTCTTGCAGGCCGGACGTTAGTGCATAGGCAGCGGAGACGCGACCGCTCTGGACGTCGGCGATTGTCTCCTGCATCCGCTGGCAATTGGCGAGGTAGTAATCCCAGCTGGCTTGCGGGTGTTCTTGCGCGAAGCAGAAGGCTGGGGTAATGGAGACGGCAAGGGTGAGAGCGCCGAGCAGTTGCAGCAAACGGGTTGTGGAAAACATGGGTATTCCATTACAGAGAAGGCATGGCGCGACGCTACTATTTTGCTATCTTGCCGTCCACTCTCTACAGGCGAGCAAGTTGCCGCCTCTGTCTCGTGGCAAGGAAAGAAATCCGATGGATGCTGTGTTGTGTTTGGTAGTCATGGCTGCAATGTGGTTCTGGGTGGTGCGACAGCGCGGGCACTGGAATCTGTTGTTGGCAAACCTCGCCGGAGCGGGCAGCGCTGTGGTGGCGGGCATTGTCTTCACACTGCTTTATGACGGGCTGTTCGGCACCACGATGGCAGCGCCCGGACTGCATAACAGCCTGGTGGTGTTCATGACCAGCGCGGGCGTTCTGGCGGGTGTTTGGCTGTGGATCGCCAAGCGTCGTCAGCCGGCGCATCCGGTTGCCCGTCAACTGCTCGCGGGGGTCTGTGGCTTTGCCGCCGGGATGGTCACGTTGATTTTTCTGGCGGCGAATTATTTTCCGCAACCGTAGCCGGACGGCGCGTCTATTTTGCTATCTTGCCGCGCATCGTCGGGGCTCGCTGATCGTCTCGCGCCGCGTTTGGATTGTTGAAAGGTAAGGAAAGGATCAAATGGAGTTTCTGCGTTTTCTGGCGTTCGTCGCTGTCTGGGGTTTCATGTGGCGCTGGGTGGTGAAGAACCGCGGTAGCTGGAATATTTTCTACGGCAATATCGTTGGCGCGGCGGGTGGGTTCATTGTCGGGCTGGTGATGTTGTCGATCACGTTCTCGCTGTTTCCTTCGTCGTTCGATCACGAGGCGCAGGCGCAAAACACGCCAGTCGTCGAATCGACCTCTGTGTTGCCTGAAGCCGAGGCTGTCACGCCCGCCACCGAGCTGAAAGATGCGCCGGTTTTTGCCGCCATTGAGGCGGACGACAAGCCTTCTCCCCCGGACTCCGCACTGTTGCCGAATAGCCTCAACCGGGCGCCGAAAACAATGGCGGTACAGACGGTGCTGAATCAAAGCGACTATGAAGGTCGCATGGCCCTGGCCGCACTGAACAAGAAGTTGCGCGGCGACGCACAGGCCGACAAATCGATGATCGCGTATGTCATGTGCAGCCCGTTTGTCACCAGCACCCTGCGTTATCCCGCTTCGGCGCGTTTCGCTGACAGCAAAGCGCTGGTCAGTCATCGCTACAAGGATCAGGTCTACAGTTTCAGCAACAGCGTCACCGCGCGCAACATGAATGGCGACGATGTCACCTACCGTTTCGATTGTTCCGTGCAGGAATTGCCACGGGTTGATGCGACGGCTGGGGAATGGCGTTTGCTGGCGCTGAAACTGCAAAAAACCGACTCTTAAGGCTGATTTAAGGGATCAAGGCGCCGGCTGCGCTATCATCGCCGGCCTATGCGCCTTGAACTTTGCCCTCGATGTTTTCAACACCTGATGACCTCACCTCGCTGCCTCCTGTACTGGCCGGCCCGCTGCTGCGGCGGCTGGAGCCGACGCGCGTGGTGCTGTGGCTGGTGGGCTCGCGTGAACTGACGCTGACCTTGCGCCTGCAAGGTGTAGGAGATATTCCGCTCGACTCAGAGAAATGCACGGTCATTGCCGTAGGCCGTCATGCGTTCGTGCATCTGATCGACGTTCAACTTGAAAGCGCCCTGCCCTGCGACACGTTTATCGATTACGACCTGCTGATCGATGACGCCATCGGTATGGCTCAGTGGGCACCTCATCTGCTTTACCCCGGCGCTACCTGCGCGAACCTCGTCGTGCGTTCGCGGATCGACCAATTGCTCCACGGCTCCTGCCGCAAGCCGCATCATCCGGCAACCGATGGTTTGCTCTGCGTCGATCAATTGCTGGCTGACGAAACCGATGCGCAGCAACGTCCGGCGTTGCTGATGATGAGCGGCGATCAGGTGTATGCCGATGACGTCGCCGGGCCGATGCTGCGGGCGATTCATGCCTTGATCGAGCGTCTGGGTCTGTTCGATGAGCACCTTGACGGTGCCGTGGTCAGCGACAGCGCCAAGCTCTATGAGCACCCGGCCAGCTACTACCACCGCGCGGATTTGTTACCGGCGCTGGAGAGCAACGAGACCTTGCGCGAGCGATTTTTCGGTGGCGCGCGTAAGCCTATTTTCACCAGCAGCAGTGCCGACAATCACCTGGTGACGTTCGCCGAAGTCATGGCCATGTACATGCTGGTGTGGTCGCCGACGCCGTGGTCGCTGATCAATCCGAGCGCGCCGACGCTGACGCCGGAACGCCGCAAGCGCTACCACCTTGAGCAGACGCGCATCGATGCCTTCAACGCTGGCCTGGGCAACGTCGCGCGGGCGCTGGCGCATCTACCGAGCCTGATGATTTTCGATGATCACGACATCACCGACGACTGGAATCTTTCTGCGCAGTGGGAGGAAACCGCCTACGGCCATCCGTTCTCCAAGCGCATCATTGGCAATGCGCTGATTGCTTATCTGTTGTGTCAGGGCTGGGGCAACAATCCGGATGCCTTCAAGGGCGCGTTGGAGCAGACCGCGCAACTGAGCGCCAGTGGCGACGACGGCTATCTGGACATGCCGGTGCAGGACGAACTGATTGATCAGTTGCTGCGTTTTCAGCAGTGGCATTTCGTGCTGCCGAGCACTCCGGCACTGGTGGTGATCGACACGCGCACCCGGCGCTGGCGCAGCGAGATGGCGCTCAAGCAACCATCGGGCCTGCTCGACTGGGAAGCCTTGAGCGAACTGCAACAGGAACTGCTCGATCACCCTTCGGCAATCATCGTGTCGCCGGCGCCGATCTTTGGCGTCAAGCTGATTGAAACCGTGCAGAAGGTGTTCAGCTGGTGCGGTTATCCGCTGCTGGTCGACGCGGAAAACTGGATGGCCCATCGCGGCGCGGCACAGGTGATCCTGAACATTTTCCGACACTCGCGCACACCCGGAAACTACGTGGTGCTGTCCGGCGATGTGCATTATTCCTTCGTCTACGAAGTCCTGATCCGCCACCGCAAGGCCGGCCCACGGATCTGGCAGATCACCAGCAGCGGCATCAAGAACGAATTCCCGCCAACGCTGCTGGAATGGTTCGACCGCCTCAACCGCTGGCTCTACTCACCGCGCTCGCCGCTGAACTGGTTCACCAAACGCCGCCTGATGCGCATAGTCCCGTATACGCCGGAACATGCCGAAGCCGGGGAACGGTTGTGGAATTCGGCGGGGATCGGACAGGTGTTTTTCAATGAACAGGGGCAGCCGAGCGAGATTGTTCAGCACAACGCGAATGGGGCGGTGAAGACGAGGATGCTGGCGCCGGAGTTTAAAGATGTGCCGGACTAAAGCCATGCGCTGATCTGTGGGAGCGAGCCTGCTCGCGAAGGCGCAATTTCAGTCGACATCTACTGTGAATAGTCGACCGCTTTCGCGAGCAGGCTCGCTCCCACAGGGCTTTGCGCAGACCAATCAATGTGCGGCTAGAGCCCGCCCAACCCCTCTGACGATCATCCCCACCTCGCGCTCATCAATCGTCAGCGGCGGCAGCAACCTGATGGTCTTGCCACGAGTCACGTTGATCAACAAGCCGTGATCCCGCGCGGCGATCAGCGTCAGATCGCGCACCGGTTGTTTCAGTTCGATACCGATCATGAGGCCCTGCCCCCGGATTGCCAGCACGTTCGGGTTGTCTGCCAATTCGGCGCGCAAGCGTTCCAGCAGCCGTGCGCCCTGCACCCGCGCATTCTCCAGCAGGCCTTGCTCTTCGATGATGTCCAGCACCGTGCAGCCAACCCGACAGGCCAGCGGATTGCCGCCGAAAGTGCTGCCGTGGCTGCCCGGGGTGAACAGGTCCGCCGCGCGGCCACGGGCCAGGCAGGCGCCGATCGGCACGCCATTGCCAAGGCCTTTGGCCAGAGTCATGACGTCGGGAACGATGCCTTCGTGCTGGAAGGCGAACCACTTCCCGGTGCGGCCGATGCCGGTCTGGATTTCATCGAGCATCAGCAGCCACGCGTGGCGATTGCACAGTTCACGCAGCGCTTTGAGATAACCCGGCGGTGCGACTTGTACGCCGCTTTCGCCCTGGATCGGTTCGACCAGAATCGCCACGATGCGCGCGCCGTGTTTGCGCTGTATTTGCTCCAGCGCGGCGAGATCGCCGAACGGCACTTTGACGAAGTCCCCCGGCAGTTCGTTGAAGCCCAGGCGCACCGCCGGGCCATCGCTGGCAGACAGCGTGCCGAGGGTGCGGCCATGAAACGCGTTGGCCATGACCACCACCAGCGGCTGCTCGATGCCTTTGCGCCAGCCGTACAGGCGCGCCAGTTTCAGTGCCGTCTCGTTCGCTTCGGCGCCGGAGTTGTTGAAAAACGCGCGCTCCATCCCCGACAACACAGTCAGCCGCTTGGCCAGTTGTTGTTGCCAATCGATGCTGTACAGGTTGGAGGTGTGCAGCAGCAATCCCGCCTGCTCGCTGATCGCCGAGACAATGCGCGGATGCGAGTGACCGACATTGGTCACTGCCACGCCGGCAACAGCGTCCAGATATTCGCGCCCCGCCTGATCCCACAGGCGCGTGCCCAGGCCCTTGGTGAAACTCAGGGCCAGTGGTTGGTAGGTGTTCATCAGGGCGGCGGTCATGACGTGAAACTCCATTGCAGGTCGGTGTTTTTGCAGTATGGTTAGCCACCTGAGCTGGATAAACTCGGAAAAACTTCAATCATTTAAAAGCTGAGCTTGATAATGGATTTGTTCCAGTCGATGGGCGTGTACGTCAAAGTGGTCGAAACCGGGAGCATGACGGCCGCCGCCGCTAAGTGCGAAATGTCGACGACGATGGTGGGCAATCATCTGCGCGCGCTGGAGCAACGGCTCGGCGTGCAACTGCTGCAACGCACCACGCGCCGCCAGCGCCTGACCGAATTCGGCAGCGTCTATTATCAGCGCTGCCTGGAAGTGCTCGGCCTGGTGGCCGACTCCGAACGCCTGGCCGAACAAGCGTCGGACGAGCCGCGCGGTTTGCTGCGTATCACCGCGCCGCTGACCTTCGGCGTCGAACGACTGACCCCGGCCCTCAGCGAATACTCCTTGCTCTATCCGCAAGTGAAGCTCGACGTGGTGCTGACCAACAGCCGTCCGGATCTGCTGGAGAACGGCCTCGATGTCGCGTTCCGCCTGGGCAATTTCGACCAATCCAACCTGATCGCCCGGCCTTTGATCGACTACACCCTGACGGTCTGCGCTTCCCCCGAATACATCGCGCGGCGCGGCATGCCGCACACGCCACAGGATTTGCAGCAACACGATTGCCTGTCCTTCGCCTACCCGGCTGGGGATGATTGGCAATCGGTGGAAAAACGCTGGCGTCTGAGCGGCCCGGAAGGTGAAGTCCTCGTCGACGTCAGCGGGCCGATGCTGATCAACAGCTCCGCCGGACTGCATCAAGCGGCGCGCAACGGCATGGGCATCATGATGCTGCCCGATGCGCTGGTGGAGCAGGATCTGCGCGACGGCAAACTGGTCAGGGTAATGACGGACTACCAACCGCCGAGCAGGCCGATGCATCTGTTGTATGCGCAGGATCGCTATCGACTGCCGAAGCTGAGACGGTTTGTCGAGTTTGCGATGCGTACGTGGGGGAAACCCGCTGACGCCATGCTCGGAAAATAACGCACGCCGGGAAAAATCCCGACCACCATACCGTTGCTCCGTGACAACGCCGCCCCGCTCCCCTAAATTAGTCGGCCTGAAAAAGACCTCGTGCTTTCTCGCCTCAACTCAAGTTAAAAAAGTAGTGAAATTTCAATGTCCGATTTCAACACCGCTGAATCCGTAGTCACCCAGTCGTCCAAAGCGGAATACGAAAACTCCATCAATCTTTCACAACACCTGCCACAAGCCAAAATCATCAGCGAGATGGTCCTGGACGCGTTCCAGTCGACCCGCGAAAGCGACCAGATCCGTGAATTGCGTGCGGCGATCCGTCAGGCGCATGACAGCTTTGATGACGACAAGGCGTACGAGCTGATGGGCGAACTCAAGCGCCTGAAAGACGCCGAGGCAGCGGACATCGCCGCGCTGGAAGACCTGAGCAGCAGGTTCTCGATCGGGCGCATTCTGTCCAGCTTCAAGGACGATCCGGCGTTTCAGGAAATCGTTTATGGTCTGGCGCTGAAGGTGCTGAATCAGACCCACCAGGCGATCAGCAACCCGAGCGGCGGCAAGAGCAAGGCCGCCAAAAAGAAAGAAGTGGAAATCTTCACCATCAGCAAGGACGGCGCCAGCGTAACCCTGCCAATGCGCACGCCGCGTTCGCGCCTGAATGTTGATCGTGAGGCACTGGAATTCCTCGGTTTCACCTTCGTGGGTGAAGGCGATGAAGCCGAGCTGGAGAGCGAAACCTTCGTCGATAACGCCGGCACGGAACAGGCGGTGAACCGCAAGAACATCATCACTGCCCTGCAGCAGCAGACGGCGTTTGACGGGTATAGCATCGCGGCGCAGTAATCTGCAAAGCGCTTGTGAAAAAGCCCCGCGCTGAGTGATCAGGCGGGGCTTTTTTCGGCTTGAGGTTTGCGGTGCTGGTTCGATCGTAGCCCCTCACCCCAGCCCTCTCCCGAGGGAGAGGGAGCCGATTTGTGGGTTATTCAACATTGCGTTCAACGCGATACCGCATGTCGACGTATCTCGCCCAATCACCTCGGTCAGTCCCCTCTCCCTCCGGGAGAGGGCTAGGGTGAGGGAAGCATGCGCCGGAGATCTCAAGCCGAAGGATGCAAAGCCGCAATCATGTCCACTTCAATCGCCGCATTCTTCGGCAACTGATACACGCCGATGGTCGTACGTGTATGCCGTCCGGCATCGCCCAGCACATGGCTGAACACATCCGAAGCGCCGTTGGCCACTTCGCTCAGGTCGACAAAGTCAGCAGTCGACTTCACATACACCGTGACCCGCAACAACGCGCGAATCTTGTCCAGCGAACCGACCGCATCGACGATCAGCGCCAGGCAACGCATGGCGCTGATGCTTGCGGCGGCTTGCGCATCCTTGAGGTTCAATTCCAGCCCCACGCGACCGGGATACAGGACCTTGCCATTGACCCGCGGCACCATGCCGCTGATGTACAGCTCATCGTGATGACGGATCAGCGGCGCGTAATTGCCACCGGCGGTGTTCTCGCCATAGATGTCGTAGTTGAGTTCTTTGGCCAGGGCGATAAAGCGCTCATCGCAGGTCATCCGTTCGGTCATTGCGCCCAGCCTTTTTGAGTTAAGCCAATTTGTTTAGCCAGATGAGGGCCGCATCAGACTCACTGGCATGCCGTTGACATATTTGGATCCAAATCTAGGTCTTTTACTTGAACTGCGCAACCAGCCAATACAAAGGCCAGTTTCAAAGCACTTCGGCTCTCCCGCCACACTAATGCCAGTCGGCGGGGCATATCGCTACGATTGTGTCCATCCGATAGCAAACCTAATGTCCTGGAAAAGCGACAGACAATCCAACCCGTGGCTAAGCACTTAGCTACTTATTTGCGGTTATAGGTGCTTTCCGCTATAACCATGAATAATTCCGTATGAGATCTAGCTGTGGACAAGAATACCAACCCCTTCAACCCCGGAGCAGGTGTTTCCCCACCCGAATTAGCGGGCCGATCGGAAGTACTCGAAACGGCAGAGACTGCATTGGCTCGCACAAAGCGCGGCAAGCACGCAAAATCCTTGATGATATTGGGCCTACGCGGTGTCGGAAAAACGGTACTTCTGAATCAGATCAATGATCGAGCTTTGGCATTGGGTTATCTCGCCGAAATGCAGGAGGCCCATGACGGTGCGGAGTTGAAACAGCTCTTGATTCCGGTGTTACGCCGCGTGCTGTTGCGTTTGGATCGAGTGCAGAACACGGTCGAGACGGTCAAAAGAGGGATACGCATACTTCGTAGCTTTATCGGCAATATCACCATCGCGGCGGGCGGGGCCGAAGTTACGCTTGGCGGAGACTCCGAAGCCGGCTATGCCGACAGTGGCAATCTGGAAGATGATCTCCGTGACGTTCTGATAGCAACAGCGGAGGCCGCGAGGGACGCAGGGAAACCAGTCGCCATTTTGATTGATGAATTACAGTATCTTTCCAAAGATGAGCTTGGCGCGCTTATCCGCGGCATCCACGCGGTCAACCAGGCAGCTCTCCCTCTGATTCTTTTTGGCGCGGGTCTTCCACAGCTTGCGGGCCAAGCAGGCGATGCGAAAAGTTATGCGGAGCGACTATTCGAATTTCCTCGTCTGGGCGCTCTCTTAGAGACAGATGCCTGGAAAGCCTTGCGTGATCCTGTTGAAGAAGAAGGCGCCAGTATCTCTGACGACGCATTGCGTGAGATTTTTGAAAAAACCCACGGCTATCCCTATTTTTTGCAGGAGTGGGGCTATACCGCTTGGAACATTGCCAAAGCACCGACCATAACCGAGGCCGATGCGCAGGCAGCGACAGAGGAAAGCATCCGTAAACTTGACGAGTCGTTTTTCAGGGTCCGCTTTGATCGCACCACGCCGGCTGAAAGGGACTACATGCGTTGCCTTGCCGAGTTGGGAGAGGGACCGCAACGCTCTGCTGACGTAGCCAAAGCGCTGGGGCGAAACGCTACGAGCCTGGGCCCCGTACGCGATAGCCTGATCAAAAAGGGCATGATCTACAGTCCCGAGTACGCACTGATAGCATTCACCGTTCCGTTGTTCGATGAATTTATGAGGCGTGTGACTGCCTCACCACTTACATAAACGTCGCATTAGTCACACACCCCTCAAGCCGCCACCACAAGCTGTTGGGCCAAGGAGCAGGCAAATCGGCACACTCCAGGCCAGCCAACAAAAAACCCCGCACATCTCTCAACGTGCGGGGTTTTTCCTGAAGCTTGCGAACCTTACGGCGCGTACGTCAGCAGCAGCTCTGTCGGTACCTTGAAGTCCAGGGACATCATGACGCTCAACGCAGTGATGGTGAAGATCGAGAACACGAACAGCTTGCGTGCCCAGACGGTGTCATCAACTGCCTTGTAGCCGGTCCAGGCCATGTACAGCCAGTACATGCCCATGGCGGCGGCGACGGCGAGGTAGCTCATGCCGGCGTAGCCGCTGAAGGTCAGCATCAAGGTCGCCACGAGGAACGCCAGGATGTAGAGCAGGATGTGCTTCTTCGCCACTTGAATGCCGCGTTTCACTGGCAGTACCGGAATCGATGCGGCCAGGTAATCGTTGAAACGGAAAATCGCGATGGCGTAGGAATGCGGCATCTGCCACAGGCTGAACATCACCAGCAGGGTCAGTGCGGCCATGTCGAAGCTGTTGGTCACGGCAACGTAACCGATCACTGGCGGCATGGCGCCCGACAGACTGCCCACCAGCGTGCCGTGAACCGACTTGCGCTTGAGGTACAGGCTGTAGAAGCCGACGTAGATGATGAAGCCGATTACTGCGAACAAGGCAGCCAACGGGTTGGCCACCTTGTACAACAAGGCAACGCCGAGAACACCCAGAATGGTCGCGTAAACCAGGGCCAGTTTCAGGGAGATGAGGCCCTGGACCAGCACACGGTTCTTGGTGCGTTCCATCTTCAGGTCGATGTCGCGGTCGATGCAGTTGTTGAACACGCAACCGGAGGCCACGACCAGGGAAGTACCGATCATGGCGGCCAGAAACACCGCCAGATCGACATGCCCTTTCGAGGCCAGGAAGAACCCGCCTGCCACAGAAAGCACGTTACCGAAAATGATCCCCGGTTTGGTGATTTGGATAAAGTGCTTGAGCGACATCGGGTCTACCTCACTTCGCCATCATGTACGTGTGGATGCTGAACATGATCCACAGCGACAGGCCAACCAGCAGCACGATCACGATCGCCGTAAAGACGAATGCGATCACGTTGTTACGCTGTGCAATGGAACGGTCCAGGTGCAGGAAGTAATACAGGTGAACGATCACCTGGATCACTGCGAACAGCAGAACGATTGCCAGCGTCGTCGACTTCGGCAGGGTCGGGTACATCACCAGACCGAACGGAATGACGGTCAGGATTACCGACAGGATGAAGCCGATGGCGTACGACTTGACGCTGCCGTGGCCAGCATCGTGGCTGTCATGGGAGTGTGCATTAGCCATTACAGAGTCCCCATCAGGTAAACAACGGTGAAGACGCAAATCCAGACCACGTCCAGGAAGTGCCAGAACAGGCTCAGGCAGCTCAGACGGGTCTTGTTGGTCGACGTCAGGCCATGCTTGTTGACCTGATACATCATGATGCCCATCCAGATCAGACCGGCCGAAACGTGCAGACCGTGGGTACCGACCAGGGTGAAGAACGCCGACAGGAAGCCCGAACGGCTAGGACCGAAGCCCTCGGAGATCAGCAGGTGGAACTCGTTGATCTCCATGGCGATGAAGCCCGCGCCGAGCAGGAAGGTCATGAACAACCAGCCCAGGACCGCCTGCTTCTTGCCCTTGTACAACGCCAGCATGGCGAAGCCGTAGGTGATCGAACTGAACAACAGCAGAGCGGTTTCGCCCAGCACGTATGGCAGTTCGAAGATGTCGTGGCCCGACGGGCCACCGGCAACGTTGTTTACCAGTACTGCGTACACCGCGAAGATCGACGCAAACAGAATGCAGTCGGTCATCAGGTAGAGCCAGAAACCGTATACGGTCATCTCGCCCGAGTCGTGGTGATGGTCATCGTGCCCATGGTCACCATGGGCGTGTCCAACATTGGTCACTAAGTTCGACATGGTTTAAGCCTGTTCCAACGAGGTTTCAACACGGGTGGCATTGGCCGGGATTTTCCCTGCCGCGACCAGACGCTTGTGCTGCTCGGCTTCGATACGCTCGATCGTTTCAACCGGAACCATATAGCCCTGGTCGTCACGTGCAGCGTGGATCACGAAGTAAACGACGGTGCCCACCAGGCTCGCGATCGCCAGCCACCAGATGTGCCAGATCATCGCGAAACCGAAGACGGTCAACAGCGCGCCCATCACCACGCCAGTGGCGGTGTTGTTCGGCATGTGGATCGGCTCGTACTTGGCCGGACGCTGGTACGCAGTACCGTTTTCCTTGGCTTCGGTGAACGGGTCGATGCAGTCAGCCTTAGGCAGCACAGCGAAGTTGTAGAACGGTGGTGGCGACGAGGTCGACCATTCCAGGGTGTGTGCATTCCACGGGTCACCGTGATCGCAAACGTTCTCTGGCTTGTTGCGGTCACGCACACTGACGTACAGCTGGATCAGCTGGCAGGCGATACCGACAGCGATCATCACCGCACCGAACATGGCAACGTACAGGTACGGTACCCACTCAGGGTTGGTGGTGGCGTTCAGACGACGGGTCATGCCCATGAAGCCCAGTGCGTAGAGCGGCATGAACGCGACGAAGAAGCCCGAGATCCAGAACCAGAACGCTGCTTTACCCCAGCCTTCGTGCAGCTTGAAGCCGAACGCTTTCGGGAAGTAGAACGCGAAGCCAGCGATGTAACCGAATACCGCACCGCCGATGATCACGTTGTGGAAGTGCGCGATCACGAACAGGCTGTTGTGCAGCACGAAGTCAGCACCCGGGATGGCCAGCAGTACGCCGGTCATGCCGCCGATGGCGAAGGTCACCATGAAGCCCAGAGTCCACATTACCTGGCTGGTGAAGCGCAGACGGCCCTGGTAGATGGTGAACAGCCAGTTGAACAGCTTCACACCCGTCGGGATGGAAATCAGCATCGTCGCCAGACCGAAGAAGGCGTTGACGCTCGCACCCGAACCCATGGTGAAGAAGTGGTGCAGCCAGACCATGAAGCCCAGTACCGAGATCGCGCCCGAGGCGTAGATCATCGAGTGGTGGCCGAACAGTTTCTTGCCGGTGAACGCCGAGATCACTTCCGAGAAGATGCCGAAGGCCGGCAGGATCAGGATGTAAACCTCAGGGTGGCCCCATGCCCAGAACAGGTTGACGTACATCATCGGATTGCCACCAAGTTCATTGGTGAAAATGTGGAAATCCATGTAACGGTCAAGGGTCAGCAGTGCCAGGGTAGCGGTCAGGATCGGGAACGAAGCCACGATCAGAACGTTTGCCCAGGTGCAGGTCCAGGTGAAGATCGGCATGTCCATCAGTTTCATGCCAGGGGTACGCATTTTCAGTACGGTCGCGAGGAAGTTGACCCCGGTTAACGTCGTACCCAATCCGGATAGCTGTAGCGCCCAGATGTAGTAATCCATACCCACGCCAGGACTGTATTGCAGACCCGACAGCGGCGGATACGCAACCCAACCGGTCTTGGCGAATTCACCGATACCCAGCGACAGGTTGATCAGCACAACGCCGGACACCAGCAGCCAGAAGCTCAGGGAGTTCAGGAACGGGAACGCAACGTCACGCGCGCCGATCTGCAGCGGCACTGCAAGGTTCATCAGGCCGGTGAAGAATGGCATCGCCATGAAGATGATCATGATCACACCGTGAGCGGTGAAGATCTGGTCATAGTGTTCAGGTGGCAGGTAGCCAGGCGATCCCTCGGTGGCCATGGCCAGCTGGGTACGCATCATGATCGCATCGGCAAAGCCGCGCAGCAGCATGACCATGGCGACGATGATGTACATCACGCCGATTTTCTTGTGGTCGACCGAAGTCAGCCACTCGGTCCACAGGTACGTCCACTTCTTGAAGTAAGTGATCGCAGCGAACAGCGCCAGACCGCCGAGGGCGATCATGGCGATGGTCACCATCACGATCGGCTCGTGGAATGGGACTGCTTCCCAACTTAATTTACCAAACATCGTTTACTCCTCTGCCCCGGCAGCTGAATGCGAACCCGCGTCAATATCCGTGGCCGCCACTTCTTTCTCTTTCTTCTCGTGCTTCAGCGGCTTGCCCGGCTTCATACCTTCGTACTTGTCGACGATGATCTGGAACTGGTTCGGCGTGACCGACGAGTAGAGTTCGACTGGGTTGTTCTGGCTCGGTTTGGCCAGGGCCGCGTATTCAGCCTGATCAAGCTGTTTAGGCGACTTCTTGACTTCACTTACCCAGGCGTCGAAATCTTCCTGAGTGGTGGAGATAGCCTTGAATTTCATACCGGTGAAACCGGCACCGCTGTAGTTGGCGGAGATACCGTCCATCTCAGCGTTGCGGTCAGCGATCAGGTGCAGCTTGGTCTGCATGCCCGCCATCGCGTAGATCTGGCCGCCCAGGCCCGGGATAAAGAACGAGTTCATCACGGCATCGGAGGTGATCTTGAAGTTGATTGGCGTGTGCGCCGGGAACACGATCTTGTTGACCGTGGCAATGCCTTGTTCCGGGTAGATGAACAGCCACTTCCAGTCCAGCGCGACGACTTCGATGGTCACCGGCTTGACGTCAGACTCGATCGGACGATACGGGTCCAGCTCGTGAGTCGAGATGTAAGTGATGTAGCCCAGGGCGATGATGATCAGCACCGGGATGGTCCATACGGCCACTTCGATCTTGGTCGAGTGCGACCACTTCGGCGTGTAGACGGCGTTCTTGTTCGAAGCGCGGTACTTCCAGGCAAACAGGAAGGTCATGACGATGACCGGCACGACGACCAACAGCATCAGCAGCGTGGCGGTGATGATCAGGTTGCGCTGTTCCAGGCCGACCTGGCCCGTTGGATTGAGCAAGGTCATGTTGCAGCCTCCCAGCAACAACGTGCCGAGCAGCGGCACTAGGCCTAGTAATCTGGGGTACCTGTTTTTACTCATCTCACGACCTCTAAAGCAGCTTGCGCAATGCAGTTGGGTTTTGATCGCCAACACTTCACCCTGCCAAGGGTTGGCATTTTCTTTGGATTGAATAAGGGCCGCCCGTCGCGCGTTACACGCTCGACAAAACCTTGGGACAGCGTTCAGTTCTTATTCGAATTCGTGGTCAAAGGCCTTGTTACAGACCAATTCCATTTGGTGCGGAAAGTTGGAAAGGCACCGACACCTGGGTGTCTCGAAAGCCTCGCGGCTCGCTCGACACCCGACCTCCTGATCAGTTCCTTGATAAGGGCTGAACAGCGCCGGGAATTCAGTGCGGGCGATTGTAGATAGGTAGCGCCCTATACACCATGTCTTATCCCGAAATAATTTTTATCACTCAGAGCAACAATCCATCGCCATTTTTGCAAAAGTTGCGCAAGTTATCGAAAGCGTTTCTCAATAAAAGCGGCAAAATCTGCCAGCGTAACCGCCTCAAATCAGACAGCTCTGCACCCGATCTACAAACGCTGGGGCGGCGCAAAGCCCGATGTTCCAAGGGCTTCGCCCATCTGCCGGCGCCTGTTAAAACTGCCTGCTCTGGTACGTCCGTGCTCAAGCCCGAAAACACTAAAACTGGCCAATGTTTTTATGTAACAGGCGGCCAATCCGCCGCATCCCGAGTCCCTGCGACAGCCCCTGTGTGACAACATGTCGCACATTTGCCGCACGCTTCATTGCCGTTCGTCACGGTGTTTTCACAAACGCTCTGAAATGCAAAACGCCCCGATTTTCATCAGCGAAAATCGGGGCGTTTTGTTTATCGGCAGGTGCGCGCAGAAGTTGACTCAGCGCAGCGCTTTTCGATTTCGCGAAGTCAGCAGCGGCACCAGAATCACCACCAGCACGAACGCCACCAGCGCCCATTGCGCCAGCGACAGACCGAGGATCGGTGGATACGGCGTCGAGCAGAAACCGTCGACCTGGAAGCCCAGCGGGAAGATCTTTGCCAGCGGCAGATCATCGACAATCGGCTGCAGCACATCGACGCCACAGCTCACCGCCGGATAGAACTGCGTATAGACGTGATGCCCGGCCACACCGGCCCCGGCAATCGCACAGATCACTACCAGCGTCTCGAACACGGTGATGCTGCGACGGCTGCGCATGCCCGCACCGATGAAGGCGAACAGGGCGATCAACAACAGTGCATAGCGCTGCAGAATGCACAGCGGGCAAGGTGCTTCGCCGAGCACGACCTGCATGTAAAGTGCGCCGCCGATCAACGCCAGGCAGATGATCCCCAGCAACACCAGATAGCGCCGCTCACGCCCCAACCGCATCGTTTCCTCGCTCATTGCCTTTCCTTTGTAAGTCCATGGTCCAGCCGGCCGGCGGCTGAAATTGTCGCAAGTCTACACCGGGGCAATAAACGATAGAGCGGTTAAGGAATGATTAACCAACATGGCTTTTGCGGCGCGCAGAAGATTCGCGAGCAGGCTCGCTCCCACAATGGATCTGCGTCGAACGCAAATCCGGTGGGAGCGAGCCTGCTCGCGAACGACACAACTCGGTCTCGGATCACTCCAGAGCAGCAGCCGGGCCGAAGAACTCGTAACGGCTCTGCTTCTCCGGCACGCCCAACGCTTTCAGGTGCCGTTTGATCGCGCCCATGAACCCTTTAGGCCCGAGGAAGTACGCATCGACATCGCGCTGCGCCGGCAGCCACTGGCCGAGCAGTTCTTCGCTGAGCAGGCCGACCTTGTCCGCCGCCGGGCTGACGCCATCCTCTTCGGCGTAGCAATAGAAGCGCTTGAGTCGCGGATGGCGCGCCGCCAGCCCATCGACCCAGTCACGGAACGCATGCACGCTGCCATTGCGCGCGCAGTGGATAAAGTGCACCGGACGTTCGGTGGCCAGCGCGGCTTCCAGCATCGCCAGCGTCGGGGTGATACCGACGCCGCCACTGATCAGCACCAGTGGTTTGTCGCTGGCCGCCAAGGTGAATTCGCCCGACGGCGGGAACAGTTGGATGCTCGAGCCGACGTGCAGTTGATCATGCAGATAGTTGGACGCGCGGCCATTCGGTTCACGCTTGACGCTGATGCGGTACTGACCGTTATTGGCCAGTGACGACAGCGAATAGTTGCGACGGATTTCTTCGCCGTCGAGGATCAGCTTCATGCCGATGTACTGACCCGGTTCGGCCGCAAGAATCGGCCCTTTGTCTGCCGGTTCGAAGTAGAACGAGGTGATTTCCGCGCTCTCCTGCACCTTCGCCGCGACGATGAATTCCCGCGCACCGCGCCAGCCGCCGACGGCGTGTTCCTTCTGGTCATAGATCGCGGTTTCCGCGCCGATCAGGATGTCGGCCAGTTGCCCGTACGCAGCGCCCCAGGCACTCATCACCTCAGGCGTGGCGATCTCTTCGCCGAGCACTTCGGAAATGGCGCGCAACAGGCAGGTTCCGACGATCGGGTAGTGCTCTGGCAGAATCTGCAGGGCCACATGCTTGTTGATGATCTTCGCCACCAGATCGCCCAACTGGTCGAGCTGATCGATGTGCCGGGCGTACATCAGCACGCCGTTGGCCAAGGCACGCGGCTGATCGCCACTGGCCTGATGCGCCTGGTTGAACAGCGGCCGCACCTCTGGGTATTCGGAAAGCATCATGCGGTAAAAATGCGTGATCAACGCCTCGCCGCCGCTTTCCAAGAGAGGCACGGTGGATTTGATGATGGCACGATCCTGGACGCTAAGCATAAGTTGACTCCTGCGCTTTCTTGAAAGATTGCCTTAGGGATATCAGCTTTCGTGCCAACTAATTAACCCTTTAAATTCAACAGCTTGAAATCTGCGTAGTCATTTCGACACAAATGGACGTATAGTCATCGCGACTACACCTTGTCTCTTTGACTACATAACCATGATCGCCAAATCTCTGCTTACCGCCCTGCTGCCTCTGGTCGCCGACCTGTCCCGCGAACTGCCCGAAGGCGAGCGCTACCGGCGTTTGCTCGAGGCCATGCGCGCTTTGTTGCCCTGCGATGCCGCCGCGTTGTTGCGTCTGGATGGCGAGTCACTGGTGCCGCTGGCGGTGGACGGTTTGAGCACCGACACTCTCGGCCGGCGCTTTAAGGTCAGCGAGCACCCGCGTTTTGAAATCCTGCTGGCCGGCGCCGGGCCGACGCGCTTCGCTGCCAACAGCGACCTGCCCGATCCTTATGACGGATTGGTCGATGGCCTCGACGATCATCTTGAAGTTCACGACTGCCTCGGCTGTCCTTTATTCGTCGATGAAAAACTCTGGGGCCTGATCACCCTCGACGCGCTGGACCCGGAGCGTTTCGAGCCGATCGAACTCGACGCCCTGCAAGCCTTCGCCAGCCTCGCCTCGGCCACGGTCAATGCCGCCGAACGCATCGAACGTCTGGCCACCCGCGCCGAAGACGAGCATCAGCGCGCCGAGGTCTACCGCCAGGCCAGCGGCCAGCAGAACCGCGAAATGATCGGGCAGAGCAAAGCGCACAAACGCTTGGTGGAAGAAATCAATCTGGTCGGCGGCAGTGATCTGACTGTTCTTATCACCGGCGAAACCGGGGTCGGCAAAGAGCTGGTAGCCCAAGCGATCCACGCCGCCTCCGCCCGCGCCGACAAACCGATCATCAGCCTCAACTGCGCAGCCCTCCCCGACACGCTGGTGGAAAGCGAATTGTTCGGCCACGTGCGCGGCGCCTTCACCGGCGCCACCAGCGACCGGCGTGGCAAGTTCGAGCTGGCCAATGGCGGCACGCTGTTTCTCGATGAGGTCGGCGAGCTGTCGCTGACGGTCCAGGCCAAGTTGTTGCGCGTACTGCAGAGCGGTCAGTTGCAGCGCCTGGGTTCGGACAAGGAGCATCAGGTCGATGTGCGTCTGATTGCAGCGACCAATCGCGATCTGGCCGAGGAAGTGCGCAGCGGTCGCTACCGTGCCGACTTCTATCACCGTTTGAGTGTATATCCGCTGCGAGTGCCGGCCCTGCGCGATCGCGGGCGCGACGTGTTGCTGCTCAGTGGTTTCTTTCTCGAGCAGAACCGCTCGCGCATGGGCCTCAATAGCCTGCGCTTGAACAGTGATGCTCAGGAAGCGTTGCTCGCCTATACCTGGCCGGGCAATGTCCGAGAGCTGGAGCATTTGATCGGACGCAGCGCGCTGAAAGCGCTGGGTAACTGCAAAGTGCGGCCGAAGATTTTGAGTCTGAGCGCGGCAGATCTGGATCTGCCCCGTGAGGTTGTGGATAACGTGGTTGCGCCTTCTAATGCAGACTTGGCCAATGCAATGCCGATGATCGGTGGTGATTTGCGCAGTGCCACCGATGAGTTTCAGCGGCGCCTGATCAGCGCAGCGCTGGAGCGTCATCAGGATAACTGGGCGAGTGCGGCGCGGGAGTTGGGGGTGGATCGGGCGAATCTGGGGCGGATGGCTAAGCGTTTGGGGATGAAAGATTGATAGATGACGGCCAAGAGCCAAATGCCCCTCACCCCAGCCCTCTCCCAAAGGGAGAGGGAGCCGATTGGGGGATATTGGAGAACTCTGTCGACCTGAACGTGATTTACCGAATCCATAACGTGACCGGCTCCTGTGCGCTAGTCGATTCAAGCTCTTCGAATCCATAATCGACTCGTTTTTTCAGGTCGATGTATGACGCGCGACACCTCGGTCGGCCCCCCTCTACCTCCGGGAGAGGGCTGGGGTGAGGGGCTTTTGATCTGTGACGACAAACTAAAGCCCACCCCATTCAAGCCGATAACCCGGCATCAAAGGTTTCTGGCGATTTCCACTCTCGCCCATCCACAGAAGGTTCTTATGTCCTCCACCAAAGCCCGCGCAGATTCACTTTCGCTTCTGCTGTTTACCTTGCGCAGCGGCAAGCTGATGGCGATCAACCTGCTGAAAGTCAGTGAAATCATCCCCTGCCCGCCGCTGACCAAGCTGCCGGAGTCGCACCCGCACGTCAAAGGCATCGCTTCCCTGCGCGGCGCCTCGCTATCGGTGATCGACCTCAGCCGCGCAATCGGCGAGCGGCCGCTGGAAGATCCCAACGGTGGCTGCCTGATCGTCACCGATGTCAGCCGTTCCAAGCAGGGTCTGCATGTGCAGGCGGTGAGCAAGATCGTCCATTGCCTGACCACCGACATCAAGCCGCCACCGTTCGGCTCCGGCGGCTCGCGCGCCTACATCACCGGCGTGACCTCGGTGGACGGTACGCTGGTGCAGGTGCTGGACATCGAAAAAGTCATCCACAGCATCGCCCCGGCGCAGATTGAAATGGCGCCGACCGACCTGACCATGGAAGACGCCGAAGTGCTCGGCAACGCGCGCATTCTGGTGGTCGACGACAGCCAGGTGGCCCTGCAGCAATCGGTGCACACCCTGCGCAACCTCGGCCTGCAATGCCACACCGCGCGCAGTGCCAAGGAGGCCATCGACTGCCTGCTCGACCTGCAAGGCACCGCGCAGCAGATCAACCTGATCGTTTCCGACATCGAAATGTCGGAAATGGACGGCTACGCCTTCACCCGCACCCTGCGCGAGACCCCGGACTTTGCGCACTTGTACGTCTTGCTGCACACCTCCCTCGACAGCGCGATGAACAGTGAAAAGGCGCGGCTGGCCGGTGCCAATGCAGTGCTGACCAAGTTCTCCTCGCCGGAGCTGACCCAACGTCTGATCGAAGCCGCCAAGCACGTCGCGGCCAATGGGCACTGAGTCTTGGCCGAGACGTTTTGCTTTCTGCTGCGGCGCGACTTGAGTGAAGCGGTGCCGGATGCGCAGTGGCCGGACGGGGTTGAGCTGTCCGTCTACCGCGAGGAGCTGGCGCCGGCGGTGCATCAGTTGATGCAGCTTGGACATCTGAAAGGTGGCGGTCGAGCGCCGTCACTGGACGATTGGCGTCAGCGCTTTGCCAGCGACCCTGAATACGACCCTGCGTTGTGTTTCATTGCCTGCGATGCCGAGGGCGTGGTGGGCGTGGCGCAGTGCTGGACCAGTGCGTATATCAAGAATCTGGTGGTGCACCCGCGAATGCAGGGTCGGGGGCTTGGGCGGGCGTTGTTGCTGCATGCCTTTAGCGTCTTTCAACAGCGCCGCGAGGGCTTTGTCGATTTGCGGGTTCTGGAGGACAACCTGCGGGCGCGGCGGTTGTATGAGAGTGTCGGGATGGTTGTGGTCCGGCGCGAGCTTGTGCCCGACTGATCTACCGCTTTCGCGAGCAGGCTCGCTCCCACAGATGGATTGCATTTCAAACTGTGGGAGCGAGCCTGCTCGCGAAGGGCAGCACTGGCAACTTCCGCTATCCGACAGACTCCAACCTTGGCCATAACCAAGGATGCCCCAACCATGAAAGCCATCACCCTGGCGCTGCTCAGCCTCACCGCCCTGGCCTCCCAGGCCCACGCCTCCAGCCCCGACGCCTGGGCCGCCTACGACAAGACCGTGCTCGCCAGTTGCACCAAGGCCAGCGGTCTGAAAAACGTCAAACCGGTCGGCACACCCGCGCAATTCGATGACCGCGTCGGTTACACCGCCGTTCTGCTGCAAGGCCAATACCCGCAAAAACACATGAAAGGCCAGCAAGGCAGCGAGCTGTGCCTGTACAACAAACAGTCGAAAACCGCGTTCGTCACCGAGTGGGATTCGATTCGCCCAATCGCCAAACCTCAGTGAATGGCGCACAACTTGCTTCGACCAGGGCCTGTGCGGTGGTTTTCCGCCACCGTTTCACACCCTGATTGAAGATAGATCGCTCAAATGAATACGACGTTTTCCTGCGTAGGGTGCGGCAAATGCTGCACCGACCACCATGTCCCGCTGACGCTGGCCGAAGCGCGGATGTGGGCGGCCGATGGCGGTCAGGTGATCGTGTTGGTCGAGGCGTTTCTCGGCAATGGCCTGGGCCTGCCGCCGCAGCAGCGCGAACATGCCGAGCGCCGTTCGACAGTGGTCCGCAGTGGCACTGCCGATGCTCATGTGGCGATCACCTTTGCCGCCTACAACGTCGGCCCCTGCCGGAATCTTGACGATGACAAGCGCTGCCGGATCTACGAGCGGCGCCCGCTGGTGTGCCGGATTTACCCGGCGGAAATCAATCCGCACATCCCGCTCAATCCTGCTGCCAAGGATTGCCCACCGGAGTCCTGGGAACAGGGACCGGAGCTGATCGTGGGCGGCGAGTTGGTTGATCGGGAACTGCTGGAGTTGATTCAGCGTTC
Source organism: Pseudomonas mercuritolerans (assembly GCF_025706525.1). Taxonomy (NCBI): domain Bacteria; kingdom Pseudomonadati; phylum Pseudomonadota; class Gammaproteobacteria; order Pseudomonadales; family Pseudomonadaceae; genus Pseudomonas; species Pseudomonas mercuritolerans. Next base: position 220,876 of record NZ_JAMSHA010000008.1, read on the forward strand.
GCGTCAGGCGGATCGGGATGACATCAGACTCAAGGATGCGATCTGCGCAACGTTGGGGATTCGCACCACGGCGCTCAAGGGCGACGGGTTCACCGCGTACTTGCCGAACATGGATGCCTTTGCGGCAGTGATCGACCAAGTGAGCGCGCAACCGCTGGCGGCGCGAACCAGTGAATGGCTGTTTCATTTGTCTGGCGATGACGTAGCCGGACAGGTACTGGCTGCGGGTGGGCAGGTGGTGACCGAGCCGGCGCAGACTTATGCGTTCATTTCATTGCGCGCGGCTTGATCTGATATTTGTGCTGTAGCGGATGTCGCTTTCGCGAGCAGGCTCGCTCCCACAGGTTTGGGTTCTACACAAATCCAATGTGGGAGCGAGCCTGCTCGCGAAGAGGCCAGCACCATCACTTTCCGATGTCAGCGCTTGCCCATCGACCGACGCGTACCCGGCGGCGCCATGCCCGGGGTTTTGGTGTGGCCATTCTTCGCGCCATTCTTGTACCACGGCTGATTCGAGCCTTTCGCCGAGGCAAGCTCGCCCGGCTTGAACGGGAACTTGAACGCCGGGATCTCGGCCTTGGTTTCGCTGGCATCAGCCACTTCAGCCGGGACGTCGCTCACAGCGTCGTCAACCGGCGGTTGGGTCGGGGAAGTCATAAAAGCTCCGGGAACAAAAAGTCGGCCCGATCAGAGAGCCGCAAAGGCGCGCAGTATACCTGTGCGCTCTGGCTCGGCATCTGAAGATTTGCACCGTGCGCTGAACGGGTTTCCCTTCACCCTAACCCACTCCCGAGGGAGAGGGGACAGACCGAGGTTTTTACTCAAGGTTCGCCGACAAGGGATACCGAGTCGAACTCAGGTTTGAAAAGCCCACAAATCGGCTCCCTCTCCTTGGGGAGAGGGCTGGGCGGGCGGCGTTCCGATGAGGGGCGAATCCAACACAAGACCATCGCCGCACACTGCTACTCCCCAGCTATCCAAACGAAACTGACAATCCTGACAGCCAGCCGTCACCCTGCCGACCGCCTGACCGGTTTATAACTGGTCAATCTGCCCAAACTCCAGACTTCGGCGCCGCGCATGTCCATCCAGAAAAACAAAATCCTGCTGGCCACTTTCCTCATTCTGCTGGCAGCCGCCGGCCTGTGGTTCGCGTTGAAACCGGCGCCGGCCAAACTGGCTACACCGACTGCCATCCCGGTGCGGGTGGTGACGGTCAGCGCCAAAGACGTGCCGCGCTATACCAGCGGCATCGGCTCGGTGCTGTCGCTGCACAGCGTGGTGGTGCGTCCGCAGATCGACGGGATCCTGACGAAAATTCTGGTCAAGGAAGGTCAGCTGGTCAAAGCAGGCGACCTGCTCGCCACCATCGACGACCGCTCGATCCGCGCCGGCCTCGACCAGGCCCGGGCGCAGTTGGGCGAGAGTCAGGCGCAGTTGCAGGTCGCGCTGGTCAATCTCAAGCGCTACAAACTGCTCAGCGTCGACGACGGCGTGTCGAAGCAGACCTTCGATCAGCAACAGGCACTGGTCAACCAGCTCAAAGCCACGGCACAAGGCAATCAGGCCTCGATTGATGCAGCGCAAGTGCAACTGTCCTACACGCAGATTCGCTCCCCGGTCACCGGGCGTGTCGGTATTCGTACGGTCGATGAAGGCAACTTCCTGCGCATGAGCGACACCCAGGGCCTGTTCACCGTCACGCAGATCGACCCGATCGCCGTCGAGTTTTCCCTGCCGCAGCAGATGCTGCCGACCCTGCAGAGTCTGATCAGCGATCCGCAACGCGCCCCGGTCAAGGCGTACATCGGAGCCGATACTGATGGCGAAACCGGCAATCTGCTCGGCGAAGGTCAGCTGACCCTGATCGACAATCAGATCAACGCCAACACTGGCACCATACGCGCCAAGGCCGAATTCGCCAATGCCAGCCAGAAGCTCTGGCCGGGTTTGTTGGTGACGGTAAAAATTCAGACGGCTGTGGATAAAGATGCGCTGGTGGTTCCGCCCACCGTCGTACAGCGTGGCCTCGAACAACACTTCGTTTACCGCGTGAAGGACGACAAGGTCGAGGCAGTGCCGGTACAGATGATTTATCAGGGCAGCGGCCAGGACATCATCAAAGGTGTCAACGCTGGTGACGTGCTGGTGACCGACGGGCAGTCGCGACTCAAACCGGGCTCGAGCGTGCAAGTCATGAGCGAGCCAGCGCAAGTGGTGCAGGCGGAGCCCAAGCCATGAACTCGCACAAGGGCATCTCGACCTGGTGCATCGATCACCCGGTGGCGACGATTTTGCTGACGTTCGCTCTGGTACTGGTCGGCGTAATTGCCTTCCCGCGTTTGCCGATTGCGCCACTGCCGGAAGCGGAATTTCCTACGATCCAAGTCTCGGCACAGTTGCCCGGCGCCAGCCCCGACACCATGGCTTCCTCCGTGGCCACGCCGCTGGAGGTGCAATTCAGCGCCATCCCCGGCATGACCCAGATGACCTCCAGCAGTGCGCTGGGCTCAACTCTGCTGACCCTGCAATTTACCCTCGACAAAAGCATCGACACCGCCGCCCAGGAAGTACAGGCGGCGATCAACACCGCCGCCGGCAAGTTGCCCAAAGACATGCCGACGCTGCCAACATGGAAGAAGGTCAACCCGGCCGATAGCCCGGTGCTGATCCTCAGCGTCAGCTCGACGCAAATGCCCGGCACCGAGCTCAGCGACCTGGTGGAAACCCTGCTCTCGCGTCAGATCAGCCAGATCGACGGCGTCGGCCAGATCAACATCACCGGCCAGCAACGCCCGGCGATCCGCGTGCAGGCGTCGGCGGACAAACTCGCGGCCATCGGCCTGACGCTGGCCGACATTCGGCTGGCGATCCAGCAGACCAGCCTCAACCTGGCCAAAGGTGCGCTGTACGGCGAATCGAGCATTTCCACGTTGTCGACCAACGACCAGTTGTTCCACCCCGAGGACTACAGCCAACTCATCGTTTCCTACAAGGATGGCGCCCCGGTTCACCTGCGCGATGTCGCCAACGTCGTCAACGGTGCGGAAGATGCCTATGTGCAGGCCTGGGCCGGAGATCGACCTGGTGTGAATCTGGTGATTTTCCGCCAGCCCGGCGCCAACATTGTCGAGACCGTTGATCGCATCCAGGCCGCCCTGCCCGGCCTCGAAGCGATGCTGCCGGCCTCGGTGCAGGTGAAAACCCTGATCGACCGCACGCAGACCATTCGCGCCTCGCTGCATGAAGTGGAAATCACTTTGCTGATCGCGATCCTGCTGGTGGTCGCAGTGATGGCGCTGTTCCTGCGCCAGTTATCGGCGACGCTGATTGTCTCGGCGGTGCTCGGTGTCTCGCTGATCGCCAGTTTCGCCCTGATGTACGTCCTCGGTTTCAGCCTCAACAACCTGACGCTGGTGGCGATCGTCGTCGCGGTCGGCTTCGTCGTGGACGATGCGATCGTGGTGGTGGAAAACATCCACCGCCATCTCGAGGCCGGCGATGACATGCGCGAGGCGGCGATCAAGGGGGCCGGCGAGATTGGCTTCACCGTCGTTTCGATCAGCTTCTCGCTGGTGGCGGCGTTTATTCCGTTGCTGTTCATGGGCGGTGTGGTCGGGCGACTCTTCAAGGAATTCGCCCTGACCGCGACTTCGACGATCATGATTTCCGTGGTGGTGTCGCTGACGCTGGCGCCAACCCTTGCCGCGCTGTTTATGCGTAAGCCGGTACATCACGCCAATGCCAAACCCGGCTTTAGTGAACGCTTGCTCGGCTGGTACGAAAAAGGCCTGCGTCGCGCTCTCGACCATCAGAAACTGATGATCGGCGTGTTCGGGCTTTCGCTGGCGTTGGCGATCGCCGGCTACATTTTCATTCCCAAGGGATTCTTCCCGGTGCAGGACACCGGGTTCGTCCTCGGCACCACCGAAGCCGCTGCGGACATTTCCTACGGCGACATGGTGAAAAAACACCTGGCGATGGCCGAAATCGTCGCGGCCGATCCGGCGGTGCAGGCATTTTCCCACTCGGTCGGTGTTTCCGGCAGCAACCAGACTATCGCCAACGGGCGCTTCTGGATCGCCCTGAAAAAACGTGGCGATCGCGATGTCAGCGCCAGCCAGTTCATTGATCGCATCCGCCCGCAACTGATGAAAGTCCCCGGCATCGTCCTGTATCTGCGCGCCGGGCAGGACATCAACCTCAGCTCCGGCCCCAGCCGTGCGCAGTACCAATACGTACTCAAGAGCAATGACGGCGCGACCCTCGCCACCTGGACCCAGCGCCTGACCGAAAAACTGCGCAGCAATCCGGCATTCCGCGACATTTCCAACGACCTGCAACTGGGCGGCAGCATCACCCATATCAGCATCGACCGCAGCGCCGCCGCGCGTTTCGGCCTGACCGCCAGCGATGTCGACGAGGCGCTGTACGATGCGTTCGGCCAACGGCAGATCAATGAATTCCAGACCCAGGTCAATCAGTACAACGTGATTCTGGAACTGGATACCAAACAACGCGGCAAGGCCGAGAGCCTCAACTATTTCTACCTGCGCTCACCACTCAGTGGGGAAATGGTTCCGCTGTCGGCGCTGGCAAGGTTTGACGCGCCAACCATCGGCCCGCTGTCGATTGCCCATGACGGCATGTTCCCCGCCGCCAACATGTCATTCAACCTCGCCCCCGGCGTGGCATTGGGCGATGCGGTGATTCAGCTCAATCAGGCCAAGGCCGAGATCGGCATGCCCACCGCGATCAGCGGCAATTTCCAGGGTGCGGCGCAGGCGTTCCAGAGTTCGCTGGCCAGCCAGCCGTGGCTGATTCTGGCTGCGCTGGTGGCGGTGTACATCATTCTCGGCGTGCTTTATGAAAGCTTCGTGCATCCGTTGACGATCATCTCGACCCTGCCGGCGGCAGGCCTCGGCGCGGTGATCATGCTGTGGATCTGCGGCCAGGACTTTTCGATCATGGCGTTGATCGGCCTGGTGCTGCTGATCGGCATCGTCAAGAAGAACGGCATCCTGATGATCGACTTCGCGCTCGAGGCGCAGCGCCAGCGCGGACTGTCGCCGCAGGAGGCGATTTTCGAAGCGTGCATCACGCGGTTCCGGCCGATCATCATGACCACCCTCGCCGCGCTGCTCGGCGCATTGCCGCTGATGCTCGGCTACGGCACCGGCGCCGAATTGCGCCAGCCGCTGGGGATTGCCGTAGTCGGCGGTTTGCTGGTCAGCCAGATGCTGACGCTGTTCACCACGCCGGTCATATACTTATGGCTCGAGCGGCTGTTTCACCGGCACTCACACCCACTAGCCCCAACGCCCGCAACGGCACTGGCGACCACAGACTGAGGCGGTCATGCGCGTTCTGATTATCGAAGACGAAGAAAAAACCGCGGACTATCTGCACCGTGGCCTGACCGAACAGGGCTACACCGTCGACCTTGCCCGCGACGGTGTCGAAGGCCTGCATCTGGCGCTGGAATGCGACTACGCGGTGATCGTCCTCGACGTGATGTTGCCGGGGCTCGACGGCTTCGGCGTACTGCGCGCGTTGCGTGCGCGCAAGCAGACCCCGGTGATCATGCTCACCGCCCGCGAGCGCGTCGAAGATCGCATCAAGGGCCTGCGCGACGGCGCCGACGATTACCTCGGCAAACCGTTTTCCTTTCTCGAACTGGTTGCCCGCCTGCAAGCCCTGACCCGCCGTAGCGGCGGCCACGAACCGGTGCAAGTGACCATCGCCGACCTGTGGATCGACCTGATCAGCCGCAAAGCCACCCGCGCCGGCACGCGCCTGGATCTGACCGCGAAAGAGTTTTCCCTGCTCAGCGTGCTCGCCCGTCGCCAGGGCGAAATCCTTTCGAAGACCGCTATCGCCGAAATGGTCTGGGACATCAATTTCGACAGTGACGCCAACGTCGTCGAAGTCGCGATCAAACGCCTGCGCGCCAAGCTCGACGGGCCGTTCGACGAAAAACTGCTGCACACCATTCGCGGCATGGGTTATGTGCTGGAGAGCCGTGGTGTCCAGTAACTCGATTGCCTTGCGACTCAGCGGAATGTTCACGCTTGTGGCGCTATTGGTGTTTCTACTAATTGGCGGCGCGCTGTATCAGCAGGTCGATAAGGGCTTGGGATTGTTGCCCGAAGCCGAGCTGGATGCGCGTTACAGCGTGCTCGAATCCACCGTCGGCCGTTACGGCACGCCGGAGCATTGGGTGAAGATCAACAACAAGCTCAAACTGCTCGGTGAGGAAGACAAGCGCATCAGTTTCTGGATCAGCAGCGGTGATCCGCGCTACGAATACGGCAACCTTACGCCGCAGATTCGTGCCGCCATCAATGGCCCGTTGGGCATGCATGATCTGCAACTGCCCGATCAGCCCTACCCGCTGAAAGTGCTGGTCAGTCAGTTCCCCGCCAAGGATCAGCGCCCGCCGCTGCGTTTCATGATCGGCATCGACACAGAGACGCTGCATCAGACCCAGCATCACTTGCTCATCGCCCTGATCAGTCTGGCGATTGTCGGGGTGCTGCTGGCCTCTGCATTGGGCTATTGGGTCGCAAGAATCGGTCTGAAGCCGTTGATCAAACTATCGCAGGAAGCCCAGCGTCTGGCACCACCGCTGCGCGCCGGACGCTTGCGCCTGTCGCCGCTGCCGCCGGAACTGGAACAGTTTGTCGAGTCGTTCAACTCGACCCTGGAACGGGTCGAATTGGCCTATTCGCGGCTGGAATCGTTCAACGCCGACGTCGCCCATGAACTGCGTTCGCCGCTGACCAACCTGATCGGCCAGACCCAGGTCGCGCTGACTCGCGGGCGCTCCGCCGAACACTATTTCGAAGTGCTGCAATCCAATCTCGAAGAACTGGAACGGCTGCGCTCGATCATCAACGACATGCTGTTTCTGGCCAGCGCCGATCAGGGCAACAAGGCGACCAAACTGACCTCGACGTCATTGGCTGATGAGGTGGCGACGACGCTGGACTATCTGGATTTCATCCTTGAAGACGCGCAGGTTGAAGTGCAGGTCAGCGGCGATGCGCAAGTGCAAATCGAGGTCGCGCACCTGCGCCGGGCATTGATCAATTTACTCAGCAACGCGGTGCAGCACACCGAACCGGGTCAAGTGATCGAGGTGCGCATCGAGGTTGAAGAACATCAGGTGAGCATTGGCGTGGCCAATCCCGGGACGCCGATTGCCAGCGAGCATCTGCCGAGGTTGTTCGAGCGGTTTTATCGGGTTGATGCCTCGCGCAGCAACAGCGGCAACAACCACGGGCTGGGGCTGGCCATCGTCAAGGCGATTGCGCTGATGCATGGCGGGGATGTGTTTGTGCGCAGTGACCGGGGCATGAACACCTTCGGCATTCACCTTCCGGTCTGAAAAGATCAAAAGATCGCAGCCTTCGGCAGCTCCTACAGGTGTACGCCAAGCCCTTGTAGGAGCTGCCGAAGGCTGCGATCTTTGCTTTTGCTGTAACAGTCATTTATGAAAATCACGCTGTTTCCCAACCCTCGGCAACCTTATCTTTGCCCGCACCAAACAGCACTCGCCAAGCGAGAAGGTTTTCAAGATGTCCAACAGTATGGGTATTGCCAGCGCATTCGTTTTGTCCTCATTGATCCTGTCGCCGATGGCGATGGCTGAAGAATCGCAAACGTTCGTCGCGCAAAAAGTCGCTCGCGCACAGGCATTCGATCAGCATCAGGCCGAAGTGATGGCCAAGGCTCAAGACGCGACGCAATCCCCACAGGCCGCTACTTCCCAGGCTCAAGCGCTCGAGAAAGACAGCTGAGTCGCACCGCGAAAGGTTTCCCTCGACGCGGTTGTTTGGCTCTTCCCGTTCAACCGTCGTCACTCCAGGCCGCTGCCATTCAGCGGCCTTTTTTCGTTGTGGTCTGAAAGCCGTCTGCTGCGTCTGTAACAACGAGAAACATCAAGCCGCTCAAGAACCAGAGCGGCCCGCTGACCCAAGGAGCCCCACCGCACGTGTTTTACCCTGTCCGCCTCACCCCGCTGTTCATTGCAATTGCCGCAACGATTGCCCCCGCTGTCCACGCCGATGAGTCTGCCCAACAAGGCTTCATCGCAGGCTCGAGCCTCAACCTCAACGCCCGCAACTACTACATGAATCGCAACCGCTTGCAGAAGGCGGACGACAATATCGAGTGGGGTCAGGGTTTTCTCGGCGTGTTCCAGTCTGGCTACACCGAAGGCACGGTCGGCTTCGGCGTCGATGCCCACGCCATGCTCGGTTTGAAACTCGACGGTGGTGGCGGGACCGACGGTTCGAGCATCCTGCCGATCAGCGATGGCAACGGCAAAGCGCCGGGTTCGTTCTCCACGGCGGGTGGCACGTTGAAAATCCGCGCCTTCGATACCGAGTTGAAGGCCGGTGATCTGTTCCTCACCAACCCGGTGATTGCCGGGGGCGACACGCGGATGCTGCCGCAGACCTTTCGTGGCATCAGCCTGAGCAACCACAGCTTCGACGGCTGGTTGATCGAAGGTGGCCAGGCCAGTTTCACCAAGCCCTATAACCAGAGCGGTCATACCCGCATCGGAACGTCGTACGGTTCGCTCGCCGACGGTGACGAAAGCCAGCACCTGAACTGGGCCGGTGTGGCCTGGAGCGGAGTTGAGGGCCTGACCAGCAGTCTTTACGCCTCCGAGCTCAAGGACATCTGGAACCAGTACTACTACGACCTCGACTACACCTGGCAACTGAACGATCTGGTCAGCCTCAACCCGGGCCTGCATTTCTATCACACGCAAGACACCGGTGATGCGCTGCTGGGCAACATCGACAACAACACCTGGAGCACGCATCTCACCGTCGGCATCGGCAACCACAGCGTCACCGCCGCCTACCAGCGGGTCAACGGCAACACACCATTCGACTACATCAGCCAGGGCGACAGCGTTTACCTGGACAACTCGCAGCAGTATTCGGACTTCAACGGCCCGAACGAACGCTCGTGGAAGCTCAAGTACGCCTATGACTTTGCTGGCGTCGGCTTGCCAGGCCTGACTTCGGCGCTGTCATATTCGCTTGGCACGGTCGACCTGACCAAAGCCGACCCCGACAGCGCAGGCTATTCGAGCTGGTACAGCGCCGATGGCCGCAACGCCAAACATTGGGAACGCGATATCGATTTGCAGTACGTCGTGCAAAGCGGCCAGGCCAAGAACCTGGCGGTGCGCCTGCAATGGGCGACCAACCGGGGCGGCAACGGCTACGGCGCGATTGATTCGGATACAGATGAATACCGCGTGATCATCGACTACCCGGTCAACGTCTTCTAAGATCGGCGCTGCGTTTTTCAGATCCTCTGATCTACCCTGTGGGAGCGAGCCTGCTCGCGAAAGCGGTGTGTCATTCAACACAGATGTTGACTGACAATCAGCTTTCGCGAGCAGGCTCGCTCCCACAGGTTCGTCCGGCGTCAGCCCAACTAAGCTTATGAAACCACTCCAACCGGCTCCTCATCATGATCGCCAGCCGCAAGCCTTCCACCACAGGCCTTACCGGTCGCCCCGAGCGCCTGCTGATCCTCGGCAGCCTGCTGACCGTGATTGCGATGGTGTGCATCGTCACCTTCCTGCTGATTCGCGAGTACGCCAGTGCGCAGGAAGCCGCCACGCGCCGCGCCACGACCATCGCGCAATTGATCGATGCCGATGTGCTGCGCACCGTCGAGCTGTACGACCTGACGCTGCAAGGGCTAATCGCCGCCGCCCAGCGTGACGACCTGCAGAACGTCTCGCCGCAGATCCGTCATCTGGCACTGTTCGATCGCTCTGCCACCGCGCGCTTCAAGGGCGACATCCTCCTGCTCGACAAGCATGGCGAGGTGATCGCCGACTCCTCGCGCATCGAAGCGAAACCGGGCAATTTCGCCGATCGCGATTATTTCCTCGCCCACGCATTCAACCGCGACATCGGCATGTTCATCAGCCGCCCGTTCAAGACCCGCTGCGATTGCGAAGAGGCCGATCAGTGGCGCATCAGCTTCAGCCGGCGCATCTCCTCGCAGACCGATGAATTCCTCGGCGTTGCCGTCGCTTCGTTGAAACTCGACTACTTCGACGACCTGTTCAAAAGCCTCGACATCGGCACCGACAGCACACTGAACATCATCAACAGCGATGGCGTGCTGCTCGCGCAGAAGCCCTATTTGCAAAGCGATTCGGTCGGCAAGAGTTTCGGCAACCGGCCCAACGTCGTGCGGATTCTCAACGATCGCGATGGCAGCGGCAGTTTCACCAGTACCTCGAGCATGGATAAACAACGCCGGCTCTATACCTACTCGCGGGTCGGCAATCTGCCGTTGACCGTGATGGTGGCGCTGTCCAGCGAGGAAGTGTTCGGTACCTGGCGGCGCACAGCGATCCTGATCAGCGGCGCCACCGGCGTGTTGTGCCTGGGCCTGTTGTGGCTGACCTGGCTGCTGGCCCGGGAACTGCGTTTGCGCCATCGCGCCGAACGCGAACTGGCGCAACTGGCTGCCACCGATGACCTGACCGGTGTGGCCAACCGGCGCATGCTCGATCAGACCCTGCGCCACGAATGGTTCCGCGCCCAGCGCTCGGGCCAGCCGCTGTCGGTGATGATGATCGATGCCGACCACTTCAAGGCCTTCAATGATCGTCATGGCCATCAAGCTGGGGATCAGGTCTTGCGTGAACTGGCCAAGGTAATCACCGCGAACGTGCGACGCCCGGCAGATCTGGTCGCGCGGTATGGCGGTGAAGAGTTTTCGGTGATTCTCGCCGAGACCGACAGCGCCGGGGCGCAGCAGATCGCGGAGCAGATTCGCCAGGCTGTGGAAAACTTGCCGTGGGTCGAAGGCGCTGAGCGCGCGATGACCGTGAGTATCGGCATCGCCACCTGGACATCGGCGAGCGAGATGACTCTGGAGCAGCTGCTGTTTGCGGCGGACAAAGCGCTGTATCAGGCCAAGGAAGGCGGGCGTAATCGCGTTGTAGTGTCAGTTTAAAGTCAAAAGATCGCAGCCTTCGGCAGCTCCTACATCTGGAATGCGGTATCCCTGTAGGAGCTGCCGAAGGCTGCGATCTTTTGATCTTATAAAGGGCATAAAAAAAGGCCATCCGAGGATGGCCTTCAAAAAACTAGAGAGGTTTTTTACTTACACCGCCGCAACAGGGCGCATGTAAGAGATCGGTGCGGTGCTGGCGTCTTCGAACGTCACCACTTCCCACGCATCTGTCTGCTCAATCAATTTGCGCAGCAGCTGGTTGTTCAGTGCATGACCGGACTTGAAGCCTTTGAACTCACCAATAAGGCTGTTGCCCAGCAGGTACAGGTCGCCAATCGCGTCGAGGATCTTGTGTTTGACGAATTCGTCTTCATAACGAAGACCGTCTTCGTTCAACACGCCATCAGCGTCGACCACGATCGCGTTTTCCACGCTGCCGCCGAGTGCGAGGTTGTGCTTGCGCAGGTACTCGATGTCACTCATGAAGCCAAAGGTACGGGCGCGGCTGACTTCTTTTACGAACGAAGTGCTGGAAAAATCCACGCTTGCACTCTGGGTGCGGTCCCGGAATACCGGGTGATCGAAATCGATCTCGAAGCTCACCTTAAAGCCTTCGAAAGGGACGAAAGTGGCGCGCTTGTCGCCGTCTTCCACTGTCACTTCACGCAGGATGCGGATGAATTTCTTGGCGGCGTCCTGTTCTTCCAGGCCTGCCGATTGAATCAGGAATACGAAGGGTCCAGCGCTGCCATCCATGATCGGGACTTCGGACGCGGAGAGCTCGACGTAGGCGTTATCGATGCCCAGGCCAGCCATGGCCGAGAGCAAGTGCTCTACCGTGTCCACTTTGACGTCGCCATTGATCAGCGTCGTCGACATAGTGGTTTCACCGACGTTTTCCGCGCGGGCAGGAATCTGCACCACAGGGTCGAGGTCAGCGCGACAAAACACAATGCCAGTGTCGACAGGCGCAGGCTTGAGGGTCAGATAGACCTTCTCACCGGAGTGCAGGCCTACACCTGTGGCACGGATAATATTTTTCAGTGTGCGTTGTTTAATCATGGCTTGGGCCGCTTCAGCGCAAATTGCGAACTGGTATCAACAAAGGCTGGCGATGATAGCAGACCATGCCTTTGCTGAACACCAATCACCTTCATAGCCCTGATACATTCCATCAATCGGCCTGACGACGCAGGAATGCCGGAATGTCCAGGTAGTCCAGGTCATCCTGCGGATTCATCTTCGCGGCAGCCGCAGCACCGGCCTGAGCCTGGTTGCGCATGACGGTCGGACGGTCCAGATCACGGTAGTTCACCGCTGGCTGCTCCTGACGGGCCGGAGCCGGTTGTTGCACCTGCGCCGAAGCCATCGAGGTGTGAACGGTGTTGTCGATAACCTTTACAGGCTTCTCGATTTTCGCGCCCAGACCGGTAGCAACCACAGTTACGTGCAGCTCGTCGCGCATGTCCGGATCGATAACGGTACCGACCTTGACCATCGCGTGCTCGGAAGCGAAGGCTTCGATGATCGAACCAACGTCGGAGTACTCACCCAGGGACAGGTCAGGACCGGCGGTGATGTTCACCAGAATGCCGCGCGCGCCTTGCAGGTTGACGTCTTCCAGCAGCGGGTTGCGGATCGCCGCTTCGGTAGCTTCACGTGCACGGTTCGGACCGCTGGCGCAGCCAGTGCCCATCATCGCCATGCCCATTTCGCTCATCACGGTGCGTACGTCGGCGAAGTCGACGTTGATCATGCCCGGACGCTTGATGATGTCGGAGATACCGCGAACGGCACCGGCCAGAACATCGTCCGCCTTGGCGAAAGCCGACAACAGGCTTGCGTCTTTGCCGAGGATGGTCAGTAGTTTTTCGTTCGGAATGGTGATCAGCGAGTCGACGCTCTCCGAAAGCATGCGGATGCCTTCGTCGGCAATCTGCATACGCTTGCGGCCTTCGAACGGGAACGGACGGGTCACGACCGCAACGGTCAGGATGCCCATTTCCTTGGCCACTTCGGCGATGATCGGCGCTGCACCGGTACCGGTACCGCCGCCCATGCCGGTGGTGATGAACACCATGTTGGTGCCGGCCAGCACTTCAGCGATGCGCTCGCGGTCTTCCAGAGCGGCTTGACGGCCGACTTCAGGATTGGCGCCGGCACCCAGGCCCTTGGTCACGCCGGTGCCCAGTTGCAGGATGGTCCGCGCGCCGATGTTTTTCAGCGCTTGAGCATCGGTGTTGGCGCAGATGAACTCAACGCCTTCGATGTTGCTCTTGACCATGTGATTGACAGCGTTGCCGCCGCCACCGCCGACACCGATAACTTTGATTACCGGGCTTGCGGGGATGTTGTCTACGAGTTCGAACATTTTCCCTCTCCTTACATTCTCTAGTTTTTTCGCCTACTGCTGTTTGTAACGGTGTATCTACTGCAGTTGCTTGCCGCTTGAAGCTTGTCGCTCCAGGCTGCTTTTTTAAAAATTGCCCTGAACCCACTTTTTCAGTCGGTCCAGCAGCGGCGCCTGAGGCTCTTCGCTGCTGTAGCTGTCGCGGCTGCCGATGCCGGAGAACGAAACTCCGTCGGACTGCTTCTGCAGGCCGTACATCAACAAGCCGACGCCAGTGGAATAAATCGGGTTGCGCACCACGTCATCCAGACCTTTCACGCCATGCGGCACACCGAGGCGCACCGGCATGTGGAAGATTTCTTCGGCCAGTTCAGTGGCGCCTTCCATTTTCGACGTACCGCCGGTGAGCACGATGCCCGCCGGGATCAGGTCTTCGTAGCCGCTGCGACGCAGCTCGGCCTGGATCAGGGTGAACAGTTCGTCGTAACGCGGCTCGACCACTTCGGCCAGGGCCTGACGCGACAGCTCACGCGGTGGACGGTCGCCAACGCTCGGCACCTTGATGGTTTCGCCGGCACCGGCCAGTTTGGCCAGGGCGCAGGCGTAACGGATCTTGATCTCTTCGGCGTACTGGGTCGGAGTGCGCAACGCCATGGCGATGTCGTTGGTCACTTGATCACCGGCAATCGGGATCACCGCGGTGTGACGGATCGCGCCTTCGGTGAAGATCGCGATGTCGGTGGTGCCGCCACCAATGTCGACCAGGCACACGCCCAGTTCTTTTTCGTCGTCGGTCAGCACCGAGTAGGCCGAGGCCAGTTGCTCGAGGATGATGTCGTCGATTTCCAGACCGCAGCGACGCACGCATTTTTCAATGTTCTGTGCAGCGTTGACCGCGCAGGTGACCACGTGAACCTTGGCTTCCAGACGCACGCCGGACATGCCCAGCGGCTCGCGCACGCCTTCCTGGTTATCGATCACGTAATCCTGCGGCAGGGTGTGCAGCACGCGCTGGTCAGCCGGGATCGCCACGGCCTGGGCGGCGTCGAGTACACGCTCAAGGTCCGCCGAGCTGACTTCGCGATCACGGATCGCGACGATGCCGTGGGAGTTCAGGCTGCGGATGTGATTGCCGGCCACGCCGACGAACGCCGAGTGAATGCGGCAGCCGGCCATCAGTTGGGCTTCTTCGATCGCGCGCTGGATCGACTGCACGGTGGATTCGATGTTGACCACCACGCCCTTCTTCAGACCGCGGGACGGATGCGTGCCGATCCCGACGATTTCCAGCTGGCCGTCGTCCGCGACCTCGCCTACCAGCGCCACCACTTTGGAGGTGCCGATATCCAGACCGACGATCATTTTGCCGCTTTGCACGTTTGCCATGGGTCCTGCCTCTTCTTAATTCTTTGCGACAGCGGGTTGGGCTGTCGTCGGCGCTACGGGTTCCCGCCAGCCAACAGCGAGGCCGTTGGCGTAGCGCAGATCGATGCGCGCAATGTTCGTAATCTGCTCTTTCAGCGTCTTGTCATAGATGGCGATGAAGCGGCGCATCTTTTCCACCAGGTTGCCGCGTCCCAGCAGCAACTCGATGCCGGGGCCGGAACTGCCGGCACCGGTGGTCAGGAACCAGCTGCCGCGTTCACGCAATTCCAGGCGTGCAATCGAAAAACCCAGCGGCCGCAGCATCTGGCTCAGCACCTGATACTGCTGCATCACCTGCTGCTGAGCCCGTTGTGGGCCGAACAGCTGCGGCAGGTGTTCGTAGTTCGCCAGCTCCTTGGGCGTGAACGCCTGGCCCTGGTTGTTGAGCAACGACTCGTCGCCCCAACGCGCCACCGGCAATTGCTCTTCGAGGCGGATCACTACCTGATCCGGCCACACCCGACGCACTTCGGCGTGGGCGATCCAGGGCATCTGCTCAAGCTCGGTACGCATACCGGCGAGGTCGATGGTGAAGAAACTCGACGCCACGAACGGCGCGATCCGCTGCTGCACCGCCTGCTGGCTGATGTAGCTCAAGTCGCCCTGCACCGCGATCTTGCTGATCGGCCGGTCGGCGTACGGCAGCAAACGCTGCGCGCCTTCGTAGGTACCAAAGCCCAGCGCCACCAGCAGCACCGGCCAGAACAGGCTTTTCAGAAAGCCGAAATTGGCTTTCGGCAGGCGCGCGGACATCGGCTCTTTCGCCACCATTCGGCTGGCACCCCGCGGCACCGGCTTGCGGCCGGGTGCGGGTGGCTGATGTCTGAGATGAGCGCCTTGCATGGTCTTAACCTCGCGCCTCTGTTGCGCCTGCGTTTTCAACGCTGGCGGCCAGAATGGCCAGAACCAGTTGCTGGAAATCCAGACCGGCAGCCCGCGCCGCCATCGGCACCAGGCTGTGATCGGTCATGCCCGGTGCGGTATTGACTTCGAGGAACCAGAACTGCCCGTCGGCGTCCTGCATCACGTCCGCCCTGCCCCAACCGGCGATACCCAGCGCCTCACAGGCCTTGGCCGTGAGTTCCATGAGTTCCTGTTCCTTGACCGCGTCCAGCCCGCACGGAATGCGGTACTGGGTATCGTTGGCGATGTATTTGGCGTCGTAGTCGTAAAATGTGTGCGGTGTACCCAGGGCGATAGGAGGCAACACCTGGTCACGCAGGGTGGCGATGGTGAACTCCGGACCTTGAATCCATTGCTCGACCAACACTTGCGAATCGTAGGTACTGGCCGCTTTCCATGCGTCGATCAACTCGGACGCAGAGTTCACTTTGGCCATCCCGATACTTGAACCTTCATGCGCCGGTTTGACGATCAAAGGCAAGCCCAGTTCCGTCGCTGCGGAAATACAATCGGCTTCGCTGCACAGCACGGCGTGGCGCGGCGTCGGAATCCCGAGGCTGTGCCAGACCTGCTTGGTGCGCAGCTTGTCCATCGCCAGTGCCGAGGCGAGGATGCCGCTGCCGGTGTACGGAATGCCGGCGCATTCGAGCAGGCCCTGCATGCTGCCGTCTTCACCGCCGCGACCGTGGAGAATGATGAACGCGCGGTCGATCTTTTCGCTGAGCAGACGCTGCAGGAAGTCTTCGCCCACATCGATGCCGAACGCGTCGACGCCAGCGCTTTGCAGCGCTTCGAGCACGGCGTTGCCGGATTTCAGCGAAACCTCACGCTCGGCACTCAGGCCGCCGAAGAGCACGGCGACGCGGCCGAAGTCTTTCGGCGCAATGGTGGAGAACAGCTTGGCGTAGGCAGCAGTCATTTCAACTTCCCCTCGACCGGCGCCGCCACGGCGCCGGCGAACAATTCACTTTTCAACAGCTTCGGCGCGAGACCGCCGATATCACCCGCGCCCTGGCACAGCAGAATGTCGCCGGCGCGCAGCAGCGGCTTGACCAGCGGTGCCAGGTCAACGCCACGCTCGATGTAGATCGGGTCGAGCTGACCGCGCTGACGGATGCTGTTGCACAGCTTGCGGCTGTCGGCGCCCGGGATCGGCTCTTCGCCGGCCGGATAGACTTCCATCAGCAGCAGCACGTTGGCGTCGGCCAGGACATTGACGAAGTCGTCGTACAGATCACGGGTGCGGCTGTAGCGATGCGGCTGGTAGACCATCACCAGACGACGCTCCGGCCAGCCACCGCGCACGGCTTTGATCACCGCAGCGACCTCGGTCGGGTGGTGCCCGTAGTCGTCGACCAGCATCACGTTGCCGCCGTCCACTGGCAGTTCGCCGTAGACCTGGAAGCGTCGACCGACGCCCTGGAAGCCCGACAGGCCCTGAACGATGGCTTCGTCGCTGACGCCTTCGTCGGTGGCGATGCAGATGGTCGCCAGCGAGTTGAGCACGTTGTGGTTGCCGGGCATGTTCACCGACACGTCCAGCGGCTCGCGATCCGGGCGCAGCACGGTGAAGAAGGTCTGCATGCCCTGCTGACGGACATTGATTGCGCGTACGTCGGCGTCTTCGCTGAAGCCGTAGGTCACGGTCGGACGTTTCACCAGCGGCAGGATTTCGCGCACCACCGGATCGTCCAGGCACATCACCGCCAGCCCGTAGAACGGCAGGTTGTGCAGGAATTCGACGAAGGTTTTCTTCAGTTTGTTGAAGTCACCGTCGTAGGTCGCCATGTGGTCGGCGTCGATGTTGGTGACCACGGCCACCAGCGGCTGCAGATGCAGGAAGCTCGCATCACTTTCGTCCGCTTCGGCGATCAGGTAACGGCTGGTGCCAAGCTGGGCATTGGTGCCCGCTGCATTCAGGCGACCACCGATCACGAATGTCGGGTCCAGACCACCGGCCGCGAACACCGAAGCGATCAGGCTGGTGGTGGTGGTCTTGCCGTGGGTACCGGCGACGGCGATGCCGTGGCGATAGCGCATCAGCTCGGCGAGCATTTCTGCGCGCGGCACCACAGGAATGCGGCGCTCAAGGGCAGTCGCCACTTCCGGGTTGGAGGTGTTCACCGCGCTCGACACCACCAGCACATCGGCAGTAGCGGCGTTCTCGGCACGGTGACCAATGAAGATCTGCGCGCCGAAGGTTTCCAGGCGCTCGGTGACCGGCGACGCTTTCAGGTCGGAACCGGAGACTTGGTAGCCCAGGTTCAACAACACTTCAGCGATACCGCACATGCCCACGCCGCCGATGCCGACGAAATGGATGCGACGGATGCGGCGCATTTCCGGTTGTGGCATGGCTTTCTGATTCTCAACCATGGGCCACCTCCAGACAGGTATCGACCACGCTACGGGTGGCATCGGGTTTGGCCAGTCGGCGGGCCGCTTGGGCCATTGCTTCGAGTCGTTGCGGTTGCATCAAGACCTCTGTCAGGCGCGCGGCAAGATCCGCGGCACCAGTCGTTCTTTGCGGCATCAGGAAGGCAGCGCCTTCGCGGGCCAAATAATCGGCGTTGCGGGTCTGGTGATCGTCGATCGCGTGGGGCAAAGGCACCAGCATCGAGGGCAGACCGGCGGCCGCCAGCTCACTGATGGTCAGCGCGCCGGCGCGGCACACCACCAGGTCAGCCCAGCCATAGGCCTGGGCCATGTCTTTGATGAACGGCTGCACCTGCGCTTCCACACCCACGGCGCGGTAACGCTCGGCAGTCACTTCATCGTGATTTTTGCCGGCCTGATGAAACACTTCCGGGCGCAAATCGGCAGCGACTTGGGCCAGGGCTTCAGGCAGCAATTTGTTCAACGGTTCTGCGCCCAGGCTGCCGCCAAGGATCAGCAAACGCGCTTTGCGTCCGGCCAGCGCCGGTCGCGATGTGTCGAGGAACAGCTCGCTGCGCACCGGATTTCCGGTGGTACGGCGGCTGTCCGACAGAGTAAAGGTGTCGGGGAACGCTTCACACACTCGGGCGGCGAACGGCACCAGCAACCGATTGGCGGTGCCGGCGACAGCGTTCTGCTCGTGAACGATCACCGGCACGCCGGCCAGTTTCGCAGCAAGACCACCAGGGCCGGTCACATATCCGCCGAAGCCAACCACGCACACCGGCTTCAGGCGGCGCATGATCGCCCGCGCCTGCCACACCGATTTCAGCAACATCAGCGGCGCCTTGAGCAGCGACAGCTTGCCCTTGCCGCGCAGACCGCTGGCGTTGATCCGGTGCAGTTCAAGCCCAGCCGCCGGAACCAGTTCGTTTTCGATCCCGCGTGGCGTGCCGAGCCAGTGCACGGTATAGCCGCGCGCCTGAAACTCGCGGGCACAGGCCAGCGCCGGGAACACGTGGCCGCCGGTACCGCCGGCCATGATCAATACATTAGCGCCCATGAGTCGGCTCCTCGGCGAAGTCGCTCTCCTGGAATTCCATCTCTTCGCTGCCCAGGTGGGTTCGACTCTCCCACTCGATGCGCAGCAACAGGCCGAGACAGGCGCAGCAGATCACCAGCGAGCTGCCGCCGTAACTGAGGAACGGCAAGGTCAGCCCCTTGGTTGGCAGCAGGCCGACGTTCACACCGATGTTGATCAGGAACTGACCAATCCACAGGAACGACAAGCCGTAAGCCACGTAAGCGGCAAAGAACTGCTTGGCCTTCTCCGCCCACAGGCCGATGTACATGCCGCGAATACACACGAACACGAACAGCGCGACGGTGCACAGCGAACCCACCGCACCGAGTTCTTCGGCGAGTACCGAGAACACGAAGTCGGTATGCGCTTCCGGCAGGTAGAACTGCTTCTGCACGCTGTTGCCCAGGCCGACGCCCAGCCACTCGCCGCGACCGAAAGCGATCAAGGCCTGCGACAACTGATAACCGGCGCCGAACTGGTCGGCCCACGGGTCGGCGAAGTTGGTCAGACGCGCCATTCGATAGGGCTGCATCTGGATCAGCAGAACCACCGCGCCAACCGCCAGCACCACCATCAGCGAGAAACGGAACAACCCGACCCCGCCAAGAAACAGCATCGCCGCCGCCGCGCCCATCATGACTACGGTGGCACCGAAGTCCGGCTCCATCAGCAACAGACCGGCCATTGGCAGCAGGACGATGAACGGCTTGAAGAAGCCCATCCAGCTTTCGCGTACTTCTTTCTGCCGGCGCACCAGATAACCGGCGAGGTAGATCACCACGAACACCTTGGCGATTTCCGACGGTTGCACGTTGAAGAAGCTGAAACCGATCCAGCGCATCGAACCGTTCACTTCGCGGCCGATGCCGGGGATGATCACCATCACCAGCAGGCCGAACGCACCGATCAGCATCATCCAGCCGAGGCGCTGCCAGGTGGCGATCGGGATCATCATGGTGACGATGCACGCGCCCAGGCCCAGCACCACATATATAAGGTGGCGAATCATGTAATACAGCGGACTGCCCGACTGTGCCGCCGCCACTTCGGTGGACGCCGAGGCGATCATGATCAGGCCGAGACCGAGCAGCGCCAGGCAACCGGCGAGCATCGGGAAGTCGAGGTCGATGCCACGCCCGGTGATCAGCGGCGACGGGTACGGCTTGATGATGTTTCTCAGGTTCATGCCAGTTCCTCCACAGCGCGGACGAACTGGTGACCACGGTCTTCGTAATTCTTGAACATGTCGAAACTGGCGCAGGCCGGCGACAGCAGCACCACGTCACCCGGTTGGGCAGCGGCGCGGCATTGCTCAACGGCGTCAACCAGCGAGGTCGCGCGAATCAGCGGCACGGCATCACCGATGGCTGCGCCGATCTTGTCGGAGTCGCGGCCCATCAGCACCACAGCGCGGCAGTTCGCCGCCACCGGATCGCGCAAATCATTGAATTCGGCGCCCTTGCCGTCACCGCCGGCGATCAGAATGACCTTGCCGTCGATGTCCGTACCGAGGCCTTCGATCGCGGCCAGAGCGGCGCCAACGTTGGTGGCTTTGGAATCGTTGTAATAGGCCACGCCGTCGAGATCGCGCACCCACTGGCAACGATGCTCGAGGCCGGCAAACGTGCGCAACGCCGCGAGCATGGCGTCGAACGGCAGGCCCACCGCGTGACCCAGTGCCAATGCGGCGAGCGCGTTGGACTGGTTGTGTGCGCCACGAATTTTCAGTTCACGCACCGGCATCAGGTTCTGGAATTCGAAGGCGAGGTATTTCTCGCCGTCTTCTTCGCGAATGCCGAACGCCTTGAAATCCGGTTTGCTCAGGCCAAAGGTCCAGCATGGCTGGCCTTCGCCAATCAATGGACGGCTCAGGGCGTCCTGACGGTTGACCACAAACTGCTTCGCGCCCCGGAAGATCCGGTGCTTGGCCAGGTGATAGGCCGGCAGACCGCTGTAGCGATCCATGTGGTCTTCGCTGATGTTCAGTACGGTGGCGACTTCGGCGTTGAGCTGGTCGGTGGTTTCCAGCTGGAAACTCGACAACTCCATGACGTACAGCTCGACGTCATCGCTAAGCAGATCCAGCGCCGGCGTGCCGAGGTTGCCGCCAACGGCGACGCGCTTGCCGGCCGCAGCCGCCATCTCGCCGACCAGAGTAGTGACGGTGCTTTTCGCGTTGGAGCCGGTAATGGCCACGATCGGCGCCCGCGCGTTACGCGCGAACAACTCGATGTCGCCGGACATTTTCACGCCACGGGCAGCGGCGGCTTGCAGGGCCGGGGTCGCCAGCGCCAGGCCGGGGCTCACGTAGAGCTCGTCGGCACGGCAGAGGAATTCGACGTCCAGCTCGCCACAACGCACTTCCACGTGCGGATAGTCACGCTTGAGCGTGGCCAGTTCCGGTGGATTTTCCCGCGTGTCGGCCACAGCAAACGACGTGCCCCGGTTCGCCAGGAAGCGAACCAGGGACATGCCGCTCTTGCCGAGGCCGACAACGATGCGGAAGTGGTCAGAAGCGATCAGAGACACTCGTTCTACCTCAGCTTCAGGGTGGCAAGGCCGACCAGGACGAGAATCACGGTGATGATCCAGAAACGGACGATCACGCGCGGCTCGGGCCAGCCCTTGAGTTCAAAGTGGTGGTGAATCGGCGCCATGCGGAACACGCGGCGACCGGTCAGCTTAAAGGAGGCAACCTGAATGACCACTGACAGGGTTTCCATTACGAACACGCCGCCCATGATGAACAGGACGATTTCCTGACGGACGATCACCGCGATGGTGCCCAGTGCCGCGCCGAGTGCCAGGGCACCGACGTCGCCCATGAACACTTGCGCCGGATAGGTGTTGAACCAGAGGAAACCGAGGCCGGCACCGATCAGCGCACCGCAGAACACAATCAGCTCGCCCGCGCCCGGCACGTAAGGAATCAGCAGGTATTCGGCGAATTTCACGTTACCCGACAGGTAGCAGAAAATCCCCAGGCCGCCGCCGACCATCACGGTTGGCATGATCGCCAGGCCGTCGAGGCCGTCAGTCAGGTTGACCGCGTTGCTCGAACCGACAATCACAAAGTAGGTCAGCACGATGAAACCGGCGCCCAGCGGGATGCTGTAGTCCTTGAGCATCGGCAGGATCAGCGTGGTTTCCACCGGCGTCGCGGCAGTCATATAAAGGAAGATCGCTGCGCCGAGGCCGAACACCGACTGCCAGAAGTATTTCCAGCGGCTCGGCAGGCCACGGGAGTTTTTCTCGATGACTTTGCGGTAATCGTCGACCCAGCCGATGGCGCCGAACAGCAGGGTCACCAGCAGCACCACCCAGACGTAGCGGTTGCTCAGGTCAGCCCAGAGCAGCGTGCTGACGCCGATCGACGACAGGATCAACGCGCCACCCATGGTCGGCGTACCGGATTTGGACAGGTGCGATTGCGGGCCGTCGTTACGTACCGATTGGCCGATCTGACGGTTCTGCAGAGTACGGATCATCCACGGGCCATAGCACAGCGACAAGACCAGCGCGGTCAGCACACCGAGAATCCCGCGCAGGGTCAGGTACTGGAAGACCGCGAAGCCTTTGTAGAACTGTTGCAGATACTCCGCTAGCAGCAGCAGCATTAATGTTTCTCCAGACTGGACCCGCACAGAGCCGCAACGATGTTTTCCATCGCTGCGCTGCGCGAACCCTTGATCAAAATGGTGGTGTTTGTGTCCTGCTCGGCGGCGAGGGCCTGGATCAGCTCGGCCTGGGTGCCGAAGTGCTGCGCCTGCTCACCGAAAGCGTTTACCGCGTGGACCATGTTCGGCCCGACCGCGTAAAGCGCGGAAACCTTGCCCCGGGCGTACTCGCCCACGTCGCGGTGCCCCTGCTCCGCCCAGTCGCCCAACTCGCCGATATCTCCGAGCACCAGGACGGTGCGGCCGGAAAAGCCGGCGAGTATATCAACGGCCGCACACATCGAGGTGGGGTTTGCGTTGTAGGTGTCGTCGATCACGCGCATGCCGTTTTTCGCCAGTTGCGCGACGGTGCGCCCCTTGACCGGTTGCACCGCGCCGAGGCCGGTGGCGATGCCGAACAGCGACACGCCCAAGGCGTGGGCAGCAGCGGCGGCAGCCAGGGCATTGGCGACGTTATGGGTACCGAGCAGGTTCAGTTGCACGCGCTCACTGCCTTCAGGCGTGTGCAGATTGAACGCCGGGCAACCACGGGCATCAGTGGCCAGATCGCTGGCGTGGAAATTCGCCTCGCTGTTGCTCAGGGCGAAGGTCAACACCTGACGACCGGCAGCGCGGGTCTTCCAGATACCGAAAGCCTTGTCATCGAGGTTGAGCACGGCGATGCCATCGGCGGCCAGGCCTTCGATGATTTCGCCCTTGGCTTCGACGATTTTTTCCGGACCGCCGAACTCACCAACGTGAGCGGTGCCGGCGTTGTTCAGGATCGCCACGTGCGGTTTGGTCAGGCCGACGGTGTAGGCGATTTCACCGAGACGCGAAGCGCCCAGTTCGATCACGGCGGAGGTGTGTTCCGGCGCCAGTTCGATCAGGGTCAGCGGGACGCCGAGGTCGTTGTTCAGGTTGCCACGGGTCGCCAGCACCGGACCGCGCGTGCGCAGGATGCTCGCGAGCATTTCCTTGACCGTGGTCTTGCCACTGGAACCGGTCACCGCCGCCACTGGCTGGGTGAACGCAGCACGGTTCAAGGCGCCGAGTTGGCCCAGCGCCTGACGGGTGTCCTTGACCAGCAATTGCGGCAGCGCGCTGTCGGCGACTTCGCGCTCGACCAGTGCCGCCACGGCGCCTTTACCGGCAACGTCGTTCAGATAATCATGACCGTCGAAACGCGGGCCGGTCAGGGCGATGAACAACTGGCCGGACTGGATCGCCCGACTGTCG
The DNA here is from genome assembly GCF_025706525.1 of Pseudomonas mercuritolerans. Taxonomy (NCBI): domain Bacteria; kingdom Pseudomonadati; phylum Pseudomonadota; class Gammaproteobacteria; order Pseudomonadales; family Pseudomonadaceae; genus Pseudomonas; species Pseudomonas mercuritolerans. The sequence continues at coordinate 244,916 of NZ_JAMSHA010000008.1, forward strand.
ATGCTGACGCCGTCGAAACTCGCGTCAGCGCCGATCAAACGGGCTTCGAGTGCGTTGGTCAGTTCGCTGAGTGTCAGGGCCTTAAGCATGGGCCACCTCCCACGCGGTCAGGGCGCGATCGGCCTCGACCAGATCGGAAAACGCATGGCGCACGCCGTTGATTTCCTGATAGTCCTCGTGACCTTTGCCGGCCAGCACAATGACGTCATCAGCGGTTGCGCCAGCAATCAATTGCGCAATGGCCTGGCCGCGACCGGCGACGAAAGTGACTTTATCCACAGCGCTGAAACCGGCGCGGATGTCGTCGAAAATCACCGCAGGATCTTCGGTGCGCGGGTTGTCGTCGGTCACCAGCACTTGGTCGGCCAGACGCTCGACCACTTCGGCCATCAACGGACGTTTGCCGCGATCGCGATCACCGCCGCAGCCGAACAGGCACAGCAATTGGCCCTTGACGTGCGGGCGCAGCGCAGTGAGAACTTTTTCCAAGGCATCCGGGGTATGGGCGTAATCGACCACCACCAGCGGTTGCGTACCACCACCCAGACGCTGCATGCGCCCGGCCGGACCTTCGAGCTTCGGCAGCACTTTGAGAATTTCGTCGAGGGCGTAATCCAGACCGAGCAAGGCGCCGACTGCGGCCAATACGTTGCTCAAGTTGAAACGGCCGAGCAGCGTGCTGCGCAGGTGATGCTCGCCCTGTGGCGTGACCAGCGTGGCGCGCACGCCGTGGTCGTCGAACTGCGCTTCGCGGCAGAACAGGTACGCGCTGCTGTCGAGCAGGCTGTAGGTGATCAGGCGCGACTCGCGTTTTTCCGCCGCCAGTTGCCGGCCGAAATCGTCGTCGAGATTGACCACGCGGCACTTCAGGTCATTCCAGGCGAACAGCTTGGCCTTGGCCTCGGCGTACGCCTGCATGGTGCCGTGATAATCCAGATGATCGCGGGACAGATTGGTCATCACCGCCACGTCGAACGCCAGCGCGGTGACCCGGCCCTGATCCAGACCGTGGGACGAGACTTCCATGGCCACGGCTTTCGCGCCGGCCTTTTTCAGGTCGCCCAGGGTCGCTTGCACGGCAATTGGGTTCGGCGTGGTGTGCAGGCCACTTTCCAGCGCGCCATGGAAACCGGAACCCAGCGTGCCGACGATGCCGCAATGCTGGCCGAGCAGATCCAGCGCCTGCGCGACCAGTTGGGTCACGCTGGTCTTGCCATTGGTGCCGGTGACGCCGATCAGGTTCAGGTGGTGACTCGGTTCACCGTAAAAACGCCCGGCGATGTCCGACAGCTGCGCCGCCAGACCCTTGACCGGAATCAGCGGCACGTCAGTGATCGGCAGCACGGTGGCGCCTTCGACTTCATAAGCCACGGCAGCCGCGCCGCGTTGCAAGGCATCGGCGATGTGCGCACGGCCATCGAAGCGGCCACCGGGCACGGCGAGAAACAGATCGCCGGCGCGCACGTTGCGGCTGTCCAGCGCCAGTTCACGGATCAACAGATCATGGCCGGCGTGGGGAAATATCTTGTTCAGACTTAATGACATCAGCCGCGCCCTCCATTGGCTTTCAGCGGAACGACCGGGGTGGCGTTGGCCTGTTGCGTGGTCGGCAGGTTGTCCGGGGTCACGTTCATCAGGCGCAGGGTGCCGGACATCACACGGCTGAACACCGGCGCCGACACCAGACCACCGAAGTAACCGGCCTTGGTTGGCTCATCAATCACCACAACGATGGCGTAACGCGGATCGCTCATCGGGCCGAAGCCGGCGAACAGCGAACGGTAGGAGTTTTCCGCGTAGCCCTTGGTGCCAACCGAAGTCTTGCGCGCCGTACCCGACTTGCCGCCGACGTGATAAGCCGGCACTTGCGCACGGAACACGCCGCGCGGTGCTTCGATCACTTGCTGCAACATGCCCTGCATGGTTTTCGCCACGGCTTCCGGCAGCACTTGCGTGGTCTGCGGCATCTTGTCGGTTTTGATCAGGGTCAGCGGCGCGAGGCGACCGTTGTTGGCCAGTGCCGAGAACGCATGCACCAACTGGATCGCGGTCACGGAAATACCGTAGCCGTAAGACAAGGTTGCAGTTTCAGCCTTGCGCCATTCGCGATAGTTCGGCAGATTGCCGACACGTTCGCCGGGGAAGCCCAAACCGGTGTCCTGACCGAGGCCGACTTTCTGCGCGAGGCGGAAAATGGTTTCGCCGCCAATATCGAAGGCGACTTTACTCATGCCGACGTTACTGGAATTGATCAGGATGCCGGTCAGGTCGAGCACCGGCCCTTCGGTCTTCGACACGTCTTTGATGGTGTATTTGCCGATCTGCAACGAGCCCGGATACACCTCGACGGTGTCACTCGGTTTCCAGCGGCCGGTTTCGATCGCCGCGCTCATGGAAATGGCTTTCATGGTCGAACCCGGCTCGAACACGTCGATCATGGCGCGGTTGCGCATCATCGCCGGTTGCAGGTTGCGACGGTTGTTCGGGTTGTAGGTCGGCTGGTTGACCATGGCCAGAATCTCGCCGGTCTTCACATCCATGATCACCAGACTGCCGGCCTTGGCGCCGTTCTCGATGATCGCGTTGCGCAGTTCGCGGTTGGCCAGGTATTGCAGACGCAGATCAATCGACAACGCCAAGGGCTTGCCGGCCTTGGCGTTTTTGGTGACCTGAACATCCTTGATCAGCCGGCCACGGCGATCCTTGATGACTTGTCGTTTGCCCGGCACCCCGGCCAGCCATTCGTCATAGGCCAGCTCGACGCCTTCGCGACCGTGATCGTCGATGTCGGTAAAGCCGACCATGTGCGCGGTGACTTCACCGGCCGGATAGAAGCGGCGGAATTCTTCGATGCCATAGACGCCCGGCACTTTCAGATCGAGCACAGCCTGGCCCTGCTCGGGGGTCAGCCCGCGCACCAGATAAATGAATTCTTTGTTGGCCTGGGCTTCGAGGCGTTCGCTCAGGGCTTTCGGGTTCTGGCCCAACGCTGCGGCAAGTGCCGGCCACTTCTCTTTGGCCGACTGCATTTCCTTGGCGTTGGCCCACAGCGTGGTCACAGGCGTACTGACGGCCAGAGGCTCGCCGTTACGGTCGGTGATCAGGCCACGGTGCGCCGGAATCGGAATGTGCCGCAGGCTGCGCGCGTCGCCCTGGCCTTTAAGGAAGTCACGGTCGACCACTTGCAGGTCGATGATGCGCCAGCAGATCGCCGCGACCATCAGGCCGAGCAGCGCCACCATCAGGCGGAAGCGCCATGGGAACAGTGCGCCTTCGAGTTTCATCATGGCGCCACCATCTTCACGTCAGCCGCGCCAGGGATGTGCATTTTCAGTTGTTCGGTGGCCAGCACTTCGATGCGACTGTGCGCGGTCCAGGTGCTCTGCTCGAGAATCAAGCGGCCCCACTCGGCCTGCGCCTTGTCGCGCACGCTGAGTTCGTTATAAAGCGTGTTGAGCAACTGCCGGTTCCAGTGCGCGCTGTACGACACAGCAATGGCCGAAAACAGCACGCCGATAAACAGCAGCAGCATCAGAAAGCTGCCGCCGGGCAGTGGTTTGGCGAAAAGCTTGCTCACCGCAACTTCTCCGCGACACGCATGACGGCGCTACGGGAACGTGGGTTGGCTTTGAGTTCGGCGTCGGAGGCCGTCTGCGCTTTGCCGTGGATTTTGATTTTCGGTTCGAAGGCGACGTGGCGAACCGGCAGGTTGCGCGGCAGATTGTCGGCCTCGCCTTTCACCAGCTTGCGCATGAACAGTTTGACGATGCGGTCTTCCAGCGAGTGGAAGCTGATGACCACCAGACGGCCGCCAACTTCCAGCGCTTCCAGCGCGGCGTCGAGGCCGGCTTCCAGATCGCCGAGTTCGTTATTGACGTGAATGCGCAAACCCTGGAACGCGCGGGTGGCCGGGTTCTTGCCCTTTTCCCACGCCGGGTTGGCGACTTTCAGCACTTCGGCCAGATCGGCGGTGCGCTCGAACGGCTTGATGTCACGACGCTCGGCGACGGCACGGGCCATACGCCCGGAGAAGCGTTCTTCGCCGTATTCCTTGAACACCCGGGCGATTTCTTCCACCGGCGCGGTGTTGACGAATTCGGCAGCGCTGATGCCGCGGGACGGGTCCATGCGCATGTCCAGCGGACCGTCATTGAGGAAACTGAAGCCGCGCTCAGCGTCGTCAAGCTGCGGCGACGACACGCCGAGGTCGAGCAGAATGCCGCTGACCTTGCCGGTCAGGCCTTGCTCGGCAACCACCGAACCGAGCTCGGCAAAGCTGCGCTGCACAACGACAAAGCGGCCGTCTTCGGCCGCTAGCGTTTGCCCGGTGGCAATCGCTTGAGGATCCTTGTCGAATCCGATGAGCCGACCGTCCGGCCCGAGCTGGCTGAGGATCAACCGACTGTGCCCGCCGCGCCCGAACGTGCCATCCAGATAGCAGCCATCAGGACGTACGGCGAGAGCCTCGACGGCTTCGTCAAGCAGTACGGTGATGTGGTTAAAGCCGCTATCAATAGTCACAGGATCAAATCACGCAGTTCATCAGGCATCGCGCCCGGTTGTTGAATAGCAGCAAGGTCAGCGGCAGATACCGCGTTCCATGCATCCTCGTCCCACAATTGGAACTTGTTCAGTTGGCCGACCAGCATCGCGCGCTTATCGAGCTTGGCGTATTCGCGCAAACGCGGCGGAACCAGGAAACGACCACTGCCATCGAGTTCGAGGTCGACGGCATTACCAATCAATAAACGTTGCAGGCGACGGTTCTCTTCGCGAAGCGAAGGGAGTGCGCGCAACTTGGTTTCAATAATTTCCCACTCATCGAGCGGATAGACACACAGGCATGGATCAACGGCATCAATGGTCACGATCAATTGGCCGGAACTGCGCGAATCGAGCTCGTCACGGTACCGGCTCGGCATGGCGAGACGGCCCTTTGCATCGAGACTGATAGCGTTAGCTCCGCGAAACACGTCAGCGTTTCTCCAATTTTTATCGTTTTGAGCTCAAAAAACCCACTTCATGCCACTTTCCGCCACTTACGCACACTATAGGAATGCGCCCACCACACCGTCAAGGCGCGGATTAAAGGAAAAGCCTTACAGAACGGAGATTTAGCGCCGTAAAAGGAGGCTCAACGAGAATCTGACGTGAAGCTTCGACCAATAACTTGATGCAGCACTGAAAGCTGCGCTCGAAAGTTAAAGTAGTTTGTTAAGAGTAAGATTTTTTCGGTATTACAAAGGCGCTTCGGCTGTTGATTGAAGCAGGGTGGGAAAAGGCTATTACCGCGTTTGCCGCTGCCGGAGTTTCAGACCAGGCCGGCTGATATTACACAGCCGCGTCTTTTTTGTTTCAAGCAGGGAAAGAAAAAGGTGGAGAGTCGATCTGTAAGCCGGGTTCTGTCTTGAACAGTCATTCGTCTACGATGGCCATCACTGGACATCTTTAGCAACCTACCCGGTCCCAGCGCGGGCCACGCCTTGGGACCCTATTTGGTCTTGCTCCAAGTGGGGTTTACCTAGCCACGAACTGTTGCCAGACGTGCGGTGCGCTCTTACCGCACCTTTTCACCCTTACCGGCGCTTGCGCGCTTAGGCGGTTATTTTCTGTGGCACTTTCCGTAGGCTCACGCCTCCCAGGCATTACCTGGCACTTCGCCCTATGGAGCCCGGACTTTCCTCCCCCCCCTAATTTTCATAGAGGGCAGCGACTGTCCGATCGACTCTCCGCCGCGAAGGTTAACGGCAGAGCGCCGGAAGAACAAGCGCTAAAACCCTCAGGAACGCCATGGGCGACGGCTTACACGCCTTTCTGTTTATCCAGCGCTACCTGATACAAGACGTTTTTGCGCTCGCCGGTGATTTGCGCTGCCAGTGCGGCGGCGCGCTTGAGCGGCATTTCCTCCAGAAGCAGATCGAGGATGCGCATGGCTTCGCTGCTGACCGCGTCCTCCGACTCCGGCGCGGTCCAGCCGGCCACCAGCACCACGCACTCGCCGCGCTGCTGATTACTGTCGGACTCGACGAACGCACGCAGCTCGCTGAGCGGCAGGCCTTTGAGGGTTTCGAAGGTCTTGGTGATTTCCCGCGCCAGCAGAGCCTGACGCTCGCCGCCAAACACCGCTTCCATATCCTGCAGGCATTCGAGAATGCGATGCGGCGCTTCATAGAAAATCAATGTGCGCGGCTCTTCTTTAACCGCTTCCAGACGCGCCTTGCGCCCGACCGACTTGGCCGGCAGGAAACCTTCGAAGATAAAACGGTCGGACGGCAATCCTGCCGCCGACAGCGCCGCAATCAACGCGCAGGCACCCGGCACCGGCACCACGTTGATGCCGACCGCACGGGCCTGACGCACCAGGTGATAACCCGGATCGGAGATCAGCGGCGTGCCGGCATCGGAGATCAGTGCGACGTTGTCGCCCGCCAGCAACCGGGTAATAAAGCGGCTACCCTCATCCCGTTCGTTGTGTTCGTGGCATGCGGCCAAAGGCGTGCCGATGCCGAAGTGCTGCATCAGGCGCGCCGAATGCCGCGTGTCTTCCGCTGCAATCAGGGCCACTTCACGAAGGATCTTCAAGGCCCGGGCGCTGATGTCGTCCAGGTTGCCGATGGGCGTCGCCACCACATAAAGCGAGCCAGCAGCGGAATTCAAAGGACCTGGAGCAGTCAAAGCGCACACCTCGTGATCGGTAAAAGCGGCCATTGTAGCGCGTCATGAGGCTTGCGTTGCGCTCCGGCCGAGTGCGGTTTTTCGCCCGGTTGTGCGCTGCCGCAACATTTACTCCAGCTAAATTGACCGATTCACGCCAGTAACATCGCGCCCCGGCCAGTGCTTGGGTACAATTCCACGCTAATTTGATCGAGTATCAGGAACACTTACATGATCGCTTGCCTGCGGCTGCTCACTGCCCTCTGCCTCGCTGCCTTGTTGGCCGCGTGTGCCAGCTCCCCTTCCTCCAGCCTTGGCGAACTTCCACGGACTCCGGACGCCAGCATCGAGCAACTGCTCGAACAGGCTGCGCAGGCTAAAACCCCGGAACAAGCCGCCCTGCTGCGCCTGAGCGCGGCGGACCAGGCCTACCGCCAAGGCAATGCCGGCCAGTCCGCGCAGATCCTGCAACAAGTGCCGGTTGAGCAACTCAAGCCAGGCCAGCAGATTTTTGCCAACACGCTGTCCGCAGAGCTGGCCATGACGCGCAATCAGCCGAAAGCTGCACTGACTGCCCTGAGCCATCCAAGCTTCCAGAAGCTCAGCGAAATGCCGGAAGAGCAGCAAGTGCGCACCGGCACTGTTCACGCCCGCGCCCTTGAAGCCGATGGCCAGACGCTGGCCGCTGCCCGCGAGCGTGTGTTCATCGCACCGATGCTGGAAGGCGAAGCGGCGAGCAAGAACCACGAAGCGATCTGGACCCTGATCGCGTCGCTGCCAACCGATCAATTGCAACCGAACAACACCGACGATCTCGGCGGCTGGATGGCGCTAGCGCAAGCGGTGAAAACCGCAGGCACGCTGGAACAGCAACAAGCCGCAATCGACAACTGGCGTGCGCAGAATCCAAAGCACCCGGCGGCTGTCAACCTGCCGCTGCCACTGACCAAACTCAAGGAACTGGCCAGCCAGCCACTGAGCAAAATCGCCCTGCTGCTGCCCCAGGACGGCCAATTGGCGTCGGTCGGCAAAGCGCTGCGTGAAGGCTTCATGGCCGCGCATTATCAGGCGCAACAGGCCGGCCAGAACCCGCCCGCCATCGAGTTCTACGACAGTTCGAAGCTGACTTCGATGGACGAGTTCTATCGCAAGGCCCAGGCTGACGGCGTGCAACTGGTAGTCGGCCCGCTGGAAAAACCACTGGTCAAGCAACTGAGCACTCGCCCGCAACTGCCAATCACCACCCTTGCGCTGAACTACAGCGAAGGCGAGCAAGGCCCGGCGCAACTGTTCCAGTTCGGCCTCGCTGCTGAAGATGAAGCTCGCGAAGTTTCCCGGCGCGCCCGCGCCGATGGCCTGCATCGCGCCGCGATCATGGTGCCGAAGGGCGAATGGGGCGATCGCGTTCTGCGTGCCTTCAGCCAGGACTGGCAAGCCAATGGCGGCAGCATCGTTGCCACCGAACGTGTCGATCAGCCGGTGCAACTGGCCCAGCAGATCGCCGACATGTTCCAGCTGCGTCAGAGCGAAGCTCGCGCCAAGAGCCTGCAAAATGTTGCCGGCACCAATGTCGCCGCGCAGCCTTCGCGTCGTCAGGACATCGAATTCATCTTCCTGGCCGCCACGCCGCAACAGGCCCAGCAGATCAAGCCGACCCTGAACTTCCAGTACGCCGGCGACGTTCCCGTCTACGCGACCTCCCATGTGTACAGCGCCAGCGGCGACGTCAATCAGTACAACGACATGAACGGCATTCGCTTCTGCGAAACCCCATGGCTGCTGGAAACCAGCGATCCGCTGCGCCAGCAAGTAGCTGCGCAATGGCCGCAAGCCAATGGCAGCCTCGGTCGCCTGTACGCCATGGGCGCCGACGCCTATCGCCTCGCCCCGCGCCTGGGCCAACTCAAGGCCCTGCCGGACAGCCGCATCGAAGGCCAGTCGGGCAGCCTCGGCATGACCCAGACCCAACGCGTAGTGCGCCAGTTGCCATGGGCACAGTTCGTCAGCGGTCAGGTGCAGCGCCTGCCGGACACACCGCGCTGATGCCCGACAGGTCACGCTCGCAAAGCGGCAAGGATGCCGAGCGCCAGGCGCTCGAACATCTGCAACAACAAGGGCTGCGCCTGTTGGCGCAGAACTGGTTATGCAAACGCGGCGAGCTTGATCTGGTCATGCTTGATGGCGATACAGTAGTATTCGTTGAAGTCCGCTACAGAAAAAACACTCAATGGGGTGGCGCGCTCGCCAGTATCGACGAGCGCAAGCAGCAGAAACTGATCTTTGCAGCACAGTGTTTTCTTCAGTGCGAGTCGCGTTGGGCCAATTCCCCCTGCCGCTTCGATGTGGTGGCGATCGACAGCCACCCGAATCAGCTGAACTGGTTGCAGAATGCTTTCGACAGTTGATCGCCTGCACCCTGCCCCGTTTTCGTCCGACACATTTTGCTCTTTGCTTTGCGGGCTGCACATTCACGTGCCGAACAGCCGCGCCACTTAAGGTCACACAGATGGACATGCAATCCCGAATTCGCCAGCTTTTCCAGGCCAGTATCGACACCAAGCAACAGGCGATGGACGTACTTGCACCGCACATCGAGCAAGCCAGCCAGATCATGGTCAACGCCCTGCTCAACGAAGGCAAAATGCTCTCGTGCGGCAACGGTGGTTCGGCCGGCGATGCCCAGCATTTTTCTTCGGAGCTGCTCAACCGCTTCGAGCGCGAGCGTCCGAGCCTGCCGGCGATTGCGCTAACCACCGACACTTCGACGATCACCTCGATCGCCAACGATTACAGCTACAACGAAGTGTTCTCCAAGCAGATTCGCGCGCTCGGCCAGCCGGGCGATGTGTTGCTGGCGATTTCGACCAGCGGCAACTCGGCGAACATTATTCAAGCGATCCAGGCCGCACATGATCGCGAAATGATTGTCGTAGCTTTGACCGGACGCGATGGCGGCGGCATGGCGTCGCTGCTGTTGCCCGAGGACGTCGAGATTCGCGTACCGGCCAACGTCACTGCACGTATTCAGGAAGTCCACTTGCTGGCGATCCATTGCCTTTGCGATCTGATCGACAGCCAACTGTTCGGGAGTGAAGAATGACCCCTAATCGCCTTGGCCTTCTGGCCTTGACCCTGTGCCTCGGCATCAGCGGCTGCACCTCGGTGGTGAACGCCAGCCGTGAAGCGCCGATTGAAGACGACCGTGGCACGCGTACCTTCGGCAGCAAGATCGACGACTCGCTGATCGAAACCAAAGCAGGCGTGAACATCGCCAAGGCCGATCCGGCCCTGGACAACGATTCGCACATCGTCATCACCAGCTTCAACGGCGTGGTCCTGCTCGCCGGCCAAACGCCACGTGAAGACCTCAAGGCCAAAGCCGAACAAGCAGCCGCCAATGTCCAGCGCGTGAAGAAGGTGCATAACGAACTGCAAGTGCTGCAACCGTCCTCCCTGCTCGCGCGCCAGAACGACGCGTGGCTGACCACCAAGATCAAGACCCAGATGCTCACCGACGCCAGCATTCCTGGCTCGCGCATCAAAGTCGTCACCGAGAACGGCATCGTCTACCTGCTGGGCCTGCTGACCAAACAGGAAGCCACTCAGGCAACCAATCTGGTTCAGGGTGTGTCCGGTGTGCAGAAGATCGTGAAGCTGTTCGAATACATCGACTGACGCAAGCGCAGGAGCGTGTAGGAGCTGACGAGTGCAACGAGGCTGCGATCTCTTGATCTTGCTTCTAAAGATCAACAGATCAAAAGATCGCAGCCTCCGGCAGCCCCTACACCGCCAACGCAGGCACAAAAAAGGCGATCCATCCGGATCGCCTTTTTTTATTTCACAACCTTCAAACTTGGCCGGCCACTCGGGCGTGGCGGCTCGCTGCCCGGTGGCGGCGAGTCGTCATCCGGATCGATGTCTTCCTCGTCGTCCATCGGCAACTCGAGGTCAAACACCATGCCCTGGCCGTTCTCCCGCGCATAAATGCCCAGGATCGCGCTGATCGGCACGTAGAGACTGTGCGGAACACCGCCGAAGCGGCCTTCGAACGTCACCACGTCGTTATCCATGTGCAGATGACGCACGGCACTCGGCGAGATGTTCAGGACGATCTGGCCGTCACTGGCAAAACCCTGTGGCACCTGCACCGCCGGGTACTCGGAGTTAACCAGCATGTGCGGGGTGCAATCGTTATCCACAATCCACTCGTAGAGCGCGCGGACCAGATAAGGTCGACTGGAGTTCATAGCGGCTCCTTAAGCCTTAGCGCATATCGCGTTCGACACCAGACAGACTCGCCTGGAAAGCCTCACGCGCAAACTGGCGCTCCATATAATCAAGCAGCGGCTTGGCCGGCCGCGGCAGTTCAATACCCAGAATCGGCAAACGCCAGAGTATGGGTAATAGGCAGCAATCCACCAGACTTTGTTCCTCACTGAGGAAGAACGGCTTGTCGGCGAACAGCGGCGAAACGCCGGTCAGGCTTTCGCGCAGTTCCTTGCGCGCCACGACCCGTGCAGCCTCTTTGCTCTTGGGATCCAGAATCAGATCCACCAGCCCGCACCAGTCACGCTGAATCCTGTGGATCAGCAGACGGCTGTTGGCCCGCGCCACCGGATAAACCGGCATCAGCGGCGGGTGCGGGTAACGCTCATCCAGATACTCCATCACCACGGTCGACTCCCACAACGCCAGGTCACGATCGACCAGCGTCGGCAGACTGCCGTAAGGGTTCACCTCAATCAGTTTAGGCGGCTGGCGGCCCGCTTCCACGTAAATGATTTCGGCGCTGACACCCTTCTCTGCAAGCACGATGCGCACTCGGTGGGAATAGTGGTCGGCGGGGTCGGAGTAACAGGCCAACCGATTGGTCACGCCCATGGCGATCCTCCTCGCTTGTTGAATTTGTCGGAACCGGAAAAACGCGCGCGCCCAGAGGGCACCTCCCGCAGGGTCTGACTGAGCAGATCCTGCTTTAGCGGAGGCGCCCTTGGGCGCGCGCGATTAACAGCAATGCTTGAAGCGTATCAGTGCACGTCTTTCCAGTATTCACGCTTGAGCAGGTAGGCGAACACAAAGAAGAACGCCAGGTACAGCAAGACGTAAGTACCGATGCGCTGATGTTGCAGCTTAACCGGGTTAGCCGAGTAAGCCAGGAAGGTTACCAGATTCTTGACCTTCTCATCGAACTGCTCTTCGTTCAGAGCACCGGACTTCGGCACGATGGTCAACTGATCGCACGCTTCATGGGTCAGCGGCGTGCCGGTCAGCGGATCGTATTGCTTCTTGCCGTCCTCGACGATCTGCACCTGTTTGCAGCCGACGACCTGACGACCTTGCAGGCCGACCAGCACGTTAGGCATGCCGACGTTCGGGAAGACCTTGTTGTTCACGCCCCATGGACGCGCCGGATCTTCGTAGAACGACTTCAGGTAACCATAGAGCCAGTCGGTGCCGCGTACTCGCGCCACCAGCGTCAGATCCGGCGGCGCTGCGCCGAACCAGGTCTTGGCGTCGGCCGGCTGCATGCCGATGTTCATGTGGTCGCCAATCTTGGCACCGGTGAATACCAGCTTCTCCAGCATCAACTCGTGCGGGATGCCGAGGTCATCGGCGACGCGCTCGTAACGCTGGAACTTGGCACTGTGGCAACCCATGCAATAGTTGGCAAAGGTCCGCGCGCCATCCTGCAGAGCGGCTTTGTCAGAGACGTCGATATCGACACTTTCCAGTTCCGGACCATGACCCTCGGCGGCAAAAACCAAGGAAGGCAGAGCAGCAAAAATCAGAGCAAGTAATAACTTTTTCATCAGCCAGTCACCCTTTCCGGAACCGGTTTGGTCTTCTCGAGCCGGGTGTAGAACGGCATCAGAATGAAGTAGGCGAAATACAGGAAGGTGCAGACCTGCGACAGCAACGTGCGCCCCGGAGTTGGCGCAAGAACACCGAGAACGCCGAGAATCACGAAGGAGATGCAGAACACCACCAGCCAGATTTTGCTCAGCCAGCCCTTGTAGCGCATCGATCTCACCGGACTGCGATCCAGCCATGGCAGCACGAACAGCACCGCAATCGCCGCACCCATGGCGATAACGCCCAGGAGTTTGTCCGGCACCGCACGCAGGATTGCGTAGAACGGCGTGAAGTACCAGACCGGAGCAATATGCTCAGGCGTCTTGAACGGGTTGGCCGGCTCGAAGTTTGGTTTTTCGAGGAAGTAGCCGCCCATTTCCGGGAAGAAGAACACAATGAAGCAGAAGATGAACAGGAACACCACAACGCCGACAATGTCCTTCACCGTGTAGTACGGGTGGAACGCAATGCCGTCCAGCGGGATGCCGTTTTCGTCTTTGTGCTTCTTGATATCGACGCCGTCAGGGTTGTTCGAACCGACTTCGTGCAGCGCCAGAATGTGCAAGACCACCAGACCGAGAATCACGATCGGCAGCGCGACCACGTGCAAGGCGAAGAAGCGGTTCAGGGTGATTCCGGAGATCAGGTAGTCACCACGAATCCACTGGGTCAGGTCATCGCCGATCAGCGGAATCGCACCGAACAGCGAGATGATCACCTGGGCTCCCCAGTAGGACATCTGGCCCCACGGTAGCAGGTAACCCATGAACGCTTCGGCCATCAGTGCCAGGTAAATCAGCATGCCGAACACCCAGACCAGCTCGCGCGGTTTTTGGTACGAACCGTAGAGCAGGCCGCGGAACATGTGCAGATAAACGACGATGAAAAACGCCGAAGCGCCGGTCGAGTGCAGCAGACGCAGGATCGAGCCGTACTCGACGTCGCGCATGATGTATTCAACAGAGGCGAAGGCTTCTTCTGCCGATGGTGTGTAGCTCATCGTCAGCCAGACACCGGTGACGATCTGGTTGACCAGCACCAGCAACGCCAGCGAGCCGAAGAAATAGAAGAAGTTGAAGTTTTTTGGCGCGTAGTACTTGCTGAGATGGTCTTCCCACATCTTGGTCGCGGGAAAGCGCGCATCAACCCAATCCATGAACTTGCTCATCACGCTTTCTCCGTATCGACGCCAATGACAATCAGGTCATCGGTCTCATAGGAATGCGGGGGAACTGGCAGGTTCAAAGGCGCAGGTTGCGACTTGTAGACGCGGCCAGCCAGATCGTAGTGGGAACCGTGGCACGGGCAGAAATAGCCGCCTACCCAGTCCTTGCCCAGATCCGCAGGTGCCACTTCGGGACGGAAGGTCGGTGAACAACCCAGGTGTGTACAGATCCCGATCAGCAGGAGAATTTCCGGCTTGATCGAGCGTACTTCCGGGTCGACATAAGTGGGTTGCGTGGAGTTTTTGGAGGTCGGATCGGAGAGCTGACCCTCGATCTTCTTGAGATTCCCCAGGATTTCCTCGGTACGGCGGACAATGAACACCGGCTGGCCGCGCCATTCAGCAATCATTTGCTGGCCTGGCTCGATTTTGCTGACATTCACTTTCACCGGTGCACCGGCGGCCTTCGCCTTGGCACTGGGAAACCATGACCCCACGAACGGGACCGCAGCCCCCACCGCTCCTGCAGCACCCACCACGGATGTGGCTGCCACCAGGAAGCGACGCCGGCCTGCATTCACGCCGTCATTGCTCATTCAGTCCTCTCCCATCAGCTTTTTTGGCCTGTTAAATCAGGCGTCTACTAAATAAATCAAATGTTACTTATAAAAATTTTGCCCGAATGGTAATGAAAACCCCCAATTCTGACAAGGTTAATTCCCCGGGGCTCAGCCCCTTAAGCCTTGGAGTATAGGGGGTCTACGGCTGTGGCAAGTTGTCACAACGCAATTCTTTGATAAATCGCAGGCATAAAAAAACGCCCGCTTCCGTGAGGAGGCGGGCGTTCTTTTTTGAACGTGGAAGCGGAATTAACGCTTCGAGTACTGCGGACGCTTACGCGCTTTACGCAGACCAACTTTCTTACGTTCAACTTCACGGGCGTCGCGGGTAACGAAGCCAGCTTTGCGCAGAGCGCTACGCAGGGTTTCGTCGTAGTCCATCAGTGCGCGAGTGATGCCGTGGCGGATTGCGCCAGCCTGACCACTTACACCACCGCCGATCACGGTGACGTAGATGTCGAACTTCTCGACAGTCTCGGTCAGCTCCAGCGGCTGACGAACTACCATGCGGGCAGTTTCGCGGCCGAAGAAGTTATCCAGCGAACGGTTGTTGATGGAGATGTTACCAGTACCCGGACGCAGGAAAACGCGTGCGGTTGCGGTCTTGCGACGGCCAGTGCCGTAATTTTGAGTCGCCGACATAATGTACTATTCCGTTAAAACTTCAGTTCTTGGGGCTGCTGAGCAGTATGAGGGTGAGCAGCGCCCGCATAGACTTTCAGCTTACGGTACATGTCGCGACCCAGTGGGTTTTTAGGCAGCATGCCTTTAACCGCGGTCTCGATCACGCGCTCAGGGGCCTTGGCGATCAGCTTTTCAAAGTTGATCGACTTGATGCCGCCCGGGAAACCGGAGTGGGAGTAGTACATTTTGTCAGTGGTTTTAGCGCCGGTAACACGGATCTGCTCGGCGTTGATGACGACGATGTAGTCGCCGGTGTCAACGTGAGGAGTGTACTCAGGCTTGTGCTTGCCACGCAGACGGCTCGCGATTTCGGTGGCCAGACGACCCAGGGTCTGACCAGCAGCGTCGACGACAAACCAGTCGCGCTTTACTGTTTCCGGTTTAGCAGTAAAAGTTTTCATTCTTTATAGCCTCAGGGGCCGCCTGTAAATAAGACGGCGGATCTTACTGAATAGTGCGTACTTTGACAAGTCAAAGGCAGCCGGATACAGACGCTTTCGGGGGCTCGGGTCGGCGCGTCCGTTCAACGGCAAGATTCTTCGGCGGCGGCGCATCACTTCCACTGCAGAAAGAGGTCGGCAATTATGCAGATTGCGAAAATTTTTTCAACCTGCTTTTATGATTGTTTTGCCCAAGGAGCACCCGATGGACTATCGCCAGCTAGGCCGTACCGACCTGAACGTGAGTGCAATCTGCCTCGGCACCATGACTTGGGGCGAGCAAAACACTGAGGCTGAAGCCTTCGCCCAGATCGAGCGGGCGAAAGAAGCGGGGATCAATTTCCTCGACACCGCCGAAATGTACCCGGTGCCGCCCAAAGCCGAAACCTATGCCACCACCGAGCGCTACATCGGCAATTACTTCAAGAGTCGCGGTGACCGTTCCGACTGGATCCTCGCCAGCAAGATCGCCGGCCCCGGCAACACCATCGACTACATCCGCGACAAGAACCTGCGCCACAACCGCCAGCACATCACCGAAGCACTGGACGGCAGCCTCAAGCGCCTGCAGACCGATTACATCGATCTGTATCAATTGCACTGGCCGGAACGCAGCACCAACTTTTTCGGGCAGCTGGGCTACAAGCACAAGATCGAAGCCAACCTGACGCCGCTGGAAGACACCCTCGAAGCCCTCGACGAGCAGGTTAAGGCCGGCAAGATCCGCCACATTGGTCTGTCCAACGAAACGCCGTGGGGCACCATGCGCTTTCTGGCTCTGGCCGAAGCGCGTGGCTGGCCGCGTGCGGTATCGATCCAGAACCCGTACAACCTGCTCAACCGCAGCTTTGAAGTCGGCCTGGCCGAGATCGCCATCCGCGAACAGTGCGGCCTGCTCGCCTATTCGCCGCTGGCGTTCGGCTTCCTCTCCGGCAAGTACGAAGGCGGCGCCCGTCCACCGAAAGGCCGCCTCAGCCTCTACAGCCGCTTCAGCCGCTATTTCAACCCGCAATCGGAGGCGGCGTGCAGCCGTTACGTAGCCCTAGCCCGTGAACACGGTCTGGACCCGGCACAAATGGCCTTGGCCTTCGTGACCCAGCAACCCTTCGTCACCAGCAACATCATTGGCGCGACGACGCTTGAGCAACTGGACAGCAACATTGCCAGTTTTGATCTGAAACTGTCCGATGAAGTGCTGGCCGGGATCGAGGCGATTCACAAGGATCACCCGAACCCCGCGCCGTAAGTAAAAAGATCGCAGCCTTCGGCAGCTACAGGGTTCACACCGGTCCTGTGTAGGAGCTGCCGCAGGCTGCGATCTTTTCAGCCTCTCAAAGAGACCGCGCAATAATCTCCTTCATGATTTCATTGGTGCCGGCATAAATCCGCTGCACCCGCGCATCCGCCCACGCCCGGGCCACCGGGTATTCCCACATGAAGCCGTAGCCGCCATGCAGTTGCACGCACTCGTCGAGCACCTTGCATTGCAGATCGGTGCCCCAGTATTTGGCCATCGCAGCGGTCGGCACATCAAGTTTGCCCTGCAGATGCAGCTCCAGGCAGCGGTCGACGAAGACCCGGCCGATTTGAATCTCGGTGGCCATCTCGGCCAGTTTGAAGCGAGTGTTCTGGAAATCGGCAATCGCCTTGCCGAACGCCTTGCGATCGCGGGTGTAATCCAGCGTCCATTGCAACGCTGCTTCAGCCGAGGCCAGACCGCCAATCGCCACGGTCAGGCGCTCCTGCGGCAACTCCTGCATCAGATAGGCAAACCCGGCACCCGCCTGGCCGAGAAGGTTTTCCTTCGGCACGCGCACGTCCTGGAAGAACAGTTCCGAGGTGTCCTGCGCCTTCATGCCAACCTTCTCCAGGCGCTTGCCCTTCTCGAAGCCCGGCGTATTCGCCTCCACCAGAAACAGACTGGTGCCCTTGGCGCCAGCCTTGGGATCTGTCTTGGCCACCACGATGACCAGATCAGCCAGAAAGCCGTTGGTGATGAACGTTTTCGAACCGTTGATCACATATTCGTCACCGTCCAGCACCGCCGTGGTTTTCACCCCTTGCAGGTCGGAACCGGCGCCAGGCTCGGTCATGGCAATCGCCGTGACCATTTCGCCCGAGACCAGTTTCGGCAGGTATTTGTGTTTCAGCGCCTCGCTGCCGTAATGAAGGATGTAGGGCGCGACGATGTCCGAGTGCAGCGAAAAGCCGATGCCGGTCAGGCCCAGACGCCCGACTTCTTCAATCACTACGGTGCTGTAGAGGAAATCCGCGCCCAGGCCGCCGTACTCTTCCGGCAGATGCGAACAGAGCATCCCCGCCTCTCCCGCCTTGTTCCACAGTGCGCGATCAATGTGCCCCTGCTTCTCCCACTGCGCGTGATACGGCACGGCCTCTTTTTCGAGGAAAGTTCGCACGCTGTCGCGGAACAATTCGTGCTCGGAACTGAACAGGGTTCTGGGGATCATGCGGCACCTTTCTATGTTGTTGGAGGGATTCGGCTCTCAGAGACTAAGCCCGACTTCTGCTACGGGACACTGGACACATCCGACAAAAAATAAGACGATCCAGCCGTCTGGTGACCACTTTCCCTTATAAAAACAAAACAAAAGTTGAATTATGTCTAAGCACGTCTCCCCGCCCTTGCGGCGCGTCAGCATCCTGGCCATCGACCGGGTTTTCGCTTACACCCTCATGCAGGCCAAGGATTTTTTCCATGTGGCCAGCCTGCGTTACGGCAAACAACTGGGCCATGGCCTGACGCCGGCGTTCGAAACGCGTCTGGTCAGCCCCGATGGCAAACCGGTAAAAAGCTTCAGCGACGTGGTCATGCCGGTCGACGGCGGCCTGGAAAACGCCGACGTGATCATCCTCCCGGCGTTCTGGGACGATTTCGACACGCTGTGCAGCCGTTACCCGCAAATCATGCCGTGGCTGCGCGAACAGCATGCGCGCGGCGCGGTGTTATGCGGCGAAGCCACCGGAGTGTTCTGGCTCGCCGAAGCCGGGCTGCTCAACGGCAAGGAAGCGACTACCTACTGGCGCTTCTTCAACGCCTTCGCCGAGCGTTTCCCCAAGGTCTATCTGAATCAGGACAAGCACCTGACCGACGCCGACAATCTCTATTGCGCCGGCGGCACGACCTCGGCCTGCGATCTCTACATCTATCTGATCGAACGCTTCTGCGGCGCGAACGTGGCGCAAGCCGTGGCCCGTGACATCCTTTACGAAGTGCAGCGCAGCTACTCACCGGGACGTATCGGTTTCGGCGGGCAGAAGCTACATCAGGACGTGATCATCCTGCAGATCCAGCAGTGGCTCGAAGAACATTTTGCCGACAAGTTCCGCTTCGAAGACGTCGCCCGCGAGCACGGCATGAGCATCCGCAACTTCATGCGCCGCTTCCAGACCGCCACCGGCGACAAACCGCTGCACTACTTGCAGCGCCTGCGCATCGAGACGGCCAAGGGCCTGCTCTCGGGCACGCGCAAGAGCATCAAGACCATCAGTTACGAGGTCGGTTACGACGATGCGAGCTTCTTCGCGCGACTTTTCCGCCAGCACACAGAACTGTCGCCTAACCAGTACCGGCAGCAGTTTCAGCAGGCTGCCTGATCCGGCCTGATGATCGTTCCCACGCTCTGCGTGGGAATGCCGCCATTGGACGCTCTGCGTCCGCCTCGCAAGTGACGCGGAGCGTCACGGGATGCATTCCCACGCGGAGCGTGGGAACGATCAGTTACTGCGCTTTCGCGAGCAGGCTCGCTCCCACAGGGAAAAACTTCAGCGCATAAAAAAGGCCTGCAATCGCAGGCCCTTTTTCGTTGCCGAAACTCCGTTTAAGGCTTGTGCGCCCGCGACAGGAATTCGTGGGATTGCATCTCCAGCAGTCGGCTCAGCGTGCGCTGGAACTCGAAGGTCAGGCGTCCGCCGGTGTACAGATCCTTCAACTCGACTTCAGCAGAAATGATCAGTTTGACGTTGCGATCGTAGAACTCGTCGACCATGTTGATGAAGCGCCGGGCGATGTCGTCGGTGGTGACGCTCATCTGCTCGACGCCGCTGAGCAGCACGGCGTGGAAGATCTTGCCCAGTTCGATGTAGTCGTTCTGGCTGCGCGGGCCGTCGCACAGTTCACGGAAGTCGAACCAGGCCACGTCGTCGCAGGTGCGCAGAGCGCGGATTTCGCGGTTCTCGATGATCAGCACGTCGTTTTCCACCGCCGCCGTGCACTCCGGTGTCAGCGCCTTGAAGCTCTTGCGCAGGCTTTCGTGGGCAGCTTCGTCAAGCGGATAGTGGAACAGCTCGGCTTGCTCGAGGTGACGCAGACGATAATCGACGCCGCTGTCGACGTTGACGATCTCGGTGTTCTGCTTGATCAGCGCGATGGCCGGGAGGAAGCGCGCACGTTGCAGGCCATCCTTGTACAGGCCGTCCGGCACGATGTTCGACGTTGCGACCAGGGTCACGCCGTTCTTGAACAACTCTTCCATCAGCGTGCCGAGGATCATCGCGTCGGTGATGTCGGAGACAAAGAATTCATCGAAGCAGATCACCCGCGACTCGGCCGCGAAGCGCTTGGCGATGATGGTCAGCGGGTTCTTCTCGCCGCCCAGGGTCTTCATTACTTCGTGCACGCGCTTCATGAAGCGGTGGAAGTGCGTGCGGGTCTTTTCCTTGAACGGCAGCGCTTCGAAGAAGGTGTCGACCAGGTATGTCTTGCCGCGACCGACGCCGCCCCAGAAATACAGGCCCTTGACCGGCGCCTGATCCTTTTTGCCAAACAGCTTGCCGAGCAGACCCGGCTTGTTCTGGTCAGCGGCGATCAAGTCGTCGTATAGACGCTGCAAGTGACGCACGGCAGTTTCCTGCGCGGCGTCATGGAAGAAGTCCGGGCGTTTCAGATCAGCTTGATATCGTTCTAGGGGCGTCATAATTCGTTAGCAAGGCAACAAAAACGGGCCGTCACTGTAGCGACGGCCTGTGGGAATGGCAATCGGCCCTTGGTCGGGTCGTGCCGCCGATCAGTCCTGAGCCGGGGTCAGCGCGACGCGCAACGCCTCGATGGCGGCGTCCCGCGCACCGATGTCGGCAAACGCCGGGCTGTCGCCCACGCACTCACCGGCCAGCCAGACGCTGAAGCTCAATTCTTCAGTACGCACGTCCAGCGGCTCGCCGGACTGCAACTGTTTGGTCGCCTGGCCGGCAGTTTTGCCGTCGGCGAAGTTGCGCGACAACAGCAGTTGCTCGCCATCGGCTGCCAGCAGACGGAAACGGAAACTGCCGTCGTCCTCGCGGAAGCTGACGAAACGCGCGGCCTTCGCGGCTTTTTTCTTGGTAGTCGCGGCGACCTGAACCTGATTGACGAAAGAACGCAGGCCGACAGCTTCGCGCAATTCGTTGAGAAATGGCGTCGCAACCGCACGAGCCTTCTTCGCACCGATCTGCAGAATGTCTTCCAGATCCGCAGGACGCTCGATCAACTGGTGATACTTCTCGCGCGCCTCGCCCAGCTCGTTGTCGAGCAACTGGAACAGGCGATTCTTCGCTTCACCCCAGCCCAGACCACCGAGCAGTTCGCTGCGGAATTCGTCGGCCTGCGCCCGTGTGGCGAAGGCCTGGAACAGGGTGAACAGGTGCGAGTTGTCCGGATCTTTCGCTTCGCCCGGGGCCTTGGAGTCGGTGACGATCCGCGAGATCGCGTCCTTCATTTCCTTGGCGCTGGAGAACAGCGGAATGGTGTTGTCGTAGCTCTTCGACATCTTGCGACCGTCGAGGCCCGGCAATGTCGCCACGCTTTCTTCGATCAGCGCTTCGGGCATGGTGAAGAACTCTTTGCCCTGACCGAACAGATGGTTGAAACGCTGGCCGATATCGCGGGCCATTTCCACATGCTGAATCTGATCGCGACCGACCGGCACCTTGTGCGCGTTGAACATCAGAATGTCCGCCGCCATCAGCACCGGATAGCTGTACAGGCCCATGGTGATGCCGGCATCCGGGTCTTCACCGGTTTCAACGTTCTTGTCCACCGAGGCCTTGTAGGCGTGCGCACGGTTGAGCAGGCCCTTGGCGGCGACGCAGGTCAGCAGCCAGGTCAGCTCGGGGATTTCCGGGATGTCGGACTGGCGGTAGAAGGTCACGCGGTCAACATCGAGGCCGCCGGCCAGCCAGGTCGCGGCGATTTCCAGACGCGAGCGCTGGATGCGCACCGGGTCATCGCATTTGATCAAGGCGTGGTAGTCGGCCAGGAAATAGAACGAATCGGCCTGGCTGTCGCGGCTGGCGAGGATTGCCGGGCGGATGGCGCCAGCGTAGTTGCCCAGATGCGGCGTGCCGGTGGTGGTGATGCCGGTGAGAATGCGGGTACGGTTGGTCATGGGTAATCGCTTGTCAGACTGCAATCAATTCGAGAGACGCGGCAGCAGCAGATCCTTGAGATCGGTCAGCTTGCCGTGAAAAAAGTGTCCGCATTCTGCCACTTTCAGCAGCTCATGGGGGCGCTGGAGTTTTTCCGACCATTGGTAGACCAGCTGCGGATCGATGACTTCGTCGGTTTCCGGCTGGATCACGGTCAGCTTGCCCAGTTGCGGCAGTTGATCCTGCTCGCCCAGACGCATCACTGCCGGGGCAACCATGAACAGGTGTGCAAGCTGGACGCCTTGGGCTTCGAGACGGCCGCCGAGACTTGCTGCAACAAATCCGCCGAAGGAGAAACCGAACAGGGTCAGCGGCAAGTCCGGGTGTTTTTCCCGCAGCCATGCGGCGGCTGCCTCGGCATCATCGACTTCACCACTGCCCATGTCGTGCGTGCCCTGACTGGCGCCGACGCCACGATAGTTGAAACGCAAGGTGATCAGGCCTGCGTCGCGCGCGGTGCGCTGCAGGGTCGAGACGACCTTGTTGAGCATGGTGCCGCCCTGCACCGGGTTCGGATGGCAGATCAGCGCAATGCCGCGCGGCTGCTCGTTATCCAGGTAAAGGCTTTCCAATTGACCCACCGGGCCGTCAATCACTACAGGGGTTTCACGCATCAGCAAGGGAGGAACTCCGTGACCTCGAATCGGGTCGACTCGTCTAGCAAATTGTCTGTGCCAATCTATTGCGAGTGAATCGCGGTATACAGCGCAGGTTCGAGCCGTTAACGTAAAGCAAAGCCGTTTATAGAGGAAGGACTCGTGGAACACTCGCTCTTAGTTTGGTTGTTACCGACTCTTGCCCTGGTTGTGGGTGTCGCCATTGGATTCCTGATCGCGCGCGTTGCGCCGAACGCCGCACCGAGCCGCACGCAGCGTCAACTGGATGATATCCAGGAGCGTTTCGACAGTTACCAGAACGAAGTGGTCACCCACTTCAACAGCACCGCGATGCTGGTCAAGAAGCTCACTCAGAGCTATCAGGAAGTGCAGGATCATCTCGCCGAGGGCGCCAATCGCCTGGCCCTGGACGAGCAGACCCGCCAGCGCCTGATCGCCGCCCTGCACGCCGACGCAGCGCAGGCACCACGTGAACGCCTGACGCCACCGCGCGATCAGGAACCACCGCGTGACTACGCGCCAAAGAGCCCGAATTCGCCGGGCATGCTCGATGAGCATTATGGTTTGAAGAAGTAAGCAGTCTTCGCTGCGAACAAAAAGCCCCCGGACAGTCATGTGTCCGGGGGCTTTTTTGTATCTGCAATCTTCGCTGCCCTCGCCGGCCTCTTCGCGAGCAGGCTCGCTCCCACAGGGGGAATGCATTTCAAATGTGGGAGCGAGCCTGCTCGCGAAAGGGCCGCTACAGGCGACACAAAAAAATACCCGATCACAAGACCGGGCATTTCTTCATCCAGGCAATCGCTTATGGATACTGCTGCACCGTACCCGGCTGTTGCTGCTGACCACCGTACTCCTGGCCTGGAATAGCCTTCAGGTTGACTTCGACCCGGCGGTTCTGCGCGCGGCCGTTGACATCACCGTTACTGGCAATCGGGTTATCCGGGCCGGCGCCACGGGCCGACAGGTTGGCACCGCTGACGCCTTGCGAGGTCAGGTAAGTCGCCACGCTCTGCGCACGACGCTGGGACAGGTCCATGTTGTGCTGGCGGCTGCCGGTGCTGTCGGTGTAGCCGACGATTTCGATCTGGTTCTGGTTGAACTCTTTCAGCGAGTTGGCCAGGTTGTTCAGCGGTTGATAGAAGCTGGAAGCGATGTTCGCCGAATCGGTGGCGAAGGTGATGTTGCCCGGCATGATCAGCTTGATCTGATCGCCCTGACGCTGCACTTCAACGCCAGTGTTGGCCATGCTCGCGCGCAGTTTCTTTTCCTGCTGGTCGGCGTAGTAGCCGTAGCCTGCTGCGGAAGCACCGACCACGGCGGCGCCGATCAAGGCGCCCTTGCCACGGTTGTCGTGACCGATGGCGGCACCGGCAAGTGCACCGGCCAGCGCACCGAGGCCACCGTATTTGGCGGTTTTGCTCATGCCTTGCGAGCCACCGTCGGCCTGACCCTGATTGTCATACGGATTAGGCGAGGCGCAGCCGGACAGCACGGCCACGGCAGTAGCGACAATAATCAAACGACGCGTGGTGAACATGGAGAGCTCCTGGTTTTTTGCATTCTGTGGTGCAGCGGCCACTGATCAATCAATGGACCTGCGCGGGCGTTGGATCATGACAATGCCTAAAAATTCCGCCCGCTGCCCGTGACAAAAAATTCAGGCACGTACAAACGGGTTCTCGCGCATCTCATCACCCAGACGCGTGTCCGGACCGTGCCCGGTGACAACCGTCGCGTCCTCGTCCAGCGTATACAGCCGCTGCTTGATCGAACGCACGATGGTCGCCTGATCGCCGCCCCACAAATCCGTGCGCCCAACCCCGCGACGAAACAGCGTGTCGCCGGCTATCAACAGCTTAGCCTCGGAAAACCAAAAGCTCATGGAACCGGGGGTATGACCCGGCGTGTGCAAAGCCACGCCGCAACCGCAGGCCAGCTCTTCGTCATCGCTCAACCAGCGATCCGGCGATGGCACCGGGGTGTAAGGCACGCCGAACATCTGGCATTGCATTTCAAGATTGTCCCAGAGGAACTGGTCGTCCTTGTGCAGATGCAGGGTCGCACCGGTTTTCTCCTTCATCTGCCCGGAAGCGAGAAAGTGATCAAGATGCGCGTGGGTATGGATGATGCTGACGACTTTCAGGCCATGGGCATCGAGACGCGCCATGATCAGATCAGGGTTGCCGCCGGGATCGACGACGATGGCTTTTTTTGTGAGCGGGTCGCCGATGATGGTGCAGTTGCACTGCAATGGGCCGACGGGGAAGGTTTCGCGGATAAGCGCAGGGCTGGGCGTGGTCATGGAAAAATCCTGGACAGGGTCAACGCCGTTGGCAACGGCCGATGGCGAATTTTACCGTCGCTAGAGCAATAACCCCAATGCCTTCGCCCGCGCCACGGCCTGCGTACGCCGCTCAACCCCAAGCTTGCTGTTGATATGGCTCGCGTGGGTTTTCACGGTGTGCAGGGAAATGAACAACTGCTCGCTGATCTCCTGATTGGAACAGCCTTGAGCGATCAGGCGCAGCACGGCCAGCTCACGGCTGCTGAGTTGTTCGGTAGCGGAGCTTTCCACGGCCGGGCGTGGCGCGGCTGTTGGGAAATGCGTGAGCAATTGCTGGCTGACCGCGTTGCAGGAGAGTGCCTGCAATTGCCCGCGCATCCAGTCGGCATGGCTTTTCAGTAGCGCATCGAAGGGCTGGAAGACGCCGCCGGCAGCGGCTTCCAGAGCTTGGCTCAACGTTTTGCGGGCTTCCGGTTCGCGCCCATTCGACAGCAACAGCGTCACCTTCTGCGTCAACGCCATCACACTGAGCAACTGGCGTCCGGTCCGCTGGCCGTTTTCATGCAATACGTCCAGCCGACCTTCGGCCAGCATCGGTTGGCCCTGAATTACATCGAGCAGCGCCTGTTGCAGCTCCACATGCAGCGGCAGCTGCGGATGAAACTCCGGCGGTGCAGCGGCGTGTTCGCCGGTGTAGGTCTGGCCCAGGCGCGCAAGCCACGCCTCGGCGAGATCGATGCGGCCCTGGGCCAGCCACAGCTCGCATTTGACCAGGGTGATCATCGCCAGGTAGTAGATCGGCGGCACGTCCCAGATGTGCATCAGGCGTTCGGCTTCGGCGAGTTCGGCGAAGGCCTTGGCGAACTCGCCGCTGGCGCCGTCGAGGCGGGCAATCACGCAGTGGCCGATCAGCACGCTGATGTCGCGACAGGCCCGCGCCTCGCCAATGCCGGCCAGCAGGCGTACGCGTGCGGCTTGCGGCTGCAAACGCATCGCCAGCAGGAAACCTTCGTACAACGTCAGCCGCGCGCGCACGGCGTACAGTCGTTGCGGCGACAGACCGCGCAAGCGCTCCAGGCCCTGATGCACTTCATCCAGCGCGCGCTGAATCTCGCCCCGCGATTGCAGAACCCGCGCCCTGTCGTAATGCGCCAGTGCTTCGAATAATGGATTGCCGACCCGCTGCGCCAGCTCAAGCGATTCGCGGTTCAGGCCACGGGCGCGCCACAGATCGCCGTCGGCGATCGCCAGATTGGACAAGGTCGACAGACACATCAGGCGCTGGCCGTAACGCTTGGCCGGCAGGCTCTCCAGCGCTTCGCTGCAATAACGCAGGGTCAGTTCGCGATGGCCGCGTCCGCGAGCGATGATCCCGCTAAGCGCCAGCCATTGCGCCAGCATGGATTTCTGCGCCGTGGCCGAAGGCGCCGGCAGGAAACGGCTCAAATGGCTGGCCAGCTCTTCAGCGGCGTCGAGCTGACAGGCCAGCCCCAGCGCCCAGCTGTACAGCACGATCAGCCGTGGCGTACTGATCAGCAGGCTGTCGGGCAAGTCCATTTTCCATCGCAGCAGCATGCCGACGTTCTGCTCGGCGAGCAGCTGTTCTTCGGACAGGTTCTGTACCAGGTTCGCCGCGACATCGAGATGCCCGGCACGCAACGCCTGCTCCACCGCTTCGTCGAGCAAGCCCTGTGCGTTGAACCAGCGGCAGGCGCGCAAATGCAGTGTAGCGTTGGGCACCATCGCCTGGGCGATTGGCCGGCTGCGCAACAAGTCAGAAAACAAATGGTGATAGCGATACCAGTGACCGTGCTCGTCCAGCGGCACCAGAAATACCTGGTGGGCGAGCAGAAAGCGCAGGATCTCGGCGCTGTCATGGGCTTCGCGGACCGCGTCGCACAGCTCGCTGCAAAAGCGTTCCTGCGGTGCGGTTTCGTAGAGGAAGGATTGCACTTCGGTTGGCAAGCAATCGATGACTTCTTCGAGCAGATAATCGCGTATCAGCCCTTCACCGCCATTCAGCGCTTGCGGAAGCGCGGCATCGTTGCCCGCCTCGGCCACCGCCAGCAGCCAGAAGCGCAGACCGGCGACCCAGCCTTCGCTGCGCTGGATCAGGCTTTCCAGTGCTTCGCCGCGCAGTGAGCTGCTGTGGCGGTCGAGCAAAGTCAGGGCTTCGTCGTGGGTCAGGCGCAAGTCCTGTTCGTGCAGCTCAAGCAACTGCCGCGACAGGCGCAGACGCGCCAGATGCCAGTCCGGGCGCTGACGACTGGTGACCATCACCAGCAAGCCATCGGGCAGATGATTGAGGAAGAATTGCAGGCACCGGTCCAGCACCGGCCCCTGGGCGAGGTGGTAGTCATCGAGTACCAGCAGCAACGGTGCGGCTGGATCGAGGTGCGGCGCCAGCTCATCGAGCAGACCGTCGAGCCACTCTTCGAACGCGAATGGTTGATGGCGCTGACGCATTTTCAACAGGCCGAGGGCACCAGCGCCCAACGCAGGAAAATAGTCTTGCAGACCTTCGAGCAAGCGCTCGAGAAAACGTCCGGGATCGCTGTCACGCGGACTCAAGCCCAGCCAGAGACTTTGCCAATGCGCCGGCAGACTTTGACAGAACTCCACCGCCAGCGAGCTCTTGCCGAACCCGGCCGGGGCGCTGACCAACAGTAACCGACCACCGAGCCCGGCCTGCAGACGCTGGCAAAGGCGCGGCCGCAGGACATAGCCGTCAGGCAGCGGCGGGCGAAAAAAACGCCCGTCCAGTGCTGCGACGGTGATGCTTGCGGGACCCGGAAGTGGGGACAGATCAGTCATGGCCGGCTCTTGTTCGAAGGCGATTGGCGGCGTTGCAGATGTCCGCAGCCTAGCCTTAAACGAACCGGTTATGAAGGTTGCTGCTACAAATGGCTACAAAAAGGCTACACAGCGCCGCCAATATCCGGCATCACCGACCAATCGCGACCACGATGAATCCGTGTAGGAGCTGCCGAAGGCTGCGATCTCTTGACTTTGCTTTTTCCAGAATCAAAAACAGGATCAAAAGATCGCAGCCTTCGGCAGCTCCTACATGAGCGGTGCGGCGTAAACCGCACGCAAAAAAACGCCCCGAACCGGTCGGGGCGTTTTCACGAGGATGCGGCCTCGGGTTTACGCAGGTTTAGCGAACACCATCCTGACGCAGAGCGGCCGGGGTGAAATCGCTAGTGGTGGCGGTGAAGCCGAAGTCATACGCCTGCTTCTCTTCGTTCTTCATGCCCAGTGCCAGATAACGGCCGGACTGCAGGTCGTAGAGGGTTTCGAGGGCGTACCACGGCACTTGCTTGTCGTAGTAGTTCTCGGCATGTGCCTCGGCTACACGCCACAGTTGGCCACGACCGTCGTAGTGGTCGATGACCGCTGCCTGCCAGGTGTCCTCGTCGATGTAGAAGTCACGCTTGGCGTAGATGTGGCGCTGGCCTTCCTTCAGGGTCGCGACCACGTGCCAGACGCGGCGCAGCTCGTAGCGAGCCAGGTCCTGGTTGATGTGACCGGCCTTGATGATGTCGGCGTACTTCAGTTTCGGATCGTCGAGTTTGTAGCTGTCGGAGGCGATGTACATCTCTTTCTTGCCTTCGAGCTTCCAGTCGTAACGATCCGGCGCACCGTTGTACATGTCGAGGTTGTCCGAGGTACGCAGGCCGTCGGCGGCAGTACCCGGGCCGTCATACGACACTTGCGGTGCACGGCGCACACGACGCTGACCGGCGTTGTAGACCCACGCCGAACGCGGCTCCTTGACCTGATCGAGCGTCTCGTGCACCAGCAGTACGCCACCGGCCAGACGCGCCGGCGCGGTCACTTTCTGCTTGAAGTAGAACAGGATGTTGCCCGGGTTCGCCGGATCGTAGTCCTTCATCTTGTCGCGAAACACGAACTGATCCTGGAAGTACACCAGGCTGTACGAGCCGTTCGGTTGCGGCGTGGCCTGGGTCACCAGACGGGTCACGCTGCCGCCGCGATAACGGGTGATGTGGTTCCAGATCACTTCCACACCGGTTTTCGGGATCGGGAACGGCACGGCGGTATCGAAGTTTTCCAGACCGTTGCCGCCGGACACCAGGTTGGTGCTGGTGGCGTTCTTCTTGATCGCGGCGAACACGTCATCCGGCACGGTGGCGCCGCGATGGGACGGATAGACCGGCATCTTGAAGGTTTCCGGGTAGCGCTTGAACATCGCGTACTGGCCCGGCGCAAGCTTGTCCTTGTACTTGTCGACATCCTTGGCGGTGATGGTGAACAGCGGCTGCTCACTGGCGTAAGGGTTGGACAGGAAGCCCTTGCTGTCGACGCTGCCGGCATTCTTCGGCAGCGGTTTCCAGGCCGGGATCGAACCGTCGGCATTACCGGCCATTTCCGCGCCCATTGGCGTCAGGCTCTTGCCCAGTTTATCCGCTTCGGCAGCAGGCACCGCCGCCATGACACTGGTCGCCAGCAGCGACAGGCCCAGAACACCGGCGTGGAACAGACTCTTTGTTATTTTCATAAATTCGTTCGTCCTGAAATGCAGTGCTTAGAAGTTCACGCCGAAGCTGAGCGCCACGAAGTCGCGGTCGTCCACGGTGGTGTACTTGCCGTCGAAGAAATTGGTGTAGGCCAGGCTCGCGGTGTAGGTGTTCTGGTATTCGGCATCGACACCCAGGCTGACCGCTTTGCGACCTTCCTCGAAGTTGCCGCCAGGGCCTGGCGAGTAACCGCTGACGTCGTGGGACCAGGCCACGTTCGGCTTGAGGTTCACACCGGCAAACACGTCGTTGTATTCCCAGATCGCCCGACCACGGTAGCCCCACGACATCGACGTGGTGAAACCGTCGTTTTCGCAATTGCGGCTGCGGTTGTTCTGCGGCGAACCCGGGCCTGCACCGTTGATCGTGCTGTTGTTGAGGATGTTGGCGCAGGTATCGACTGTGCCAGTGGCCGGCAACTCACCCGGACCGTAGACCGGGTCACGTCCATAACGCTTGTCGGAGCGGCTTTCCAGGCCACCGACGTAGGTCGCGCCGACTTCACCGACGAGGGTCAGACGACTGGCGCCCATGACCTGATCGAAGAAGTGCGTGAACGTCGTCTGGATCTGGGTGATTTCCTTGCGCTCATAGCCATGCAGATCCTGACCCGGCACGCCAGTGAGCAGCGAAGCGTTGGTCAGCGCGCCGCCCAGTGGACGCACGCCGGCAAACAGGATGTCGGTGGAGTTCAGTTGTACCGGCGCGTTCGGACGGTAGCTGATCTCACCGCTCCACGCCGTACCGGTAGGCAGGGTGGTGGAAAAGCTCAGACCGTAGAGACGAATGTCTTCCGGGTATTCGATGAAGTAATTGGAGTTGCCCGCAACCAGCAGCGGTGCGAGTGCGGCAAACGGCCCCGGCAACCCGGCAGCGGTGTTGTAGACCGATTGCGGGGCACCGGTGGCGCTGAAGATCGGCGCACGGCTGTGGTAGTTCATGAAGTAGGCGCCGAACTCGGTGTCGAGTGGCTCGAACATGTATTTGAGGGACGCGCCCCACTGACCGCTATCACGCGCGTCACGGTCCGGCCCACGGCGCACCAGCACGCCTTCTTCGTCGACGTTGACACCGTTGGCGGCCAACGGCCCCAAAGCGACGGCCGGAATCTGCGAACGCTTGTTCAGTACGCGCAAATTGTTGTCGCAACCGTCGGCAACGATGTCCGGCTGGGAGAAGAAGGTGCCGCAGTTGTCGACGACGGTCTGGTCCCATTCCAGTTGGTAGAACGCTTCGGCCGAGAGGTTATCGGTGAGGCTCTGCGACACATAGAACATGTTGACCGGAATCAGGCCTTCCTTGATCTCGGCGCCAGGACGACGGAATGCGGAAACGTCGATCGGGTTGATCGAGTTGATACCGCCGCCGATGAAGGTACTTTCACCCCAGCTCACTACCTGCTTGCCCAGACGCACGGAACCCGGCTGATCGGCAATCGCGTAGTTGTGATAGACGAAGGCGTCGAGGATCTGCCCGCCGGAGGACTTGGCGCCCTCTTTGCGGTTGCTGTCGCTGATGTCCTTGAATTCGCGGCTCTCGTCCTTCAGTTCGAAGTCGTACCAGTATTTGCCACGGACGAACACGCCGGTGTCGCCGTATTTCAATTCAAGGTCATGGATACCCTTGAAGATCTTCGAAAAGGTTTCGCCGCTCTTGAAGTTGGCGTGCCCGTCATCGGAAGTCTGCGACAGGCCGCGGCCGCCGTTGTTGACGCCGATGAGGTTCTTGTTCGGGCTCTGAGTAGACCAACTGGCACCGATCGACAGGGACGAGTCGAACTGGCCTTCGATTTCACCGACGTTGAAACTGACGCCGAATGCAGGCCCGGCGAGCGAGGAGGCAAGACTGACCGCCAGAGGCAGTTTCGCCCGGCGCCAGAACTGGTTTGCTGAGGTCATCGACGCTACTCCATGTGCATTATTGTTATGGCAGTGAGTACTTTTAAAAAACGCTGTGGAGGACCGGGCGCCAGGGCTGCCCGAAATCGCTCCAGAGTTGCTCGCCCCGATCAGTGCGTGTGCTCCGTTTCTAAAAAGTCCTTGAGCGGACTATATCCAGCGGGTGGTAGTGCTTGATCCCTCTAAAGTGTGATTTGCAGCCGCCAACCACTCTGGAACAGTCCTTTCGCCAGTCCGACACAAGTCGGCACGGCAAGGATGGCTGATTTTTTCGATTTCACAAGCCAAGCGCTTGCTTGGTGGGTCTGGCGCGCCGGTTTCGGCGCGCCAGCAGGCACTTAAAGTGTCGAGAGGAAGGTGCTGTTGTTGGCCTGCCATTCGGTGATGTCGAGGCGGATGCGCTTCTTGTCGAGCTTGCCGACACTGGTCTTGGGAATTTCGGTAACAAGGGCGATCTGACTGGGGATCGCCCACTTGCTCAGGTGCCCCAGCTCGACGAACGGTTTGAGGTGTTCCTTCAGTTCCCGTGCGCCGATCACCTGCCCTTCGCGGACCACCAGCAAGGCAAACGGACGCTCGCCCCACTGCGGATCGGCAATGCCCACCACTGCTACTTCGCGTACCGCCGCATGCCGGCTGATGAGGTCTTCGAGGTCGAGGGAGGAGATCCACTCGCCGCCGGTCTTGATCACGTCCTTGATGCGATCACGAATATCGATCACGCCCATGCTGTCGAGCGTGGCGACGTCACCGGTGTGCAACCAGCCACCGGCCCAGAGCTCGGCGCCCTTCTGCGGTTCGTTGAAATAGCCTTCGGTCAGCCACGGCGCGCGCAGCACCAGTTCGCCCTGGGTTTCGCCGTCAGCCGGAAGGAAATTGCCCTCGCCGTCGACAATCGCCGCTTCGACCAACGGTCCCGGCACGCCGGCCTTGATCCGGTAAGTGGTGCGCTCGTCTTCGCCGCCGGCCATCAGTTCGTCGTTGAGGTGCGCACAGGACACCAGCGGCCCGGTTTCCGACATGCCGTACGCGGCCGTCAGCTGAATGCCACGGGCCTTGGCGTTTTCATACAGGCTGCGGTTGAGCGCGCTGCCGCCGATGACGATTTTCCAGCCGCCAAAATCCGCACCTTGCGCGGCTTTGGCGTTGAGCAGCATCTGCAGGATGGTCGGCACGCAGTGGGAAAAGGTGACCCTCTCCTTGCGCCACAACTCCACCAGATACTCCGGATCGTAACGGCCCGGGTAGACCTGCTTGAGCCCGAGCATGGTCGCCACGTACGGCAAACCCCAGGCGTGGACGTGGAACATCGGCGTGATCGGCATGTACACATCGTTGGTGCCGAGCAGGCGTACGCTGTCGATCGAACCCATGATCGTCGCCACGCCGATGGTGTGCAGCACCAGTTGCCGATGGGTGAAATACACGCCTTTCGGATTGCCCGTGGTGCCGGTGGTGTAGAACGTGGTGGCCACCGAGTTTTCGTCGAAGTCCTGAAAATCGTATTGCGCACTCGCAGCGGCCAGCAGTTGCTCGTATTCGCCGACGAGGTTCGGCAGCTCTGCGGTTTTCTCCGGAAGATCGCTCAGCAGCAGGGTTTTCTCCACCGTGGTCAGCTGCGGCGCGATGGCCTGATACAGCCCGACGAACTCACTGTTGACCAGGACGAAGCGGTCCTCGGCGTGGTTCATGGTGTAGAGGATCTGCTCGGGCGACAGACGAACGTTGATGGTGTGAATCACCGCGCCGATCATCGGAATGGCGAACATGCATTCCAGGTAACGGTGGCTGTCCCAGTCCATCACCGCCACGGTGTCACCGGCCTTCACGCCAGCAGCCGTCAGCGCGTTGGCCAGCCGCGCAACCCGCTCGATCAGGGTCGGATAGCTGTAGCGCAACTGGTCGCGGTAGATGATTTCGCGGGTTTTCTCGTAACGGGCGCCGGACATCAGCAGCCGTTTGATCAGCAATGGATACTGGTAGGCCCCATCGGCCGGCGGAATGACCCGAGTCTGCAACATAAGAATCCCTTTTCTGACTGCACGGTGTTGGCGGAGAGATTCGTACTCTAGTGCGCCTGCATGACAGTCAAATCAGCCAAAGGAATGATTTGCAGAGCCGTACAAATGCTAGCTTTGCGCCAGCATTTCGGGCCGAAGTTGAAGAAAACACGACCGGTGGGAGCGAGCCTGCTCGCGAAGGCGTCGGGTCAGTCGACATTTTTGGTGACTGGACTGGCGCTTTCGCGAGCAGGCTCGCTCCCACAGGGATTGATGTGTTCCAGTGCTCAATGCATCTCGGTGAACGCGATTTTCACGCCGAGAGCAATCAGTACCGCGCCCATGGTGCGGTCGAACCAGTGGCCCATGCGGGCGAAGCCGGCGCGCACCCGTTGCTGGCTGAACAGCATCGCCACCAGGCAGAACCAGATCGCTGTCGCCACCGCCAGGTAAACGCCGTAACCGGCCTGCACCGCCAACGGCGTGTGCGGGTTGATCACCACGGTGAACAGCGAGAGGAAAAACAGCGTGGCTTTCGGGTTCAGACCGTTGGTGACGAAGCCCGAGGTAAACGCGCCCCGCGCGGTGCGTACGCCGGTTTCCCGGTGCAAGTCATCGTTGACGGTTTTCGCCGGTTGCGCGCGCAAGGCCTTGAAGCCGATGTAAAGCAGATACGCGGCGGCGGCCCACTTCAGCGCGTTGAACAGCACGATCGACTGCGACACGATTAGACCGATGCCGAGCAACGAATAGCCAACGTGCAGGAAAATCGCCGAGCCCACGCCCAGCGCGGTCCAGGTGCCGGCGCGGCGCCCATGGGTCACGCTCTCGCGCACCACCACGGCAAAGTCCGGGCCGGGGCTGGCCACGGCGAGCAGATGGATCAGGGCAACGGTCAAGAACTCGGTCCAGTACATGGGGGCTCCTCAGGATTCGAATGTTCACACTGGGCTCATTGCCGAATGCTTTCCCTGTGGGAGCGAGCCTGCTCGCGAAAGCGCTGGGTCAGCCAACAGAGATGTTGAATGGGCCAGAGCTTTCGCGAGCAGGCTCGCTCCCACAGGTGGTTCAGGGCATTTCGGTGTCGAGTAACCAATTGTTTCATCTGGTAGGCTCGGCAGAGTACGCCCTCCGCTCACAGCACAAAAGGTACAGTTGATGACGAACACGCGCCGCGCGGTATTCCTTGATCACCCTTCGCTGGATCTCGGCGATCTGGACCTCGGTCCGTTGCGCGAATGCTTCAGCGACTTGCAGCTGTTCGCTCAGACTTTGCCGCAAGAAGTCAGCGAACGCCTGCAAGGCGCCAGTGTGGCGATCACCAACAAGGTGATGATCGACGCCGCTGCAATGGCTGCCAACCCGCAGCTGAAACTGATCCTGATCAGCGCCACCGGCACCAACAACGTCGACCTCGCTGCCGCCCGCGCCCACGGCATCACCGTGTGCAATTGCCAGGCTTACGGCACGCCGTCGGTGGCGCAACACACGATCATGCTGTTGCTCAACCTCGCCACGCGCCTGGCCGACTATCAAAAGGCTGTGAGCGAAGGCCGCTGGCAACAGGCGAAACAGTTCTGTCTGCTCGACTACCCGATCGTCGAACTGCAAGGCAAAACACTCGGCCTGCTCGGCCATGGCGAACTCGGTGGCGCCGTGGCGCGGTTGGCCGAAGCGTTTGGCATGCGCGTGTTGCTCGGGCAGATTCCGGGGCGCCCGGCTCGGCCGGATCGCCTGCCGCTGGAAGAACTGCTGCCGCAGATCGACGCCCTGACCCTGCACTGCCCGCTCAACGAGCACACCCGGAACTTCATCGGAGCCGGCGAGCTGGCCGCGATGAAGCCCGGCGCATTCGTGGTCAATACCGCTCGTGGCGGCTTGATCGACGAGCAAGCGCTGGCCGACGCTTTGCGTAGCGGCCACCTCGGCGGTGCGGCGACCGATGTGTTGAGTGTCGAGCCACCGACCCAGGGCAATCCGCTGCTCGCCGCCGATATCCCGCGCCTGATCGTCACCCCGCACAATGCCTGGGGCAGTCGCGAGGCGCGCCAGCGTATCGTCGGGCAACTGAGCGAAAACGCCCGGGCGTTCTTCAGCGGTGAGGCGCTGCGGGTCGTCAGTTGATAAACTGCGGCACTTTTTTTCAAGGAGCAGTTATGGATCCGCGCAGTGAAGTACTGCTTCGTCAGGCCGAGTTATTCCAGGGTTCGCTGCTGTTGGCCGGCCTGCCCGCCGATGATTTGCTCGGGCGTCTGCCGAATGCGTTCGGCTGGTGCTGGCACGCTGGCGACCAAGCCGCACTGGACGCGCGTTTCGAAGGCCGCAGCCAGTTCGGCGTGAATGTCCCGGAGCGCGAGTTCGACAGCGCTGTGGTGTTCCTGCCCAAATCCAAGGACCTCACCGACTACATCCTCAACGCCGTGGCGTCGCGTCTGGCCGGGCGTGAAGTGTTTCTGGTCGGGGAAAAACGCAGCGGTATCGAAGGCGCGTCGAAACAGCTCAACCCGTTCGGCAAACCGCGCAAACTCGACAGCGCTCGCCACTGCCAGCTCTGGCAAGTCACCGTGGCCAATGCGCCTGAAGCGAAACCGCTGGAAAGCCTGGCGCAGACGTACGAACTGCCGCTGGCCGAAGGGCCGTTGAAAGTCATCAGCCTGCCGGGCGTGTTCAGCCACGGGCGACTGGATCGCGGCAGCGCCCTGCTGCTGGAGCATCTGGACAAACTGCCGAGCGGCCATCTGCTCGATTTCGGTTGCGGCGCCGGCGTGCTCGGGGCTGCGGTGAAACGTCGCTATCCGCACAATCAGGTGACGTTGCTGGATGTCGACGCGTTCGCCGCTGCCAGCAGCCGTCTGACCCTGGCCGCCAATGGCCTGGAAGCCGAAGTGCTGACCGGTGACGGCATCGACGCCGCGCCGATGGGTTTGAGCGCGATTCTGAGCAATCCGCCGTTCCATGTCGGCGTGCACACCGATTATTTCGCTACGGAGAACCTGCTGCGAAAAGCGGCGAAACATCTGAAAAACGGTGGCGAACTGCGCCTTGTGGCGAACAGCTTCCTCAAGTATCAGCCGCTGATCGAGGAGCACCTAGGCGTGTGTGCAATCAAGGCCGAAGGCAACGGTTTCCGGATTTACCGGGCCAAGCGCGGTTGAAAATTTGTTCTTGCCCAATCGGATTTGCCTAGGCAGAATCCGCTCCGTCCTAGGGGAGTAGTCTCCCACGAGCGCCAAGCTCGTCCGGCATACGTCAACATACTTGATCCTCAGATCATGGCGTATGCGACCCAAGCGTCCGCACCAGACGGATCGCAGGGTTTGACAAGACCTATGACACGCACACCTTACCCGGGGCGGGAAGGCTGTACGTGTCATAGCCGTGTCGACCCGCCCCTTAGGAAATCCCTGATGCTGGACTCGCTACTCGTTCCCACCGCTATCGTTGCCTTGGCCGAAATCGGCGACAAGACACAACTGCTCGCGCTGATTCTCGCCGCTCGCTTCCGCAAACCCTGGCCGATCATCGCCGGGATTGTCGCCGCGACTCTGGCCAACCACGCAGCAGCCGGTGCGGTAGGTGCCTGGGTCGGCAGTTTCTTCTCCGACGCCGTCCTGCACTGGATCCTCGCCGCCAGCTTCGCCGCCACGGCGCTGTGGACCCTGGTCCCGGACAAAATGGATGACGACGAAGCCAGCACGGCGCGCAAGTTCGGCCCGTTCCTGACCACGCTGATCGCGTTCTTCCTCGCGGAAATCGGCGACAAGACGCAGATCGCCACGGTGATGCTCGCCGCGCAATATCCGGAACTGTGGCTGGTGATTATCGGCACCACCGTGGGCATGCTGATTGCCAACGTGCCGGTGGTCCTGGCGGGTAACTTTGCCGCAGAGAAACTGCCACTGACCCTGATCCGCCGCCTCGCGGCTTCGGCGTTCATGATTCTGGCGATTGTTGCGGTTTATAAAGCGATGCAGAGCAGCGGCTGGGTTTGAAGCAGCTGCAAGCTTCTAGCTGCAAGCTGCAAGCTGCAAGCTGCAAGCTGCAAGCTGCAAGCTGCAAGTAAAAAGCTGCAAGCCACGCACATCTGCTTTAGCTTGCAGCTTGCAGCTTATCGCTTGCTGCTGTTGTAGAGCGGCATCACCTTCGGAATCGCTGCCTGCAACGCAGCAATGCGGCTGCTGGATGCCGGGTGGGTGCTCATGAATTCCGGTGGCGCGCCCTCGGAAGCCTTGCTCATCTTGTCCCACAGGGTGATCGCCGCGTTCGGGTTGTAACCGGCGCGGGCGGCCAGTTCCAGACCGATCAGGTCGGCTTCGTTTTCGTTGGCGCGGCTGTTGGGCAGGGTCATGCCGTAGTTGGCCACAGTGTCGGCCAGCGCCAGGCTGTCCTGCCCCAGACCGAACAGGGCACCAGCGCCCTGCTTGGCCATCTCCATACCGTACGCCTTGGACATCGCTTCACGACCGTGCTCGCGCAGGGCGTGGGCGATTTCATGGCCCATGACCGCAGCGATTTCATCGTCGGTGAGTTTCAGGCTGTCGATCAGTCCGGTGTAGAAAATGATCTTGCCGCCGGGACCGCAGTTGGCGTTGAGCTCATCGCTCTTGATCAGATTGACTTCCCATTGCCACTGCGCCGCGTCCGGGCGGAATGTTGGCGCCTGGGCGATCAAGCGGTTGGCGATGGTCTGCACGCGCTTGGCTTCAGGGCTGGTCTTGTCCAGCACACCTTTGCTCGACGCCTCGCCGACGGTCTTCTGATACGACTGCGCGTACATCTGATCGACCTCTTGCGAGGACAGCATGCTGAACATGTACTGCTTGCGCTCCACGCCCACGGCGCCGCCGCTGGTGGTGTTGACCGACTGACAACCGGCCAGCAACAGCGCTGCGCTCAAAGCACTTACCACTAATGTCTTGTTCATTCAAAAGCTCCCTGAAAACCTGAGGCGTATCCTAGGCGGCTAATTGTATTGGCGCCAGATACAACGGACGCATTGCGCGTACATTCACCTATGGCCGCAAGACCTCGTGGAAATTCCTCAAGCGCATTGAATCCGCCGCGCACCGATCCATCAGCGACATCGCGGGCCGATTCCGACCAACGTCTCTCATGGCCCTGCACACCCCGCCGATAAATCCCTCGCAGATTGTCCTCTTGCGTGCGGAGCTCCCATGAAGTTCAAGTCGATCCAGTTTTCCGTCGCCGCCCTGGCCGGCGCCATCGTTCTGAGCGTGGTCGCGGCGCTGGTGCTGTACGCGCTGTTCTCCGGCGCTCGCACGCAAGAAATGGTGCAACAGCGCACCCAGGCGCAGTTCGAGCAAGTCATCGAACAGCGCCTGACCTCGCTCGCGCAGACCCAGGTCAGCCAGATCCAGCGCGAACTCGAAGCGCCGCTGTTGATTGCCGGCGGTCTGGTACGCGTGAACGCCCTGCTCGGCGCGACCGGCGCCGACGGCCAGCCGCGCCTGAGCGTCAGCCGCGAACAACTGATCAGCCTGATTAAGGAAAACGTCGAAAAGAACCCGAAGATTCTCGGCACCTACATCGGCTGGGAAAAAAACGCACTGGACCACAATGACGCGGCCTACATCGGCAGCTCTGTAGTTGGTATCGATCCGGCCAACGGCCGCTTTTTGCCGTGGTGGTTCCGCAATACCGACGGCAGCCTGGGCGTGGACAAACTGGCCGATGTCGACGATCAGAAAACCCTGTCCACCGGCATACGCGCCAGCGAGTACTACCTGTGCTCGAAAGAGACGAAGAAAGCCTGCGTGATCGACCCGGCACCGTACAAGGTCGGTGACAAGATCGTCATGCTCGCCTCGTTCATCGAACCGATCATGATCAACGGCGCATTCCAGGGCATCGTCGGTGCCGACCTCTCGGTCAATTTCATTCAGGACATGCTGCTCGCCGCCAACCAGAAGCTTTACAGCGGCGCCGGTGAAATGGCGCTGGTCGGCGGCAACGGGCGGATCGTTGCGTACACCAAGGACTCGAGTAAATTCGGCGAGAAAGTCAGCGACATCCTCGACGCTGAACAAAGCAGCAACCTCGCCAACCTCAAGCGCGACGAAGTGACCTATTCGGTCAATCAGGCCAAGGGCCGCATCGAACTGTACCTGCCGTTCGGCATCGGCCAGACCGACGCACGCTGGACACTGATGCTGCAATTGCCGCTCAACGCGGTCATGGCCGATCTGCAAAACCTCCAGGCCGACCTTGATGCCCAACGCAAATCCGACACCTTCGGCATGGCCATGGTCGGTCTGGTCATCGCCGGCATCGGCCTGCTGGTGATCTGGCTGGTGGGTCACGGCATTGCGCGGCCACTCAAGCAAATGGTCGCCATGCTCGATGACATCGCTCAGGGCGAAGGCGATCTGACCCGGCGTCTGAGCAGCGACCGCAGCGATGAACTGGGCTCGATTGCCAAAGGCTTCAACACCTTCCTCGCCAAATTGCAGGCGATGATCACGCAAGTGGTGACCTCGGTGCAGAGCGTCAGCGATTCCTCGGAACACACCGCCGACATCGCCATCCGCACCAACATCGGTGTGCAGAAACAAATGGCCGAGATCGATCAGGTGGCGACCGCGGTGCAGGAAATGACCGCCACCGCCCAGGACGTGGCGCGCAATGCCACCCAGGCCGCACAAGCGGCAAGTCACGCCGATCAGGCCGCCAGCCAGGGCATGCAGATCGTGCGCGACACATCGGATTCGATTGGCGTACTGGCGGTGGAAATCGGCAAGGCTGTCGATGTGGTGCAGACGCTGGCCAAGGACAGCGAAAACATTAATGCCATCCTCACCGCCATTCGCGGCATCGCTGAACAGACCAATCTGCTGGCACTGAACGCGGCAATCGAAGCCGCCCGGGCCGGCGAGCAGGGTCGCGGTTTTGCCGTGGTTGCGGATGAAGTGCGCAATCTGGCGCAGAAAACCCAAAAGGCCACTGAAGAAATCCAGAGCATGATCCAGCAGTTGCAACAGGGCACCCGCGATGTGGTGCGCGTGATGGAAGACAGCCAGAACCGCACCGACGAAAGCGTGCAGCACGCGGCGAAAGCGGCCGAGGCGCTGGAGACGATTACCCAGGCCGTGTCGGTGATCAACGACATGAACACCCAGATTGCCAGTGCGGCGGAAGAGCAAAGCGCAGTGGCCGATGACATCAACCGCAATGTGATCAACATCGGTCAGGTGGCGAATGAAGTGGCCGGCGGTGCGGATGAATCGAGTTCGGCGAGCGCCGGGTTGACCAAACTGGCGGAACAGCAGCGGCGGTTGATCAATCAGTTCAAGGTTTGATCTTTAGATCCTCTTCGCGAGCAGGCTCGCTCCCACAGTTGGATTGCATTCACATGTGGGAGCGAGCCTGCTCGCGAATATGCCGGCACAGATCACTCATCACGCCGGGGTGAGACACTCCGGCCCGTTCAACTTCGGATCATTCACCAGATTCGCCAACACCCGCTCGCGCAGCGCCGCCGGCTCACTGGCGAGCAAACCCTGCAACACATGCAGCGGCGTTTGAGGATCAAGCCAGGCAGCCTGCCCCGCTTCATCAAGAATCAACGGCCGCCGCTGACTCGCCGCCGACTGAGTAATCACCGCCGTGCTCAGCCAGACCTGCTCCTGCACCGGATACGCTTCCCAGATCGCCGCGAAAAACAACGAAGAACCCTCCCCCGGCGTCAACCAGTACGGCCGCTTGCGCTGGGTGCCGCGCCATTCGTAAAAGCCGTTGGCCGGCAGCAGGCAGCGACGCAAGCGCAAGGCCTCACGAAACATCGGCTGTTCTGCGACGGTTTCGGCGCGGGCATGGGCCGGGGTCTTCGACAGATCGGTCAGCCACGGCGGCGTCAGGCCCCAGCGTGCACGGGCCAACGTGCGCTGGCCGTCTTCGTCGGCACGCAGCATCAACACCGAATCATTGGGGGAAATATTCCACTGCGCCTGCTGATCGGCGGGAAAACCTGGCAGGGCCGCGAAGTCGCGGTTCCAGCGAAACAGGGCATAACGTCCACACATGGGGCAACACGACTCTGAATAAAACGAAGGCCAGCCTAACAGACCAGCGTGCCGGGAAAGCTTTCCGGTTCGTCGCCGGGCAGCGGCAGCGCGGCATTGTACGCGGTGATCAACTCGCGGGCGTATTCGGCCTGATCGTTATCCACCGACAGCCAGAGCAGGCCGAAGATCGGCAATTCACCCGCACCGCCCACCAGATCACGGCCGATCAGGTGCGCCTCGATCCCTTCATTGGCGAGCATGCCCTTGAGCATTTCGCCTTCCATCAGGTTCGCCGGTTCGTAGATGCGCTGCATTCGCGGCCCTCACTCGTTTTCGCTGAAGACTTCCAAGTGCCACTCTTCTTCATGTACCTGCAGGACAAAGGTGATCGGACGACAGCACACCTGGCAGTCTTCGATATACGTTTGATCCCCAGCGGACAAATCCAGAGTGGTCTCGACTTCCTCACCGCAATACGGACATTCATAGCGTGCATTTTCCAGCATCGCGGTCTCCCCAGTGACTTGTGCGTATAATCGCCGGTCTATTTGCAGGGCTATTTTTGTCTGGCTACTTTTCAGACCGTGCCCCGCGGGTTTTCGATCAAACCCTTTACTTACCCTAGCCGTTTCCAACAAGAGAGCATGATGGGCGAATTCGATGCCATCCGACCTTACGACGACAGCGAAGTACCTGCGGTACTGGCAAGGCTGCTCGGCGACAAGGCGTTTCTAGATATCCTCACCCACTTCCGCTTCCCGCGTTTTGCCGGTGCCTTCGGCTGGATGCTCAAACCTCTTATAGCCCATCGGCTGCGTCGTGAGTTTGCCGACGTGAATTCCGTGGCTACCTTACAGGACAAAGTCGAGTTCTACGTCGACCACACCATCGAGCGCGCCACCGACGGCGTGACCTATACCGGTGTCGAGCAATTCAAGTCCGGCAGCGCCTACCTGTTCATCGCCAACCACCGCGATATCGTCATGGACCCGGCCTTCGTCAACTACGCCGTGTACCACGCCGGCCTGCCGACACCGCGCATCGCGATTGGCGACAACCTGCTGCAGAAGCCGTTCGTCAGTGACCTGATGCGCTTGAACAAGAGCTTTATCGTCCACCGCTCGATCACCGGCCGTCGCGAGAAAATGGCTGCTTATCAGTTGCTGTCGGCGTACATCAACCACTCGATCCGCAACGATTGCGCGTCGATCTGGATTGCTCAGGCGGAAGGTCGGGCGAAGGACGGCGACGACCGCACCGAGTCGGCGATCCTCAAGATGTTTCACATGAGCCGCAAGGACGAGCCGTTCGGCGAAGTGATTCGTTCGTTGAACGTTACCCCGGTGTCGATCAGCTATGAATACGACCCGTGTGACCAGGCCAAGGCCCGCGAACTGTACATCCGCGCCACCACCGGCACCTACGCCAAAGCGCCGGGCGAGGATGACGTGAGCATCGCCAAGGGCATCACCGGCTACAAGGGCCGGGTCCACGTGAACTTTGCCGCGCCG
The DNA here is from genome assembly GCF_025706525.1 of Pseudomonas mercuritolerans. Taxonomy (NCBI): domain Bacteria; kingdom Pseudomonadati; phylum Pseudomonadota; class Gammaproteobacteria; order Pseudomonadales; family Pseudomonadaceae; genus Pseudomonas; species Pseudomonas mercuritolerans. The sequence continues at coordinate 287,624 of NZ_JAMSHA010000008.1, forward strand.
ATCACCGAGGTGTTTGAAGACACCAAGCAATTGGCGATCGAAATGGACAAGCAGATTCTCGGCGGCTACCGGTTGTTCCCGGTGCATTACCTGGCGTACGCGCAGTGGGCGGATGCCGATCCGCAACTGAATGTGCCGAAAGCGGCCGAGGTGTTCCCGGCTGACGAACTGGCCAAGGCGCAGGATGAGTGGCAAAGCCGATTGGATGCCTGCCCAGCTGAGCATCGGCCGTACCTGGTGCTGCAATATGCGACGCCGGTGCGTAATCAATACCGGGTCAAGGCTGGGTTGCCGCTGTAAAGCAACAGCAAGATCAAAAGATCGCAGCCTTCGGCAGCTCCTACATGGGAATGATGTACATCCTGTAGGAGCTGCCGAAGGCTGCGATCTTTTGCTTTCAGAAGCGGGTGCTGATCCAGGAGACGATCAGAGCAAGCCCCAGGCAGGCAAAACCAAAACGATAGAAGAATCGGTTCATGCGCAACGTCGCCCAATCGAGGATCGGCTCGGCATTCGGCTGCGCCTGGCGCTGGGCGGCGAGACTGGCCTGGGCGCGTTGCTCACGACGGCGGGTCGCGTGCAGCAGCCAACTGCCCGGAAAGGCCAGAAGCAAGGCCAGCAGGTTGATCAACTTGGCGGGATGGGCGGTAAACAGCGTCATCAAGTGCAGCGACATCACAGACCTCGAACTTAACCGGTGTGGCAGACGCCAGACCGACGACCGCGGCGCGGATTCTACCCAAACCGGCCCACCCTGCCCCAGCCTTTGCGACAAATAACCTGACAATCGACCGATGGCTGTCCTGTGTCATGGCATCGTCACGTGGATGCTTCACCCTGCGCGCCTCGAAACCCGAATGGAATGCGACATGCTGCACGCGGAAAACCAGGATCGCCTGTACCTCATCACCCCTTACGACGACCAGCAAAGCCTGGTCGGCAGCCTTGCCTTCAACGTGCAGGATCGACACTGGCTGGTGTATTGCGCGCTGGGCGGGCATCAGCACGCGGACTTGCCCGAGACCGATTTGTTGACTGGCGTGAGTGTGCTCGATTTCTATTCCCAGGCTGCCTGAACGTCAAAAGCACCCTCACCCTAGCCCTCTCCCAGAGGGAGAGGGGACTGACCGAGGTGTTTGCGGTGAATACGCCGACTTAAGATACCGCGCCGAACTCAGGTTTTTGACGCACACGCGATCGGCTCCCTCTCCCTCGGGAGAGGGCTGGGGTGAGGGGAATCGATTTCCCATACGACACAAATCCCAGATCCAAAAAAAGCCCGGAACCATCACTGGCCCCGGGCTTTTTCACATTCGCTGCAAACTTACTCAGCGAGCACCTGACCCACGGTCGGGTCCTTGAACAGACGCGTCAGCGCATCGCTCAATACATCGCTGACCAGTTTGGTGTTGGTTTCCTGATTCGGCGCCATGCCGAAGCGCTGGTCCAGCGACGCACCGTAACGGCCGCTGTAGCGGCGGTTGGCGTTCTGCACGTCAGAGCGGAAGGTTGCGCCGATGGTTGCTTCGGTCACGTACATGCCTTCTTTCGGCGATTGATATTTCAACTCGGCCAGGGTCACGGTCAGCTGCGGCGCGTTAGGTGCGTTGGTGGTCGGGGTGAAGCCGAGCAGACGCACGGCGGCTTCGGCCTGGGCCTGCAGCTTGGGCAGGATCTGCTCGCGCTGCACGGTGATGGCGCTGGTTTCCGGGTACAGACCGCCACGGGTGCCCAGGGTTGGCGACGGACGACCATCGACCACACGCACGATGACAGGCTGGCCACGACCGACCGCTGGCAGTTGCGTGGTCAGCTTCGGCTCCGGATTCAGTTGTTGCGGGCTGTGGGCGCAGCCGGCCAGGGTCAAACCGGCGACAGTGATCAAACCGAACAACAGGCGTTGCAACATGCTCTTCTCTCCAGAATCAGGCACAAACAGGCCGGCAGTATAGCGGTGGGCCACTGCGCGTAACCAGCGCCGCGCAGTGAATACTGAAATGTCTGACAAACCCCGCCGAAAGCGGTTCCTGTCACACATTCTTCACCGTCCATACACCGCGGCGTCATGCCTCGCCGACAAGCTTCAAAGCAGTCCTCCTTCAAGGAACTCTGCCATGCGTTATCTGATCTCGCTGTTCGCCCCTCGCCCGCTGCATCGCAGCTTCGCCCTGCTCGACCGCAACGGTCATTGCCAGGCTTTCAAGCAGTGCAGCCTGCAACCGATGGGCGACGGCTGGGTGGAAATCGAAGAAATCCGCCTGACCTGGTTGAACCAGCCGCTGCCCGCCAGCGCCCGGGTCGTACCGCGACAAATGCGCGCACGGGGTCAGGTGCAGTTGAGCATCTGACCGGATGCCTAATAAAAGTCATTAAACACGAGCAACTGCGCGCATTTCTTCGCTACAATCTCCCCCCGATTATAAGGACGTCTCCTGATCGGGCCCCGCAACAGCGTCAATGCGCATGCATCGACATCAAAATCGCCCACAGAGAGCCGCCCACACAGATCGAGTGAAGTTGGCGCGCTTGCCTGTTCTTCCGGCAAGAACCCGCTTTTCGCGAATCTGCAGAGCTGTCATTCGCTCGGCCACCGCGTTGTTTGCCCTTGCGGGCAGGTGCCAGGCCAAGGCAGCCCTTTTTTGAGGTTCACGTCTTCAAAAGAGCGTGAAAAAAACGGGTTTTCACAACTTCACAAGAGTGTGGCGAGCAAATGAATAGTTTTGCGTCTGAACATGCACCATTAGCGTCCGAAACAGCCCAACGACACAGGACCGGGTATACCTCGAACATCGGAGCCTGAAGCCTGTCCGCTACGGATTTGGTTGCACGAAAACGGATGTCTCGACCATAAGTCGAATTGCCAGCCCTGCGTGAAAATGCGTTCATGGAACGCTTGAAACCAGGCCGCACGCATCCGTCGAAGTTGCGAAAAATTGCGAAGATTCGGACATGGCCAACCTGACCACGGATAGCCCGGGCCCACTGACCTGCCCTGGAACGCCTGGCAGCCATGCCGACAATTTGGTGCTGCAGATTTGGGAGACGCGTTAAATGGCGCATAACGAAGCAGTCGACGTAGTTCTGGTAGGGGCCGGCATCATGAGTGCCACCCTGGCCGTACTGCTCAAAGAGCTCGACCCCGCGATCAAGCTGGAAGTCGTCGAGCTGATGGATTCCGGTGCTGCCGAGAGTTCCAATCCGTGGAACAACGCCGGTACCGGTCACGCCGGCCTGTGCGAGCTGAACTACACGCCGCAGGCTGCCGATGGCAGCGTCGACATCAAGAAAGCCGTGCACATCAACACCCAGTTCGAGGTGTCGAAGCAGTTCTGGTCGTACCTGACCAAGAAGGGCACGTTCGGCTCGTGCAAATCCTTCATCAGCCCGGTTCCGCACCTGAGTTTCGTTCAGGGCGAAAGCGGTGTGTCGTTCCTCAAGGAGCGCTTCAATGTCCTGAGCAAGCACCACGCGTTTGCCGACATGGAATACACCGAAGACAAAGGCAAGATGGCCGAGTGGATGCCGCTGATGATGCCGGGCCGCTCGCCCGACGAAGTCCTCGCCGCCACCCGTGTGATGAACGGCACCGACGTCAACTTCGGCGCCCTGACCAATCAGTTGCTCAAGCACTTGAGCAGCGCCCCGGACACCCAGGTCAAATACTGCAAGCGCGTGACCGGCCTCAAGCGTAACGGCGCCGGCTGGACCGTCAGCATCAAGGACGTCAACAACGGCAACACCCGCGAAGTCGACGCAAAGTTTGTCTTCCTCGGTGCCGGTGGCGCGGCCCTGCCGTTGCTGCAGGCTTCGGGCATCGAAGAAAGCAAAGGCTTCGGCGGCTTCCCGATCAGTGGCCAGTGGCTGCGTTGCGATAACCCGGAAGTAGTCAAGCACCACCAGGCCAAGGTCTATAGCCAGGCGGCCGTGGGTTCGCCACCGATGTCGGTGCCGCACCTCGATACCCGCGTAGTCGATGGCAAGAAATCCCTTCTGTTCGGGCCGTACGCCGGTTTCACCACCAAGTTCCTCAAGCACGGCTCCTTCATGGACCTGCCGATGTCGGTGCGCGCCGGCAACATCGGGCCGATGCTGGCGGTGGCGAAAAACAACATGGACCTGACCAAGTACCTCGTCAGCGAAGTGATGCAATCGATGGAACAGCGCCTGGAATCGCTGCGGCGTTTCTACCCGCAGGCGAAAGCCGAAGACTGGCGCCTGGAAGTGGCCGGCCAACGGGTGCAGATCATCAAGAAGGACCCGAAAAAGGGCGGCATCCTGCAGTTCGGTACCGAACTGGTCGCAGCGAAGGATGGCTCCCTCGCTGCCCTGCTCGGCGCATCGCCAGGTGCGTCGGTGACCGTTTCGATCATGCTCGAGCTGATCGAAAAATGCTTCCCGGCCAAGGCGTCCGGCGAGTGGGCCACCAAACTGGCGGAAATCTTCCCGGCCCGTGAAAAGGTTCTGGAAACCGATGCTGCGCTGTATCGCAAGATCAACACGCAGAACAACATCGCCCTGGAACTGGTTGAAGAAAGCAGCGAGACACCAAGCTTCGCTTGATCTTGCGGCATGAAAAAACGCCCCAATCGGGGCGTTTTTTATGGACGCCAGAATCAAAAGATCGCAGCCTTCGGCAGCTCCTACAGGGCCAACATAAATCCCATGTAGGAGCTGCCGAAGGCTGCGATCTGTTGATCTTGTCTTTTGCCCTTAACCGCGGGACTTTTCGATCAGTTCAATGTATTCCGGGGCGTTGCGCTGATCGGCGATCAGGTCAACGAAGGTCTGGCCCTGCTCATCCTTGCCATCGACGTCATAACCCGCCGCAACGAAGAAGCCCAGAAAGCGCTCGAAATCATCGATGCGCAAACCACGATAGGCCTTGATCAGTTTGTGCAGCGACGGCGAAGTGGCGTCGACCGGCTCAAAATCGAGGAACAGCTTGATCTGCTCATCGCCGATCTCGTCACCAATCACTTGTTTCTTATCTTTACGCATTGCCGACTCCAGCTCGCAGACATGACACGGGGCGGGCAGTTTACCCCTGCCCGACCGCCCGGCTCAACGCGGACGAATCGCCCCGGTGTGCAAATCCGCCCAGATGTGGCCATTGGCATAACTGAGGAACTGCACATACACCGTGTCGTTGCGCAGCAGATCCATCACCACGCGGTATTGCGCCAATGGATAGAACAGCGTCAGGGTTTTGCTTTTGTCATCGTAGGCCGGTTTTTTCAGGCTCTTGCTTTCGCCGTCAAAACTCACCAGCACCTGGCTGATCGTCGCGCCCTTGTTCAGCGATTTGCCTTTGAGGCGGATCAACAAGGATGAGGTGACCGGAATCGGCTGCTGATTGGACTGGCGCTGCGCACCGACCACCACCGAATACTCGCTGACCTGCAGCAGTTGCTGCTGCTCGGGGTCAGCATCACGCAGGGTCAGATCGTCCGGCGGCAGGAACTGGCTGTGCATCGGCGCAGCGGACAGCGGCAGGCTGAGGGACAGCAACAGGGCGGCGAGACTGCGGATCAAGAGGCGCATGACAGGCTCCGGAGGGCGAGGCCAAGAACTCTAGCATGCACCTGCGCAAATCAATGCGCCGATTCAATCGAACTGCTTGCGCATCCAGGCCTGATAGTCAGCGACACCGGGCTCGCCATCACGCGGTGCCCATGGGGCGAGTTCGCCTTCACCGACCGGGCGATAGGGTCCGGCCTTGCATTCGAACATCAGGCTGTCTGCTTCCAGTACGACCAGTCCGTGAAAGACGTTCGTCGGCAGATCCACACCGACACAGGCCCCGCCGGCCTGCAGAACCTGCTTTTTCAACACGCTACCGTTTTCGTCGAAAATCAGCAGCCCCAGCCGCCCCTTGAGCACCAGCAACGTTTCAGCCTTGTTTTCACCCAGATGACGATGAGGCTGGATGTAGGTGTGCGGTTGCAGCCCCACCGCCATGCGATGACAGGCTTCTTCCATCTGATGGAAGTTGTGATGCTGGCGTCCGCGGGGATTGTGCGCGGCTTTCTCGGCCAACTCAGCGAACAGCGTTTGATCAAGAAAGCCAGGCGTACCCATCGCTTTACATTCCTTTAACCGCGTAAATCCCGTTGGCGTTGCGCCAGTAGCCCTTGTAGTCCATGCCATAACCGAAAATGTAGCGGTCGATGCATGGCAGGCCGACGAAATCGGCTTTCAGGTCCGGGCGCGCCTTGCGGTCGTGATCCTTGTCGATCAGCACGGCGGTGTGCACTTTGCGCGCGCCAGCGTGTTTGCAGAAGTCGATGATCGCGCCCAGGGTATGACCTTCGTCGAGGATGTCGTCGATGATCAGGACGTCGCGGTCGATGAACGAGACTTCCGGCTTGGCTTTCCAGAACAGGTCGCCGCCGCTGGTTTCGTTGCGATAACGGGTCGCGTGCAGGTAGGACGCTTCCAGCGGGAATTGCAGATGCGTCAGCAGTTTGCCGGAGAAGATCAGGCCGCCGTTCATCACGCAGAACACCACCGGATTGCTGTCAGCCAGTTGTTCGTTGATTTGTGCACCGACGCGGGCGATGGCCGCCTCGACTTCAGACTCGGTGTACAGGCAGTCAGCCTCTCGCATGATTTGACGGATATGCTCGAGATCAGCGGACATGGCGCTCTCCAGGGGTTGGCGGAATTGGAAAAGCGGGCAAAGGTACGCATCCCGCGAGGTCGAATCAAGCTCTTATGGACTAACGTACAGAATGTCCTATAGGACATCACCCTCGGATAGATTAATCTAGGCCGGTTTTTTTGCCCGCCGCCGGAGCCTTTCCCATGCCCATCCTCGAGATCCGCCATCCGCTGATCCGTCATAAACTCGGCCTGATGCGCCGCGCTGACATCAGCACCAAGAATTTCCGCGAGCTCGCTCAGGAAGTCGGCGCCCTGTTGACCTATGAAGCTACAAAAGACCTGCCGCTCGAATCCTACGACATTGCCGGCTGGTGCGGCACCGTGTCGGTGGAGAAGATCGCCGGCAAGAAGATCACCGTCGTGCCGATCCTGCGTGCCGGCATCGGCATGCTTGAAGGCGTGCTCAGCCTGATCCCGGGCGCCAAGGTTTCTGCTGTGGGCGTTGCCCGCAACGAAGAAACCCTGCAAGCGCACACCTACCTGGAAAAACTGGTACCGGAAATCGACGAACGCCTGGCGATGATCATTGACCCGATGCTCGCCACCGGCAGTTCCATGGTTGCCACCATCGACCTGCTGAAAAAGGCCGGTTGCCGCGACATCCGCGCCATGGTCCTGGTGGCCGCGCCGGAAGGCATTGCTGCCGTAGAAAAGGCGCACCCGGACGTGACCATCTACACCGCGTCCATCGATGAACGTTTGAACGAGCACGGCTACATCATTCCTGGGCTTGGCGACGCCGGTGACAAGATCTTCGGCACCAAGCAGAAGGACGCGTAACCATGCAGCAAGAGTTCAACGATCCGCTCTGGCGCACGGTACTGTCCGGCGCGCAGATGCTGTTCGTGGCCTTCGGCGCCTTGGTGCTGATGCCGCTGATCACCGGCCTGGACCCCAACGTGGCACTGTTCACCGCGGGTCTGGGGACGATCCTGTTCCAGATCGTCACCGGACGTCAGGTGCCGGTGTTCCTGGCCTCGAGCTTCGCTTTCATCACGCCGATCATTCTCGCCAAGGGCCAGTTCGGCCTCGCCGCGACCATGGGCGGGGTGATGGCGGCCGGTTTCGTCTATACCTTCCTCGGCCTGGCCGTGAAGATCAAAGGCACCGGCTTCATTGACCGTTTGCTGCCACCGGTGGTGATTGGTCCGGTGATCATTTCCATCGGCCTGGCCATGGCGCCGATTGCCGCGAACATGGCGATGGGCAAGGCCGGCGACGGCACCGAACTGATTCACTATCAAACAGCGATGATGATTTCCATGCCGGCGCTGCTGACCACGCTGATCGTGGCAGTGTTCGGCAAGGGCATTTTCCGTCTGGTGCCGATCATTTCCGGGGTGCTGGTGGGCTTTGCCATGTCGTTCTATTTCGGCGTGGTCGACACCGCGAAAATTGCTGCAGCGCCGTGGTTCGCCCTGCCGCACTTCACCGCGCCGGAGTTCAACTGGCAGGCGATTCTGTTCATCGTTCCGGTGGCACTGGCCCCGGCGATCGAGCACATCGGCGGCGTGATCGCCGTGGGCAGCGTGACCGGTCGCGATTACCTGAAGAAGCCGGGCCTGCATCGCACCCTGCTCGGTGACGGCATCGCCACCACTGCTGCCGGCCTGTTCGGCGGCCCGCCCAACACCACTTACGCCGAAGTGACCGGCGCGGTGATGCTGACCAAGAACTACAACCCGAAAATCATGACCTGGGCGGCGATCTTCGCCATCACCCTGGCGTTCATCGGCAAATTCGGCGCGCTGCTGCAGAGCATTCCGGTGCCGGTGATGGGTGGGATTCTGTGCCTGTTGTTCGGTTCGATTGCGGCGGTGGGCATGAACACCCTGATCCGCCACAAGATCGACCTGGGCGAAGCGCGCAACCTGGTGATTGTTTCGGTGACGCTGGTGTTCGGTATCGGCGGTGTGCTGGTCGGCACCGGCACCGGCCCGGATGACTTCGGCCTCAAAGGCATCGCGCTGTGCGCGGTGGTGGCGATTGCGCTGAACCTGATCCTGCCGGGCAATGATGGCTGGAAGCAGAAGAAGGCGGATGAGCCGCTGATCTAAGGCTTTCAGATTTTCATCGCCTGACAGATAGCATTCGCGAGCAGGCTCGCTCCCACAGATTGGAATGTATTTCCCCTGTGGGAGCGAGCCTGCTCGCGAAGCTTTTAAAGGGCCAGCGGCGCTCTTTCGCAGAGGGTCGCCAGCGCCTTGGCCCATTGCGGGTCGTCGTTCAGGCACGGCACCAGTACCAGTTCCTCGCCCCCCGCTTCGCGGAACTGTTCCCTACCGCGATCGCCAATCTCTTCCAGCGTCTCGATGCAGTCAGCTACGAACGCCGGGCACATCACCAGAATCTTTTTCACCCCGCTTTTCGCCAGTTCATCCAGCCGCGCTTCGGTATACGGCTCGATCCATTTCGCCCGGCCCAGGCGTGACTGAAACGACACCGACCATTTGCCGTCCGGCAGGCCCATGGTTTTGGCGAAGGCGGCGGCGGTACGGAAACACTGCGCGCGGTAACAGGTTGCCAATACCGCCGGCGAGGCGGTCTGACAGCAATCGGCGCCCTTGAGGCAGTGATTGCCCGTCGGGTCGAGTTTGCTCAGATGCCGCTCCGGCAAGCCGTGAAAGCTCAGCAGCAGATGATCGTAATCCTGCTGCAGATGCGGACGCGCACTGGCGACCAGTGCTTCGATGTATTCCGGCTGATCGTAGAACGGTTGCAGGATCGACAACTGGACATCGAGTTTCTTCTCGCGCAGCACGCGCCGGGCTTCTTCGATCACGGTGGTCGTAGTGCTGTCGGCGAACTGCGGATACAGCGGCGCCAGCGTGATCTTCTTATGTCCCGCTTTGACCAGACGCAGCAGACAGGTTTCGATCGACGGCTCGCCATAACGCATCGCCAGATCCACCGGGCCGTGTTTCCACGTGCGGGTCATCTGCTCCTGCAAGCGGCGGCTGAGCACCACCAGCGGCGAGCCCTCCTCCCACCAGATCGAAGCGTAGGCATGGGCCGATTGCTCGGGGCGCTTGATCAGGATCAGCGACACCAGCAACCGCCGCAGCGGCCATGGCAGGTCGATCACGTAGGGGTCCATCAGAAATTGATTGAGGTAGCTGCGCACATCGGCCACCGAGGTGGAGGCCGGAGAGCCCAGGTTGACCAGAAGCAAAGCGTGATCGGTCATGCAACGTCCTATTTCAGAGGCGGCTGGAGAGATCATCCAGAGCCGCGCGTAAATCCGTAAAGCGGAAAGCGAACCCCGCTTCGAGCAAGCGTGCCGGCGTGGCGCGCTGGCCGCCGAGCAATAACAGTGACAGTTCGCCGAGCATTACCTTCAGCGCCAGGGTCGGCATCGGCATGAACGCCGGGCGGTGCAACACACTGCCCAGCGTCTTGGCAAATTCGCGGTTGCGCACAGGTTTCGGCGCGCAGGCATTATAAGGACCGCTCGCCTGATTCCGGTGCAGAAGAAAATCAATCAGGGCGATTTGATCGTCGATATGAATCCACGGCATCCACTGCCGACCATTGCCCAAAGGCCCGCCCAGCCCGAGCTTGAACGGCAGCAACAGCCGCGACAAAAAGCCGCCCTCGGCCGACAGCACCAGACCGGTTCGCACCAGCATCACGCGTATGCCGAGGTTCTCGGCACGCAGCGCGGTTTCTTCCCAGGCGATGCACAACTGACTGGCGAAGTCGTCGATGCCGGGCGGCGATTCTTCAGTCAACTCGCGTTCGCCACCGTCGCCGTACCAGCCGATCGCCGAGCCGGAAATCAGCAGCGACGGTTTCTGCGCACGAGTTTCCAGCCACGCCAGCAGCGTTTCCGTCAGGGTGATGCGGCTGCTCCACAGCAACGCCTTGCGGCGATGGGTCCAGGGGCGGTCGGCAATCGGCGCGCCGGCGAGATTGACGATCGCATCCAGCGGATCTTCGCCGAGGTCTTCCAGACGGGCAATCCCGCGCACTTGCGCGCCGCAGATCTGCGTGACCTTTTCCGCGCGGCGACTCCACACCGTCAGGCGATGGCCCTGCTCCAGCCAGTGTCGGCAGAGCTGACGTCCTATCAAACCAGTACCGCCGGTCAGCAATATGTGCATGACATCTTCCTCGCGTGGCGTTTAACCCGGATCACTAGTCTATTTTTATAGGCAGGGATCTTTTCGATCGGGCAGGCTCTATGGTTTAACAATAGGCCAAGCTGTCAGAACGAGAACGCTAGAAGTTATACCAAAAAACAGAATTGTACAGGTTTGATCGACGGCGTAGTCTGTACAGAAAGGTAAACGAGGCCCCTATGACTGTACCTATCGCAATCATCGGCACCGGCATCGCCGGGCTCTCCGCCGCCCAGGCTCTGACAGAGACCGGGCATACCGTTCAACTGTTCGATAAAAGCCGCGGCAGCGGCGGGCGCATGTCGAGCAAGCGCAGCGACGCTGGCTCGCTGGACATGGGCGCTCAATACTTCACCGCGCGCGACCGGCGCTTCGTCACCGAGGTGCAGCGCTGGCAGAGCCAGGGCTGGGCCGCCGAATGGACGCCGCAGCTGTACACCTTCCAGGGCGGGCAACTGAACATGTCGCCGGACGAGCAGACCCGCTGGGTCGGCACGCCGCGCATGAGCGCCATCACCCGTGGCCTGCTCGATGGTCTGGATGTGCAGTTCGCCTGCCGCATCACCGAAGTCTATCGCGGTGAAGAACACTGGCATCTGCAGGACGCCGACGGCTGCACCCACGGCCCCTTCAGCCATGTGGTGATCGCCACACCAGCGCCGCAAGCCACCGCGTTGCTGGCCGCCGCACCGAAACTTGCCGGCGTCGCAGCCGGGGTGAAAATGGAGCCGACCTGGGCCGTCGCCCTCGCCTTCGAAACTCCACTCGATACGCCAATCGAAGGCTGCTTCGTGCAGGACAGCCCGCTCGACTGGCTGGCGCGCAACCGCAGCAAACCCGGGCGCGACAGCACGCTTGACACCTGGGTGCTGCATGCAACCAGCGCCTGGAGCCGGCAACATATTGATCTGTCCAAGGAAGCAGTGATCGAGCATTTGCACGGTGCTTTCGCCGAACTGCTGCACAGCGCCATGCCTGCGCCGACCTTCAGCCTCGCCCACCGCTGGCTCTACGCCCGCCCCGCTACCGGCCATGAATGGACCACGCTGGCCGATGTCGATCTGGGCCTGTACGCCTGTGGCGACTGGTGCCTGTCAGGCCGCGTTGAAGGCGCCTGGCTCAGTGGTCAGGAGGCTGCACGTCGCTTGCACGAACACCTGCAATGAATCGCATCAATCCGCGCAAATTGCTGCTGTCGAAGTGGACAGCAGCCCAGCCGCAAAACCGCGAAAAACATTTTCTGGTGACCGAACTGATCCGCGACGAGGAAGGTACGGTGCTGGAAGTTGAATTGCAGGCGGTGCTGACCCAGCGTAGCGAGCGACTGGATTGGCAGGTGCTGAAAGACAGCGAGAACTGGTTACTCGGCTGGAAATAGATTTCCCTTGTGGGAGCGAGCCTGCTCGCGAATGCGCTGTGCCAGATGCGGATTCACTGACTGACACACCGCTTCGCGAGCAGGCTCGCTCCCACAGTGTTCTTGGTGAACCCAAAAAAGTTATACAAATCATTTGACTTGTACATCCATCGATCTATGCTGAGGAAAAGTTGTACAGAGATAACTCTCTGTACAGGTATAGATTCGAGGTGCTCATGTCTACTGCTTCCCTGTCCAAGCCGAAGATCGCCATCAGCGCCTGCCTGTTGGGCGAAGAAGTGCGCTACAACGGTGGGCACAAGGAATCGCGGCTGTGCAGCCGTACCCTCACCGAATATTTCGATTTCGTCCCGCTGTGCCCGGAAGTCGCCATCGGCATGGGCATTCCCCGTGAGCCGATCCGGCTGGTCGGCGACCCGGAGCAACCCGAGGCCGTCGGTACCGTCGACCGCACTATCAACGTCACCAGGCCGCTGGCCGAGTACGGCGAGAAAATGGCCGCCGAGTTGCAGGACCTGTCCGGCTACATCTTCATGCAGCAGTCGCCCTCCTGCGGGCTGGAACGGGTCAAGGTCTATCACGACAACGGCGCGCCAGTGAATGGTGGCGGACGCGGCATCTATGCGCAGGCATTTTGCGCACAACATCCTGACCTGCCCGTGGAAGAAGCCGGGCGCCTCAACGATCCGGTGCTGCGGGAAAACTTCATCACTCGCGTGTTGGCCTACAGCGCATGGCAGCAAGTGCTGGCCGAGGGCCTGACCCGCCGCGCGCTCACCGAATTCCACTCGCGCTACAAGTACCTGCTGATGGCGCACAACCCGCTGCAATACAAAAACCTCGGCAAATTGCTCGGCAACATGGCCGACAGCGATCCCGCCGAACTCGGCCCACGCTACTTCAGCGAACTGATGGCCGCGCTGAAGAAATGCGCCACACGCGGTACTCACTGCAACGTGTTGCTGCACCTCAGCGGATATTTGAAACAATCGCTAAGCGCCGAAGACAAACAGGAAATGCAGCAGATCATCGGCCAGTACCGCCAGGGCATCGTGCCGCTGGTGGTGCCGCTGACACTGCTCAAACACCACTTTCGACTCCATCCGGACCCGTACATCGCACAGCAGGTTTACCTGCAGCCGCATCCGGAAAACCTCAGTCTGCGAAACTCGATCTGATGAACGATAAAACCGACAGCAGCGCCCAGGAAGACCTCGGCGCCGACTTCAAGAAAGCCCTCGACGAGGGCTGGTTGCCGATTCGCGAAGTCGCGCGGCAGACCGGCGTCAACGCCATCACTTTGCGTGCGTGGGAACGTCGCTATGGGTTGGTGGTGCCGCAGCGCACGCCCAAGGGTCATCGGCTCTACAGCGCTGAACATGTGCAGCGGATCATGGCCATCCTCACTTGGCTCAACCGTGGGGTGGCGGTCAGCCAGGTCAAGCCACTGCTCGACGCGCCGCAAGCCTTCACCGAAACCGTGGAGAACGACTGGCAGCGTCTGCGCCAGACTTTGCTCTCGGCAGTCACCGCACTGAATGAGCGCACGCTGGATGACAGCGTCAATCAGGCCATCGCCCTGTACCCGCCACGGACCTTGTGCGAGCAATTGCTGATGCCGTTGCTGGCCGAGCTCGAACAGCGCTGGCAGGGCCAGTTCGGCGCGCAGATGGAGCGCACGTTTTTCTATTCCTGGCTGCGCAGCAAGTTCGGCGCACGCATCTACCATAACAACCGCCAGTTGCATTCGGCGCCGCTGCTGTTGATCAATCATTCCGACCTGCCGCTGGAGCCGCATCTGTGGCTGTGCGCATGGCTGATCAGCAGTGCCGATTGCCCGGTGCAGGTGTTCGACTGGCCGCTGCCTGCCGGTGAGCTGGCGCTGACCGTCGAGCATCTGCAAGCCCGTGGTGTGCTGTTGTATTCGAGCAAAGCCATGCAATTGGCGCAGTTGCCCAAGCTGTTGGCGAACGTCAATTGCCCGACCCTGATTGCCGGCCCCACGGTGCACATTCACCACACCGAGCTGTCAGCACGCACCGCCCAAGCCACCGATCTGTTCCTGGCCGAAGATCCGCTAGCAGCCCATCAGGCGCTGCTCGAGCGCGGATTGATTTGATGATGGGTTTAATCACATGCAATTGATCTGGCTGCGCAGCGACTTGCGCCAACATGACAACACTGCCCTCGCGGCCGCCGCAGCGCGCGGCCCGACGGTGGCGGTGTATCTGTTGAGTCCGCAGCAGTGGCTGGAACACGATGATGCACCGTGCAAGGTGGATTTCTGGCTGCGCAACCTGCGCGAACTGAGCCAGAGCCTCGGCACGCTGAATATCCCGTTGTTGATTCGCAGCGCGCCGCACTGGGATCAGGCACCGGCAGAGTTGCTCAAGCTCTGTCGGCAATTGAAGATCGAAGCAGTGCATGTCAACGAGGAATACGGCGTTCACGAAAGCCGCCGCGATGAAGCCGTGGCCGACACGTTGCGAGCCGAGAGCATTGAGTTCCACAGCTATCTGGATCAGTTGCTGTTCAAACCCGGGACGGTGCTGACCAAGACCGGCACCTATTTCCAGGTGTTCAGTCAGTTCCGCAAGGTCTGCTACGAGCGCCTGCATCGCTCGATGCCGGCCTTGGTCAAAGCACCGGGCAAACAGGCCGCCCTGGATATTGCCAGCGATGCGATTCCCGAGGCTGTCAAAGGCTTCGCCACACCGAGCGAATCCCTGCGCGCCTTGTGGCCGGCCGGCGAGCAAGAAGCGCGGCGCCGGCTCGACACCTTCACCGATGCGCAGATCGATTATTACCGCAGCGAGCGCGACTTCCCGGCCAAACCGGGCACCAGCCAACTGTCGGCGTACCTCGCCGCGGGGGTGATCTCGCCACGCCAGTGCCTGCACGCCGCACTGCAAAGCAATCAGGGCGAGTTCGAAAGCGGCAAGGTCGGCGCGGTCACATGGATCAACGAGTTGCTGTGGCGCGAGTTCTATAAACACATTCTGGTCGGCTACCCACGCGTCTCCCGGCATCGCGCCTTCCGCCCGGAAACCGAAGCGCTGGCCTGGCGCGATGCGCCGGAAGAACTCAAGGCCTGGCAGGAGGCACGCACCGGACTGCCGATCATCGACGCTGCGATGCGCCAATTGCTGGAAACCGGCTGGATGCACAATCGCCTGCGCATGGTCGTGGCGATGTTCCTGACCAAAAATCTGTTGATCGACTGGCGCGAGGGTGAACGCTTTTTCATGCGTCACCTGATCGATGGTGACCTGGCGGCGAACAATGGCGGCTGGCAATGGAGCTCGTCCACAGGCACCGACTCGGCGCCGTACTTCCGCATTTTCAACCCGCTGAGCCAGTCGGAAAAATTCGATGCCGAAGGCGTGTTCATCAAGCACTGGTTGCCGGAACTGGCCGGGCTCAACAAGAAGGAAGTGCACAATCCGGCGGCAGCCGGAGGACTGTTCGGCGTGGCCGATTATCCGGCCCCGATCGTCAACCTCAGCGCTTCACGCGAGCGCGCGCTGACGGCGTTCAAGAACCTGCCGTCGCGCCAGCCTGTCGGCGGCAGCGATGAGTGACTTCCTGCGCAGCTTCGCCCGCGAGTTTTCCGGGTTGAACAGAGACAACCTGTATCGCCTCGGCGAGCTGTACAGCGACGACATTCATTTCACTGATCCGCTGCACGAAGTTCAGGGCCTGGCACAACTGCAGGATTACTTCAGTGAGCTGTACGCCAACGTCAGCGATCTGCGTTTCGATTTTCACGGCTTTGACCAGATCCGCGAAGGTGAGGGTTACCTGCGCTGGGTCATGAGTTATCGCCATCCGCGCCTGGCCAAGGGCCGGGAAATCAGGGTCGGTGGCTGTTCGCACCTGCTCTGGCGCGACAAGGTTTATCGCCATCGGGATTATTTCGATGCCGGGGCGCTGCTGTATGAACACTTGCCAATATTGGGCCGGGTGATTGCCTGGCTGAAAAGGAGAATGGGATGAGTCGTACACCTCCACGGCGGTATTGGTTGACCGGCGCCAGCAGTGGCATCGGTGCAGCATTGTGTGAGGACATCTTGAAAAGCGGCGCGCATCTGGCGGTCAGCTCGCGCTCGACTGCGCCGCTGAAAGTCTTGTCCCAGCGTTATCCGGGACAGGTGCTGGTGGTGCCCGGCGATCTGACCAACAGTCAGACCGTGCGCGAAATCGGTGAGCAGATCGGCGCGGCCTGGGGTTCGCTGGACAGCGTGATTCTCAACGCCGGCACCTGTGAATATGTCGACGCGCGCCAGTTCGATTCGTCGATCATCGAGCATGTGGTGCGCACCAATCTGCTCGCCAGCAGCTATTGCATCGAAGCCGCCTTGCCGCTGCTGCGCAAAGGCACCGCGCCGCACCTGGTCGGCATGGCCAGCTCGGTGACCTACCTGCCGCTGCCACGGGCCGAAGCCTATGGCGCATCGAAGGCCGGGCTGCGTTACCTGTTCGAATCGCTGCGCATCGATCTGGCGGATGAAGGCATTGAAGTCACCATCATCAGCCCGGGTTTTGTCGAAACGCCGCTGACCGAGAGGAACGATTTCCCGATGCCGCTGAGCTGGCCTGCGGATAAAGCGGCGCGGCACATCTTCGCCAAACTCAAGGACCGTCCGCTGGAAATTGCCTTCCCGGGGCTGTTCATGGCCGCGCTGTGGCCGCTGTCGAAACTGCCCGCCCGCGCGCAACTGGCGATCGGCAAACGCATGGTGCGCAAGAACCCTCCGCAGCGGGACCCGATATGAAAATCGCCGTAATTGGCAGCGGTATCGCCGGGCTCACCTGCGCCTACCTGCTGAACCGCCGCCACGACATCACCGTGTTCGAAGCGAGTGACTGGGTCGGCGGCCATACCCACACCGTACCGGTCAGCGTGGCCGGGCAGTCGTTCGCCATCGACACCGGTTTCATCGTGTTCAACGACTGGACCTACCCGAACTTCATTCGTTTGCTCAACCAGCTTGGCGTGGCGTTCAAGCCGACCGAAATGAGCTTTTCGGTAACCGATCCGGACACCGGCGTGGAATACAACGGCAACAACCTCAACAGCCTGTTTGCCCAGCGCAGCAATCTGTTGTCGCCGGGGTTCTGGGGCATGCTGCGCGACATTCTGCGCTTCAACAAAGAAGCCCAGCGCGACCTGATGGAACTGCGGATTGCCGCCGACACCACCCTCGACGATTACCTCAAGGCCGGCGGCTACGGCGAGCGTTTCGTCCTGCATTACATCGTGCCGATGGGCGCGGCGATCTGGTCGATGCCGATGGCGGAAATGCTCAACTTCCCGCTGCAATTCTTCCTGCGCTTCTTCAAGAATCATGGCCTGCTTTCAGTCAGCGATCGTCCGCAGTGGCAGGTCATTGAAGGCGGTTCCAGTGCCTATGTGGCGCCGCTGACCGCTTCGTTCAGCGACAGGATCCGCCTGAACTGCCCAGTCAAGCGCGTCGAGCGCAACCAGCACGGCGTGGTTATCCACAGCCCGGCCGGCCTCGAACATTTCGACAAAGTGGTGTTCGCCTGTCACAGCGATCAGGCGCTGAACCTGCTGGCCAACCCGAGCGACGCCGAGCGTTCGATTCTCGGTGCCCTGCTCTACGCCGACAACGACGTCGTGCTGCACACCGACACGCGCCTGCTGCCAACGCGCAAACTGGCCTGGGCCAGCTGGAACTATCGCCTCGGCGGCGCCGGCCATACGCGCGCGGCGGTCACCTACAACATGAACATCTTGCAAGGCATCGAAAGCGACACCACGTTTTGCGTCAGCCTCAACCAGACCGCCGGCATCAGCCCCGATAAAGTGCTGGCCCGTTACACCTATGCCCACCCGCAATACACGCTCGCCGCAGCGGCCGCGCAAAACCGTTGGGGCGAACTCGATGGCGAGCAGCACACGCATTATTGCGGCGCCTACTGGGCCAACGGCTTTCATGAAGATGGCGTGGTCAGCGGGCTGCGCGTGGCCGCCGCGTTCGGTGAAACCCTGTGAACAGCGCTCTGTACAGCGGCGTCATCGGCCACCGACGTTTTGCCCCGCGCCGCCACGAATTCCGCTACCGCATCGGCCTGCTCTATCTCGACCTGAGCGAACAGGACGCCGTACTGGCCCTGTCGCCACTGGCGGGGCGCAGCCGCTTTGCGCCGTTCTCGTTTCGCGAAACCGATTACCTCAAAGCCTTCACCGGCAAGGGCATGCGCCTGATCGACGCCGTGCGCCAGCAGGTCGGCGCAGCTATCGGTCATGAGCCACAAGGCGCGGTGTGCCTGCTGACCCAGCCGCGCAGCTGGGGGCTGTCGTTCAATCCGGTGAGTTTCTTCTATTGCCATGAAGCCGACGGACAACTCGCGGCGATCGTTTGTGAAGTAACCAATACGCCCTGGCGCGAGCGTTATCACTATGTGCTGCCGGCGCAGGTGCCGACCAGCCTGGTGGATTTCCATCAGCATTTCGCTGTGGCCAAGGCGTTTCACGTCTCGCCGTTTCTGCCCCGCGACCTCGAATACCGCATGAGCTTCAGCCCCGCTGCGCAAAGCCTTGGCGTGCACATGGCCGATTGGCAGGGCAACGAGAAACTGTTCGACGCCACGCTGAATCTGCGCCGCGAGCCGCTCGATCGGCGCAGCCTGCACCGCTACCTGCGGCGCTTCCCGTGGATGACCGCAAAAACCGCTTTGGCGATTTATTGGCAAGCACTGCGACTGCTACTCAAGCGCGCGCCGATCTTCGCTCACCAGGCTGCCGACGGCAGCTTTCAAACCGCCACTGTGCCTCCGAAGGAGCCGCACCATGAAATCCTCTAGCCTGCCGCTCGGTCGCTTCAGCACCAACGGTTTGACCGGCTCGCTGCTGCGCCGTGGCGTGTTGCGCCAGTTGGCGCAGCTCAAACACGGACAATTGATGGTCGTCGAGGATGGCGAACAAATGCTCTTCGGCACGCCGGGCAGCGCCCTGCTCGGCGAAGTCCATGTACTCGACCCGGCCCTGTGGGGCATGGTCGCCGGCAACGGCTCGATCGGCGCCGGCGAAGCATTCATCCACGGCTACTGGAGTTCGCCGGACCTGACGGCTGTGGTGCGCGTATTCGTCAGCAATCTCGATGTGCTCGATGCAATGGAGGGTGGCCTGGCGCGACTCGGCCGCCCCTTTGTGCAAGGGCTGCACTGGCTCAATCGCAACACGCGCAAGGGTTCGCAGAAAAACATCGCCGCGCATTACGACCTCGGCAATGAACTGTTCGAACAGTTTCTCGACCCGACCATGATGTATTCCGCCGCCCAGTTCCTTTCGCCGAGCGACACCCTGGAACAGGCGCAACTGAACAAACTCGAGCGCATCTGCCAGAAACTCGCGCTCAAGCCCAGCGACCACCTGCTGGAAATCGGCACCGGTTGGGGCAGCATGGCCCTGTACGCAGCGCAGCATTACGGTTGCCGCGTGACCACTACGACGCTGTCGAAAGAGCAGTTCGCGTTCACTGCCAAGCGCATCGAACAACTTGGCTTGCAGGATCGCGTCACCTTGCTGCTCAAGGATTACCGCGACCTAAGCGGCGAGTACGACAAACTGGTGTCGATCGAGATGATCGAAGCGGTCGGCCATCGGTTCCTGCCCACCTACTTCAAGCAATGCGCGCAGTTGCTCAAGAGCAACGGCCTGATGCTGCTCCAGGCGATCACCATTCGCGAGCAACGCTACGAACAGGCCAAGCGCAGCGTCGACTTTATCCAGCGCTACATCTTCCCCGGCGGCGCCCTGCCCTCGGTGCACAAGATGCTCGATGTGGTCAGCCGCGAAACCGACATGAACCTGCTGCACATGGAAGATTTCGGCCTGCATTACGCCAAGACCCTGCGCCTGTGGCACGAGAACTTTCGCCTCGCCCACGGTCGCCTGAGCGAACTGGGCTACGACGATTATTTCCTGCGTTTGTGGGAGTTCTATCTGTGCTACTGCGAGGGCGGATTCCTCGAACGCACCATCGGCACCGCGCAATTGCTGCTGGCCAAACCGGCGGCGATGACCGCGCCGCTGCTCGGTCGCTTCGATGCGTGAACGTGTCGCCAACGCCGTGCTGTTTCAGCTCGGCTGGCTGGCCTGCGTGCTCGGCGGCAACAGTTTGTGGCTGCTGCTGGCACTGGCGGCACTGGTGATTCATCTGCGCTGGATCAGCAGTTGGGCGGCAGAAGGTCGTTTGATTCTGTGCGTAGTGATTGTCGGCACGGCGGTGGACAGTGTCTTGCGTTACCTCGGCGTGTTCCTTTTTGAAGACGCCTCGCCGCTGATTCCGCTGTGGCTGATGCTGCTGTGGGCGCTGCTCGCCACCACGTTGCGCCACTGCCTGGCCTGGAGCGCGCGGCCATGGTGGCTGGCCAGCGGACTTGGCGCGGTGGGCGGCGCATTGTCGTACTACGCTGGCGGTCGCCTGGCCGGCGTGCAATTTCCCTACGGCGAGGCGGCGACGCTGGTCGTTATCGGGCTGCTCTGGGCAGGCTTGTTCCCACTGTTGCATTTGATGGCGCGGCGTCTGGCGCCGTGAGCGTCCGTCAGCGCTTTCACACCCACAGCGATCACTGCCTTACACTGCCACGATGAAAACCATCCCCCACACCCAAATCGCCGAACCGGCGGTCACCTGCTCGACCTGCGCGGCGTGCTGCTGCCAGCTCGAAGTGATGCTGATCACCGACACCGGCGTGCCTGATCGCTTTATCGATACCGATGAATGGGGCGGTGAAGTGATGCTGCGTCTGGACGACGGCTGGTGCGCGGCGCTGGATCGCGACAGCATGATGTGCACGATCTATGAACGACGCCCGCTGATTTGCCGCGAGTTTGAAATGGGCGCGCCGGAGTGCATCGAAGAGCGCCGGGGTATTGCGACAGCCTACCGCTGATTCTTTGACAACGCAGAAACAACTGTGGGAGCGAGCCTGCTCGCGAAGCGGTGTGTCAGCCACCATTTGAATTGACTGACACTCAGCTTTCGCGAGCAGGCTCGCTCCCACGTTGGTTCCGCGTAGCGGCGTGTTACAGCGGCATTGTGTAATGCAGCGCGTAGCTTTCTACACCATCGTTGTCGCTGGACAGGCCGGCGTTGGAGTAGTGCGTGGCGCGGATGCCGACTTCGTGACCGCCGTTGAAGCGCAGGCCGACACCGATGCGGTCTTCGAACTGGAAGGACCCGCCCAGCTTGTTGCTCTCATATTCGGTGTTGGAGAAGAACGCCGCGCCGATACCCGCTTCAACGTACGGTTTGACCGACTGACCGGCAAATTCGTAAACGAAGACAGGCGAGAACGACAGGCTGTTGTTGCTGGAAGTCTTGTCACCTTCCCAATACGTGTAGGCACCGCTCCAGTAGCCGGTCAGGCGACCGACGTCGCTCTGCAGCCAGCTCTTGTCCCAGTCGAAATTCATGCCTAAGCGATACGTCATTGTCGAATCGCTGGTACCGCCGACGGCGAATTCAACGCCAGCGGCTTGTGCAGAAATGCTTTGCCCCATCAGTGCGGCCGCAATCGCGGCCAAGCAGAATAGTCGCTTCACTTTGAAACTTCCTTTTCCGGAACGATCGTTTGGTTTTTAGTTGCTGCTGTCGCTATAGAAATCCGCGCTTGGTCAGAAGTTCAGCGTTTTTTCAGTTATTTCACATTTTTTTTACAAGTCGAAGTTTTGCACATTCGACGCAATTTGGCCCAGCAACGGTAGGATTTTTCTGAGAGATTGCGGATCACCGCTGGTCCAGAACTTCACCGGCAGGTTTGGTCCCTGGGCGAGCAGATCGCGCTCATTGAGCAAGCGCTCCAGCTGCCGGGCCACGGCAGCTCCGGTATCGATCAGGCTGACATCGTCGGCGATCATCGACCGTAGTAGCGGTTTTAGGAAAGGATAATGGGTGCAGCCCAAGATGATCGTGTCGCAGCCCTGAGCCAGTAAAGGCGCGACGTAGCCCCGCAGTAAGGTGCGCAATTGAGGGCTATGCAGGTCGCCACTTTCAATCAGCTCGACCAGCCCCGGACACGGCTGAGTGATGACTTTTATGTCAGCCGCGAAACGATCGAGCAACGCGGCGAACTTGGCGCTCTGCAACGTACCTGTCGTTGCCAGCACGCCAACCACGCCACTGCGCGTTGCCGCTGCGGCCGGTTTGACCGCCGGTTCCATGCCGACAATCGGCCAGTCGGGAAAGTCGCGACGCAGGTCGGCAACACCGGCCACGGTCGCGGTATTACACGCCAGCACCAGAGCCTTGGCGCCCTGTTCGCGGAAAAAACCGGCCATCACACTGCAACGCTGACGGATGAATTCCGGGCTCTTTTCGCCGTAGGGAATGTGCCCGCAATCGCCGACATAGAGCAGCGATTCATTGGGCAACAAGCGTTGGATTTCGCCGAGAACCGACAAGCCGCCGACCCCGGAATCGAACACGCCGATCGGCGCTTCACGCATGGCGCGCGCCACAGACGCTGCAACCCGGATCACGCTTGACCCGCAGCTCACGGAACCGCGAACCCAGAGCGTCGATCAGCAACAAACGCCCCATCAAGGGTTCGCCAAAGCCGACCAGCACCTTCAACGCTTCCAGCGCCTGCAAGCTGCCGACCAGGCCGACCAGCGGCCCCACCACGCCAGCCTCGCTGCAGGTCAGTTCGGCTTCGCTGCCGTTTCCGTACAGGCAGTGGTAGCAAGGGCTTTCGGCACGCCGTGGATCGAACACCGACAGTTGCCCTTCCAGACGAATCGCCGCGCCGCTGACCAATGGCTTGCGCGCAATAACACAGGCGGCGTTGACCGCCTCACGCGTAGAGAAATTGTCCGAGCAATCGAGCACCAGATCCACCGCCGCCACCGCTGCGGCGAGGCAATCCTCGTCCAGCGCCTGTCGGTGAGCGACCAGTTCAATTTCGGGATTGATCGCGCCCAGGCGCTTGAGCGCCGAGTCGACCTTGGACATGCCGACACTGTCGGTGTCGTGAATGATCTGCCGTTGCAGGTTGGTCAGGTCGACCGTGTCGAAATCCGCCAGATGCAACTCGCCGACGCCCGCTGCCGCCAGATACAACGCCACCGGCGCGCCGAGACCGCCGAGGCCGACGATCAGCACGCGGCTGGCCTTGAGCTTCAGTTGCCCGTCGATATCGATGTGTTGCAGCAGAATCTGCCGGCTGTAGCGCAGCAATTCCTGATCATTCAGCACGGCAGGCGCCCCAGACTGATGCGTTGATGGCCGCCCAGATCGGTGCGGCTATGGACTTCTGCAAAGCCACGAGTCAGCAGCAGATCACGCACGGCTTCGGCCTGATCATAGCCGTGTTCGAGCATCAGCCAGCCTCCGGCATCAAGATGATCCGGCGCCTGCGCAACAATCAGGCGCAGATCGTCGAGGCCATCTTCACCGGCGACCAGCGCACTGGCCGGTTCGAAGCGTACATCGCCCTCGACCAGATGCGGATCGGCGGCGGCAATGTACGGCGGGTTGCTGATGATCAGATGGAAGCGCTGGCCTGCAAGTGCGCTGAACCAATGGCTGCTCAGCACCGTAGCGTTGTTCAGGTGCAGACGCTGGCGATTGCGTTCGGCCAGGGCCACGGCTTCAAGCACACGATCGACGGCGGTGACTTTCCACGCCGGGCGTTCGCTGGCCAAAGCCAAAGCAATCGCGCCACTGCCGGTGCCCAAGTCGAGCACCTTGGCCGGGGTTGCCGGCAGCAGCTCAAGGGCTGCCTCTACCAAAAGTTCTGTATCGGGACGCGGGATCAGCGTGTGCGGCGCGACTTCCAGATCGAGTTTCCAGAAGCCCTGCTGGCCGAGAATGTAGGCCACCGGCTCGCCACTGCGGCGGCGTTGCAAATACTCGGCAAAGGTCAGCGCAGCCTCGCTCGGCACGATGCGCTCGGGCCAGGTGTGCAGAAAGCTGCGCGACTTGCCCAGTGCGGCGGCCAGGAGCAATTCAGCGTCCAGACGCGCAGTCGGCGAGTCCGGCAACTCGGCAGCGCGCAACAGGCTGGCGATGATGGTCATTTATTCACCTATCGCTGCGAGTTGGTCAGCCTGATATTCGGCCAGCAACGGCTCGATCACGGCTTCGACGCCACCGGCGAGAATTTCATCCAGGGAATACAGGGTCAGATTGACGCGATGATCAGTGACCCGCCCCTGAGCGTAGTTATAAGTGCGGATGCGCTCGGAACGGTCGCCGGAACCGACCAGCAACTTGCGCTCACTGGCAATCGCGTTGGCTGCCGCTGCGTTCTGCTGATCGTTGAGTTTCGCCGACAGCCACGCCATCGCCCGGGCACGGTTCTTGTGCTGGGAACGTTCTTCCTGACATTCGACGACGGTGCCGGTCGGGATGTGGGTGATGCGGATCGCCGAATCGGTGGTGTTGACGTGCTGACCACCAGCGCCGGAGGAACGGTAAGTATCGACGCGCAGATCTGCCGGGTTGATCTCGATGGCTTCGCGCTCGTCCGGCTCGGGCAATACCGCCACGGTGCAGGCCGACGTGTGGATCCGGCCCTGGGATTCGGTAGCCGGTACGCGCTGGACGCGGTGTGCGCCGGACTCGAATTTCAACTTGCCGTAAACGTTGTCGCCTTCGATGCGCGCGATGACTTCTTTATAGCCACCATGCTCGCCTTCGTTTTCCGAGAGGATCTCGACGCGCCAGCCACGCCGCTCGGCATAACGCGAGTACATGCGGAACAGGTCGCCGGAGAAGATCGCCGCCTCGTCGCCACCGGTGCCGGCGCGGATTTCGAGGAAGACGTTGCGCCCGTCATTCGGATCTTTAGGCAGCAGCATGCGCTGCAGATCGGATTCCAGCGTGACCAGCAACTCCTTGGCTTCGCGAACTTCTTCCACGGCCATTTCGCGCATGTCCGGGTCGTTGTCCTTGAGCAGCGCCTGCGCGCCTTCAAGATCGCTTTGTACGCCGAGCAGCTTTTTATAGGCGGCCACTACCGGCTCGAGTTCGGCGTACTCTTTGGAATAGGCGCGGAATTTGGCCTGATCGGCAATGACTTCACCGTCGCCGAGCAGCGCGGTCAATTCCTCGAAACGGTCCTGGAGAATGTCCAGCTTGTTGAGCAGTGACGCTTTCATTGCGGTTTTTTATCCGAAAAACTATCCGGTGAGCCCTCAAGGGCAAAGAGTTCCTGGGCCATGGCCAGCGCATCGAGGCGGCCTTCGGCAGACAGCTTTTTCAACTGCACGCTGGGCGCATGCAAGAGTTTGTTGGTCAGGCCACGGGCCAGTTGCCCGAGCACGTCTTCGGCGTTGCCGCCGTTGGCCAGCAGACGCAGGGCTTTTTGCAGCTCCTCGTCGCGCAGGCGTTCGCTCTGTTGACGATAGGCCTTGAGCACATCGACCGCCGCCAGTTCGCGCAGGCGCACCATGAAATCGTCGGCGCCGACCGAGACCATTTCCTCCGCCGCTTGCGCAGCGCCCTGACGGCTCTTGAGGTTCTCGGCGACCACTTCGTGGAGATCGTCGACGCTGTACAGGTAAACGTCGTCCAACTCGCCGACTTCCGGCTCGATATCCCTCGGTACCGCAATGTCGACCATGAAGATCGGCTTGTGCTTGCGCAGCTTCAGCGCACTTTCCACCGCACCCTTGCCGAGGATTGGCAACTGGCTGGCGGTCGAACTGATGACGATATCGCTGCGCACCAGCTCCGCCGGAATGTCCGAGAGCAGCACCGCGTGAGCGCCGAACTGCTCGGCCAACTGACTGGCGCGCTCCAGCGTGCGGTTGGCAACGACGATGCGCTTGACCCCCAGCTCATGCAAATGGCGCGCGACTAAAGTAATCGTCTCACCGGCACCGATCAGCAGCGCCTGGCTGCGTTGCAGATCGCTGAAAATCTGTTTCGCCAGGCTCACTGCGGCAAACGCCACCGACACCGGGTTCTCGCCAATCGCAGTATCGGTACGCACCTGCTTGGCGGCATTGAACGTTGCCTGGAACAGCCGCCCCAGCAACGGACCGATGGTGCCGGCCTCGCGGGCCACGGCGTAGGCCGATTTCATCTGACCGAGAATCTGTGGTTCGCCCAGCACCAGCGAGTCGAGCCCGGAAGCGACGCGCATCATGTGACGAACAGCCGCATCGTCTTCATGCACATAGGCACTGGCGCGCAGCTCGTCGAGGCTCAGATGGTGATAATCGGCCAGCCAGCGCAGCACGACATCGGCCGACAGCTGATCCTGTTCTATATAAAGCTCACTGCGATTGCAGGTGGAGAGGATCGCGGCTTCGCGGCTGTCGGTCAGTCGGCAGAGCTGCTGCAAGGCCTCCACCAGCTGCTCAGGGGTAAAGGCCACGCGCTCGCGGACGTCTACTGAAGCAGTCTTGTGGTTGATACCGAGTGCAAGGAAGGCCATTCAAGGTCGCTGGTGGTGACGTGAAGCCGGCAATTGTCCTACTTCGAAAGATTCAGAACAACTACCGCTGACTATTGTCCCAATCGTCAGCCCCTATAATGGCCACAATTGAGTCTCGGTTATGTTTGGCCGAAGGCTTGTGTCATGATGATCCGACCGCAGGTTAGTCGTCCTCTTCCTATATGAATAGATCTTCCGCGTTGCTCCTCGCTTTTGTCTTCCTCAGCGGCTGCCAGGCCATGGCGCCCGTTGCGCCGGACGGCACCCCACCGGTCGAAGACACCACGCCCGCCCCTGAAAAGCCCAAGGTTTACGGCTCGTTCAGCGAGGAAACCGTGTTCAGCCTGCTGAGCGCCGAACTCGCCGGCCAGCGCAATCGTTTCGACATTGCCCTGGACAATTACGTGACCCAAGCGATCAACACCCAGGATCCGGGCGTCTCCGAGCGCGCTTTTCGCATCGCCGAATATCTGGGCGCCGATCAACCGGCCCTCGACACCGCGCTGATCTGGGCGCGCAACGCGCCGGACGATCTCGAAGCGCAACGCGCCGCCGCCGTGCAACTGGCCCGCGCCGGGCGCTACGACGACTCCATGGTCTATATGGAGAAAGTCCTGCAGGGCAAGGGCGACACCCATTTCGATTTCCTTGCGCTGTCGGCCGCCGACACCGATCAGGAAACCCGCAACGGTCTGATGAAAAGCTTTGACCGTTTGCTCCAGCGCCACCCGAACAACAATCAGCTGATTTTCGGCAAGGCTCTGCTGTTGCAACAGGACGGCGACAATCAAGGCGCGCTGACTCTGCTCGAAGACAACCCACCGGAAGACGGCGAAATCGCACCGATCCTGCTGCGAGCGCGCCTGCTGCAATTGCTCAACCGCGGCGATGAAGCGCTGCCGCTGTTGCAGAAAAGCATCAGGAAATACCCCGAAGACAAGCGCCTGCGCCTGACTTACGCGCGCATGCTGGTCGAACAGGACCGCATGGACGACGCCAAGGCCGAATTCTCCACCCTCGTTCAGCAATACCCGGAAGACGACGAACTGCGTTATTCGCTGGCTCTGGTGTGCCTGGAAGCCAAGGCGTGGGATGAGGCCAAGGGTTATCTGGAAGACCTGATCGCCCGCGAAAGCCACGTCGATTCAGCGCATCTGAACCTTGGCCGGATTGCCGAAGAGCGCAATGACCCGCAAGGCGCGCTCATCGAATACGCCCAGGTCGGCCCGGGCAATGACTATCTGCCGGCACAGCTGCGTCAGGCCGATATCCTGATGAGCAACGGCAAGACCGCCGAAGCGCAGAGCAAACTGGCCGCCGAGCGGGACGAGCAACCGGATTACGCGATTCAGCTGTATCTGATCGAATCGGAAAGCCTGTCGGCCAACAAACAGGACGACAAGGCCTGGAAGGTTCTGCAACAAGCGCTGCAGAAGTATCCGGACGATCTCAATCTGCTTTACACCCGCGCCATGCTCGCGGAAAAACGCAATGACCTGGCGCAGATGGAGAAAGACCTGCGCCTGATCATCAAGCGCGACCCGGACAACGCCATGGCGCTGAATGCGCTGGGCTACACCTTGTCCGATCGCACCACCCGCTACGCTGAAGCGAAAACGCTGATCGAGCAGGCGCACCAGATCAATCCGGAAGACCCGGCGGTTCTCGACAGCCTCGGCTGGGTCAATTATCGCCTGGGCAATCTGGACGACGCGGAGAAATACCTGCGCCAGGCGCTCGAGCGTTTCCCCGACCACGAAGTCGCCGCGCACCTTGGCGAAGTCCTCTGGGCCAAGGGCAATCAACGCGAAGCCAAACAAGTGTGGGGCAAGTTCCTCAAGGATCAGCCCGACAGCACCATTCTGCGCAGCACCATCAAGCGCCTGACCGGATCCGAGAATCTTTAAACCATGCTTTTGCGCCACGTTATTGTTTTCAGCTTCATCGCCCTGCTCGCCGGCTGTTCGGGTTTCGGCACTCGCGAATCGGTCGAGGGTCACGGCAGCCCGGCCCAGTGGGCGGCAAACAAACAGCAACTGACCGGCCTTGATGGCTGGCAGATCGACGGCAAGATCGGCATCCGCGCGCCGAAGGATTCCGGCAGCGGCACGCTGTTCTGGCTGCAGCGTCAGGACTACTACGACATTCGCCTGTCCGGCCCGCTGGGCCGTGGCGCGGCACGCTTGACCGGGCGTCCGGGCAAGGTGTCGCTGGAAGTCGCCAACCAGGGCCGCTACGAATCGCAATCTCCTGAAGCCTTGCTTGAAGAGCAACTGGGCTGGAAATTGCCGGTGTCGAATCTGGCCTGGTGGGTTCGCGGTCTGCCTGCTCCGGAAAGCAAAAGTCGCTTGAACCTGGACGCCGACAGTCGCTTGGCCAGCCTTGAGCAGGACGGCTGGAAAGTCGAATACACCGCCTACACCGAACAGAATGGTTATTGGCTGCCCGAGCGCATCAAGCTGCACGGCACCGACCTCGACGTGACGCTGGTGATCAAGACCTGGCAACCGCGCAAGTTGGGGCAATAACGCATGACCGCTGCACGCCTGACCCTGCCCTCGCCGGCCAAACTCAACTTGATGCTGCACATTCTCGGTCGCCGTGAAGACGGTTATCACGAACTGCAGACGCTGTTTCAGTTTCTCGATTACGGCGATGAACTCACTTTCGCCGTGCGTGACGACGGTGCGATCCAGTTGCACACCGAGTTCGCCGGCGTGCCCCACGACAGCAACCTGATCGTGCGCGCGGCGAAGATGTTGCAGCAACAGTCCGCCTGCGCGCTCGGTATCGACATCTGGATCGACAAAGTCCTGCCCATGGGCGGCGGCATCGGTGGCGGCAGTTCGAATGCGGCGACGACTTTGCTCGGCCTCAATCATTTGTGGCAACTGGGCTGGGATGAAGATCGTCTCGCCGCACTGGGCCTGTCACTCGGTGCCGACGTACCGGTGTTCGTCCGTGGCCATGCGGCATTTGCCGAGGGTGTTGGCGAGAAACTGACCCCGGTCGACCCCGAAGAACCGTGGTATCTGGTGCTCGTGCCGCAAGTCGCTGTTAGTACGGCAGAAATTTTTTCCGATCCTTTGTTGACACGTAACACACCGCCCATTAAAGTGCGCCCCGTTCCCGAGGGAAACAGTCGAAATGACTGCTTGCCGGTGGTAGCAAGGCGTTATCCAGAGGTACGTAACGCATTGGATTTGTTAGGTAAATTTACCGAAGCAAAGCTCACCGGAACTGGAAGTTGTGTGTTTGGGGGCTTCCCAAGCAAAGCTGAAGCTGATAAAGTCTCGGCCCTTCTGACAGAGACCCTTACAGGGTTTGTAGCGAAAGGAAGCAACGTTTCGATGTTGCATCGCAAGCTGCAAAGTCTGCTCTAAAGGAATCAAGTGCCCGGCACTTGAAAGCAACAGATACAGGGGCGTCGCCAAGCGGTAAGGCAGCAGGTTTTGATCCTGCCATGCGTTGGTTCGAATCCAGCCGCCCCTGCCATTTTCTCTACTCATCCAGGTTACCCTCAGCCTCTAGGTACTGCGCGTGTCCAAGATGATGGTCTTTACGGGGAATGCCAACCCCGATCTGGCTCGGCGTGTCGTACGTCAGCTGCATATCCCTCTCGGTGACATCTCTGTCGGCAAGTTTTCCGACGGCGAAATCACAGCCGAGATCAATGAAAACGTTCGCGGTAAAGACGTCTTCATTATTCAGCCGACCTGCGCTCCGACCAACGATAACCTGATGGAACTGGTAGTGATGGCTGACGCCTTCCGCCGCTCCTCGGCTACTCGTATCACTGCTGTTATTCCTTATTTTGGTTATGCCCGTCAGGATCGCCGTCCGCGTTCCGCACGTGTGGCTATCAGCGCGAAAGTCGTTGCTGACATGCTTACCGTAGTCGGCATCGACCGTGTTCTCACGGTTGATCTGCATGCTGACCAGATTCAGGGTTTCTTCGATATTCCGGTAGATAACATCTACGGCTCCCCGGTTCTGGTGGATGACATCGAAGATCAGCGCTTCGAAAACCTGATGATCGTGTCCCCGGACATTGGTGGCGTCGTGCGTGCACGGGCTGTTGCCAAGTCGCTGGGCGTCGATCTCGGGATCATCGACAAACGCCGTGAGAAAGCCAATCACTCTGAAGTGATGCATATCATCGGTGATGTCGAAGGGCGTACCTGTATTCTCGTCGATGACATGGTCGATACCGCCGGCACCCTGTGCCATGCGGCCAAGGCCCTGAAAGAGCATGGCGCAGCCAAGGTCTTTGCCTATTGCACACACCCTGTGCTGTCGGGCCGGGCCATCGAGAATATCGAAAATTCCGTGCTGGACGAGCTGGTGGTGACCAACACCATCCCGCTGTCCGCTGCAGCACAAGCCTGTGCACGTATCCGCCAACTGGATATCGCACCGGTTGTTGCCGAAGCGGTTCGCCGCATCAGCAATGAAGAATCGATCAGCGCGATGTTCCGTTAAGGGCCCTGCCCTTTACGAAATGTCTCGTTGACGAAAAGCGCCCCGCCCCGGCATTCCTGTCGGGGCGGGGCTTTTTTGCCCATACCGTGTTCGGCGCTGGTCGCAAACGCCACTCGGTCATGGCTATTTTGGAGATACAAAATGAACGATTTTACTCTGAATGCTGAAGTGCGTTCCGACCTGGGGAAAGGTGCGAGCCGCCGCCTGCGTCGTCTCGCCGCTCTGGTTCCAGCTGTTGTTTACGGTGGCGACAAAGCCCCTGAATCCATCAGCATGCTGGCCAAAGAAGTTGCCAAACTGCTCGAAAACGAAGCGGCTTACAGCCACATCATCGAGCTGAACGTTGGTGGCACCAAGCAGAACGTCATCATCAAGGCTCTGCAGCGTCACCCGGCCAAAGGCCACGTGATGCACGCTGACTTCGTACGCGTTGTTGCCGGCCAGAAACTGACCGCCATCGTGCCTGTACACTTTGTTGGCGAAGAAGCTCCAGTGAAGAAAGGCGGCGAAGTTTCGCACGTTGTTGCTGAAATCGAAGTGACCTGCCTGCCAAAAGATCTGCCTGAGTTCATCGAAGTCGACCTGTCGAAAGCAGAAATCGGCACCATCATCCACCTGTCGGACCTCAAAGCTCCTAAAGGTGTTGAGTTCGTTGCTCTGGCACACGGCGATGACAAGGCTGTTGCCAACGTCCACGCTCCACGTGTAGCTGCAGAACCTACCGAAGAAGGCGCAGCAGAGTAATTCACTCTGTCATGCCGGAGTGAGCAAGTAACATCGCGGACTGGAACGTAGCGAGAAAGCGGGCGAGAACGCGGAGTTTACATCCATGGTAAATGAGCATTTTTCGTCCACTTTCGCCGCTTTCCCCGATCGCGGCGATGTTATCCACCACTCCAAGGAAGGGCCCCTATCGTGACTGCCATCAAACTGATCGTTGGCCTGGGAAATCCAGGCGCTGAATACGAACAGACCCGGCATAACGCAGGGGCCCTTTTTGTTGAGCGCATCGCCCACGCACAGAATGTGAATCTTGTGGCCGATCGCAAATATTTCGGCCTGACCGGGCGCTACTCGCATCAGGGTCAGGATGTTCGTCTGCTGATTCCCACCACCTACATGAACCGCAGCGGCCAGGCCGTGGCGGCACTCGCCGGTTTCTTCCGCATCAAGCCTGAAGAAATCCTCGTGGCGCATGACGAACTCGACTTGCCTCCGGGCGTTGCCAAGCTCAAGCAGGGCGGCGGCCATGGCGGTCACAACGGGTTGCGCGACATCATTGCGCAACTGGGCAATCAGAATACGTTCTACCGCCTGCGGCTTGGCATCGGCCACCCGGGCGTTGCCAGTATGGTTTCAAATTTCGTCCTGGGTCGTGCGCCACGCGCCGAACAGGAAAAACTCGATGCCAGCATCGACTTTGCCCTCGGCGTGCTGCCGGATATCCTCGCCGGGGAATGGAACCGCGCGATGAAAAACCTGCACAGCCAGAAGGCCTGACTTTTACCCGAGGGGAAACACCATGGGATTCAATTGCGGCATCGTCGGCCTGCCTAACGTCGGCAAGTCCACCCTGTTCAACGCCCTGACCAAATCCGGTATCGCGGCCGAGAACTTCCCCTTCTGCACCATCGAGCCGAATAGCGGCATCGTGCCGATGCCGGATCCGCGTCTGGAAGCTCTGGCGGCCATCGTCAATCCGAAGCGCATCCTGCCGACCACCATGGAGTTCGTCGACATCGCCGGCCTCGTCGCTGGCGCCTCGAAAGGTGAAGGCCTGGGCAACAAGTTCCTGGCCAACATCCGCGAAACCGACGCTATCGCTCACGTGGTGCGCTGCTTCGAAGACGACAACGTGATTCACGTGTCCAACAGCGTCGACCCGAAACGCGACATCGAAATCATCGACCTTGAACTGATCTTCGCCGACCTCGACAGCTGCGAGAAGCAACTGCAGAAAGTCGCGCGCAACGCCAAGGGCGGTGACAAGGACGCCGTGGTTCAGAAGGCTCTGCTCGAGCAACTGATCGCGCACTTCACCGAAGCCAAACCGGCGCGCAGCCTGATGAAGAACATGAGCGCGGATGAGAAAGCCGTGATCAAGGGCTTCCACCTGCTGACCACCAAGCCGGTCATGTACATCGCCAACGTTGCCGAAGACGGTTTCGAGAACAACCCGCACCTGGATGTGGTCAAGGCCATCGCCGAAGAAGAAGGCGCCATGGTCGTTCCGGTGTGCAACAAGATCGAAGCGGAAATCGCCGAGCTCGATGACGGCGAAGAAAAAGACATGTTCCTCGAGGCCCTGGGTCTGGAAGAGCCTGGCCTGAACCGCGTGATCCGCGCCGGCTACGAAATGCTGCACCTGCAGACCTACTTCACCGCCGGTGTCGAAGAAGTCCGCGCCTGGACCGTCAAGGTCGGTGCCACCGCACCACAGGCCGCTGGCGTGATCCACACCGACTTCGAAAAAGGCTTCATCCGTGCCGAAGTCATCGCCTACAACGACTTCATCCAGTACAAAGGCGAAGCCGGCGCCAAAGAAGCCGGCAAGTGGCGCCTGGAAGGCAAGGATTACATCGTCAAGGACGGCGACGTAATGCACTTCCGCTTCAACGTCTGAGCAACAGCCGCACACGAAAAAGCCGCGTTTGATACGCGGCTTTTTTGTGCCTGAAATTCAGTGACTGAGTACATTTCCCTGTGGGAGCGAGCCTGCTCGCGAATGCGGCGTGTCAGCTAAGCATTCGTCAACTGACACACCCATTCGCGAGCAGGCTCGCTCCCACAGTTCGATTCGTCTGTTCAGGCCTTTCTGGTACGCGGTAAAAAGATCGCCAACACACCAAACAATGGCAGGAACGAGCACAGGAAATACACATACTCAATCCCGTGCACATCCGCCAGATGCCCAAGCAGCGCTGCACCAATCCCGCCGAAACCGAACATGAGTCCGAAGAAAATTCCGGCAATCATGCCGACATTGCCCGGCACCAGTTCCTGCGCGTACACCACAATCGCCGAGAATGCCGACGCCAGAATGAAGCCGATCACCACGCTGAGAATGCTGGTCCAGAACAGATCGACATGCGGCAGGATCAGGGTGAAAGGCGCCACCCCCAAGATGGAAAACCAGATCACAGCCTTGCGCCCGATCTTGTCGCCAATCGGTCCGCCGAAGAATGTTCCCGCCGCCACTGCGCCCAGGAAAAGGAACAAGTGCAGCTGCGAGCTGGCCACCGACAGGTCGAACTTCTCGATCAGGTAGAAAGTGAAGTAACTGGTGAAACTGGCCATATAGAAATACTTGGAGAACACCAGCAGCCCCAGCACCACCAGCGCACTGGTCACCCTGCCCTTCGACAAGCCGTGCGTCGCCGCCTGGCCGGCCTTGAGCTTGAACAGGTTGAGGTGATTGGCGTACCAGCGACTGATGCGGTACAGCACGAACAGCGCAAAAACCGCGAACAGGCCAAACCACGCCACATTGCCTTGGCCGAAGGGAATGATGATCGCCGCCGCCAGCAGCGGGCCGAACGCGGAGCCGGCATTGCCGCCGACCTGAAAGGTCGATTGCGCCAGACCAAACCGGCCGCCCGAGGCCAGTCGCGCAACACGCGAGGCTTCCGGGTGAAAGGTCGACGAGCCGATACCAATCAGCGCCGCCGCCAGCAGAATCAATGGGAAGCTGCCGACCACCGACATCATCAGAATGCCGATCAAGGTACACACCGTGCCCGCCGGCAACAGCCACGGTTTGGGGTGGCGATCAGTGTGATAACCGACCCACGGCTGCAACAGCGACGCGGTCAATTGGAAGGTCAAGGTGATCAGGCCGACCTGGGTGAAGGTCAGGCCATAGTTGGCCTTGAGCATCGGGTAGATCGACGGCAGCACCGACTGGATCAGGTCGTTGATCAAATGAGCCAGCGCCACCGCGCCGATGATGCGCATCACCAAGGGGCTGCTTTGCGGAGCAGCGGTCGCCGAGGCAGCGGCGGTCTGAACGTTGCTGATAGCCATGGAAAATTCCGGACAGCAGATGGGTGCCCGCAGGCAGGTGCGTCAATGTGCCATTTTTCGGTGCGCTCGCGCTATCCCCTTAGCCAGCTAACTAAGTTATTGGACACACCACCGTGTAGGAGCTGCCGAAGGCTGCGATCTTTTGATCTTGCTTTAACCATCAAAGTCAAAAGATCGCAGCCTTCGGCAGCTCCTACAGGGGATCGTTGGCAGCGAAGGTGATAGCGCAACGCCATGGTCTGAATCTTGCCTTGCTTCTGCCCTTGAACACGATCGCCTTACAAAGGCGCTCGACAATGGGAAGTTTCGCTACAGAGCCGGCCTACAGAGCGGGCATGGGTGAACTTTCGAGGCCTTTTAGAGGGCACGGGTCGTGAGCCAACAGCTCGCGATGCACGCCAATGGTGCGTGGTGTCCAGAGGAGTCATGAGGCATGCAGGCTTTCCTTTCACCGGGGATCAAATTGCTGGGGCGGTTTGGCTTCGCAGGTAAATTCCAATTGTTGTTTCTGCTGTTCATTCTGCCGCTGGCCGGCAGCCTGTTGATGATCGGCCATGACTATCGCGAGAAGCTCAATCTGATCGCCGGCGAACGTGCCGGTGTGCGTCAATTGCTCGCGCTGGATGCGCTGGACAACCTGCTCGCCGCGCAACGCGACCGCGCCGCCCGCTGGCGCGCCACCGAGACCAATCGTCAGCCGACACCGGCCACCCTCGCCGCCATGGCTGCCTTCGACGGCGTGCAACCGGCGGTGCTGCAAGCCACCACCGAGCTGGGCAATGCCCTGAACCAGCAAGGCGCCGACGGCGCAATCCTCGAACGCTTTCAGGCGCTGCAAACCGCACTCAATGGCCTGGATACGAAAAGCCTCAGCAATGTCGGCTGGTGGCCGGACGGTTATGACCGCTTCACCAATGCCCTGGGCGCGCTGCAAGCCTTGCGCGAGCAGATCGTCATGGACAATCGCCTGACCCTCGCGCCGTGGCTGGAAACCTACCTGCTGACGCAGATTTCCACGCAGCACGCACCGGACCTGATCGAGCGGGTCGGCCGTCTCGCCGCGGTCGGCCAGGCTTCGGTGGTCTCCGGGCAGTTCACCCTGCAGAGCCGCCTGCAGTTGCGCGACCTGCGCAGTCGAATCGGCGACGCCCGCGAGCAACTGGTGAAAACCGCCGGCCTGCTGGAGGCGCGTCTGCCAGTCGAGCTGCAAGCCTGGGCCGGTCAGTATCACGACAGCCTGAAACACCTCGACAGCGGCCTGAAAGTCCTCGACGACGGTGTGTTTGGCGGCAGCATCAACCTCAAGCCAGAGGACTTCGAACGCAGCCTCGACGCGCTGCTCACCGACCTCGCTTCCCTGCGCCAGCAATCCCTGGTCGCGCTGGATCAGCGGCTCGATGCGTATTACAGCTCGGCGATCCGCCAGTTCATTGTTGTCGCCGCAATTTTCGGTTGCCTGCTGTTGGCCGCGCTGTACCTGTTCGTCTGCCTGCAAGCCTCGATCCGCCGCAGCGCCAGCGGCATCACCTTGCTCGCTGAGGCCTTGCGCGACGGCAACCTGAGCCTGCAAGTGCCGGTAGTGGGTCGCGATGAGCTGGCAGCGATCAGCACCGCGCTCAACGTCGCTGTGGTGCAACTGCGCAGCAGCATGCTGGGCGTCGACCACGAGACCTCGCAGTTGAGCAACGCGGTACGCAGCCTCAACCAACACTCCAGCGGCGCCCTCGGTGAAGTTGAGGCGCAGCAGTTGCAGATCAGCCAGATCGCAGCTGCCGCCACGCAATTGGCCGCGACCTCGCAAGGCGTCGCGCAGAGTTGCGAACAGGCTTCCGCCAGCGCCCAGCAAACCCGGCGCATCGCCGCCGACAGCAGCCGCGACAGCCAACGCACCACGGCCAGCATTCAGCAGCTCAATCAGCGCCTGAACGACACTGCCGCCGCACTCGGCCGGGTCAGCGAGCAAGGCCAGCAGATTCAACTGGTCGTGGACACCATTCGCGGCGTCGCCGAGCAGACCAACCTGCTCGCGCTCAACGCCGCCATCGAAGCCGCCCGCGCCGGCGAACAGGGTCGCGGCTTTGCCGTGGTCGCCGACGAGGTGCGCAGCCTCTCGCAACGCACGCAATCGTCCACCGCGCAGATCGCCGGCACCGTCGACAGCCTGCGCGCCACGGTCAACGAAGCGGTGAGCCTGATGGAGGCCGCCTGTGGTCAGGCGCAATCGGATGCCGAAGCGGTCACCGGACTCGGCGAACGCCTGGGAGAAATCGCCAGCGCCGTACAGAGTGTCACCGACACCCTGGCGCAAATCGCCACGGCGGTTGAAGAACAGGCCAGCACCGCCGACGAAGTCAGCGGCAATATCCAGCAGGTCGATCAGGCAGCGGTGCGTTTGCTCGAAGGCGCACGCGCCGTGAACCTCGCGGCCGACACCTTGAGCCAAGGCAGCGAAGCCCTGAGCGCCAATACCGCCAGATTCCAACTGCGCTGACGCCCTCCCCGGCCCCGATTTTCGGGGCCCGAGGATAAGCGGTTGAAAACAGGAAGAAATATTTTCGATTTACGCTTGACGCTTTGCCATTTCAGGGGAATAATGCGCGCCACTTGGCTACATAGCTCAGTTGGTTAGAGCATAGCATTCATAATGCTGGGGTCCGGGGTTCAAGTCCCTGTGTAGCCACCAAGTACTAAAAACGGCTTACCGAAAGGTAGGCCGTTTTTTTATGCCTTGAGAAAAGTTGCGCTCTGCTTCACTCGCAACCTACCGCTTAATGTCAGCGGATCAATTCCACGTGCCCCATCAGAGAAATGCCGCAGGGAAAAAATCAGAAAGCCCGACATCGAGCCGGGCTTCTTATTACCACGGTGGATCACGCTGCTGTGTGTTCCTGATCATCCTGACTGTGAGCGACCACCTTCGACAAACCGAGCCCACAGCAGACAGCACCTTCAGTAGCGTAGAAAGGCCCGGGTTTCCATCTGCTGAAAATTGCCGGTAAAGATTGCCTCTATTGAGTCCGGTTGCGTTGGAGACAGCGGCAAAACCGCCTCTCGCTTCCACCACACGTCGCACCGCGGTGAGAAACACAGACTCACCGCCCTCTTCATCAATTTCTTCCAATGCTGCAACGAGATATTCGAGAGCGAAATTCTCGTCCGTGCGCAGCATTTCGAGAACACTGTCCTCGTGATTGCTTACGCTTTTCATTGAGCTACCTCTTCAGCGCCTTCCAGATTTCTTTTGATTGATCGATGTCGTGTTGCTGCCTTTGTTTTGTTCCACCGCCCAGCAAAAGTGAAGCCCCTCCTGGCAACCGTACAGAAAACATCCTCAGGCAACGCCGCGTAGGCTGTCGACCTGAATAATCTGTACGAGAAATCCGGCGTAATCAGCCATTCAAACGAAAAGACTACAGCCGCGACCGACGATAATTTCGCCTGACCCAGGCGCAAAACCGCTGGACTGAGATAGCCCTGTAGGAAGCAGGCTCTGCTCACGTAAGAACTGGATTTTTCATCACTTCAAGCACCCGCCCCTCTCTCCCCGAATTGCCCTTCGACCGACAAGCTCCCCTGGCTCGATCCAGCGCCATGCAGGGAGTTGGCATGCCTCAATACAAATACCTTCTCGACGATGACTGGTTTTTAAATCCGTATAGCGGTGGCAGGGCCTGGTTTACTTTGCTTCCACCGAAAGCGCCGGAGCCGGTGTACATCGAGAAGGATGAGTGGCCTGCGCCCAAGCCACGCGAAGACAGGGTCTTTGCCAAGTCCTGCACGCCGGACAACTGGTGTCGCACGGACGCTGGCACTGCCGAGGAGCCAGCCAGTAACTTCGGCAAGATCATGGTCGCTGGCGCCATGCTCATGCCCTCCGCCAGTACCGCTGTCGCGACGGCAATAGGCGCCGACCTGGCTTTGGGGCGTCTGGCCGGCGGCGGGATTTTGCAACAGCGCCTGAACTGGGCCATCCGTGGCGCCGGCGGGCCGGCCAGTGTGTTCGTGCTGGGAATGCTGCCGAGCAAAATGGCCGACGGCACGCTTCACACCGACGAAGAACTACGCCGCATGAGCCGCGCCACCACGCGCGTGCGCTTCCAGTTTCGTCGTGATGCCGAAGGTGTTCTGCGGGTCTACGGCATCCACTCCGGCGCCTCTGGCGATGACGCCGTACGCACGGTGAGCGTCAATTGGAACGCCGACAAGACCGCCATGGAGGCCAAGCTCAACGGCATCACCATTCTCTGGACGCCGCAACGCGGGCCGTTGGGGTCGATGCCTCCGCTGGTTTATCCCGACCACGGTGAGGCACTCGGCCCGATCCTCGTCCACCCGATCCCGGACAACACCGATAGCCAGATTGAGGGTCTGCCGGGCGAGGATGTAACGGCCGAGGATTGTATTCTGGTGTTCCCGGCGGACACCGGGCTGAAGTCGTTGTATGTGGTTTATTCGAGGCCGGCGAGGCAGACGCCGGGGATCGTTACGGGGGTGGGTGAGGATGTGTCGGGGATATGGCTTGCGGGGGCTGATTCGGGCGTGGGGGTTCCGATTCCAACAGACGTTGCCAACTCTCTACGAGGACGAGAATTCAAAAGCTTCGACTCATTCAGAGCAACCTTTTGGAAAACGGTTGCAGAGTCAGCATCGGGGGGGTGAGTTGATTGAACAGAATGTTGGTCGCATGCGTAAGGGTAAGGCGCCACGTGTGCGTAAAGCCGATAGAGTCGGCGGTAGAAAGTCTTATGAAATTCACCATCTCGAAAAAATATCCAAGGGCGGTGGCGTATATGACCTAGATAACCTTCGAGTAAATACTCCTCGGAACCATATAGATATACACCGGCGTGAATAGGCAAATATGAAAGACACCTTATTAAAAGCCAGCATTTCTGAGTACACAGAGGCCGAATTCGTCGCGCTACTACAAGAGCTCGCGAAAGAGGATGAAGAGGCTGAAAACGATGATCGTGCTGATTTACTGTTGGCACACTTCGAGACAATCAGCGAGCATCCAGCAGGATCGGACTTGATCTACTACCCGGAGCCTGGTGCTGATAACTCGCCTGTGGGGGTAATGCAAAGTGTCAGGGACTGGCGAGCAGCACAGGGATTATCCGGGTTCAAAGACTCTTGATAAGTCGTGTCGTTGAGGGTTCGAGCCATCGAGTTAACTTTGGCTCTCACGATTTATTGCGTCTCAACACATCCAAGATTCGTGCATGAGATAGGCAATGGCAACGGAATTCCTTATTAAAGACGATTTGTCAGATTACACCGAGCAAGAATTCATCAACCTCCTTGAGCGCATTGTCGGAAATGAGGGGAGCGAGAAAGAAGAAAGCAAGATCGTTCTTCACTTCAATTTGATTTGTGGACATCCAAGAGGATCCGATTTGATTTTTTACCCTGAAAATGGCGCCGATGACTCGGCACAGGGAATCATTGAGTCATTGAAGAAATGGCGTAGTGACCATGGGCTGTCGGGCTTCAAGCAATGATAAGAAAACGCACCAAGCAAAGCATAGCTGACTACACAGAATCAGAATTCATCTGTTTCGTGAAAAATATAAGAGCAGTCAACAGAAGTGGGTCTGACAAGGAGCTTGGCAGATTGCTGGCGGAATTCAGGGCTTTGACCGGCCACCCCGCTGGAACAGACCTGATCTTCTACCCCGAGCCCGGAGCAGATACAACATCTGCCGGAATAGCTCGTACAGTCATGGCATGGCGCGAAGCGAATCGACTACCCGGATTCAAGACATGAATCCAGCCGCCCGTTTCATTTGAACTGTGGAACTACAACTTGGGAATGTCATGACTAACATATCCGACTACACCGAAGCAGAATTCTTGAAATTTGTGCAATCTGTTCTTGCAGCCAACACAAGCCCAGACGAGATTCTCGATCCGCTGTTGTTTGAATTTGTACGTCTGTGTGAGCACCCAGCGGGCACTGACCTTATCTATTGGCCCGAGGACATGAAACAACAAACAGCCGAGAGCATTACCGAAATCGTGAAAAAGTGGCGCTCTACCCATGGTCTACCCGGCTTCAAGCAATAAGTTTCTGACTCACTAACCCTGCATCACTCTCAAGAAGATCGCATCGCCTGAGTTACCCCTTTCGCGAGCAGGCTCGCTCCCACAAGGGCATCGTTTTCGGCCAATCGACTGGCGCGGCCGCTGAGCGGGAGGGCTGTAATCCCCACGCGGTTTGCACCCCGCCGGCCCGCTCGATAAAGTCCTCCATGACTTTTATTCCACGGACGGAGATCCCGCGTGTTTCCAGCCCAGCCCTTGAAGCGCTTTCGCCTGCTAGCCCTGACACTGCTTGTCAGCGCTCTGACCCTCACCGCGTGCAACGCCCCGCCCTCTTCTTCCTTGCCGCTGGCGCCGGAAGCCGCTTCCGGTTACCGCACTGATCTGCAAACCCGACACGCCAATAAACACATGGCCGCTGCTGCCAACCCGCTCGCGGCCGAGGCCGGGCGGGAGATGTTGCGTCAGGGTGGTTCGGCGATTGATGCGGCGATTGCGATGCAGGCGGTGTTGACGCTGGTTGAGCCGCAGTCTTCCGGGATCGGTGGCGGGGCGATGATTGTGTTGTGGGATGGCAAGCAGGTGCGCACCTATGACGGCCGCGAAACGGCGCCGGCCGGGGCCACTGAGAAGCTGTTCCTGAAGGCTGACGGTAAACCGATGGCTTTCACGCAAGCGCAGATCGGCGGGCGCTCGGTCGGTACGCCCGGGGTATTGCGGGCGCTGGAGCTGTCGCATCGACAACACGGTCGCTTGCCATGGGCGAAGCTGTTTGAGCCAGCGATCAAACTGGCCGAGCAAGGCTTTGCGATTTCCCCGCGCCTGCATTCGCTGCTGACTGCCGATCCACTGATACGCCAGTCGCCAGACATGGCTGCGTACTTCCTGAATGACGATGGCAGCGTCAAAGCCGTCGGCACGCGCCTGCAAAACCCGAAGTTGGCCGCCGTGTTCAAACGCATCGCCAGCGAAGGTGCCGATGCGCTGTACAACGGTCCGATCGCCGAAGAGATCGTCGCCAAGGTTCAACAGCACGCCAACCCCGGCAGCCTGTCGCTGACCGATTTGCAGCGTTATCAGGCCAAGGAGCGCGCGCCGCTGTGTACCGACTACAAGCGTTGGCAGGTCTGCGGCATGCCGCCACCGTCGTCGGGCGGGATCGCCGTGGCGCAGATTCTCGGCACGTTGCAGGCGCTGGAGACTCGCGACCCACGCCTGTCGCTGACCCCGCTCAAACCAGTGAACAGCAATAGGCCAGCCGGCATCGAACCGGCGCCGCAAGCGGTGCATCTGATCGCCGAGGCCGAACGCCTGGCCTATGCCGATCGCGCGCAATACGTGGCCGACACCGACTTCGTCCCGGTGCCGGTCAAAGGGTTGCTCGATCCTGCCTATCTGGCCAGCCGCGCCAGCCTGATCGGCGAGCGCAGCATGGGCAGCGCCAAACCGGGCACACCGCCGGGCGTACAGGTTGCCTACGCACCGGACCGCTCGCCGTTGCGCATCTCGACCTCGCAAGTGGTCGCGGTGGATGATCTCGGCGGCGCCGTGTCGATGACCACCACCATCGAAGCCGCGTTCGGCTCGCACCTGATGGTTCAGGGTTTTCTGCTGAACAACCAGATGACCGACTTCTCGTTCATCCCCGAAGAGAACGGGCAGAAAGTCGCGAACCGCGTCGAACCGGGCAAACGCCCACGCTCGTCGATGGCGCCGACGCTGATCTTTGATCGCAACACCGGTGAATTTGTCGCCACGGTCGGCTCCCCCGGCGGCTCGCAGATCATCGAATACGTGGCGAAAACCACCATCGGCCTGCTCGACTGGAACCGCGATGCACAAAGTGCGATCAACCTGCCCAACTTCGGCAGCCGCAATGGCCCGACCGAACTGGAACAGGGGCAGTTCAGCCCGGCGCTGATTCAGGCACTCAAGGACAAGGGCCACACGGTCAGCGAAATCGACATGACCAGCGGCACCCAGGCGATCGTGCGGGTGAAGGATGCGCAGGGCAAAGCGACATTGACGGGGGGTGCCGATCCTCGGCGTGAGGGAGAGGCGTTGGGGGATTGAGTATTACGAAGTGGGCAGAAAAGGCTTACCGGGAGGTAGGCCTTTTTTTTCGGCGATTGGCTCTGTTCATATGTCCCTAGTCGCCTTTTCCTACCCCGAAAAATAGTTGCTTGGCTTAAATTCAATCAGCAAAGATCGTAAGAAAATGGAGCAACCATGAATCCGAGCCCGATCCATACCGAAGAAGATTACAGACTGGCACTCAAAAAGGTTTCTGCGCTGTTCGACAGTGAGCCGGAACCTGGCACCTCTGAGGGTGATTATTTCAACGAAATGATTAACCTCATCGAAGCCTATGAAGCCCGGCAATGTCAGCGATTCGCCACCAAATGCACCCCAAACAACAAATAGCACCCACCTGCCAATCGATCCAGCCACTGGCGTGACCGCTCGTAGACACTAGCAACCCGGCGGCTGGCGAAGAACAGAGCGACGCTGCAATACCAGCTGAACGACAGCGTGGCCATGGTCAGCACGGCCAGCGCCAGCAGGAGCGGCGGTACGTGGGGCGGCATGGCGGTGGCGAAGATGGTGGCGACAAAGAGTGCCGATTTCGGGTTGGTCATGTTGCCGAGGAAACCGCGAGCGTAGACGCCGGAATAAGTCTGCCGGGGCGCAGCCGGTGTACCGGGGGCAACCGTAGCCTTGCGCTTGAATTGCTTCAGCCCCAGATAAATCAGGTAGCAACCGCCGGCAATCTTGAAGCCCAGATAGAGGGTCGGCGCGGCGCTGAACAACGTCTTGATTCCCAAGCCGCCGGCAAGGCCCCACAGTACCGTGCCGG
Source organism: Pseudomonas mercuritolerans (assembly GCF_025706525.1). Lineage (NCBI taxonomy): Bacteria > Pseudomonadati > Pseudomonadota > Gammaproteobacteria > Pseudomonadales > Pseudomonadaceae > Pseudomonas > Pseudomonas mercuritolerans. The sequence goes on from NZ_JAMSHA010000008.1 coordinate 331,608, forward strand.
TGGCCACACCCAGCGCAGCCACCACGCCATGTCGGCGCGAGTGACTGGCCGCGAGTTGCGCAATGTTGAAGAAATTTGGCCCGGGCGTGACCACCGCCACCGTCCACAACAGCGCCAGCGACAGCAACGGGGCAAGATAACCGGCAACAGAAACATCCATGAGCGTTGCGCCTGAGCAGTGGAATGAAGCCTCTACCTTGCTACATCCGCTGACGGTTTTCCATCAACGTCATTTAAACCGCCAACGTCTTGCCATCCACCCCATCCCCAATCTTCAGGAAATGCCCGCCCGCAACGTGGTGCAGCGTGCGCAATCCATCCTGCCCTTCGAAATGCCAGCGCCCATCGCTGAACACACGCTCATCGGCCTGGGCAGCAATGACTTCGGCAAGGAACAGGTCGTACTGCTCGTGATTGCGCGGCTCCGGCAGCAGGCGGCATTCGAGCCAGGCGACACAGCCGTCGAGCAGCGGCGCTTCAACCTGTTCGCCAGCGAAGGTGTGTAGGCCGTACGCCTGAAGCTTGTCCCGGCCCTGGTTGCGGGTGATTTCCAGGCCGGAGGTGTTGCCGACGGTTTGCACGATATCGGCCTGATTGACGCAAGGCACGTTCAACACAAAGGTGCCGGAGGCCTCGAGCAACTGGCGGGTCCAGGTGGATTTGTCGAGGACGACGGCGACTTTCGGCGGTTCGAAATCCAGCGGCATGGCCCAGGCGGCGGCCATGATGTTGCGCTGGCCGTCGTGAGCGGCGCTGACCAGCACGGTCGGCCCGTGGTTGAGCAGGCGGTAGGCTTTGTTCAGGGGCACCGGACGGCGGTGGGAGACGCTCATGGGAATCTGCTCCAGAGGAAAAGGAGCCGATTGTAGCGTTGTCACTGGCGAAACACAGAACCTGTGGGAGCGAGCCTGCTCGCGAAAGCGGCGTGTCAGCCAACATTAATGTTGAATCGCCTTCGCGAGCAGGCTCGCTCCCACAGTTGATCAGTGTCGATCAGTGAGACAGCTGATTGGCAAACTGCCCCACTGCATCCACCACTTTCTGCGCACCGTCCTGAATCTCGACGATCACCGTGCCCGCCTCCGCCGCCAGCGCCAGGCCCTGTTCAGCCTGGAGCTTGCCGTCGGTCATCAGGGCCACGGCGTTGCGGGCCATTTCCTGGTTCTGTCGTACCACGCCGACGATTTCGTCCGTCGCCTGGCTGGTGCGCGAGGCCAGTTGCCGGACCTCGTCCGCGACCACGGCAAAACCACGGCCCTGCTCGCCGGCCCGGGCGGCTTCGATCGCGGCGTTGAGCGCCAGCAGGTTGGTCTGTTCGGCAATGCCGCTGATGGTTTTGACGATCGTGCCGATCACCAACGACTGCTCGTTGAGCGCCTCGATACCTTCGCCAGCGGCTTGCATGTGCCGCGACAAATCACGCATCACGTTCACCGCTTCGGTGACGACCGTGGTGCCCCGTTGTGCGGTGCTGTCGGTCTGTTGCGAGGTGCTGTAAGCGATGCTGGCCGCGTCGGCAACCGCCTGCTCGCGGTTGACCTGATCGGTGATCACCGTGGCGAACTTCACCACTTTGTACAGTCTGTCGTTGGCATCGACCACCGGGTTGTAGGACGCCTCCAGCCACACCGTACGACCATGGCTGTCGATACGCTTGAAGCGGCCTGCGACGAATTCGCCGCTGTTCAAGCGCCGCCAGAAGTTCTGGTACTCGGCGCTGTTGTATTCTTCCGGGGCGCAGAACGTGCGGTGATGTTTGCCTTTGATCTGCGCCAGGCTGTAACCCATGCCGTTGAGGAACCGATCATTGGCGCTAAGCACATTGCCGTTAAGATCGAACTCGATCACGGCGGTAGAGCGCACCAGCGCGCCGATCAGGTTCTCATGCTCGCGGGAGGCTTCGATGGTGCGGGTCAGGTCGCTGGCGTAGAAGGAAATGTGTCTGATCCGGCCATCGGACGAGCGCACCGGTTGCACGATGGAACGCAGCCACGCCTCGTCGCCATTGCCGCGCAACAGGCGCACGGCGCCGGCGAAGTGCTCACCACGGCTCATCGAGTTTTTGAAGCGCTGATGGAATTCGTCGGTTTTGACGTGGGCCGGCACGATGTCTTCAATTGCCCGGCCGACCAGGTCCTGGCTCTTGTAGAGCATTTCATCAAGAAAATTCTGGTTGACCGAACGAATCCGCCCGTCGGGCTCAAGGGTCAGCGCGAGCATTTCGCTTTCCAGGCTTTCCTTCACTTGTACAAGGCTGGAGAGTTCTTCGCGCAGAGCGGCCAGCTCTTGTTTCAAGCGTTTATTGAACATGGGAAAGCACCGATGGCAGGGTAGTTAGCGGATACAACCTAGCCATCGGCCTTGCGCAGCTTTTCTGAAGCCAGCGCCAGATCCGTCAGTCGAAAATAATCCGGCGCTTGCGGCTCAGGCAGCGCCGGCAGCCTGACACGGTCCGGTACGTGGCATGCGCGCACCGAAATACGCCGCTGTCAGAACTCCCACCGCGCCCATCACTGCACAGAAGATTACGCAGACCCACGGGCTCCACGGCATCAGACCAATCAGCAACAGCGGCGTGATACTCGCCCACGCCGCGTAGGCAATGTTGTAGGTGAAGGAAATGCCCGACACGCGAATCCGCGCCGGGAACAACCCGACCATCACCGAAGGCACCGCACCCACTACCCCACAAGCGAGACCGGCGACCGCATAGGCCATGCCGATCCAATGCCCGCCCAGGATCAGACAGCCATACAACACGCCAATGCCCAATGGCAGCAACAGGCTGTAGAGCATGACCGTGCGCCAGGCGCCGATGCGATCGACCAGCAGCCCCGCGATCACGCAGCCAATGTTGAGAAAGACGATGCCCAAGGCACTGAGGCCGAAGGTGTGGCTGGCGGTCATGCCGAAGGTTTTCTGCATCATGGTCGGGGTGATGACCACGAAGACCACCACCGCCGAGGTGAGTACGCAGGTGAGCAACATGGCCGGCAGCATGGCCAGACGATGTTCACCCAGCACCGTGCGCAACGGCAGCTCGACCCGCGCCTCGCGCTGCGCTTCCATGGCCATGAACACCGGGGTTTCGCTGAGCCATCGGCGCAGATAAACGCCCACCACGCCGAACACGCCGCCGAGCAGAAACGGATAGCGCCAGGCGTAATCGAGAATTTCGCCAGGCGTGAACACCTGCGCGAGGAAGGTCGCGGTGAGTGCGCCGATCAAGTAACCGAAGGTCAGGCCGGCCTGCAGAAAGCCCAAGGCGTAGCCGCGATGGCCGGTCGGTGCATGCTCGGCGACGAACACCCAGGCACTCGGCACTTCACCACCCACCGCCGCGCCTTGCAGAATGCGCAGCGCCAACAACAATAACGGGGCGAAATAGCCGATCTGTGCGTAGGTCGGCATGATCCCGATCAGCAGGCACGGCAGCGCCATCATCAGGATGCTCAGGCTGAACACCTTTTTGCGGCCCAGACGGTCGGCGAAATGCGCCATCAGAATCCCGCCCAGCGGCCGCGCCAGATAACCGGTGACGAAGATGCCGAAACTCTGCAGCAAACGCAGCCACTCGGGCATTTCCGGGGGGAAGAACAACTGACTCAGGGTCAGTGCGAAGAATACGAAAATGATGAAATCGTAGATTTCCAGCGCCCCGCCGAGCGCCGCAAGGCCGAGGGTCTTGTAGTCGGAGCGGCTGAACGGCGCCGGTCGGGCTGGAGAATTGGCAGTCATGACAAAGAACTCAGGCATCGGCAAAAACCAAGGCGCTCATGGTCTACGCAAAAACGCGGATCGACAACCCGTCAGACCATAGTCTCGGTTTGCGAAAACCTGCTCAACAAAAGGGCGGCGCTTGATTTACTGTTAGCGCCTGTCCAAGGGACCACGCCAACACCGACCAGCCGCCCATGTGGGAGCGAGCCTGCTCGCGAAAGCGTCAGTTCAGACAACCTGATGCTGAATGTGCCGACGCCTTCGCTAGCAGGCTCGCTCCCACAGGGGATCTCTGTGGCTGTCGAGCCGGGCGACTGCTCCCACGGATCAAAATAACCATAAAAAATCCGAGGTACTTCCCGTGGCCGTTGATATCGAAGATAGCCGCTCCGCGCGCTTTGCCCTGCGCTGTTCAAGTTTTGCCGAACGCTGGTTTCCCGATTCCTGGGTATTCGCCGCGCTGGCCGTGATCATCGTTGCACTGGCCACGCTGGCCATGGGCGCCAAACCCACCGCTGCAGCGATGGCCTTCGGCGACGGCTTCTGGAGCCTGATCCCGTTCACCATGCAGATGGCCTTCGTGGTGATCGGCGGTTACGTCGTCGCCAGCTCACCGCCCGCAGTCAAGCTGATCGACAAACTGGCACGAATCCCGAAGAACGGCCGCTCCGCCGTGGCCTGGGTGGCGTTGATCTCGATGGTCGCCTCGCTGCTCAATTGGGGTCTGTCGCTGGTATTCGGCGGGCTGCTGGTACGCGCCCTCGCCCGCCGCACCGATCTGAAAATGGATTACCGCGCCGCCGGTGCTGCGGCATACCTTGGCCTTGGCGCGGTGTGGGCGCTGGGCTTGTCATCGTCGGCCGCACAGTTGCAGGCCAACCCGGGCAGCCTGCCGCCGTCGATCCTGTCGATCACTGGCGTAATCCCGTTCACCGAAACCATTTTTCTCTGGCAGTCCGGGGTCATGCTGCTGGCGCTGATCGTGATCTCGATCATCATCGCCTACGCCACCGCGCCCGGGCCGAATTCGGCACGCGACGCCAAGGCCTGCGGCATCGACCCGGCGTTCAACCTGCCGCCGCTGCAACCGCGCACGCGCCCCGGCGAATGGCTGGAACACAGCCCTTTGCTGATCATCGTGTTGGTGCTGCTGGGGGCGGGATGGCTGTTTCACGAGTTTTCAACCAAACCGGCGATTACCGCGATTTCGGGCCTGAACACCTATAACTTCCTGTTCATCATGCTCGGCGCGCTGCTGCACTGGCGCCCGCGCAGCTTCCTTGATGCGGTGGCCCGTGCGGTGCCGACCACCACTGGCGTGTTGATCCAGTTCCCGCTGTACGGCTCGATCGCCGCGCTGATGACCACGGTCAAAGGCGCCGATGCGCAAACCCTCGCGCATCACATCTCGACTTTCTTCGTCAGCATCGCCTCCCACGACACCTATGCGCTGCTGATGGGCGTCTATTCGGCGATTCTCGGTTTCTTCATCCCGTCCGGCGGCGGCAAATGGATCATCGAAGCGCCCTACGTGATGCAAGTGGCCAATGACCTGCAATACCACCTCGGCTGGGCGGTGCAGATCTACAACGCCGCCGAAGCCCTGCCGAACCTGATCAACCCGTTCTATATGCTGCCGTTGCTGGGCGTGCTCGGGTTGAAGGCGCGGGATCTGATCGGCTTCTCGTTCGTGCAACTGCTGGTGCACACGCCACTGGTGCTGCTGCTGTTGTGGGCGCTGGGGACGACATTGGCGTATACGCCGCCGGTGATGCCGTAAGTCGATAAAAACGCACCTGCTCAAGGGCAGGTGCTCTTAAAACTTGGTTTGATCGCTGCTTTAGACGGGTCGCGCCTGATCAAGCACCTGCTGACGAAATTTCACTGGCAGGTCGCCGGGGGTCAGCACCTCGACCGCAACACCCAGCAGGTCTTCAAGCTCAACCTGAAGCCCGCCCAGATCAAAAAGCGTCGTGCCGGGCAGCGGGTCAACCAGCAGATCGAGATCGCTACCGTCCAGATCCGTCCCCAGCAATGCTGAACCAAATACACGCGGGTTGGCCACACGAAAGCGCCCGATCACTTCGCGGACGGCGGACCTTTGCATGTCGAGAGCAGTAGAAGGCTTCATGACTCACCCTTGGAAAATTCGATGTCGCTGCAGTCTAGCAGTGCGGACGCGCACCAGGCAGCGTGCTTGTTGGCACAGCCGTAACAATATGTGCGCTGCTTGGGTCATACCGCATTCAGGCAAGAATCCACACTCAACCGCTTTTCTGTCAAACACCGCTGATCCACTATGAAGCGCCCCCAAATCGAGGGGAACCCACGCTGAAAAGGATCTGAGCATGTTCAAACTCGCAGGACTTACCCTCGTTGCACTGACGCTAAGCGCCGCCGCCCACGCCGATGTCGACGTGAAACTGGGCAGCACCGAGCGCGTCACCCGGCTCTTCGCCTACCCCAACAATTGCAGCGTGATCTGCTTCCGCAACTGGACGCTGGAGCAGACCGTCGCTCATTACTTGAGCCAGAGCGTACAGCGCGACGGTTACGCCGATGCCAAGGTGCTGGTGAAGACCGACAACGATCAGCTTTACGCCGAGATCACCGGAGTGCCGGACGGCTATGACAAGCCGCTGTCGGCGTTGCTCGATGCCGGCGACCTGGCGTATGCCGGCGCCAGCAAACTGAATGCCGATGGCAAGTGGGCCTACAGCTGGTATCTGTTCCTGCCGCTGGGCATGGCGCTGGAAAATCGCAAGAGCGTCGAGTTGCTGCACTTCCCGCCTGACTACTCGCTGACCCAGGCGCAGGACTACCTGCGCTCGAACACCACCGACCGCTGGGCGACTTTGCTGACCGATAACGGCATCCCTGCCGGGCAGACGCCGGCTTATCAGACCATCATCGACATCGCGCCGATCGCCGCGCCGTCCAACGCCGGCGGGGATCTGGAGGACGTCTATGACTACTTCAAGGATTACCAGACCACGCTGGTCAAGCAGTTCAGCAAGACCGCCAGCGGCACGACGCTGCCGATGGTTGCGTTCGGGGCGCCGGTGCGCAACTGGATCAAGGAACAGTATGGGCCGACGGTGGGCGTATTGGGTCTGGCAAGCATCAGTCCGAGCGAAGGGGTGAACGTGCCGGTGCTCGGTTCCAACCATCCGAGCTATATCTGGTACGCCGCCGATCCGAAGAGCTATACCGGCGACGATGCCCAGGCCAAGGCTGACGCGGCGGGCCTGAAAGTCATGGGTCAGGATCTGAGCGCGGCCTGCTGGCAGGCCGGGATGGGCAGCAAACCGGGCAGCGATGCGCAGGCCACGCTGAACAGTTGCACGCAAACATGGCAAGTGACGCAAAAGGTCAAAACCTGCGAGTTGTTCTATACCTCGATTCGCGATCTCAGCGCCGAACAAGCCGCTGCCAAGTGCGCAACGCCACCGGTCAAGACGCAACTGCAACAGCTGAAAGCGCCACTGCCTGCGGCCGCCGTGCCCGCACCTGCTTTGTAATCGTTGCCGCAGTAACCCCGTGTCAGCCAATGCTGACGCGGGATAACGGCGATCGCGCCTGTCAGGTTTGACAGTAGACCAGTAGTTTCAATTGCGCGACGCTTGGATCCAATCATGCATCGCCAGGCGAGGCATGGGCACAACCCGGAGGCAATACCCACCGACAAGGACTGTTATGAACAATCAAGCCATGGGCCGGCACTCGACGCGCGACACCGAAGGCATCTATCCCTTCGCCGGACTTCCCGTGCGGCTGGGCTTTCCATCCTGCGATGACTTCCAGATCATCCGCAACGAACGAGGCGTTGCCACGGCAGTGGTCGCGCGCCGTGAGTTTCTGCGCATCAGCCGAATGTGCCGGGTTTCCGGGCAATTGCTGCCCTATCGCTGTCGACAGACCCGCCAGTTGCAAACCGGCATCCACGTTTACGATCCGCGCTTTTGCGGGGTGCTGGAACACGCCTGCGACCCGAATGTATTTCTCGACATGAGCGAGTTGTGGCTGTGGGCCTTGAAAGATATCCACAGCGGCGAACATCTGAGCATCGATTACGCATCGACCGAAGACAAACTGCTACGCCAGTTCGCCTGCGATTGCGGCGCGTCGCGCTGCCGTGGGTGGATCACCGGTTACGACGAACCACCCACGCCTGAAGGCCAGCGCTTTTTACAGCGCTGGCGGCATCCAGGCCGAAGCTGAAAGCTACGGTTACGGCGCGCCGACCGGACGCAAACGGTATTGCGGCGGCAACTGTTCGAAACCACTGATGGTGGTATTGAGACTTTTCCAGCGGCCATCCTTGATCCCGTAGATGCAGCCGTGGATCGACAGGGGCTGGCCGCGATGCCAGGCGTTCTGGATGATGCTGGTGTGCGCGACGTTGGCCACTTGCTGGATCACGTTGAGTTCGCACATGCGATCGACCTGCTCTTCTTCGGTCGCCAGCTTGGCCAGCTCTTCGCGTTTCTCGTAATACAGATCGCGGATCGAGCGCAGCCAGCCGTCAATCAGGCCAAACTGGCGATCCTGCATCGACGCACGCACACCGCCGCAGCCGTAGTGGCCGGTGACGAGGATGTGCTTCACCTTGAGCACATCAACCGCGTACTGGATCACGGACAGGCAGTTGAGGTCGGTGTGCAGCACGACGTTGGCCACGTTGCGGTGCACGAACAGATCGCCCGGCAGCATGCCGACGATTTCATTGGCCGGTACGCGTGCGTCGGAGCAACCGATCCATAGATATTCCGGAGTCTGCTGGCGCGCCAGTTTGGCGAAGAAATCCGGGTCTTCCTTGGTGATCGCGTCAGCCCAACGCTCGTTGTTATCAATCAGGTCTTGTAGATCGTGCATGGATAAGGCCTCAAGAAAGATGCGCAGGTTTGATAGACGACCACCCGTCGAAGTCACGCCGCCAGCGCAAAGTGTTTTCGTTGGAATTCTCGCGCGCCCGGTGAGTCCACTCAGTAAGGCCCACACTATGAGGAATTGCCATGACTGATTCACGACGCCCTTATGATGCGGTGCAACCGGAACCCATCGATGATAACGAAGACCGCATGGGCTCGGTGCACGAGCTGGACTTTGACGACGAAGAGCCCAGCGCGAAGATCGGCGATGAGCTGCCCGAGCGTGAACGTGAACAATTGATGCCTGCTGAGCGAGTGCGTGAGGCGGGTATGACCGGGGCCTCGGTGGACGATCACCAGCCGACTGATGATGACCTGAGCCCTGAGACTTTGATTCGCGAGGATGGTGCGCGCGATGCCGAGGAAGTCGGCGAAGGCAATCCGGCGGATTGGGATTTGAGCGAGGTCGGTGAAAACGACATCGGCGGCGGTGACGGGCTGGATGAAGCGGAACTGGCGGATCTGGATCCGCTGGATGGCAAGCGCTGATCAGCTGAGTTGAAACTCGCTCCCTGTAGGAGCTGCCGAAGGCTGCGATCTTTTGACTTTTTTGCAAAATCCAAAGCAAGATCAAAAAATCGCAACCTTCGGCAGCTCCTACAGGGCTTAATCCACCAAGGTACAGGCCATCACCACCGCATCCTCACGCCCGCCCACCGCCGGATAATAATCGCGACGCCGGCCGATCTCGTTGAAGCCATAACGCTCATACAACCTGAACGCAGCAGTATTACTGTCGCGCACTTCGAGAAAACATTCGCGAGCCTCGGCCGCATACGCCCGCGACATCAAATGCTCAAGCAACGTCAGGCCCAACCCGCGCCCCTGATTTTCCGGCTTGACGGTGATATTGAGCAGGTGCGCCTCATCAAGAATGATCTGCACCACGCCGTGGCCCACCTGCTGCTGCCCTTCGAACATCAGCCAGATCTGGTATTTGCCCAGGCCATCGAGAAAGATGCCCCGGGTCCACGGATGGCTGTACGCGGCGTATTCGATCTTCAACACAGCGTCCAGGTCCGCCTCGGTCATCGGGCGAAAGGTTACAGCCTCACTCATCGGATTGTTTCCAGCGCGCCATCAGCCGACGCATGGCTTGCCACACAGCGGCCTTGCGCTGTGGCTCTTCCATTAACAGTTCCAGACCGGGAATCGCCCAGGCCAGGCCCAGACCTTCGATCTGCAATTCACTATTGAACGCTTCGGCGTCCGCTTCCCCGGCAAATTTCACCGCCGGCAGGCCGATCAGCCACAGACAGGCGCAGGGCGCCGCTTCCATCTGCACCGAGAGGAAGCCTTGCACGAAGTCGCGCGCCGCTTCCGGGCCTTGATCCAGCGTGCCGCGATTGAGCCACGGCCAGCGCACAGGTTCGCCGACGATTTGCGGCGCATCCGGCAGACCGGCGGCGCGCAGCATGTCCTTGAGCAGCAGGTAGGCCGGATCGCGACTCTGAAACGCTTCGCCTGTGGGTAACTCGACCAGCAGCAGGCAACGCCCGGCGCGCAGCAGTTGCAGGGCGAAACGCGGCGGCGGCACTGGCGCAGGCTTGACCACCACCGGCGTGTCGTCGACTTCCTCCACCGGTTTGGCGCCGTTGCGGGTACTGGCCAGCGACGGACGCGGCACCTCGATTTTCGGTCGCTCGGCCTGACGCGCGGCAGGCTGCGCCGGTGCTTCGGCCTGAGGCGCCGGAACAACCGGTACCTCAAGCTCAGGCTCGGGCATCTCCAGCAGCTCGGGCCGCGACGGTGCGGCGAAAGGCAGTTCGGTGCGCGGCAGCCAGTTGACCACCTGCATGGCGTTCAAATAGGCGCGGCGGCGGGACTCGATAAGCAAAGGTCGGCCACTTGTGGATAACGGAAAGTGCGCTGATTCTACCGCCCTTCGCACAAGATCGCTCGCTGTTGATCGATACCCCGCGCTGCGCTGCGCCGCTGCCCTTTGGGCAAAGAATGCGACAGCCCGTCCCGAGAGTGAATCGCCGCGCCTGTGATGCAGTACAATCGCCGCTTTTAATCGCCAACCAGCCGGCCATTCCGATGATCGAACCCAAGCGCGTCTTGCGCGCCCTCGCTGAACACTGGGCACTTCTGGAGCCACTGTGCGAGCACTTCGACCAAGGCACCCTGAGCCTCAACGAACTGCGCACGCAACTGGCCGCCCAACAACTCGACAGTACGCCGCAGGACATCACCAGCCTGCTCGACGTGTGGATTCGCCTCGATATTCTGGTTCCGGTGGCGAAAAGCCCGAACCGTTTCGAGCTCAACGCGCAGATCCACGACTTCCTCGCCTACCTGCGCCGCGAACACCGCCTCGGTCTGTGCCTGGAAATCGAAGCCTACCTGCGTCACCTTGAGCGTCTGGCCGGTTATATCCAGGACGCTTTCGACGTTCGTGACGGCAACGATCTGGCGCGCCAGCTGCGCTTGCTCGACATGCGCGTGCGCGACGTCCTGAAGAAACTCGACAACGATGAACAAGCCCTGGTGGCAGTGGCCGAACGGGCGAAGACCAGCGACCGGCAGATTCCGCTGCGTCAGCGGTACGCCGAAGTCCTGGCGACGTGGGACGAATACGTCGAGCCGATGATCGATCTGGTCAACGCCGACGGTGCCTTCGAGCAAGGCGTGCGCAAGGTCGAAACGGTGCTGCTGAAGATGCTCAGCGAACAGCAGCGCCTCGGCCATCTGGTCGATGACGACATGCTCCTGCGCACCCACGCGCGCATCCTCGAAATGCAGACCAGCGCGCAATTGACCCTGCGCCATGCCCGCGAGCTGCTGCTGCCGTTGCGTGAAGAAGCACGTCGGCACAATGCCGTCACTCGCGGCGCCGCACTGGCACTGGCGGCAATTCGCCGTAAAGGCATCGACGCCGTACCGCAAGCGGCGATGCCGCTGTTCACCCGCCCACAGAGCACTTTCCTGGGCAGCGCCAGTCAGGTCGAAGCCTACGTCTACGCGCTGGCGCGTTTCGAGCCGAAACCGGCGCGCTTCCCCAAGGCGCACAAAACCCAAAAGGCTGGCGACGCCCCACGTGCACCGCGCACCGTGCGCGAGATGGTCGATCGCTGCGAAGAATCCCTGCCGATGCCGGATCTGATGACCTGGCTGCTGGAGCAGGAACCGGACGGCGCCACCGACGAATTGCTTTACTGGTTCTCGCGCCTGTCGCGGGAAAAACGCTTCAAGCGCGAGCGTCTGGAACGCCGCGAATACCACACTCACGAGCACCAGGTCAGCCTGCGCTCCTTCGCCCTGCTCTCGGCCAGCGACACCGCCGCCGAGGATTCTGCGAGCATCCCAAATGCATCTTGATCTTTCCGAACTGTCGCAACTGGCGCCGATTTTCCGCGAGTTGTTCAAGGGTTACCACGTCAGCCGCCGTGATCCTGAGCTGTATGCACAACTGTCGAATTTCCAGGACCAGTACCGCACGCTGTTCAAGGCGTTGGGCTTTGAACTGGTCTGCGACACCCGTGGTTTCTACTACTTCGTGCCGGATATGGCCGCCGCAGCGGTGAACAAGACCGCCCAGCGGCTGGCGCTGTTCACCTTCATCCTCGTCGAGCACCTGGCCGACCAGGGCCGCGACCCGATTGCCGTGCTCGACGGCGGCAGCCTCGGCCGCGAAGAATTGCCGTCGCTGCTGGATAAATACCGCGACCTGTTCATCCAGGCCGAAGTGCAGACCGTCGAAGAACTCGAAGAAAAAATCATGCGCCGCATGACCCAGCTCGGTTTTGCCGGCGAAGAAAACGGTGTCTACCGCTTCCTGCCGCCGATGCACCGTTTCCTCGACGTGTGTCTGTCGGTACAGCAGGACCGCGACCTCGCAGCCAGCGTCCACAGCGTTCTGCCGCTGCCGGCACCGGTGCTGATCGACGAAGAAGCCGAAGCGAAATTCCTCGAAACCGACGATCCGCTCGATCTTTCCGAATTTGAAGAAGAAAGCGAAGAAGACGCACTGGCCCGCGCCATTGCCGAAGAACAGGAGTCCGATGCATGAGCCAGGAACGCTACGGCATCCGCCGCTTTGCCCTTTTGAACACCGCCGGTTACAGCCTCGGTCTGTTCCCGCTGGAAGAACCGCTGTCGGTTTACGGCGCGAACAACCTCGGCAAGTCAGCGTCGATCAACGCCTTGCAGTTCCCGATTCTGGCGCGCATGTCCGACATGAGCTTCGGCAAGTACAGCCTGGAACAATCGCGGCGCTTCTACTTCGCTTCCGACACCAGTTACATCCTCGTTGAAGTCAATCTGCCCCACGGCCCCCACGTGATCGGCGTGGTCGGTCGCGGCCCGGGCGGCGGTTTCGGGCACCAGTTCTTCGCCTACGCCGGCAAGCTCGATCTGGCCCACTACCAGAAAAACGACACGTGCCTGCGTCAGAAAGAGCTGTTCAGCAATCTCGAAAAAGAAGGCCTGAAGGCTTACGAGCTCAAGCCCGACGAACTGCGCCGTTTGCTGGTTGGCGGCCACACGTCGATCCCGCTCGACCTGACGCTGATCCCGCTGCGCTCCACCAGCGAGCAGAGCCTGAAGACCTTCCGCGCGCTGTTCATCAACCTGCTGCACATGCGCGAAATCACCGCGGCCAAGCTCAAGCAGCTGTTCCTCGATGCCTTCGAACACAGCCTGCGTTCGGGCAGCGTCGATTACATCGCCGCGTGCGAAGAAGCCTTCCGCGACGTGCGGCGCATGGAGCAGGACTACAACTCGCTGGTCGCCGCCGGCCCATTGGTTGAAGCGCTGGCCAACGGTGTGAAACAGCGCGATGTGCTGCGCGGCAAGCTGCATCGCCTGTCACCGCTGCTGGACTCCTTGCTCGGCACCTGGTCGGACTACGCCACGGCGCGCAAGGAAGAGCTGAGCATCCAGGCCGAGCACTACCGCCGCGAGCAGGACGATCTGCAGAACGATCAACGCGGTGGTACTCAGGAACTGATGCGTCTGGAGCGGGAAATTTCCGGCATCCAGCGCTGGCTCGGTGAGCTGTCGGTATTGAAGAACCGCTTCGCCCTGGTCGATGACGTCAAAGTGCTCGAGCAACAATTGCTCGCCGCCAAGGATGCTCACGATGAACTGGCCGGTGCCCTGGCGCAGTCGCGTCAATTCAGCGCCGAAGATCTCGAAGAGCGTCTGCGCGATCTGGAAAAACGCCTGAAGTCGGTGAAGCAGCAACTCGATCACGCTGATAACAACAGCTACGCCCGTCTGCGCGAAGAGTTCTCGCAACAGGACGTCGAACGCCTGATGCGCCTGTTCAACAGCGCGCTGTTCAGCCTGCCGCTGGGCGAGCACGGCATCACCCTCGACGAAAACGGCGAGTGGGTCAAATCGGTCGAGCTGATTCTTGATGGCTTCAAGGGCGAGCGCTTCGAAGTGCCGGGCCTGTCCATCGACATCTCGCACATCGAGCCGCCGGCCCTGCAAGCGCTGGCCGACCGCGCCGCGTTGCGCGATCAGAAAGAGCGTCTGGAAAAAGAGCTCAAGCAACTGAAAACCCAGCAGGCCGTGGCCGCCGACCGCGCCGCGAGCAAGACCCAGACCGAGGCGCTGTACCAGCAGGTGCTGGACGCGCAGAAGGCGCTGGAAGATTTCCGTCGCACGCAAACCTTGAGCGCCGAAGAAAGCGACAAGCTCGAGCAACTGGCGCAGATGGAAGCCGCGCAGGACGAACTCAAGCGCTCCAGCGATGCGTTCACCGAGCGCGTCCAGCAACTGTCGGCCAAGCTGCAACTGGTCGGCCGGCAGATCGCCGACATGGAGGCCAAGCAACGTACGCTCGACGATGCCTTGCGTCGTCGTCAGTTGCTGCCAGCGGATCTGCCGTTCGGTACGCCGTTCATGGATCCGGTCGATGATTCGATGGACAACCTGCTGCCGCTGCTCAACGACTATCAGGACAGCTGGCAGGGTCTGCTGCGTGCCGATGGGCAGATCGAGGCGCTGTATGCGCAGGTGCGTCTGAAAGGTGTGGCCAAGTTCGACAGCGAGGACGACATGGAGCGGCGTCTGTCGCTGCTGATCAACGCTTACGCACACCGCACCGATGAAGCGCTGACCCTGGGCAAGGCGCGCCGCGCGGCGGTCACCGACATCGCCCGCACCCTGCGCAACATCCGCAGCGATTACGACAGCCTCGAGCATCAACTGGCGCTGTTCAACCGCGAGATCAACAAGCGTCAGGTATCCAACCTGCAGAGCTTCCGCATCGTCCTCGCACCGAACAAGGAAGCGCTCAAGCACATCGACCAGATCATCCACAGCGCCGGGCAGTACGAAGAAGGCGAAACCCTGTCGGTGTTTGACCTCAGCCAGAGCGCCGAGCAGGACAACAAGAACGAAGAGGCTAAGGAATACCTCGCGCGGCTGGTGGCGGCGAACCACAACCAGCTCGGCCTCAAGGATTTGTTCGAACTGGCCTTCGAGATCACCAAGGTCAACGGCCAACCGGTGATCCACACCGATATCGATGGCGCAGCGTCCAACGGTACGACCATGACCATCAAAGCACTGACCAACATGTACTTGTTGCTGCATTTGATGGATCGCGATCTGGCCGGCCGCGTGCGTCTGCCGTACTACCTCGACGAGGCGGCGGACATCGACGAGAAGAACCAGGCGGCGCTGCTGGAAACCAGTCTGCAACTAGGCTTCGTGCCGATTCTGGCGAGTGTGAAGCCGCAAGTCTGCGCCAGTGTCGCGATCGACCTGGAAGGCGGCAGCGGCCCGGCGGGGATCTACATCGATGAGGCGGACTGGAAGTACATCCGCCGCCATGATGTGGTCAAGGCCACGCTGAATGTGCAGGCGGACGAGCCGGAGCTGGATGCGGTTTGATCGGCTTTAGCTGAAGGCAAAAAAAGGGCCGCGATCTGATGGGATCGCGGCCCTTTTTTATGGTCTGGATTTTGTGTTGATGTGGCTGGCCCCTTCGCGAGCAGGCTCGCTCCCACAATTGGAACGCGTTCCCCTGTGGGAGCGAGCCTGCTCGCGAAGGCTATTCGACAAACGCCACTATTTACCAAGCTGAATCTTCGGCGCCCAGGTCAGCCATTCATCCTCGAACTTGTCGAACAACGGGAACGTCTGCTCGGCCCGCGCCGGGTTGCCCATGCGCTCGCCATCCGGGGTGGCGAAGGCAATCCCGCCCTGAATCAGCGTCTCCAGCGATTCGGTCCGAACCGTCACGCCTTTGAACAACCCATAATCGAAGCCCACGCCGCTGGTGTTCCAGAAGCGGCTGCCGCTGCGCACCAGTGGCGCGTACTTCGGCTCGATCAGGATGTGGACCAATACACGGTCAGCGGTCTGGCCCAATTCATAACCGGTCACCTTTCCGACGGTAATTTCACGATAGGTCACTGGCACGCCGGGCTTCAGCGAACCACGACGTGCGGCGCTCAACACCAGACTCAAACCAGCTTCCTGTTTGGTGACTTCCGGCGCCTCGGCCAAGGCAACGAAGTTCTTCTGCGGGCCGAGATTCTTCGCTGCCGGCTGGACTTCGATGTATTTACCGGTGACCAGCGTCTCCAGGTTCTGCGTCTTGATCAGGCCCAGCTCCGGCTTGACCACCCAGAACTGACTGCCGACTCGAGCAATCTTCTCCGGCACTTCAGTGATGCGAGCAGTGAGGATCACCGACTGCATGTCATCGGTCAGATCGACGCTTTCAATCTTGCCGACATCCAGCCCCTTGAAACGCACCGGCGTACCGCTGCTCAAGCCGTCAGCGCGATCAACCTTGATCGTCACTACCGCGCCTTTCTTGTTCGCCTCATCGTGATCGGCAAACAGACGGAAGCGCGGGATACGTTTCTTCAACGGCGCATTGGCCTGCGGCGTTTCGAAGGCGATACCGCCGGCCATCAGGGTTTGCAGGGATTCACTCTTGACCTGAATGCCGCCGGTCAAGCCACCCGTGAGGGTAATGCCGCTGACGTTCCAGAAGCGCGTCGAGGCGTTGACCAGGTTTTCGTATTCCTTCTCGATGTGCACGCCGATGACCAGTTGCTTCTTGGTTCGGGAGAACTGGTAGCTCTGCACCGAACCGACCTTGACCTGCTTGTACAGAATCGGACTGCCGACATCGATCGAACCCAGCGAATCGGTGAACAACACCAGATGCAGGCCCGGCGAACGCAGGTCCAGCGGCGGTGCTTTCGGTCGCGCTTCGAACTCGCGTTTCGGCGCAGCGCCTTTGTCGCCCGGACGCACGGCGATGTAGTTACCTTTCACCAGCGCTTCCAGGCCGGTAATACCGGCAAGGGAAATCGACGGTTTGACCACCCAGAACTGCGTGCCCTCAACCAGATAGTCTTCGGCCAACGGATCAAGGGTCAGCTCGGCTGTTGCGCTGTTCAGATCCGGATCGACCTTAAGCGCTTTCAGGTTGCCGACCTGAATGCCTTTGTACATCACCGGCGTGCGACCAGCCTGCAGGCCTTCGAAGTCGCTGAGTTTGACCTTTACGCGAATCCCGGCAGCGGCGGCGTCGAAGTCTTCATAGAGACGGAACGGCAGGCTCGGGTCAGTCGGTGGACTGTCCTTGCGATTCTCCGGCGTAGCGAAGGCGATGCCCCCAGCGACGATGCTGGCCAAGGACTCGCTACGGACTTTCACACCGGACAGGTTGGCGTCGATGCTGATGCCGCTGGCGTTCCAGAAACGTGTGTGTTTGCGCACCAGTTTGGCGTAGGTCGGCTCGATGAACACCTTCAGTTCAACGGTGCTCTGGTCCTCAGAAAGCACGTAGCTTTTGACCTGGCCGACTTTGATCTGCTTGTAGAACACCGGGCTGCCGCGATTCAACGAGCCGAGGCGATCGGCCTTGATGGTCAGGTGCAGGCCGGGCTTGGCGTCGGACAGCGGCGGCTCTTCGGCGAGTGCCTTGAACTTGCGCACGGGCTCGCCTTCACCCGGGCTGATCGCAACATAGTTACCCGAGACCAGCGTTTCCAGACCAGTGATACCGGCCAGGGTCACGCTCGGTTTGACCAGCCAGAACCGAGTGCTGGTCTTCAGGTACTGCTCGACGTCCTTGTTCATTTCGATGGTGGCGATCACGCCTTTGGAGTTGCCTTCATCGTCGAGCTTGAGCGTCTTGACCTTGCCGACCGGCATGCCTTTGTAAACCACTTCGGTCTTGTTGGCCTGGATCCCTTCGCCGCTTTCGAAGCGCACCTGTATTTCGATGCCGGTTTCCGACCAGGCACGCCAGCCGAGCCAGCCGCCGATGATCAGCGCGATCAGAGGCAGCACCCAAATGGCCGACCAGTTCGAAGCCGGTCGGGTTTTCGCTACAGGCAAATCAGTCATGGTCGTCGTCCGACTCCGTGTTATCCCAAATCAGTCGGGGATCGAAAGTTACTGCGGCGAGCATCGTCAGAATCACCACAGAGGCGAAGGCGACGGCGCCCAGATTGGCTTCGACACTGGCTATCCGGCCGAAGTTGACGACCGCCACGAGAATGGCGATCACGAAAATATCGAGCATCGACCAGCGGCCAATGAACTCGATGAATCGGTACATCCAGATGCGCTGACGGGCCGACAATGGCTGCCGGCGCTGCACGGAAAACAGCAGCAGCGCGATGCCGACCAGTTTGAACGTGGGCACCAGAATACTGGCGATGAACACCACGCTTGCGATCGGAATCATGCCGTGCTGCACCAGTTCAATCACCCCGGACATGATGGTGCTCGGTTCACCCTGGCCCAGGGAGCTGACCGTCATGATCGGCAAGACGTTGGCCGGAATATAGATAATGGCTGCCGTGATCAACAGCGCCCAGGTGCGGGTCAGGCTGTTGGGGCGGCGAGCGTGCACCTGCGCGCCGCAGCGGGTACAGCTTTGCTCATCGACGTCAGCTTCCTGCTTGTTCAGTTCGTGGCATTCGGTGCACACCAGAATGCCCGCATCAATCGCCCGCATGGGCATCCTCTCCTGATAATGCCTGCCAGATCTGATGCGGTGACATCACCACCTCCAGCCAGACTTGTACCAACAACAAGCCAATGAAACATGCCAGCCCGAGGCCGACGGTGATTGCTGCCATATCCGCCAGCTTCACGATCGCGACGAGGACGCCCATGAGGTAGACCTCGAGCATGCCCCAGTCTCTGAGGTGGTGGTAAATACGATAGAGCAACAAGCCATAACTACGGCCGACATTGAAGCGGATCGTAAGTAGGACAAACAGCTGGCACAACAACTTGAGTAACGGTATGGCCATGCTGCAAAGGAAGACGACAATCGACACACCTTGCATGTCGGTGTTGAACAGGCCGACTACGCCACTCCAGACCGTATCCTGCGAAGATTGCCCGAGGATATTGAGTTGCATGATGGGTAAAAAGTTTGCCGGTACGTAAAGTAATAACGCGGCGATTACCAGCGCGAGGCTGCGCTGCACCACGTTATGGCGGTGCGCATATAACTCGTAGCCGCAGCGCGGGCAGAGAGCCTTCTCACCATGGGCAAGTGTCGGCTTGCGCATCAGCAGGTCGCACTCGTGACAGGCTATCAAGTCTTCCAGCGGTAAATCTGACAGCCCGGGGGCGTCAACCGATTCTGACATACAGGCTCTGGCTCCGATAAAGATGGGGCTATTCTAGTGTTCTGCTTCGAAAATAACTGTGCAATTTTGTTCGCTTCGTTTCTAAAAACTTTCTCGCAGGCAAAACAAAACCCCAACTGCTTTCGCAATTGGGGTTTCGGAATTTAATCTTGACGATGACCTACTCTCACATGGGGAAACCCCACACTACCATCGGCGATGCATCGTTTCACTGCTGAGTTCGGGATGGGATCAGGTGGTTCCAACGCTCTATGGTCGTCAAGAAATTCGGGTACTGACTCGTGACCAGATGGTCTCGCTTCAGCAAATTGGGTATGTGACAGCTGTCGGTGTTTGTGCGTTTCGAACTTTCGGTTCGTTTCGTCTTCACACACCGCAATCTGGTGCCTTTTCAGGTCAGCAAATTGCTTGGGTGTTATATGGTCAAGCCTCACGGGCAATTAGTATTGGTTAGCTCAACGCCTCACAGCGCTTACACACCCAACCTATCAACGTCGTAGTCTTCGACGGCCCTTCAGGGAACTCA
>NZ_JAMSHA010000009.1:0-301248 GCF_025706525.1 Pseudomonas mercuritolerans
CTCTCTCAACTCCTTCCAGGCTTCGATGATCTGAAGCAAGCCGCTGTCGAAAACCGCGCAACTCTTTGAATCTCAAGGAGTTTTCCGTTTCGACTGCGCCGGAAGTGGGGCGAATTATAGACCTCTGGAATCTGCCGTCAACCGTTAATTTCGCTTTTCTTGCAGATTCTGCTTTTTACCCAGCAAACGCGGGATTCGCCTCGTCACCGACGGTAGACGAAGCAACAAAAGCACGCCACCTATAAAGGCATAAATCGTCCACTCCTCCAGATCGGCTCGCACAATCCACAGCATATGCAGCAACCCCAGTCCCAGGATCACGTACACCAGCCGATGCAGCTTCTTCCAGCGAGTACCCAAACGACGCTGACTATAACGATTGGACGTTAACGCCAATATCAGCAATCCGAGGAAGCCCAGCGCACCGACAATAATGTACGGCCGCTTGCGCAGCTCAACGCCCAACTGTGACCAGTCGAACCCGAGGATAAACGCCATATAGCTGAACAGATGCAGCGTCACATAAGCAAAACACCAAAGCCCTAACTGTCGGCGCACTGCAATCCACCCCGCCCAGCCGCTCAGCTTTTGCAACGGCGTCATGCTCAGCGTAATCAACAGCAACACCAGCGTGCCAAGCCCGAGACGATCAACCAGCACCTTGCCCGGATCAGGCCCGAGCAGATCGGCGAACGCTTGATAGAACCACAGCAATGGCCACACCGCCGCAGCAATGAAAACGCCCACTCGCCAGAACGGATAGCGCATCAGTAGTTCTTCCGCAGATCGAGCCCTGTATATAAAGAAGCGACTTCATCCGAGTAGCCGTTGAACATCTGCGTATCGCGCACATTCGGTTTGAACAGGCTGTTCGGCAAGCGCCGCTCGCGGGCCTGGGTCCAGCGCGGATGATCAACCGTCGGATTCACATTCGCATAGAAGCCATACTCATCGGCAGCAATGCTTTGCCAGGTAGTCTTCGGCTGCTCGCTGACCAGACTGATGCGCACAATGGACTTCACGCTTTTAAAGCCGTACTTCCACGGCACCACCAGACGCAAAGGTGCGCCGTTCTGGTTCGGCAGTTCGCGGCCATACATGCCCACCGCCAAGATCGCCAAAGGATTCATCGCCTCATCGAGACGCAAGCCTTCGACATACGGCCAGTCGATCAAGGCAAAACCGGAACGCTGGCCGGACATGCTCTTGGGATCTTGCAGGGTTTCGAAGCGGATGTACTTGGCCTTGGAAGTCGGCTCGACCTGCTTGAGCAAGGCCGAGATGGGAAAGCCGATCCAGGGAATGACCATCGACCACGCCTCGACGCAACGCAGACGATAGATACGTTCCTCCAATTGATACGGTTTCATGAAGTCTTCCAGCGCATAACGCCCCGGCTTACCCACCTCCCCGTCAATCACCACGCTCCAGGGTTCGGTTTTCAGGTCGCCAGCGTTCCTCGCCGGATCGCCCTTGCCGGTACCGAACTCATAAAAGTTGTTGTAGTTCGTCGCGTCTTTATAAGGCGTGATCGCCTCGTCCTTGACGTTGACCGCCCCCCATTGAGTAAAAGGAAGCTTTTCGGCAAACCAGGCCGGAGCCTTGCCGGATTCGACATCAGAGTAGCGAGGGGCATCAGTTGCACTGGCCCAGCGCGGCAGGCTGCTCACGGCAATACCGGCAGCAGTGGCGCCGAGCAATTGGCGGCGGGAGAGATAAATGGCTTCAGGCGTGACATCCGACTCATGGCAGTCGGATGCTTTGGGGATCTTGATCAACATGACAACTCCGCAGCTTTGGAGGACAGGTGCACCCATAGACTGCGGAGTATGCGGGAAATTACATCACTCGGCGTTTTTGTGACGACGAAGACGCAACAGATATTGCACCGGACCGGACGCCGCATAGGCGAGGAATACCAGCAGCAGAATGCGCGGCGGATCACTGAACACGACAGCGAATACCAACACCACCGCAAGGATCGCCACGAACGGCACGCGCCCTTTCAGATCCAGCTCCTTGAAGCTGTTGTACTTGATGTTGCTGACCATCAGCATGCCGGCCGCCGCCACCATCAGCGCCACGAGGAACGACATTTTCGAACCCTGAATGCCGTAATCACTGAACGCCCAGACAATGCCGGCCACTACACCTGCCGCCGCCGGGCTGGCCAGACCAATGAAGTAGCGTTTGTCCGCCGTGCCGACCTGGGTGTTGAAACGCGCCAGACGCAATGCCGCACCCGCGACATAAATGAAGGCGACCATCCAGCCGACCTTGCCCATGTCGCCCAATGCCCAACCGAAGGCCAACAACGCCGGCGCGACACCGAACGCGACCATGTCCGACAGCGAGTCGTACTCGGCGCCGAAGGCACTTTGCGTATTGGTCATGCGCGCCACGCGACCATCGAGGCCGTCGAGCACCATCGCGACGAAGATCGCGATCGCGGCGAAGGCGAAGTACTTGCTCGCATTCACCGAGTCGCCGGCGCTCAATGCGGCCTGGGCGCTCATCGAGTTGATGATGGAATAAAAGCCTGCGAACAGGTTGGCAGTGGTGAACAGGTTCGGCAGCAGATAGATACCACGATGCCGGACTTTACGACCTTCAGCGTCGTGCCCTTCTTCGATATGTTCATCGATGGGCAGCAGGCTTTCGGCGTCGGAAGCCTTGTTCGGCTCTTCGGGACGTTCGCTCATGGACATTACCTTGCAACGGTTTGGAAAAAATTCGACAGAAGCTTGAGGACGACAGTTCGGCCACAAACGATGCAGCTTTATACCAGAAGCACCGGCCCAAACGAAAAAACGCGGCCGAGGCCGCGTTTTTCGTACAAGGGACGACGACTCAGTTCTTGGCTTTGTCGACGATCTTGTTGGCACCGATCCACGGCATCATGGAGCGCAGTTGCTCGCCGATGATTTCGATGCCGTGAGCGGCGTTGTTACGACGCTTGGCGGTCATCGAAGGGTAGCCGGTTGCGCCTTCGCTGATGAACATTTTGGCGTATTCGCCGTCCTGAATACGTTTCAGGGCGTTGCGCATGGCCTGACGGGATTCGGCGTTGATCACTTCCGGGCCAGTCACGTACTCGCCGTATTCGGCGTTGTTGGAGATCGAGTAGTTCATGTTGGCGATACCGCCTTCGTACATGAGGTCAACGATCAGCTTCAGTTCGTGCAGGCACTCGAAGTAGGCCATTTCCGGCGCGTAGCCAGCTTCAACCAGAGTTTCGAAACCGGCTTTTACCAGTTCAACGGTACCGCCGCACAGAACGGCTTGTTCGCCGAACAGGTCGGTTTCGGTCTCGTCCTTGAAGGTGGTTTCGATGATGCCGGTACGACCGCCACCGACGCCAGCAGCGTAGGACAGTGCAACGTTCTTGGCGTTGCCCGAAGCGTCCTGGTAGATCGCGATCAGGTCAGGGATACCGCCGCCTTTGACGAACTCGGAACGTACGGTGTGGCCCGGGGCTTTCGGCGCGATCATGATCACGTCGAGGTCGGCACGCGGAACAACCTGGTTGTAGTGAATCGCGAAGCCGTGGGAGAAGGCCAGAGTGGCGCCTTTCTTGATGTTCGGCTCGATTTCGTTCTTGTACAGCGAGGACTGGAACTCGTCCGGGGTCAGGATCATGACCAGGTCGGCAGCGGCAACAGCGGAAGCAACGTCGGTCACTTTCAGGCCGTGAGCTTCGGCTTTGGCAACGGTGGCCGAACCTTTACGCAGACCGACGGTAACGTCGACACCGGAGTCTTTCAGGTTGCACGCTTGAGCGTGGCCCTGGGAGCCGTAACCGATGATGGCAACTTTCTTGCCCTGGATGATCGACAGGTCGCAGTCTTTATCGTAGAAAACTTTCATGAATTTCCCCTTATATCCGGCCGTTCAGGCCATGCGCTAATTTGGTTTAGATGCTGAGTACTTTGTCGCCGCGAGCAATACCGGTCACGCCGCTGCGGACGGTCTCCAGAATCGATGCGGTGCCGATGGACTGAATGAAGCTGTCGAGCTTGTCGCTGGTACCGGTCAATTGAACGGTATACACGCTGGCGCTGACGTCGACGATCTGTCCACGGTAGATATCGGTGGTGCGTTTGATCTCGGCGCGCTGGGCGCCAGTGGCCTTGACCTTGACCAGCATCAGTTCACGCTCAATGTGAGCGCTTTCCGACAGGTCCACCAGCTTGACCACTTCGATCAGCTTGTTCAGGTTTTTGGTGATCTGCTCGATCACTTCATCGTGGCCCACGGTGGTCAGCGTCAGACGCGACAGGGTCGGGTCTTCGGTCGGGGCCACGGTCAGGCTTTCGATGTTGTAGTTGCGCTGCGAGAACAGGCCGACTACGCGAGACAGAGCGCCGGGTTCGTTTTCCAGAAGCAGGGAAATAATGTGCCGCATGATTAAGTACGCTCCGTCTTGCTCAGCCACATATCGCGCATGGAGCCGTCTTTGATCTGCATCGGGTAGACGTGCTCGCTGGTGTCGACCGCAACATCGATGATCACCAGGCGATCCTTCATGGCAAACGCTTCGGCCATCTTCGACTTCAAATCTTTCGATTCGGTGATGCGTACGCCAACGTGGCCGTAGGCTTCAGCCAGCTTGATGAAGTCGGGCAGCGATTCCATGTAGGAGTGCGAGTGACGGCTGCCGTAGCTCATGTCCTGCCACTGGCGAACCATGCCCAGCACACCGTTGTTGAGGATGACGATCTTCACCGGCAAGCCGTATTGCAGGCAGGTCGACAGCTCCTGGATGTTCATCTGGATACTGCCTTCGCCGGTGACGCAGGCAACGTCGTCGTCCGGGAAGCTCAGTTTGATGCCCATCGCGGCTGGCAGACCGAAGCCCATCGTGCCCAGGCCACCGGAGTTGATCCAGCGGTTCGGCTTGTTGAACGTGTAGTACTGCGCGGCAAACATCTGGTGCTGACCCACGTCGGAGGTCACAAAGGCGTCGCCCTTGGTCACTTCGCAGAGGGTTTCGATCACGGTCTGCGGCTTGATCTGGCTGCCGTCGCCCTTTTCATAAGGGAACAGGCCGCGATCACCGCGCCATTCATCCACCTGCTTCCACCAGCTGGCTACGGACTCCTTGTTCGGGGTCTCGCCGATTTCCTTGAGAATCGCGACCATTTCGGTCAGGACGCTCTCGACCGGACCCACGATCGGCACGTCGGCCTTGATGGTCTTGGAAATCGACGCCGGGTCGATGTCGATATGGATGATCTTGGCGTTCGGGCAGAATTTCGCCGGGCCGTTGATCACGCGATCGTCGAAGCGTGCGCCCACTGCGAGGATCACGTCGGCATGGTGCATCGCCAGGTTCGCGGTGTAGCTGCCGTGCATACCCAGCATGCCGATGAACTGACGGTCAGTGCCTGGGAAAGCGCCCAGACCCATCAACGTGTTGGTCACCGGCAGGTTGAGCATTTTCGCCAGTTCGGTCAGTTGCGCGGAGCCATTGCCGAGAATCACGCCGCCGCCGGAGTACAGCACCGGGCGCTTGGCCGCCAACAACATTTCGGCTGCTTTGCGGATCTGCCCGGAGTGACCGCGAACGGCCGGGCTGTAGGAGCGCAGCTTGGCTTTTTTCGGAAAAACGTATTCGAACTTTTCGGCCGGGTTGGTCATGTCTTTCGGGATGTCGACAACGACCGGGCCCGGACGACCGGATTGCGCCAGGTAGAAGGCCTTCTTCATGACTTCCGGGATTTCCGAAGCGTGCTTGATCATGAAGCTGTGCTTCACGATCGGCCGGGAGATACCGATCATGTCGGTTTCCTGGAACGCGTCGGTGCCGACCATGGTGCTTGGCACCTGACCGGAAATGATCACCATCGGAATCGAGTCCATATAGGCGGTGGCGATACCGGTGATGGCGTTTGTGGCGCCTGGACCGGAAGTCACCAATACCACGCCGGCTTTACCGGTGGCACGGGCGTAGCCGTCAGCCATATGGGTCGCCGCTTGTTCGTGACGAACCAGGATGTGGGTCACTTCCGGTTCTTTGAACAGGGCATCGTAAACATGCAGGAGAGCACCACCCGGGTACCCGTAGATATATTTGACGCCTTCGTCACGCAAAAAGCGGACGAGCATCTCACCGCCAGATAAAAGCTCCACGTTGTTCACCTCTAAAACGCCAGAATACCGTCCACAAAAAAGGGGCGGGTCTTAATAGGTTTACTTCTCGGCAGAGCATGAGCGACGGTGGTCGCCGACTACGTCAGCACTGACTGAGCAAGTATTGGGATCGTCCCAAGTGTTGCGGGCCTTTCCCACCCAGCGCGAGGTAACGCGTTGCGGGTGTAACAGGTCGGCGCGGATGTGCGCCTCATGATCTACCGAGTGGGTCTGCTTCTGGCAGTCCCTCTACAGCGGACTTTGGATTCTTCTGTTTCGCCCTCTGCAAGTCAAGTCGTCTGTGGGGTTAATTGTGGGTAAGCACATGAGAACGCAAGAAAAAACCTGAAAAGCGCTACTCTGTTAGCGTCAATTGCGCATTTTTGCCAAGGAATCAGCATGCGAACGCTCCTCCTCACTCTGCTGATCGGTCTCAGCCCATGGTGCTCGGCCGCTCAAATCTACAAATGGGTCGATGCCCAAGGCGTCACGCATTTCGATGCGCAGCCTCCGCAGGGCCAACCGTCGACGACCGTACAGACGCCCTCCTCACCCGCGCCGAAAGCGGCGCCGATGCCGGGCGGCGGCGTCCTTGGCGATCAGAAAGCCATCGATGCCAAGGTGAAGAAACAGGTCGCCGAGCAGCAGGCGCATCTCAAGGCGTTTTGCGAACAGGCACGCACAAACCTGGCGCAACTGCAGAACAATCCGCGCTTGCGTGAGGAGGTCGAGGGGGATGTGCGCAGGCTCGACGATACACAGCGTCAGGAACGCATCGTCGAGGCGAAGAAGCAGATAGCCGAGAACTGCTCGTAGGCACGCTGCCGGATCTGTGTGAGAGCTGTGTAGGAGCTGACGAGTGCAACGAGGCTGCGATCTTTTGATCTTGCTCTTCAACAGCAAAATCAAAAGATCGCAGCCTTCGGCAGCTCCTACACAACCGCGCTCAGCGGGATGCAGTGATCAGCAGGTCGAACTCTTTGAGCAGTACCTGCAACTGACGATCCTTGCCGCCAAGGTTGCGCTGGGCGAAGACCATTTCCGCCATTTCCTGAATACCCGAGGCGTTCGGCAAGGGCAGATCCTGTTCGAGGATCATCTTCATGCGCGGCAGGAAGATCCATTGCAGCCATTGCTCGAAGTCCAGCGTGTCGACGGAAAACGGCTCGACACTGCTCAGCGCTTCGGCGGACGGCTCAACCTCATCCCACCAGCCCTGAGTGCGCAGCTCGCGTTCGATCAACAACAGCTGATCGGCGATTTTCGGGAAACGCACGTCCATCACAGGGAAACCTTGGCCTTCTGACGGGCCAGCGCAGCACCGGCGGAATCGCCTTGTTTCTCACGGGACTGAGCGATGATTTCCCACAGGCTGGCTTGCAGGTCCGGACGACCGTTGGCCATGGTCAGCGCACGACGGGCAAATTGCTCGGCTTGCGGCGCATCGCCCTGGGCCATGCGCACCTGCGCCAGACGGTAAAGCACTTGTGGCTCGCGCGGGGCGACACGTTGCGCCCGCTCCAGGCTGGAAGAGGCACCGTTGAGGTCGCCGCCGGCCTGCTGCTGTTGCGCGGTGGTCAGCAAGGCGAGTACCGGGCCGTCCAGTTGCTCATCCGCCGACAGGCCACCGCCACTGCTGGCCGAAGGAATGCCACTTGGCGTCGACGGCATGCTGTAGCTGCCGGAGTTGATCGGCGCCGACTCAACCGCCGATGGGTTGTACGGCCCCGACGTGATACCGCCGGATGCAGGCCCCGGGACGATCGGCGAAGAGCTGATCGGTGTCGACACCGCCGCGCCGCCGCCCGGCACCATCACCACTACGCCGGTATCGCCTTGCGGAATCGCCTGAGGCTGGCCCTGCGCCGGGCGCTTGACCGTGGTCTGGCGGAAACCGCCATTGGCGCCGATGCGTTCGCTGTTGGACACGGCCGTGCCCGAATCCACCACGGGAATCGAACCACGCTGTACGGTGGAGCAGCCGCTGAGCAAAGCCACGGCGGTCACCGCTGGAATCAACCACTTGTTCACTTGAAACCCTCTTTGCTTAATTCATCCAGCCCTTGACCCAGTCCATCACCGATTCCGGCGAGGCAGGTGTTTCGCTTGCACACGCGGCGCCGGGTGGCGGCTCGCTGCCGCGAATATACGGCATCTGTACCGCGCCGGGGCAGTTGGCATCGGAGCCCTGGCCGGTGCGCGAGTCGACCCAGGCCTGCACGACGTTGTCCGGCTGCGGCATGTCCAGCGGCAGCGGATCGGCCTTGCGCATGAAACTGGTCCAGACCTGCAGCGCACCGGTGGCCCCGGTGAACGGCGTCTTGCCGTTGTCGTCGCGGCCGAGCCAGACCACTGCCAGCAGATCCTGACTGAAACCGGCGAACCAGCTGTCGCGCGAATCGTTACTGGTACCGGTCTTGCCCGCCAGGGTCAGGGTCTTGGGCAGCACGTTATAAACCGAACTGCCGGTACCTTCACGCATCACCCGCTGCATGGCGTTCTGGATCAGGTAAATCGAGGCAGGATCGAAGCGCTGTTCGATCTGGAACGGATAACGCTTGAGCGGCTCGCCCTCGGCGGTCAACACGCTGCGAATGCCGCGCATCGGCGTATTGAAACCACCGTTAGCCAGCGTCTGGTACATGGTTGCCACTTCGATCGGCGTCATGCCGCCAGCGCCCAGCAGCATCGACGGGAACGCCGGGAATTCACGGGTAACGCCCAGGCGACCCACGGTCTTGAGCACATTCGGCACACCGACTTCCAGGCCCAGACGCGAGGTCGACAGGTTGTAGGAATGCGCCAGGCCCTGGTAGAGGAAAACCGTACCGTGGGAGCGACGATCGTAGTTCTGCGGCTTCCACACCTGACCGTTGGCGCCCTTGACCGACAGCGGATCGTCCGACAGCCAACTGGTCAGCGTGTACTGGCTCGGCTTCTCGAGCGCGGTCAGGTACACCGCCGGTTTGATCAAAGAACCAATCGGGCGCACCGCATCCAGGGCACGGTTGAACCCGGCGTAGCTGGCCTGACGACTGCCAATCATCGCCTG
Organism: Pseudomonas mercuritolerans; assembly: GCF_025706525.1. NCBI lineage: Bacteria > Pseudomonadati > Pseudomonadota > Gammaproteobacteria > Pseudomonadales > Pseudomonadaceae > Pseudomonas > Pseudomonas mercuritolerans. The sequence goes on from NZ_JAMSHA010000009.1 coordinate 9,185, forward strand.
GACTTCGCCGGTTTCCGGGTTGGTCACGACCATCGCCGCTTCGACGTCATCCGAGCCCTTGCGCCCGGCCAGACGCTTGAACGTGTCGTTGACCGAGGCTTCGGCTTTCATCTGCAGAATCGGGTCGAAACTGGTGAAGATGCGCAGGCCTTCTTCGGTCAAGTCTTCGTCGCGGTAATCTTCGCGCAACTGACGTTTGACCAGGTCGATAAAGCCCGGGAACGAGCTGTCGGCGAGCTTGCCGCGAGTCGTCACGCCGAGCGGCATTTTCTTCGCCGCTTCGACCTGCTCGGGGGTTGCCACGCCTTGCTGCGCCAGCACGTCGAGGACCAGATTGCGCCGCTCCAGCGCGCGCTCCGGGTTGCGACGCGGGTTGTAGTAGGACGGCCCCTTGACCATGCCGACCAGCATCGCCACCTGATGCAGTTTCAGTTCGGACAAAGGCTGGCCGAAGAAGAACTGGCTGGCCAGGCCGAAACCGTGCACCGCGCGCTGACCGTCCTGGCCGACGAAGACTTCGTTGAGGTAGGCCTCAAGGATTTCCTTCTTGTCGTAATGCAGTTCGAGCAGCAACGCCATCATCGCTTCGGTGAGCTTGCGGGTCAGGCTGCGTTCGCTGGTCAGGTAGAAGTTCTTCACCAACTGCTGGGTCAGCGTACTGCCGCCCTGGGTCATCTTGCCGCCGGAGGTGTTGATCCACACGGCGCGGGCGATCGATTTCGGCGACACGCCCCAGTGGCTGTAGAAGTCGCGGTCTTCCACAGCGATCAGGGTTTCGAGCAGGTAAGGCGGCACCTGATCGAGCTTGATCAGGATGCGGTCTTCAAGATTTTTCGGGTAAATGCCGCCGATCATCAGCGGCTCGAGGCGCACCACCGACAGTTTCGAACCGTTGGTCGAGGACAGCTCAGCAACGTAATCACCGGAGAAACGCACACGCACTGGCTGCGGCTTTTCCAGACCTTCATAGAACTGGAAGCCACGGGTGTTCAGGTCAACCGTATTGCCGCTGACGGCTGCGGCGCCGGGGCCGTTGCTCACGGCTTCGCGGCGATAGCCGAGGGCATCGAGTTCGGTGAGGAAATCGTCCTTGCTGAGCTTCTGTCCGACGAACAGCTCGAGCGGGCGCGCGTACACCTTGGCCGGGATGGTCCAGCGCTTGCCGGAGAACTTCTCCTGCACCACGGCATCGAGGTAAACGGCGAAGCCGGCCAGCACTACAAGGCCGACCAGGCTGAGTTTAATGGCCCAGCTCAACCATGGGCTGAGGCCCTTGGCTGGTGGTTTTTTCTTGGTACGGGGGGATCGGGATCGAGTCATGGCGGCGGATTATACGCACTTTATCGATCGTCAACAGGCACGCGCGGAGGTTTGCGTCAGGCGGGCAAGCAGCCATAATGGCCGCCTCGAATTCCCCCGTCTCTGAAGGATCGCCCGTGAGCCAGTCCCTGATCGCTGCCCTGCAAAACCCGGCCCTCTACCCGCATCCCATCGAAGGGTTTCAGGTCATCGAAACCCACATTTCGTGGGTCATTCTCACCGGCCCCTTTGCCTATAAAGTGAAGAAGCCGGTGAATTTCGGCTTCCTCGACTTCACCAGCCTCGACGCACGTGCGCATTTCTGCGCTGAAGAGCTGCGTCTGAACCAGCGTCTGACCGCTGATTTGTATCTGGACGTGTTGCCAATCACCGGCAGCATCGAGGCACCGCAATTGGGCGGCGACGGCCCGGCTATCGAATACGTGCTGAAAATGCGCCAGTTCCCGCAGAGCGGCTTGCTCAGCACGCTGCAAGCCAATGGCGAGCTGACCACTCAGCACATCGATGCGCTGGCCGAGCAGATCGCGCATTTCCATATCAATGCACCGAAAGTCCCGGCCGAACACGACGCTGGCACTCCGGACAGCGTGATGGCGCCAGTTTCGCAAAACTTCGAGCAGATTCTGCCATTCCTCAGCGACAAGAACGATTTGCTGCAACTCGAGGCACTCAAAGCCTGGGCCGAGAGCAGCTTCGAACGCCTCAAGCCGTTGTTCGCCGCGCGCAAGGCCCAAGGCTTCACCCGCGAGTGCCACGGCGACATCCATCTGGGCAACGCCACGGTCATCGACGGCAATGTGGTGATCTTCGACTGCATCGAGTTCAACGAGCCGTTCCGTTTCACTGACGTCTGGGCCGACACCGGTTTCCTCGCCATGGACCTGGAAGACCGTGGCCTGAAATCGCTCGCGCGTCGCCTCATCAGCCAGTACTTGGAACTGACCGGCGACTATGAGGGCCTGGAAGTGCTGAACTTCTATAAAGCCTACCGCGCGCTGGTGCGGGCCAAAGTTGCGCTGTTCAGCATGCCGGCAGATGCGACTGCAGTGCAGCGCGCCACCACCCTGCGCCAGTACCGCAACTACGCCAACCTGGCGGAAAGCTACAGCACCATTCCTTCGCGCTTCATGGCCATTACCCACGGTGTTTCCGCCGTCGGCAAGAGTCATGTGGCCATGCGCCTGGTCGAAGCGCTGGGCGCGATTCGCCTGCGTTCCGATGTCGAGCGCAAGCGCCTGTTTGGCGAGCAGACTGTTGCCAACGACGTGCAGGCCGGCATTTACAGCGCCGATGCCAGCACCGCGACCTACGCGCGCCTGCATGAAATCGCCGAGGTGATCCTGCACGCCGGGTTCCCGGTAGTGATCGACGCGACCTATCTCAAACGCGAGCAGCGCGACAACGCGGCGAAGATTGCCGAAGCCACCGGCACGCCGTTTTTGATTCTCGACTGCAACGCCCCGCAAGCCGTGATCGAGAGCTGGCTGGCGATGCGTCAGGCCGACCAGAAGGATCCGTCCGACGCCACCCTCGCCGTGATCGAAGCGCAACAGGCCAATCGCGAAGCGTTGACGCCGGAAGAAATCCTCCGTAGCAAACGCGTGCAGACCAATGAATCCGGCACGCTGGACACGGTGGTCGCGCAGATCCGTCAGCGCCTGCCGGGTCTGTAAAAAACTATTTCGGCCGTGAAGCCCTCGCTCGCTTCACGGCCGGCAAATAGTGGCACTATACTGGCGTCATAAAACCAACAGGTGATCTGACATGAGCCAGCCAAAACTGCTCGACACTCCGCTTTACGCCCTGCTGCACAAAGATGACATCGCAGGCTTCAACAAGGAACGCCCACAGGATGGCCCGATCGACATGGTCGGCGGCGATTTCCGTGGTCTCGATCTGCGTGAACTGAATGCCGATAACGTGGATTTCCGCGATGCGTACTTCCGCTCCGCCGATCTGCGCGGCATCGACTTCCGCAAGGCATCGCTCGAAGGCGCCAGCCTGGCCCATGCGCAGATTTCCGGGGCATACTTTCCGCCGGAGCTGAGTGCTGACGAGATTCTGATGTCGATGAATTTCGGCACGCGGCTGCGCTATCGCACCCGCTGAAACCTGGAGATCTTCCTGACACCACGCCTTTCCCCTGTGGGAGCGAGCCTGCTCGCGAAGGCGTAGTGTCAGTGGGTATCGATTGTGTCTGATACGCCCTCTTCGCGAGCAGGCTCGCTCCCACATTGTTAACCGCCTAACTCGCTTCCTTCTGCGTTCGCAGGCCTTTTACCCCCTTTCTTAGAAGCTTTTGCGTCGAATCCGACCAAACAATCACGCTTTTCCTACTGATGGCTACACTGCTGAGAAGCTCGCCCACGCACCATTCGGCCGTCGCAAGGAGGCTTGATGAATGATGAACTGCAACACCTGAAAAATCTTGGCAAGACATCGGCGCAATGGCTGCATGCCGTGGGCATCCACAGCGCCTCGGACTTGCGTCGCCTCGGTGCAGTGGACGCCTACCGGGCCGTGCGTACTCGGGGGTTTCGCGCATCGAAGGTGTTGTTGTATGCGATCGAGGGCGCGTTGATGGACGTGCACTGGAACGATATCCCCGCCGAGCGCAAGGACGCCTTGAACAAACAGCTCGAGGCCATTTCCGCGCGTCACAAGAACTGAACAGGCGCTGACGCCATGTATTTACTGGGGGAACAATCGGCCCACGCCGACGCATTGATCAATCGCTTGCAGAATCTTCCCGGGCAATGGCTGCAGGATTTGTCGCCATGCGCGCCGGTCATCGAGCTGGAGGCAACGGACGATCTGTTTGCACAGGTGCCGAGCGATCAGTTGTTTCTGCTGACCGAGGGCGTGGTGCATGGCTGCATTGCAGGCCGAGCGCTGTTCTATTGGCAGGAAGGTGATCTGCTCGGCCTGCAACGTGGCGAGCAATGGAGCGACTGCCGCATTTGCAGCGACAGCGCTGTGCGCCTAGTGCCCTATGGGCGCGATGAGGTTTTGCAGCATTTGTATGCCGACCCTGATCGATCGGAGCAGTTGCTGAGCTATCTGCTCGGGCAAATGGCGCTGCTCGCCCATGCCGTGGCCGAGTTGAAACCCCGGGAGTTTCGCAGCACCAACGGCTTCAAACGCGTTGAGGCGGGCGCCGTGCTGATTCAACAGGGCGATGCAGCGGATCATGTCTTCGTGATTATCGACGGGCATGCCGAGGCTTTTGTTGATGGGCACAAGGTCGGCGACGTGCCGAGGGACGAGATTTTCGGCGCCCTGGCGTTGTTCACCGGCGAGCCGCGCAACGCCACGGTAGTCACGTCAGAGCCGAGCACGGTGATGTTGATTCCCGGTGATCAGTTTTTGAGCATGACCCGCAGCAATCCGAAGATCGCCCACAGCTTGATCGAGGGGATGGCTCGACGCATCGGCCAGTTGAATCGGCAGATTACGCATTTGACGACGCATCGTATCTAGCGCAAACCCCTTAGTTTGCGTGGCCTCGAGATCATTCGAAAAACTAAATTACAGATTTGCAAAATCAGCGGTTGACGCGGTAATGAGAATCGCTATGATTATCACAACTGGTCGCGAGATCAGTCGATATTCTGAAAAGCCCTTGGTTCGGACTCTCAGATTATCTCCTCATCAGGCTAATCACGGTTATTTGACCCGGTTTTTTACCGGGTCTTTTTTTTGCCTGTGGAAAAGTCATTTGGCGAACTGTTGTCGCATCTGTTCGCAGTAATCCGGCTTCGGCGTGGCAGGCGTGTACCAGACGTAATCGGCCATCGCCGCCGTTACCACATCGCCCTGCTCGGCCAGCATCAATACGATCGGCGCCTTGCCAGCGCCGAGATCCGACAGATGCAGCGGCACGCCAACATCCTTGCGCGCATGCCAGGCACCGGCCAGCAGAATCGAAGGCATCGGCGCCGCCAGCATGCGTTCGGCCATTCGCCGATCACGCTGTTGCTGAATCGCCAGCATTGCCGGCATCTGTGATTCGGGCAGCAGGCCGCAGTGGGATTCACTGACTTGCCCAAGCAAAGTTTTTTTAACCGAAAGCGCATTGCTGCGCGCACCGTTCAGAGCCGGTGGATTTCGGTAAAACGCGCGGATTTCGCTGTCATCGAGATTGGCCGCCAGCAACGGATACGGTTGCGTCAGGGCGAAGCGCACGATCGGCCCGTAAAGATTCCAGTCCCAGCCCTCTTGCCAGGCCAATGCCGCGGGCAGGTCTGCCGGAACGGATTTCGACTGGCGCGCCGCATCGACTTTCGCTTGTTGATCCGGCGTGAGCATTTCCAGCAGCAGACTGCCTTGCGCCCGTTGCTCGCCGAGCGCCTGCAACAGCCACAACTGTGCGGCATGGTGATCGGCGTTGTCGTGCTGCTCACCGATGATCAAACGCTCAGGCTCAGCCAGACGCGTCAGCAATTGCTGCGCCGTAAGTACCTCGCCGCTGCGCAGATCGCGGATATCAGCGCCCACCGGCGGAACCGCCACGTGCTGACACCCCGCGAGCAACACCAGCGCCAACAACCACAATCCACGCATGCGACACCTCGATGATTGATCAGCGGGCGATGATCAGCGGATGCCCACGCTCCGGGTGCGGCTGCACCAATACCTCCAGGCCGAACACCGCTTTTAGCGTATCCGGGCGCAGCACCTGCTGCGGAGTATCCAGCGCGACCGGGCGCCCCTCCTCCAGCAGCAGCACGCGATCACAATAACGCGCCGCCAGATTCAGATCATGCAGGATCACCAGTACCGCCGCGCCGCGATCGGCGAACTCGCGCACCGCCTGCAAGGTGGTGTGCTGATGCAGCGGATCGAGCATCGAGGTCGGTTCGTCGAGCAACAAGGTTTGCCCGGCCTTACCCGGCCAGAGTTGCGCCAGCACCCGCGCCAGATGCACGCGCTGACGCTCGCCACCTGACAACGCCAGATAGCTGCGCCCACTCAGGTGCCCGGCATCGGCGGCGGCCAGCGCTGCCGCGACGATTTCGTCATCACGTACGCGCCCGGTCTGGTACGGCAAACGGCCCATGCCGACGACCTCTTCCACGGCGAAGGCAAAGTCCAGCGTTGAAACCTGCGGCAACACCGCCAGTCGTTGTGCCCGCTGCGTTCCGCTCCAGTGGCTCAACGCCTGACCTTCGAGCGAGACATTGCCGTCACTGGCGGGCAACTCACCACACAATGCGCCAAGCAACGTGCTTTTGCCGGCGCCGTTCGGTCCCAGCACGCCAAGCACTTGACCGGGTTCGAGCCTGAGCGTGACTCCACTAAGCACAGCTTTGCGGCCACGGCGGACATGCAGATCGCGCGCAGACAGCATCAGGCACGCCCTCGCAGCAGCAGATAAAGAAAGAACGGCGCGCCGATAAACGCAGTAACAATGCCGATCGGCAACTCCGCCGGCACCAGCGCCAGACGCGCCACCAGATCGGCGAGCAATAACAGGCTCGCACCGGCCAGCACCGAGGCTGGCAACAGAACTTTGTGATCCGGGCCGGCCAGCAGGCGCACCAGATGCGGCACCACCAGCCCGACAAAACCGATCATGCCCGCCGCCGCAACCGCCGCGCCAACGCCCAGCGCGGTGCAGAACACCAGTTCGCGCTTGAGCCGTTCGACATCGATGCCCAGATGACCGGCCTCGGATTCACCGAGCAACAAGGCATTCAATGCCTTGGCCCGACGCGGCAGCCACAGCGCCACGCCGATGGTGATGATCAGTAAGGGCCACAGTCGCGCGTAACTGGCGCCGTTGAGGCTGCCCAGATTCCAGAACGTCAGGGTGCGCAGCGTGGCGTCATCGGCCAGGTAAGTGAACAGACCGACCGCCGAACTGGCCAGCGCCGTCAGCGCGATACCGGCCAGCAACATGGTCGCCACATGCGTCTGACCGTTGCGCCGGCCCAGCCGGTAGACCAGCGCCGTCACCCCGAGCCCGCCAAGAAACGCACACACCGACAACAGATACGGCCCGAACCACTCCGGCAGGCCGCCGAATAACGAACCGCCGACAATCGCAATCGCCGCGCCAAGCGCCGCGCCACTGGACACCCCGACCAGCCCCGGATCGGCCAGCGGATTACGAAACAGGCCCTGCATTGCCACCCCCGACAGCGCCAGCACGCCGCCGACCGCCAAGCCGAGCAAGGTTCGCGGCAGGCGGATCTGGCCGAGAATCAGCTCGGCCTGCTCCAATCCTTGCGGCGCCAGCGGCACGCCGATCAGACGCAGCGCCGCGCGCAGGGTATCGAACAACGGCAGGCTCACCGGCCCCAATGCCAGCGACAGCCAGATCGCCAGCAGACACAGCAATGTCAGGCCGATAAACAAGCCGCGGGGTTTGACCAGTGTGGTCATTGGCCGCCCTTGGCCGGGTAGAAGCCGTCAGTCAGGGTTTGCAAAGCAGCCGGCAACCGTGGCCCGAGGCCGCCAACCAGCAGCGTCGGATCCAGCTCCATCACCCGCCCGCTCTTGGCCGCGCGGCTGGAATTGAGGATCGGATTTTCCTTGAACAACGCGGCTTTTGCCGCCTCGCCCGTCAACGCTCGGTCAGCGAACACCAGCACTTCGGGATCGAGGCTGGCGAGGGATTCGACAGAAAACGGTTTGTAGCCGGTATGCGTCGCAAGGTTGTGCCCGCCGGCTTGTTGCAGCAACCAATCGGCGGCGGTGTCCTTGCCGGCGATCAACGGCTTGCCGCCGGCATGCCCGAGCAACAGCAACACGCCGGGGGCTTTCTGCGTGGTCTGCACTTGGGCAACGCGCACTGTCTGAGCCTGGAGTTGCTGTTGATAACTCTGCAGTAGCTGCGCCGCCTGGTTTTGTGCGCCGAGCAACTGGCCCAGATGGGTGACATTCTTTTCCAGCGTCGGCAGATCCGGCTGCGCCGAGAACAACTCGACCTTGACCTTGGCCGCTTTGACTTGCGCCAGAACCGGCGGCGGTCCCATTTCTCCAGTACCTATCAGAATGTCCGGGCGCAGGCTCAAGATGCCTTCCGCCGACAGGCTGCGCTGATAACCGATACTCGGCAGCGCCTGCAACGATTCGGGATGTTGGCTGGTGGTGTCGACCCCGACCAGCTTCGACTCGCCGCCCAACGCGCTGACCCATTCCGACAGTGCCCCGCCGGCGCTGACCCAGCGTTGCGGTAAATCCGCCGCGATCGTCTGATGGCTGAGAAAAAGACCGACGCACAGCACGACAACGCGGGTTTTCAGGCGCATACACAGCTTCCTTGAACAAGGTTTCCCGGGCATCGGCGCAGCGAGCCAAGTATCCTCGGCAACGGCCAGACTCCCAGTGGGAGAAGGTCGCCATTTGATAATTGTTTGCATTTGAACGTCAAGCTCGGACATATCCCGACACGAGCGGACATTAGAGGATAGCCATGAAGTTTCTCTGCGCCGGCAGCGATCTGGCCGAAGCCGGCAGTCGCGGTTTCGAAATCGAAGGCAAAAAGCTGTTTGCCGTGCGTCGAGGTGGCCAAGTCTTTGTCTATTTCAATCGCTGCCCGCACCGGGGTGTCGGGCTGGAATGGCAGCCCGACCAGTTTCTCGACCCGAGCAACAGCCTGATCCAGTGCGCCACCCATGGCGCACTGTTTCTGATCGAGAACGGCGAATGCGTCGCCGGCCCCTGCGCCGGGCAGTCGCTCACGGCAATTGAATGCCGGGAAGATACACAAGGCGTTTGGATCGACGTTTAACCGTTTAGCCGCACATCAAGTCGGCGATCGATGACCATTTCTTCGTGGTCCAGGCGCACTCCGTAGGCCAACACCTCAACACCACAGGCGACCGCTTCACGCAGCGCCTCGGCGTAAGCCCAATCGATTTCCTCGGCCGGGCGCACGGCATCGATGCCGGTAAGGTTCACGCAGTACAACTGCACCGCCCGAATGCCGTCGCGCGCCAGATGCGCAAGCTCACGCAGGTGTTTGGCGCCACGCTGGGTCACCGCATCGGGAAACGCCGCCACCGCCGTGCCGTCGAAGCCCAAGGTGACGCTTTTGACTTCGACATACGCCGGGCCGCTGGGGTATTCGAGGCGGAAGTCGATGCGGCTTTTTTCCTGTCCGTAGGCAACCTCACGCTTCAACGCGGTAAAGCCGTTCAACTCGGTGATCACGCCGGCCTGCAAGGCTTCTTCGACCAATCCGTTGGCGCGTGCGGTGTTGACGCAAAATAGCCGGCCCTGCGGGGTTTCGCCAATTTCCCAAGTGCCGGGCAATTTGCGTTTCGGGTCATTTGAGCGACTGAACCAGACCTGCCCGCCCTCGACCTGGCAATTGAGCATCGAACCGGTGTTAGGGCAGTGAATGGTCAGCAACTCCCCGCTAACGGTCTCGATATCGGCGAGAAAACGCTTATATCGGCGAATCAGCCGCGCTTCTTCCAGAGCAGGATAAAAGCGCATCAGCCTTGCCAGCTCTTCAAGCCGCGCGCAATGCGTTCCACGGCTTCCCGTAATCGTGCGAGGTTTTGTGTGTAAGCGAAGCGCACGTGATGGCTGGCCTGATAACGACCGAAATCCAGTCCCGGCGTAAAGGCAACGTGCTCGGTTTCGAGGAAATGTCGGCAGAATGCGAAGGCATCACCGCCGAAACGGCTGATATCGGCGTACAGATAAAACGCGCCTTCCGGCTCGACGGCGATGTTGAAACCGAGTTCACGCAGCGCCGGCAGGAGGAAGTCGCGACGGCGCGCAAACTCGGCGCGGCGCTCTTCAAGAATCGCTATGGTGGCCGGCTCGAAACAGGCCAGCGCCGCGTATTGCGCCATGCTCGGCGCACTGATGTAGAGGTTCTGCGCGAGTTTTTCCAGTTCGCTGACCGCCGCTTCTGGCGCCACCAACCAGCCCAGGCGCCAACCGGTCATGCCGAAATACTTGGAAAAACTGTTGAGGACAAAAGCGCTGTCATCGACTTCCAGCACACTGGCGGCATCGGTGCCGTAAGTCAGGCCGTGGTAGATCTCGTCCACCACCAGATGCCCGTGCCTGGCCGTGATCGCTGTGGATAACCCGGCCAGTTCATCGCGCGTCAGCAAAGTGCCCGTCGGGTTGGCCGGCGAAGCGACGAGAGCGCCGACACTGTCGTGGTCCCAGTGCCGATCAATGAGATCCGGGGTCAGTTGATAACGCACATCCGGCCCCACCGGCACCAGTTGCGCCGCGCCTTCGACCAGCCGCAGAAAGTGCCGGTTGCACGGGTAGCCCGGGTCGGCGAGCAGCCAGTGTTTACCCGGATCGACCAACAGGGCACTGGCCAGCAACAGCGCGCCGGAGCCGCCCGGTGTGATCAGAATCCGCCGTGGGTCGATGTTCAGGCCGTATCGCGACTGGTAGAACCCGGCGATCGCCTCGCGCAGTTCGGGAATGCCGCGGGCGGCGGTGTAACGGGTCTTGCCGGCAGTCAACGCGGCCTGGCCGGCGCGAATGATCGGCTCGGCAGTGGTGAAGTCCGGCTCGCCGATTTCCAGATGAATCACATCGTGGCCTTCAGCCTGCAATTCATTGGCCCGCGCCAGCAGCGCCATCACATGGAACGGTTCGATCGCACGACTGCGCGCACTGTAGGGGCCCATTGGAATGCCTTCGACGGAAAAAAGAGACGATTCTACCTGTCTGCCGGAACGAGCGAGAACCCGTGAAGGTCACAGCCTCAAGAACGCTGGACTGTAACGATCTGAACGTACGCTCCAGGATTGACTAAAATCAGTGATTGAACAGGTCTCCCTTCCCACAGACACGGCTTGTCAGACATCTGCAAGCGCCACCCGCCGGGGGCTCGACATCCGGGAGTAGCGCAGGCTGATTTGATCTGGTAAGTTCGCCCGCTTGCAGCCGCAGGGCCGGCAGGTGTCGGTGATGGAGCAATCCTGCGCAATGGATTACAAGAGTAGAGGCGGTCTATTTCATGTCCACCCAAGCAAAGCAACAGCAGCAAGCGACGATCAGCGGCTTCGAACCTTATGTTCCGAAGGCGGGTGAAGAGTACATGGGCGCTCCGATGCGCGCGCACTTCACCAAGATCCTGAACAAGTGGAAACTGGACTTGATGCAGGAAGTCGACCGTACGGTTGATCACATGAAAGACGAAGCGGCCAACTTCCCTGACCCGGCCGACCGTGCCAGCCAGGAAGAAGAGTTCGCCCTCGAACTGCGCGCCCGCGACCGCGAGCGCAAGCTGATCAAGAAAATCGACAAGACCCTGCAACTGATCGAAGACGAAGAGTACGGCTGGTGCGAGTCCTGCGGCATCGAGATCGGCGTCAAGCGCCTCGAAGCCCGTCCGACGGCGGATCTGTGCATCGACTGCAAGACCCTGGCGGAAATCAAGGAAAAGCAGGTCGGCAAGTAATCTCGACCTGAACGAAAGACGGAGCGTGCGAACGCTCCGTTTTTGTTTCTGTGTTTTGCCCGCGGAACCTGCTTCTGCCTCTGTGGGACCGAGCCTGCTCGCGAAAGCGTCCCTTCAGACAGCTCATTATTGACTGACACAGCGCTTTCGCGAGCAGGCTCGCTCCCACAGAGGTAACCTGCTCAAATTCTGAATAGCCTTTATCGCCTCCATGACTGCCAAATCCCCCGCCTACATCGGCCGCTTCGCCCCCACCCCCAGTGGCCACCTGCACTTCGGTTCGCTGGTCGCTGCGTTGGCGTCTTACCTCGACGCCCGCGCCGTCGGTGGGCGCTGGCTGGTGCGCATGGAAGATCTCGATCCGCCGCGCGAAGAGCCCGGTGCGCAAGCCGCGATTCTCAAGGCGCTGGAAAGTTACGGCTTCGAATGGGATGGCGAGATGGTGCGTCAGAGCGATCGACACGCGGCTTATGCCGAAGTGCTCGATAGCCTGTTCAATCATGGCCTGGCCTACGCCTGCACCTGCTCGCGCAAACAACTGGAGCCCTATCACGGGATTTATCTGGGGTTTTGCCGCAATGCCGGGCATGATCAGCACGACGCCGCGATCCGCCTGCGCGTGCCGGAGCTGGAATACCACTTCATTGATCGCGTGCAGGGCGAATACCGCCAGCACCTGGGCCGCGATGTCGGCGACTTTGTCATCCGTCGGCGCGATGGTCTTTATGCTTATCAACTCGCGGTGGTACTCGATGACGCCTGGCAAGGCATTACCGATATTGTGCGCGGCGCCGACCTGCTAGATTCGACGCCGCGTCAGCTATACCTGCAAGAACTGCTCGGCCTGAAACAGCCGCGCTATCTGCACCTGCCGTTGATCACCCAGCCGGACGGCAACAAACTCGGCAAGTCCTACCGCTCGCCGCCGCTTGAAGCCGATCAAGCCACGCCGTTGCTGCTGCGGGCGTTGCGCGCGCTCGGGCAGAATCCCGGCGCTGAATTGGCGCACGCCTCGCCGCGCGAACTGCTGGCCTGGGGCAGCGCGCACTGGGATGCCGAAAAGATCCCGCGCACACTGACCCTGCCCGAAGCGCAACTGCAATGACGACACTTGCAGTCGCGCGCCCATCCGTTACCATCGCCGCACGTTTTCGGGCACGCGCATAAAAAAGAGAGGCCGGGATGTACATCTATCGCTTGGTCCTGCTTCTGGTCGTCGGGATCTACCTGTTCTCCCCCGCCATCATGGATTGGTGGATCGACGCGACGGGCGCCTGGTATCGCCCTTATCTGCTCTGGCTGATCCTGATTGTCGTGACCTTCATCCTGCAGAGCCAAAAAGATGCCGATGAGCTTTAGCCTGACCCAGATGATCCTGGTCAGCGCGGCCTACCTGGCGGCGCTGTTCGGCGTGGCCTGGGTCAGCGAACGGGGCATGATCCCGCGCGCGATCATTCGCCACCCGTTGACCTACACCTTGTCGCTGGGGGTTTACGCCAGCGCCTGGGCGTTCTACGGCACGGTGGGCCTGGCCTATCAGTACGGTTACGGCTTTCTGTCCAGCTATCTCGGCGTGTCCGGTGCGTTTCTGCTGGCGCCGGTGCTGCTTTATCCGATCCTGAAAATCACCCGCACCTATCAACTGTCGTCGCTGGCCGACCTGTTTGCCTTCCGCTTTCGCAGCACCTGGGCCGGTGCGCTGACCACGATTTTCATGCTGATTGGCGTCTTGCCATTGCTTGCCTTGCAGATTCAGGCCGTGGCCGATTCGATCGGCATCCTCACCGGCGAGCGCGTGCAGAGTCGCGTGGCGCTGGCGTTCTGTGCGCTGATCATTCTGTTCACGATCTTCTTCGGTTCCCGGCATATCGCCACCCGTGAGAAACACGAAGGGCTGGTGTTCGCGATTGCCTTTGAGTCGATCATCAAACTGGTCGCCCTCGGCGGCGTTGGCCTGTATGCACTGTATGGGGTGTTCGACGGGCCGCAACAGCTCGAGCTGTGGCTGCTGCAAAACCAGACCGCCCTCGCCGCCCTGCATACGCCGTTGCAGGAAGGCCCGTGGCGCACGCTGTTGCTGGTGTTCTTCGCCTCGGCGATCGTCATGCCGCACATGTATCACATGACCTTTACGGAAAACCTCAACCCGCGCTCGCTGGTCAGCGCCAGTTGGGGCCTGCCGTTGTTTCTGCTGTTGATGAGTCTCGCCGTACCGCTGATTCTCTGGGCCGGTCTGAAACTCGGCGCCACCACCGATCCGGAATATTTCACCCTCGGCATCGGCATTGCCGCCAACAGCAAACCGCTGGCCTTGCTCGCCTACGTCGGTGGCCTGTCCGCCGCCAGTGGCTTGATCATCGTCACCACCCTGGCCTTGTCGGGCATGGCGCTGAACCACCTGGTGCTGCCGCTCTATCAACCGCCGGCCGAAGGCAACATCTACCGCTGGCTGAAATGGACCCGTCGGGCGCTGATCGTGGCGATCATCATGGCCGGTTTCGGTTTCTACCTGATGCTCGGCGTCGAGCAGGATCTGGCCAACCTCGGCATCGTCGCGTTCGTTGCGACCCTGCAATTTCTGCCCGGGGTGTTGTCGGTGCTGTACTGGCCGACCGCCAACCGCCGCGGCTTCATTGCCGGTCTGCTGGCGGGGATCACGGTCTGGGTGGTGACCATGCTGCTGCCGCTGGTCGGCAATCTGCAGGGCTTCTATATCCCGCTGCTGAACATGATCTACGTGCTCGACGACACCAGTTGGCACATGGCGGCCATCGCCTCGCTGGCGGCCAACGTGCTGATGTTCACTTTGATCTCGCTGTTCACCAACGCCAGCCCGGAAGAAGCCAGCGCCGCCGAAGCCTGTGCAGTGGACAACGTGCGCCGCCCGCAACGCCGCGAACTGCACGCCGCCTCGCCGCAGGAGTTCGCCACGCAACTGGCCAAGCCGCTGGGTGCCAAGGCTGCGCAGAAAGAGGTCGAGCAAGCGCTGCGCGACTTGTATCTGCCCTTCGATGAACGCCGGCCGTATGCCTTGCGCCGGTTGCGCGACCGCATCGAGGCCAACCTGTCCGGCCTGATGGGGCCTAGCGTCGCGCAGGACATGGTGGAAACCTTCCTGCCCTATAAGGCTGGCGGCGAAAACTACGTCACCGAAGACATTCATTTCATTGAAAGCCGTCTCGAGGATTACCACTCGCGCCTCACCGGCCTGGCCGCCGAGCTCGATGCCCTGCGCCGCTACCACCGCCAGACCTTGCAGGAACTGCCGATGGGCGTCTGCTCGCTGGCCAAGGATCAGGAGATCCTGATGTGGAACAAGGCCATGGAAGAGCTGACCGGCATCGCCGCACAGCGAGTGGTCGGTTCGCGCCTGAGCACCATCGCCAACCCGTGGAAAGAATTGCTGCAAGGCTTCATCAACCTGCCCGACGAGCATTTGCACAAACAGCACCTGGCCCTTGATGGTCAGACCCGCTGGCTGAATCTGCACAAAGCGGCAATCGACGAGCCGTTGGCACCGGGTAACAGTGGTCTGGTGCTACTCGTCGAGGATTTGACCGAAACGCAGATGCTCGAAGATAAACTGGTGCATTCCGAACGGCTGGCCAGCATCGGCCGACTCGCAGCGGGTGTGGCCCACGAAATCGGCAACCCGATCACCGGCATCGCCTGCCTGGCGCAGAACCTGCGCGAAGAGCGCGAAGATGACGGCGAGCTGACGGAAATCAGCGGGCAGATTCTCGAGCAGACCAAACGCGTCTCGCGCATCGTCCAGTCGCTGATGAGCTTCGCCCATGCCGGCAGTCATCAGCACAACGACGAACCGGTGTGTCTGGCCGAAGTCGCGCAGGACGCCATCGGCCTGCTGGCGCTGAACCGACGCAATTTCGAAGTGCAGTTCTACAACCTGTGCGATCCCGACCACTGGGTCGAAGGCGACCCGCAACGGCTCGCACAGGTACTGATCAATCTGCTCTCCAACGCCCGCGACGCCTCGCCGCCGCACAGCGCGGTACGGGTCAAGAGCGAAGCCGGCGAACACACGGTCGATCTGATCGTCGAAGACGAAGGCAGTGGTATTCCGTCGAGCATCATGGACCGATTGTTCGAACCTTTCTTCACCACCAAGGATCCAGGTGAAGGCACCGGTCTGGGCCTTGCACTGGTCTATTCCATCGTTGAAGAGCATTATGGACAAATCACCATCGACAGCCCGGCTGATGTACAAAGCCAACGCGGCACCCGTATCCGGGTGACCTTACCGCGTCATGTCGAAGCGACGTCCGCTGTGAACTGAGACCGTCGAGAGTATCGAATCAATGCCGCACATTTTGATCGTCGAAGACGAAACAATCATCCGCTCCGCCTTGCGCCGCCTGCTGGAACGCAACCAGTACCAGGTCAGCGAAGCCGGATCAGTGCAGGAAGCACAAGAACGCTTCACCATTCCTACGTTCGATCTGATCGTCAGCGACCTGCGCCTGCCGGGCGCTCCGGGCACCGAGCTGATCAAGCTCGGCCAGGGCACACCGGTGCTGATCATGACCAGTTACGCCAGCCTGCGCTCGGCGGTCGACTCGATGAAAATGGGCGCGGTCGATTACATCGCCAAGCCGTTCGACCACGATGAAATGCTCCAGGCGGTTGCGCGGATCCTGCGCGATCGCCAGTCGGCGCCGGCTGCCGGCGAAGCTACGGCGAGCAAGCCTGCCGCTGGCAATGGCAAAGCCGCTGTGGATAACAGCAATGGTGAAATTGGCATCATCGGCTCCTGCCCACCGATGCAGGACCTGTACAGCAAGATCCGCAAAGTCGCGCCAACCGATTCCAACGTGTTGATTCAGGGTGAGTCCGGTACCGGTAAAGAACTGGTGGCCCGCGCTCTGCACAATCTGTCGAAACGCGCCAAGGCGCCGATGATTTCGGTGAACTGCGCGGCGATTCCGGAAAGCCTGATCGAATCCGAACTGTTCGGCCACGAGAAAGGCGCGTTCACCGGGGCCAGTGCCGGTCGCGCCGGTCTGGTCGAAGCGGCGGACGGCGGCACCTTGTTTCTCGATGAGATCGGCGAACTGCCCCTCGAAGCTCAGGCGCGCTTGCTGCGGGTTCTGCAGGAGGGCGAAATTCGCCGCGTAGGTTCGGTGCAGTCACAGAAAGTCGATGTGCGCCTGATCGCTGCAACTCACCGCGATCTGAAGAGCCTGGCGAAAATCGGTCAGTTCCGTGAAGACCTTTATTACCGTCTGCACGTGATTGCCCTGAAGCTGCCGCCGCTGCGCGAGCGCGGCGCCGACGTCAACGAAATCGCCAATGCCTTCCTCGCTCGCCAGAGCGCGCGGATCAATCGCACCGACCTGAAATTCGCTGCCGATGCCGAACAGGCGATCCGGCACTATTCCTGGCCGGGTAACGTCCGTGAGCTGGAAAACGCTGTCGAGCGCGCGGTGATTCTCAGCGAAAGCCCGGAGATTTCGGCCGACCTGCTGGGCATCGACATCGAGCTGAGCGATCTGGAGGACGATGAGTTCATCGGTCTGCCGCCGCAAACCGGCGGTAACGCCAGCAACAGCAGCCATGAGCCGACCGAGGATCTGTCGCTGGAAGACTATTTCCAGCACTTCGTCCTCGAGCATCAGGACCACATGACCGAGACCGAACTGGCACGCAAACTGGGCGTCAGCCGCAAATGCCTGTGGGAACGCCGCCAGCGTCTGGGCATTCCACGGCGCAAGACCGGGGTTGCCAGCGAGAGCTGAGCGTTACCCACCGCGTGCGCGGGTAACGCATGACAATGTGAAAAAACTGTTACCGCAGTCGATTCACGTAACAGAAGCCGGGGTTATCGGTAACGAAACCCCGGCTTTTTTTCGCCCCTGCAAAACGGTTATATCGACCTAACCCCTTGTTTTACTGGGCTTGGCAAAAGTTGGCACGCACCCTGCTATATGTTTGGTACAAGAACAATAACAAGCAATGCACAAGACAATAAAAATAAGACGAATCGACTCACGCACAATAAAAACAAGACGGCGAGAGGCGCAGCTAACTGATTCTTTTGGAGAGGCGTTGTATTTGGGGCTTGCCCCACGACCAGGCCGAGAACAACAAAAACTGTCCTAAGACAGAGCCTGTACTGGTTGGATCGAGAGATCACTGCAATTCAGCGACCAAAGCAATCCGTTTGCTCTTGGCTCCCGATTGGGAGGGTCACGAGGGAAACACTTCGTGGCGAGGGCACTCAACAAAAACAAGAAGCCCGAATCAATAATAAAAAGAGCACGCAACTACTTCTTGGGGAGCTTCGGCTCCCCTTGTAGTTTCTCCCTTCTGCAAAAAATCCTCCGCTCTACCCCCGCTTCACCCTTGTAGCTTGCGGCTTTCAGCTCGAATCTGCTGTCTCCTACACCATCCCCCGACTAAATGCTAGAATCTGCGCCCATCATGCGGTCATTCTTTTGGTATGGCCGAACATTCCTTCAAACAGTGCATCCCATGCTGAAGAAGCTGTTCCAGTCATTCCGAACTCCCGTGCGTCGTACGCAACACATCCGCAGCACCCCTGAAGTGCTCAACAGCGGCCAACATTCGCTGCAGAAAACGCAGTTCAGCCGCTATGCGGTGAATATCGTCGAACGCCTGCAAGGTGCCGGTTACCAGGCTTATCTGGTCGGTGGTTGCGTGCGTGACATGCTGCTGGGCATCACGCCCAAGGACTTCGACGTCGCCACCAGTGCCACCCCCGAGCAGGTGCGCGCCGAATTCCGCAATGCGCGGATCATCGGTCGCCGGTTCAAGCTGGTGCACATCCATTTCGGTCGCGAAATCATTGAAGTCGCGACCTTCCGCGCCAACCACCCGGTCAACGAAGACGACGAAGACAGCAACCAGTCTTCGCGCAACGAGAGCGGGCGGATTCTGCGCGACAACGTCTACGGCACCCTGGAAGAAGACGCGCAACGTCGCGACTTCACCATCAACGCCCTGTATTACGATCCGGTCAGTGAGCGCATTCTCGATTACGCCAATGGCGTGCACGACATCCGCAATCACCTGATCCGTCTGATCGGCGACCCGAAGCAGCGCTATCAGGAAGACCCGGTGCGCATGCTGCGGGCCGTGCGTTTCGCCGCCAAGCTCAACTTCGGCATCGAGAAGCACACCGTGCAGCCGATCCGTGAATTGGCGCCGATGCTGCGCGAGATTCCGTCGGCGCGGCTGTTCGAAGAAGTGCTCAAGCTGTTCCTCTCCGGGCACGGCGCAATCACCTTTGAAATGCTGGTTGATCTGCAACTGTTCTCGCCGCTGTTCCCGGCCAGTGCCGAGGCGCTGGAATACAATCCGGAATATACCCACACGCTGATCAGCGAAGCACTGACCAACACCGACCTGCGCATCAAGCAGAACAAACCGGTGACCCCGGCGTTCCTCTTCGCCGCCCTGCTCTGGCCTGCGCTGCCGGCGCGCGTATTGCGTCTGCAGGAACGTGGCATGCCGCCGATTCCGGCGATGCAGGAAGCCGCTCACGAGCTGATTGCCGAGCAGTGCCAGCGCATCGCAATTCCGAAGCGCTTTACCATGCCGATCCGCGAAATCTGGGACATGCAGGAACGCCTGCCACGGCGCAGCGGCAAACGCGCCGATCTGTTGCTGGACAACCCGCGCTTCCGTGCCGGTTACGATTTCCTGCTGCTGCGTGAAAGCGCCGGCGAGGAGACCGATGGCCTCGGCGAGTGGTGGACCGATTATCAGGACGCCAACGACAGCGAGCGTCGCGACATGATCCGCGACCTCAGCGGCAAGGGCGACGATGCCAGCGGCGCGCCACGCAAACGGCGCCGCAGCGGCGGTTCCAAGCGCAAGCGCGCCGGTGCTTCGAGCGCGACGGGCGAGTAAGCGATGGAACGCATCTACATCGGCCTGGGCAGCAACCTCGCTGACCCGGCCGACCAGTTGCGCAGCGCCATCGCGGCGCTGGGGCAATTGCCGCAGACGAGCCTTGCCGGCGTCTCAGCCTTTTATCAAAGCGATTCGCTGTTGCCGGGCCAGCCTCGTTACACCAATGCCGTCGCAGCCCTCGACAGTTCGCTCGCACCGATCGAGCTGCTCGACGCCTTGCAAGCGATCGAAAACGCTCAGGGCCGCGAGCGTCTTGAGCGCTGGGGGCCACGCACGCTGGATCTGGATATTCTGCTGTTTGGCGATCGCCTGATCGATGAGCCACGGCTGAAGGTCCCGCATTACCAGATTCAGGAGCGCGCTTTCGTTCTCTATCCCCTGGCTGAACTGGCACCGCAGGATCTGCGTCTCGCCGATGGCCGCACGCTGACAGACCTGCTGGCCGCCTGCGCGTTCGTCGGCCTTGAGCGCATATCCCACGCCTGACACGAATCCGTCGTGTAGGAGCTGCGGAACGCTGCGATCTTTTGGTCTTGATGCTAAAAATCAAAAGATCGCAGCCTCGTTTCACTCGACAGCTCCTACAGTTGATCGGGTGAGATTCACTATTATTGTCAGACAAAAATCCCCCGAATCAGGCCCGCCGCGCCGCTGAATCGCATCAGTAACGCCGGTAACACCGCCCGCGTAACAATGCGGTAACACACGCAATTGACTTCCTGTTGGCTCATCACGACTATAGGCGTCCCGCTGCCGCCAACCCGGTATGAACGGGCGCAATCCAGGCCTTTCAAAGCACGACACAAGACCGTGCGCCTGAGTAGATGAAGAATCACGCGCGTGACTCGCAGCAGTTTCCAGAGCGCCTGAACGAGGATTTTTTACATGCCAGCCATCACCCTGACCACGCTCCAGAGCCTCAAGCAGAAAGGTGAAAAAATCACCATGCTGACCTGCTATGACGCGACCTTCGCCCATGCCTGCAACGAGGCCGGTGTCGAAGTGCTGCTGGTCGGCGACTCCCTCGGCATGGTCCTGCAGGGGCACGACAGCACCCTGCCGGTGACCACGGCGGAAATGGCCTACCACGTCGCCAGCGTCAAGCGTGGCAATGGCGATGCCCTGATCCTCGCCGACCTGCCGTTCATGGCCAACGCTACCCTCGAACAGACCATGAACAACAGCGCCATGCTGATGCAGGCCGGTGCGCACATGGTCAAGGTTGAAGGTCAACTGTGGCTGGCGGAGTCGATCCGCCTGCTTGCCGAGCGCGGTGTGCCGGTGTGTGCGCACATGGGCCTGACCCCGCAAGCAGTGAACATCCTCGGTGGCTATAAAGTGCAGGGCCGCAACGAGAACCAGGCGCGGCAGATGCGTGCCGATGCGATCGCGCTGGAGCAGGCCGGTGCGGCCATGCTGTTGCTTGAGTGCGTGCCGAGCGAACTGGCGGCAGAAATCAGCCAGGCCGTGAGCATTCCGGTGATCGGTATCGGTGCCGGCAACGCCACCGACGGCCAGGTGCTGGTATTGCACGACATGCTCGGCCTGTCGATCACCGGCCGCGTACCCAAATTCGTCAAAAACTTCATGCAAGGTCAGGACAGCATCCAGTCCGCGCTGAAGGCTTACGTCAGCGAAGTAAAAGCCACCACGTTCCCCGGCATCGAACACGGATTCTCTGCATGAACACCGTCAAAACCGTACGCGAACTGCGTGCCGCCGTCGCCCGCGCGCGCAGTGAAGGCAAGCGCATCGGCTTCGTGCCGACCATGGGCAACCTGCACAGCGGCCACGTCGCGCTGGTCACTAAAGCCACTCAGCGAGTGGATTTCGTCGTCGCGAGTATTTTCGTCAATCCGTTGCAATTCGGCGCCGGCGAAGACCTCGACAAATACCCGCGCACCCTCGCCGCCGATCAGGAAAAGCTCCTCGAAGCCGGTTGCGACCTGCTGTTTGCGCCGACGGTTGAAGAGATGTACCCGGACGGCATGGCCGGACAAACCCGGGTCAGTGTGCCGCAATTGTCCGAAGGCCTGTGTGGCGCCAGCCGTCCGGGGCACTTCGAAGGTGTGGCGACCGTAGTCAGCAAGCTGTTCAACATGGTCCAGCCGGATCTGGCGATTTTCGGCCAGAAGGATTACCAGCAACTGGCGGTGATCCGCGCACTGGTGCATGACCTGAACATGCCGATCCAGATCATCGGCGAGCCGACCGTGCGTGCAGCGGACGGTCTGGCGCTGTCGTCGCGCAACGGCTTCCTCAGTGAAGATCAACGCGCGGTGGCACCTGTGGTGTATCGCGTGCTGAGCAGCATTGCCGAAGCGATCAAGCAAGGTGAGCGTGATTACCCGGCGCTGATCGCTGCGCAGTCGCAGGTGCTGGAAGCGGCGGGGCTGCGTCCGGACTATCTGGAAATACGCCATGGCCTGACGTTGCGTCCGGCGACGGTGGAAGATCGCGATCTGGTGATTCTCGCGGCGGCGTTCCTCGGCACTACGCGGCTGATCGACAACCTGCACCTGAACCTCGATAGCCCGATTTAAGCAGCAACGAATTTCCTGTGGGAGCGAGCCTGCTCGCGAAGGCGGTGTATCAGCGACTTATAAGTTGCCTGACACCACGCCTTCGCGAGCAGGCTCGCTCCCACAGGTGTTTTCGGTGCATGCCGGTTGGGCGAAAATCTTTCGGGCACCTCCGTTTGTCGGCCAGATTCCTCTGCGGATGTTAAAAAAGTACAGGGATCTGGTCAGACAAAGTCAAGACAGAACGCAGCGCGAGGTTTACTGTATTCGCCCTGTGTCCAGATCTCGTGTCGACGCAGTTGATCCCATGCGCTAAAAACCCGTGGTTGATCTGTACCGTGTTCAAAAGGCCGTTCAAGTAAAAAGGAAAACCGCAGCGATGGCGTACTACCGCACTCCTCACGACGTTACCGCTCTGCCCGCCTGGCAAGCGTTGAAAGATCACCGCCAAGCCATGCAGGATTTCAGCATGCGCGAGGCCTTCAACGCCGATCCGCAGCGTTTCAATCAGTTCACCCTCAGCAGCTGCGGTCTGTTTCTCGATTATTCGAAGAATTTGATCAACGCCGAGACCCGCGACCTGCTCGTGGGCCTGGCCAATGAAGTCGATCTGAAGGGCGCGATCAAAGCGCTGTTCGACGGCGAAATCGTCAACGCCTCCGAAGGCCGCCCGGCACTGCACACCGCCCTGCGCCGCCCGGTCGGCGACAAGTTGTCGGTCAACGGCGTCAACGTGATGCCGGAAGTGCACAAGGTGCTGAACCAGATCACCGATCTGGTCGGCCGTATTCACGACGGCCTGTGGCGCGGTTACACCGAGAAGCCGATCACTGACGTGGTCAATATCGGTATCGGTGGTTCGTTCCTCGGCCCTGAGCTGGTGTCCGAAGCGCTGCTGTCCTACGCGCAGAAAGGCGTGCGTTGCCATTATCTGGCGAACATCGACGGCAGCGAATTCCACGAGCTGACGCAGAAACTG
Source organism: Pseudomonas mercuritolerans (assembly GCF_025706525.1). Classification (NCBI taxonomy): domain Bacteria; kingdom Pseudomonadati; phylum Pseudomonadota; class Gammaproteobacteria; order Pseudomonadales; family Pseudomonadaceae; genus Pseudomonas; species Pseudomonas mercuritolerans. The sequence goes on from NZ_JAMSHA010000009.1 coordinate 32,295, forward strand.
CGCGCCGAGACCACGCTGTTCATCGTTTCGTCGAAGTCGTTCAACACTCTCGAAACGTTGAAAAACGCGCAGGCCGCACGCGCCTGGTACCTGGCGCAGGGCGGCTCGGAAGCCGAGCTGTATCGCCACTTCATCGCTGTGTCGAGCAACAACGCCGCCGCTGTGGCTTTCGGGATTCGCGAAGAAAACATCTTCCCGATGTGGGACTGGGTCGGCGGGCGTTACTCGCTGTGGTCGGCGATCGGTTTGCCAATCGCCCTGGCCATCGGCATGTCCAACTTCAAGGAACTGCTGTCCGGTGCCTACACCATGGACCAGCATTTCCAGACCGCGCCATTCGAACAGAACATGCCGGTGCTGCTGGCCCTGCTCGGCGTCTGGTACGGCAATTTCTGGGGTGCGCAGAGCCACGCGATCCTGCCGTACGACCACTACCTGCGCAACATCACCAAGCACTTGCAACAGCTGGACATGGAGTCCAACGGCAAGAGCGTGCGTCAGGACGGCACCTCGGTGTCGACCGATACCGGCCCGGTGATCTGGGGCGGCGTCGGCTGCAACGGTCAGCACGCTTATCACCAGTTGCTGCACCAGGGCACCCAACTGATCCCGGCCGACTTCATCGTGCCGATCGTCAGCTTCAACCCGGTTTCCGACCATCACCAGTGGCTGTACGCCAACTGCCTGTCGCAGAGCCAGGCGCTGATGCTCGGCAAGACCCTGCCGGAAGCTGAAGCCGAACTGCGCGACAAAGGCATGGGCGAAGACGACGTGCGCAAACTTGCGCCGCACAAGGTGATCCCGGGCAATCGTCCGAGCAACACCCTGGTGGTCGAACGCATCAGCCCGCGTCGCCTCGGCGCGCTGGTTGCGATGTATGAGCACAAAGTGTTCGTGCAAAGCGTGGTCTGGGGCATCAACGCCTTCGACCAGTGGGGTGTGGAACTGGGCAAGGAATTGGGCAAAGGCGTCTACAACCGACTGGTCGGCAGCGACGAGACCGTGGCTGACGATGCCTCGACTCAAGGCCTGATCAACTACTTCCGCGGGCGCCATCGCGGCTGATAAAAGCCTTCGGGCACAACGCTGTTCCCCTGTGGGAGCGAGCCTGCTCGCGAAATCGGTGCGTCATTCAACACTGTGTTGACTGATCCGCCGCCTTCGCGAGCAAGCTCGCTCCCACAGTTGTTTTGGCGCATGACTTGAACCTGTGCAGCGCTCGGCGCATCTTTATTCGTGTCGCACCACAAGAATAAGGAACCGTCATGTTCGATATCAGCACGTTCCCCAAAGCCGATGCCGTGCGCCAGGCCGCTCAGTTGAGCCAGGACGAGTATCGGCGCCTGTACCGCGAATCGATTAAACACCCCAGCGCCTTCTGGGCCGAGCAGGCCACGCGTTTCCTCGATTGGAGCACGCCGTGGCAGACCGTGCAGCGCTACGACCTGAAAACCGGTGAAGCGGCCTGGTTTGCCGGCGGCAAGCTCAACGTCAGTTACAACTGCATCGACCGTCACCTCAAGCAACGCGGCGAGCAGACCGCCCTGCTCTGGGAAGGCGATGATCCTGCCGAATCGGCGCAGATCACTTACAACAAACTCCATCACCACGTCTGCCGTCTGGCCAACGTACTGAAAAGCCGTGGCGTGAAGAAAGGCGATCGGGTGTGCATCTACATGCCGATGATCCCCGAAGCCACCTACGCCATGCTCGCCTGCGCGCGAATCGGCGCGATTCATTCGGTGGTGTTCGGCGGATTTTCCCCGGATTCCCTGCGTGATCGAATTCTCGACGCCGACTGCCGCACCGTGATCACCGCCGATGAGGGCGTGCGCGGCGGCCGCTTCGTGCCGCTGAAAAACAACGTCGACAAAGCCCTGCAAAGCTGCCCGAACGTCAGCACCGTGGTGGTGGTCGAGCGCACTCAGGGCCAGGTCGATTGGGTCGAAGGCCGTGACCTTTGGTATCACCAGGCCGTGCGCGAGGTCAGCGACGACTGCCCGCCGGAACCGATGGACGCTGAAGACCCGCTGTTCATCCTCTACACCTCCGGCAGCACCGGCAAACCCAAAGGCGTGCTGCACACCACCGGCGGCTACCTGCTGCAAGCGGCAATGACCTTCAAGTACGTACTCGACTACCGCGACGGCGAAGTGTTCTGGTGCACCGCCGACGTCGGCTGGGTCACCGGCCACAGTTACATCGTCTACGGGCCGCTGGCCAACGGTGCGACCACACTGATGTTCGAAGGCGTGCCGAGCTACCCGAGCAGTTCGCGCTTCTGGCAGGTCATCGACAAGCACAAGGTCAACATCTTTTACACCGCGCCCACCGCCCTGCGCGCGCTGATGCGCGAAGGTGCCGGACCATTGAAGGAAACCTCGCGCGCCAGCCTCAGATTGCTCGGCAGCGTCGGTGAGCCGATCAACCCGGAAGCGTGGGAATGGTATTTCAATGCTGTCGGTGAACAGCGCTGCCCGATCGTCGACACCTGGTGGCAGACCGAAACCGGCGGCATCATGCTCAGCCCGCTGGTCAGCGCGCAACGGATCAAACCGGGCTGCGCGACGCAACCGATGTTTGGCGTGCAACCGGTGTTGCTTGACGAAGTCGGCAAGGAAATCAAAGGCGCCGGCAGTGGCGTGCTGGCGATCAAATCCAGCTGGCCGGCGCAGATTCGCAGCGTCTACGGCGATCCGCAGCGGATGATCGACACCTACTTCAAACCCTACCCCGGCTATTACTTCACCGGCGACGGCGCCCGCCGCGACGAGGACGGCGATTACTGGATCACCGGACGCATCGACGATGTGATCAACGTCTCCGGCCACCGCATCGGCACCGCCGAAGTGGAGAGCGCCTTGGTGCTGCACGACAGCATCGCCGAGGCCGCCGTGGTCGGTTATCCCCACGACGTCAAAGGCCAGGGCATCTACGCGTTCGTCACGCCAATGAACGGCACCGAGGCCAACGAAGAGCTCAAGAAAGACCTGCTGGCGCATGTCAGCAAGGAGATCGGCAGCTTCGCCAAACCGGACCTGATCCAGTGGGCGCCGGCGCTGCCAAAGACCCGTTCGGGCAAGATCATGCGGCGGATTCTGCGCAAGATTGCCTGCAATGAGCTCGACAGTCTGGGCGATACTTCGACGCTGGCTGATCCGAGTGTGGTGCAGGACCTCGTCGACAAGCGGCTCAATACTTGAGAGCTGCAAGTTTCTAGCTACAAGCTGCAAGCTAAAGCGGTCCGCGCAGCTTTTCGCTTTTAGCTTGCAGCTAGAAACTTGCCGCTTGTAGCGCCCCGACTGCTAAGCTTCGCGTTTTTTCAGCAAGGCGCCCGCATGTCTTCCTTGAATCAGGCGCTGCGCGCCGCCCTCGATCAACGCCAGGACCTGCTCGCTGCGCTGCACAGCCAGGGCACCGATTGCTATCGGCTGTTCCATGGCAGCCAGGAAGGTGCCGGCGGCCTGACCATCGACCGCTACGGCCCGCAACTGCTGGTGCAGAGTTTTCACCAGACGCTCGAACGTGACGACCTGCTGCAACTGCACGCCATGGTCAACCAGACCCTGGGCTTCGACAGCCTGCTGGTCTACAACGACCGCTCCCGTGGCAACTCGCGGATCGATCGCGAGGACAGCGTCTATAAAGCCGATGACGCCGCGCTGGCCGATCTGGTCGGGCATGAATGGGGTCTGAACTACCGCGTGCGCGGGCGTCATGCCGGGCAGGATCCGCTGCTGTTCCTCGACCTGCGCAACACCCGTGGCTGGGTCAAGGATCATGCGCAAGGCAAAAGCGTGCTCAACCTGTTTTCCTACACCTGCGGCGTTGGCCTCAGTGCGGCGGCCGGCGGTGCACGTGAGGTGTGCAACCTCGATTTTGCCGAGGGCAATCTGGCGGTCGGTCGCGAGAATGGTTTGCTCAACCCGCAACTGCCGGAGATGCAATTCATTCAGTCCGATTACTTCCCGGCGATCCGTCAGCTTGCTGGCCTGCCGATCAGCGTGCGGCGCGGGCAGAAGTTGCCGAGCTATCAGCGCCTCGAACAGCGCCAATACGATCTGGTCCTGCTCGATCCGCCGGCGTGGGCCAAAAGTGCGTTCGGCACAGTCGACCTGCTACGCGATTATCAGAGCCTGCTCAAACCGGCGCTGCTGACCACCGCCGACAATGGCGTACTGATCTGCTGCAACAACCTGGCGAAAGTCAGCATGGACGACTGGCGCGAACAAGTGTTGCGCTGCGCCGAAAAGGCCGGCCGCCCGGTGCGCGAATGGAGCGTGATGACCCCGGGTGCCGACTTCCCCTCGCGGGACCAGCAGCCCCCGTTGAAGACGCTGATTTTGCAGCTCTAATCCCTCAAGCATGAGCGATTACATTCCCCTGTGGGAGCGAGCCTGCTCGCGAAAGCGCAGTGTCAGTCGACTTGTTTTTCACTGAATCACCGCATTCGCGAGCAGGCTCGCTCCCACCGTGGAGATCTATTCCTACAGAAATTTCTGAACAATCCTGTCCCACATCAAGCACTTCGGAACCAGAATCGCGTGCCATACTCCAAGGCACTCCGATTCAGACAGATGAAGCCGCACATGCCCAAAGGATTGATTCGCGCGATTGGCGCACTGCTGACAGCCCTGGCCCTCTACAGCCTGCTGGGGTTTCTGATCCTGCCAGGCATTGCCTTGCGCGTGGCCAACCAGCAACTGGCGAATTACGCGACGGTGCCAGCGCATCTGCAGCGCATCGAACTCAACCCGTTCAGCCTGGAGGTCACTCTGTGGGGCCTGGTCATCGGCGAGCCGGGCAAGGAACAGGTCGGCTTCGATCGTCTCTATGCCAACCTGCAAATCGACAGCCTGTGGACCAAGGCCCTGCACCTGTCCGACATCGAACTGGACAAACCCAAAAGCGAAATCCTCTTCGCCAAGGACGGCAAGCTCAACCTGCTGGGCCTGTTCAACCTGCCGCCGAGCGAGCCGACACCCGCCGATCCCGACGCCAAGCCATTCCCGCTGCGTATCGACAACATCAAACTGGCCGGCGGCGTGGTGCATTTCGAGGATATGCGGCCCAGCGAACCGATCGAATTTCTTTACGACGACCTCAGTTTCGAGCTGAAAAACCTCAGCACCCTGCCCGAGGACAGCGCCGACATGACCCTCGTCGCCATCGGCCCCGCTGGCGGGCGGATCGACTGGACCGGCAATTTCAGCCTGATCCCGTTCACCTCCGAAGGCACCCTGAAAGTCACCGATGGCCAGATGAAATCCTTCTGGCCCTACGTGCGCGACGCCGTGCCGCTGGTGCTGGAAAACGGCGTGGTCAGCCTCAGCACCGAGTACAAACTCAACCTGTCGAAACAGACCGAACTGCTGCTGAACAACGTCGCGGTGAGCATTGCGCCATTCGCCATCAAGGCTCCGGACGGACGTCCGCTGGCCAGGCTCGAACGCCTCGACGTCAGCGACACCTCGCTGGACCTGGCCAAGCAGCAAGTAATGGTCGGCAAGATCCGCAGCAACAAACTGGAAACCTGGGCGGCGCTGGAAGCCGATGGCCAACTGGACTGGCAGAAACTGTTCGCCAGCCAACCGTCGAAACCGGCGGCCAAAGCCGCTGCCGAACCTACGGATACACCGGCCGCCGCCGACTCGCCAAAACCTGAGCCAAGCGCCCCGAGCAAGCCATGGCAGGTGCTGGTCAAGGATGTGCAACTGCGCAACTACACGGTCCATCTCGCTGACCGCTCGGCGCAACCGGCGGTGGCGCTGGACATCACCCCGCTGAACGTCGACCTGCAGGACTTCGACAGCCTCAACGGCTCGCCTTTCAAGCTCAAGCTCGACAGCGGCCTGGGCAAGCAAGGCAAGATCAGCGCCGACGGCACGGTCAATCTGGCTCCGGTCAACGCACAGCTCAACGTGAAAACCGAGGACGTCGACCTGCGTGTCGCGCAGTCCTACATCAACCCGTTCATTCGCCTGGAACTGCGCAGCGGCATGCTCGGCAGCGATCTCAAGGTCAATCTGAAGAGCACCGAGCCACTGGCCCTCAGCATCACCGGCCGCGCGCAGATTGATCAACTGCACACCCTCGATACGCTGAAGACCCGCGACTTCCTCAAATGGCAGCAAGTCGTGGTCGACGGCATCAACTATCAGCACGGCGACAGCCTGTCGATCGACAAGGTCAACCTGTTGCAGCCGTATGTGCGCTTCATGATCAACGACGATCGCACCACCAACGTCGACGACCTGCTGATCCCGCAACCGGCCGACAGCGGCGCCAAACCTGCCGGAGCCAAACCGCCCAGCAAGGACAAACCACTGGGCATTCACATCGGTGCGATTGCGATCAACGACGGCTCGGCCAACTTCGCCGACTTCAGCCTGACACCGAATTTCGCCACCGCCGTGCAACAGCTCAACGGCCAGATCGGCACCATCGACAGCCGTCAGGCAAAACCGGCCAGCGTCGACATCAAAGGCAAGGTCGACCGTTATGCGCCGGTGACCATCAAGGGCGCGGTGAATCCGTTCGACCCGATGGCCAGCCTCGACATCGCCACCAGCTTCAAGCGCGTCGAACTGACAACCCTGACGCCCTACTCCGGCAAGTTCGCCGGCTACCGCATCCGCAAGGGCCGGCTCAACCTTGATCTGCACTACCTGATCACCAAAGGCCAACTGAAAGCCGAGAACAAAGTCGTCGTCGAGCAGTTGCAACTGGGCGAGAAGGTCGACAGCCCTGATGCAGTGAGTCTGCCGCTGAAACTGGCGATCGCCCTGCTCAAGGACGTCGACGGCAAGATCTCCATCGAATTGCCAGTGACCGGCGATCTGAATAATCCACAGTTCAGCGTGATGCCGATCGTCTGGCAGACCCTGCGCAACCTCATCGTCAAAGCTGCCGCCGCGCCGTTCAAGATGATCGGCGGACTGGTCAGTGGCGGCGGCTCCGAAGACCTCGGCACGGTGTCCTTCGCGCCGGGCTCCAGCGATCTGAGCAAAGACGCCGAAGCGGCGCTGGTGAAACTGTCGCAAGCGCTCAAGGAACGTCCGGCGCTGCGCCTGGAGATCGAAGGCACTGCCGCGAAGAGCAGCGATGGGCCACTGCTGGCCGAGCAACGCCTGGAACGCGAATACCAATACAACTATTACAAGATGCTCCAGCGCCGTGGCGACAAAGTCCCGGCCCAGGCCTCGCTGCTGCAAGTGCCCGAAGGCGAGAAAGGCGCATTGCTCGAAGGCATCTACCGCACCCGCCTGAAAACCCAGCCACCGGTTGAATGGAAAGATCTCGGCAAAGAAGAACGCACGGCGAAAATGCGTCAGGGCGTGATCGCGTTCTGGAGTGGCAGCGATGTGCTGCTGCGGCAGTTGGGCCAGGATCGCGCCAGCACCATCAAGGATTATCTGGTCGACAAGGGCAAGCTCGAGGATGACCGCGTGTACTTCATCGACGCCAACCTCGGCGAGGCCGAAAGCGATGGCCGCGTGGTGACGCAAATGCACCTGGATGCCGAATGACCGTGCGTAACTGGCTGGCTGTGCTCGCTTTGACGTGCGCTGCCGGTCACGCGTCGGCTTCGGATACATTGCGCTGCGGCAGCCAGTTGATCAGCCTCGGCGACCGCGCAAGCGAAGTGCTGCAAAAATGCGGCGAGCCGGTCAGTCGCGACGTGCTCGGCTACAAGCGCAGTGCCAATCGCCGCGAAGAGTTTCAGGTCGAGGAATGGACCTACGGCCCGAACAACGGCATGTATCAATACCTGCGCTTCGAAGGCAATCGCTTGCGGCAGATCAACAGCAAACGCGGCAATTAAGCCGAACGAAATTTACCCTGTGGGAGCGAGCCTGCTCGCGAATACGGTCTGTCTACTGACGAACTTGTCGGCTGAGACTTCGCATTCGCGAGCAGGCTCGCTCCCACATTGGTATTGCCCAAAATAGAACAGGCCCCGACACAAGTGCCGGGGCCTGTAATGGTCACATCCGTGTGACCGTTCGCATGAACTCTAAAGTTGCGGCAGACGTATTGCTCGGCCCGTCTGTCGCGTCTTCTCCCGGTTCAGGCGAGAAGTCTTGCCTTACTCGGCTTTCAGGCCATCAGCGGAGACCGCTTTAACGCCTTTGATTTTCTTGGCAATGCCTACGGCGACTTCTTTCTGCGACTCGGTTACCGCAGTGGTCGACGACAGGGAAACTACACCCTTGTTGGTTTCGACTTTGATGTCGGTGCCTGGAATGCCTTTTTCGGTAACCAGGTCAGCTTTGACCTTGGTGGTGATCCAGGTGTCGCTGGTATCTTGTTTCATTTCGGTAACTTCACCGGCAGCCAGAACCATTGGCGCCTGGGTAGCCTGAGCGGACTGGGCGAAAGCGCCACCAGCCATGGTCAGGGTCAGAGCGGTAGCAGCGGCAGTGATAGCGAACTTCTTCATACGAGTAACTCCTGTTTTTACTGGAAGTCTGCTGTAACGCTTGTCAGCAGGGTTACCGGAGATATTGCGAACGCTGTGCCAACTTTTTCGTCCGCATAAAACCGTTTAAAAACAATAAGTTATGAAAAACGCTTATTTTCATTTTCATGCAAAATGCATGACTCAAGGCAATTTCGCATGCAAGTTGCGGTTTTTCGGAAAGTTCATAAGCTGCTGAAATTATTGGAGCTTTTGTGAAGCGGTCGCGATACGAGAATGCCCCGCGGTGCGGGGCATTCTGAAGATTACATATTGATCAAGTACCAGTAGCGTTACAGCCTTTTGGCGAATAGTCAGGAGCGACCGTAGTGCCACAACTCCAACCACCCGCCGCTGTACGTGTCAGCGTGATGGTTTTGCCTAATACAGGCGCTGGCGCATTGGCCAGCGTACATACAATCGTTCCAGCTCCATCAGCAGCAGTGCCTGACGCGGTGAGAGCGCAATTGGAGGTCGTGGTTACGTTATCGCCCTTTACCGCCGCCAGCGTTGGGTTTGTCCCCTGATTAATCAGGTCTTCAAAGGGCACTTTCATCGCGCTGATCTCCGCCAGCCCCGCCGTCACCTTCGACCGCGCCTGATATTTCGAATACTGAGGCAGGGCGATAGTCGCCAGAATGCCGATGATCGCCACAACGATCAGCAGCTCGATCAATGTGAAACCTTGTTGTTTTTTCATAGAAACGCTCCATGCATGAGTCGAAATCTCATGATCTGAACAAGGCTCAGCACAGCCCATGCCAACGCCTTTCAGGCCCCGCCTGCTGGGTGCGCGCAATCCCCTGCGCCGTTTCCTACAACCCGCAACCGCACTATCTGACACTTTTTGTCACCTGCACCGGCCATGTTTGGCGCTGTCACTTGACTAGGCTATAAGTCATGAACGGCAAGCGTGCGGAATCCCCATGAATGACATCACTCTGAGCGGTCTGGCCAAGCAATTGGTCCAGGCCGAACTGCTCACGGAAACAAGCGCCCGGCAATCCTGGGCGCAGGCCCAGCACAACCGCGTCTCGCTGGTGAACTACCTGGTGCACAACAAACTGGTCAATAGCCGGCAGATCGCCGAGATCGCTTCGGAACACTTCGGCATGGCCCTGCTCGATCTGCATTGCGTCGACAAAGAGAGTCAGCCCAAGGGACTGGTCAGTGAGAAACTGGTTCGCCAGCACTGCGCACTGCCCCTCTGGCGGCGCGGCAACAAACTGTTCGTAGGCCTTTCCGACCCGAGCAATCAGCAGGCGATCAGCGACATCCAGTTCAGCACCGGCCTGAGCACCGAAGCGATTCTGGTCGAGGACGACAAGCTCAGCGACGCCATCGACAAGTTCTTCGAGAGCCATGCCTCGGGCCTCGAGGAAATGGCCGATGTCGATCTCGACGGCCTCGACGTCGAGGCCATCGATGACAACAAACAGGACGTGATCGGCGGCCTCGATGCCGACGACGCCCCGGTCGTGCGCTTCGTGCACAAGATGCTGCTCGATGCGATCAAGAGCGGCTCGTCCGACCTGCATTTCGAACCCTACGAAAAAAACTATCGCGTACGCATGCGCACCGACGGCATGCTGCGCGAGGTGGCCAAGCCACCGATCCAGTTGGCCGGGCGTATCGCCGCTCGCCTGAAGGTAATGGCCAGTCTGGATATTTCCGAACGGCGCAAACCCCAGGACGGGCGCATCAAGATGCGCCTGTCGAAAAGCAAATCCATCGATTTTCGCGTCAACACCCTGCCGACCCTATGGGGCGAAAAAGTGGTGATCCGGATCCTCGACCCGTCCAGTGCGCAAATGGGCATCGACGCGCTGGGTTACGAGGCCGAGCAAAAGGCCTTGTACCTCGCCGCGCTGAAACAGCCACAAGGAATGATTCTGGTCACCGGCCCCACCGGCTCCGGTAAAACCGTGTCGCTGTATACCGGGCTGAACATCCTCAATACCGTCGACATCAACATTTCCACCGCCGAAGACCCGGTGGAAATCAACATGGCAGGCATCAATCAGGTCAACGTCAATCCTCGGCAAGGGCTGGACTTCGCCCAGGCGCTGCGCTCGTTTCTGCGTCAGGACCCGGACGTGATCATGGTCGGCGAGATCCGCGACCTGGAAACCGCCGAGATCGCGATCAAGGCCGCGCAAACCGGCCACCTGGTGCTGTCGACCCTGCACACCAACAGCGCAGCGGAAACCCTCACGCGCCTGCACAACATGGGCATTCCCGGTTTCAACATCGCCACCTCGGTCAGCCTGATCATCGCCCAGCGTCTGGCGCGCAAGTTGTGCGCGCATTGCAAACGGCCGCTGGAGATTCCTCACGAAACCTTGCTCAAGGAAGGCTTTCCCGAGGAACGCATAGGTCATTTCACGATCTACGAGCCGGTCGGTTGCGATCACTGCAACGGCGGTTACAAAGGACGCGTGGGGATTTATGAAGTGGTAAAGAACACACCGGACCTGCAACGGCTGATCATGGCCGAAGGCAATTCGCTGGAAATCGACATCCAGATGCGTCGCGACGGTTTCGCCGATCTGCGCACCTCCGGGCTGCACAAGGCCATGCAAGGCATCACCAGCCTTGAAGAAATCAACCGGGTCACCAAGGATTGAACATGGCGGTCAAGGCAGCGAAAGTCAGCGTTTACGCCTGGGAAGGCACCGACCGCAAAGGCAGCAAGGTCACTGGCGAACTGAGCGGGCAGAACCCCGCGCTGATCAAGGCGCAGCTGCGCAAACAGGGGATCAACCCGGGCAAGGTGCGCAAGAAATCCGCGTCCCTGCTGAGCTTGGGCAAACGCATCAAGCCGCAGGACATCGCCCTGTTCACCCGGCAGATGGCAACCATGATGAAGGCCGGCGTGCCGCTGTTGCAGTCCTTCGACATTATCGGTGAAGGCTTCGAAAATCCGGCCATGCGCAAACTGGTCGACGAGGTCAAACAGGAGGTCGCGGCCGGTAACAGTTTCGCCACAGCCCTGCGCAAGAAGCCGCAATACTTCGACGAGTTGTACTGCAACCTGGTCGACGCCGGCGAACAGTCCGGTGCCCTCGACACCTTGCTCGAACGGGTGGCCACCTATAAGGAAAAAAGCGAAGCGCTCAAGGCCAAGATCAAGAAAGCCATGACCTACCCCACCGCCGTGGTGCTGGTGGCGGCTGTGGTGACCGGCATTCTGCTGGTCAAAGTGGTGCCGCAGTTCCAGTCGGTGTTTTCCGGGTTCGGCGCCGAACTGCCGGGCTTCACCCTGATGATCATCAGCCTGTCGGAGTTCATGCAGCAGTGGTGGTGGGCGATTCTTGTTGCGCTGGTGGCAGCGTTTTTCGGCACTCGCCACGCGTTGAAAACCTCGCAGGCCCTGCGTGACCGCCGCGATGCCTGGCTGCTGAAGCTGCCACTGGTGGGCACCTTGATGTACAAGTCCGCCGTCGCCCGTTTTGCCCGCACCCTGTCGACCACTTTCGCGGCGGGTGTGCCGTTGGTGGAAGCGCTGGATTCGGTCGCCGGCGCCACCGGCAATGTGGTATTCAAGCGCGCGGTGCTCCGAGTTCGGCAAGACGTTTCGACAGGCATGCAGCTGAACTTCTCCATGCGCAGCACCGGTGTGTTTCCCAATATGGCGGTGCAGATGACCGCCATTGGCGAGGAGTCCGGGGCACTGGATGACATGCTCGACAAGGTCGCCGGTTTTTATGAAGCCGAAGTCGATAACATGGTCGACAACCTCACCAGCCTGATGGAGCCGTTCATCATGGTGGTGCTGGGGGTCATCGTCGGCGGACTGGTGGTGGCCATGTACCTGCCGATCTTCCAACTCGGCTCAGCGATCTGACATGCCTATCGATGAACTGTTTGCCGTGTATCCGCTGGCCTTTGTGGTCAGCGCGCTGCTGCTCGGGCTGGTGGTCGGCAGCTTCCTCAATGTTGTGGTCTGGCGCCTGCCGAAAATGCTCGAGCGCGACTGGCGCCAGCAAGCCCATGATGTGCTCGGCCTGCCCACTGAAACGCCCGTGCCGACCTACAACCTGATGCTGCCGCACTCCGCGTGCCCGCATTGCGGACACCGGATCCGTCCGTGGGAAAACATTCCGCTGCTCAGTTATCTGTTGCTGCGCGGGCGCTGCTCGGCCTGCGCGGCGCCGATCAGCAAACGTTACCCGCTGACTGAACTCGCCTGCGGCCTGCTTTCTGCATTCATCGCCTGGCATCTGGGCTTTGGCTGGCCGGCAGCTTTGCTGATTTTGCTGACGTGGGGCTTGCTGGCGATGAGTCTGATCGACTGCGAGCATCAGCTGCTGCCCGACGTGCTGGTGTTGCCGCTGCTGTGGCTGGGGCTGATCGTCAACAGCTTCGGCGTGTTCGTGGCGTTGCCCGATGCGTTGTGGGGCGCGGTCGCGGGTTATCTGGCGCTGTGGTCGGTGTTCTGGCTGTTCAAACTGCTCACCGGCAAGGACGGCATCGGTCATGGCGATTTCAAGCTATTGGCCTTGCTTGGCGCTTGGGGTGGCTGGCAGATTCTGCCGCTGACGATTCTGTTGTCATCCTTGGTGGGAGCGATTTTGGGCGTCGTCATGCTGCGCCTGCGCGCCCAGGAAACCTCGACGCCGATCCCCTTCGGACCCTTTCTGGCAATTGCCGGCTGGATTGCCTTGCTCTGGGGTGGTCAAATAACCGACTTCTATTGGCAGTCTGTCGGTTTGAAATGAATACCCCTGTGGAAAAACCCTGGATTCTCGGCCTGACCGGCGGCATCGGCAGCGGCAAAAGCGCGGCGGCGCAGCACTTCATCGACCTGGGCGTGCATGTGGTGGATGCCGATCATGCGGCGCGCTGGGTGGTCGAACCGGGGCGTCCGGCGCTGGCGAAAATCGCCGAGCATTTCGGTTCCGGCGTGTTGCAGGCCGACGGCACACTGGACCGTGCCGCCCTGCGCAAACTGATTTTTGAAGACCCCGAACAGCGACGTTGGCTCGAAGCGCTGTTGCATCCGTTGATCGGCGAAGAAATCGCTCATCATCTGGCGCAGGCAAAATCGCCTTACGCGATTCTGGTGTCACCTTTGCTGATCGAGTCCGGGCAATACGCGATGACCCAGCGCATTCTGGTCATCGATGCGCCGCAACAACTGCAGATCGAACGCACCTTGCAGCGTGACCAGACCAGCGAACAACAAGTGCAGGCGATCCTCAAGGCGCAATCGAGCCGTGAAGACCGCGTGAGCCGTGCCGACGACGTGATCGTCAACGACCGCGACCTCGCCTGGCTGCACAGCGAGGTCGAGCGTCTGCATCACTTTTATCTGACTTTATCCGGAGGCCAAGCATGAGCCAGATTCCAACCGTTGAATGCCCAACCTGCGGCGCCCCCGTCGAATTCACCCCGGCGAACAAATTCCGTCCGTTCTGCTCCGACCGCTGCAAATTGATCGACCTCGGCGCCTGGGCCTCGGAAGAACACAAGATTCCGGTCGCACCGGATGCCGAGGACGAGTTGTTCTCCGGCGATTTCGATCCGCGTCACTGATCGCTGATCAGGGCCGCATAAAGCCGTAGTCCTGACTGTCGTCGAGGTTCTCAGCGAGAAAGCGCAACTCGTCGGCCAAGTCTTCGGCATTGCGCACTGCCTTGCTCTGCTGCACCACGGCGCTGAGCAGGGCGCGCAAACTCAGGCCCGGGTCAAAGCCCACTTCCTGCGCCAGCTCCAGACTCTGCCGGGTTTCCTGCCGCGCCCATTCGTAAACGCCCATGCCAATGCTCCTGAAGGGATTTGCGTGAGCATGAAATCTCAGCGGCATGGCCGGTTTGATGTGGATCAAGACTTCGGATCGTCGTCCTTCCACGGCGCTGAAAGGTAACGGGTGCGGTTGAAGGTCTCCAGCCACTCCGGGCAAAACACCACCAACGCACTGACAACCATGCCGTTGATAAAGGCCTCGGGGAACAGCAGCAACCACAGGTAGCCGACAAAATCCTCCAGCCACTCCGGCATGGCGAAGAGGCCGTCGTACCACAGCAGCGTCAGGCTCAGAATCAGGCACAACAGGCCTGACAACGCAGCGGCGAAGAAGCCGGAACAGAAGATGTAAACGAACGGATTTCGTGGCTGCGCGCGTTCGACCAGAATAGCCACGCACTCGGTGATCAGCACTGGCAGCAGAATCAGCAACGCGCCATTGACGCCCACCGCAGCCAGGTCCTGACGCCCCAAAAGCACCAGGCCAATCTGCGCCACCAGCCCGCCGACAATCGCCAGCGGCCAATCGAGCAGCAGCGTGACCGCGGTCATGCCGATGAAGTGATACGACACGCCGGTGTCGAAATCCCTGCGCACCAGCCACAGCAGAAACAGCGCGAACACCGTGCCGAACAGCAAGTGCTGCCGGCGACTGTCGCTGAACAGCTCAACCCATGGCGCACGCATGATCGCCCAGAGCAGCACCGGCAGATAAATCAGCCAGCCGAGCGTCAGGCTTGCCGTTGAAAGCAGTTCGGCACCGATCATGATTCCCTCACCTGCTACTCGACACGCTTTTTTGTAGGAGCTGCCGAAGGCTGCGATCTTTTGATCTTGTTTATAAAAGCAAAAGATCGCAGCCTTCGGCAGCTCCTACAAGGGCGCAATCGCGCGACGTTTATGTCTGAGCCGATGCAAAGCTATCTGCTTGTCGCATTTGGACGCTAAGCTTGGGCTTATGGATGATTCAGATTATTTACGCCTGCTGACCATCGCGGCCGAGCAGGCCAATGCGTTCCTGTCCAATGCCCGCAAATGGGAGCGTGAGCGTTGGGTCTGCCAGCGCCTGCTGCAAGGTCTGAACATCCCCTACCGCGCCGACGAATTCGCCCCGGCCGGTGAGCCGCCGGACGTGCTGTTCCGCGATGCCAATTTCGAAGTTTTTTTCGTCCTCGACGAAGGCCGCCGTCTCAATGACGAGTGGCGCGACGAATTGCAGCGTCGGCGCAGCGCGTTTTCCCTGAGCCAACTGGTGCGCCGCGAAGCCAAGCCCAAACGCATCCCGGCCAATGAATTTCTCCTGCGTCTGGCGCCGACCCTGCGCAAGAAGGCGCACAACTACAAGGAACGCGGCATGGATCTGGGTGAACTGGACATCATCGCCTTCGCCAGCCTCAAGCGCGAAGTGCTGGACCTCAACAGTCATTTCCCGCCACCGACCGAATACCTGCGTCAGGGCTGGCGCTCGCTGTCGCTGGTCGGCCCGACATTCGCCCGCGTGTTGTTCGCCCACCCCGACGCACCAGACTTTCTGCGCAGCAACCTCGGCCGCAGCATTGTGTTCGACGTGGGCATAAGCCTGTGACGCCGCTGCAGCAGTTGATCGCCGAGGTTCCGCAAACCGGTCGCGTGCGCTGGATCGGTGTGCGTCCAGAATCCCGTGGGCCGATGCTTGAGCTGGACGCGGTCGAGGCGCGGCTGGAGGCCGGGCTCACCGGCGACCACGCCCGCCCGGGCGTTCGCAATGCGCGACAGGTGACGCTGATTCAGTGGGAGCACTTGGCGGTGATCAATGCATTGATGGGCCGTCCCGATGACGAGCCGGTCCGGCCTGAAGATCTGCGGCGCAATCTCGTTATAAGCGGAATCAATTTGTTTAGCCTGAAGGGGCGGCGCTTTCGCATCGGGCAGGCGATACTCGAAACCACTGGCTGGTGTCAGCCCTGTGCACGTTTGCAGAACAATCTCGGCCCGGGCACTTTCCAGGCCGTGCGCGGGCATGGCGGGATCACCGCCCGGGTGTTGCAAAGCGGCATCATTCGCCTCGACGATAGCGTGTGCGTCGAACCGGTTCCGGACAGCGGTTACGCTGCGTTCAACCCGGGCTGAAAACCGCTGTAGCCTGTGCTCATTCAGTAACGTCTACCTGACGAGGCAAATATGACCAGCCGCCTGAACCCCGAAGACCAAAAGCATGTCGAAGAGTACCTGCAATTGTCCCAACACCGTGTCGAGCGCCGGCCTTTCCGGCCGTGGATGCTCCTGGTGCTGGTGCTGGCAGTGACCATTGGTCTGGGCCTGTTGAGCCGATTTATCAGTTACCTGACGCTATGAGCAGCCTCGCGCTCGCTTGGGTAACTGCAACAAAGATTTCCTTTCAAAACCTTGCGAGTTATCCCTATGTCCCATCGTATTGTCATTGTCGGCGGCGGCGCCGGCGGTCTGGAGTTGGCTACCCGCCTGGGTAAGACTCTGGGCAAGCGCGGCACGGCCAGCGTCATGCTGGTCGACGCGAACCTGACCCACATCTGGAAACCGCTGCTGCACGAAGTAGCCGCCGGTTCCCTGAACTCCTCCGAAGACGAACTCAACTATGTCGCCCAGGCGAAATGGAACCACTTCGAGTTCCAGCTTGGGCGCATGAGCGGGCTCGATCGCGCGCAGAAGAAAATCCAGCTGGCCGCAACTTATGACGAAAACGGCGTTGAGCTGGTGCCAGCGCGTGAAGTAGCTTATGACTCGCTGGTGATCAGCGTCGGCAGCACCACCAACGATTTCGGCACCCAGGGCGCGGCGCAGCATTGTCTGTTCCTCGATACGCGCAAACAGGCTGAGCGCTTCCACCAGCAATTGCTCAATCACTATCTGCGCGCCCACGCCGGGCAGACCGACGTGGTCGAGCAGATCAGCGTGGCCATCGTCGGTGCTGGCGCCACTGGCGTCGAACTGGCGGCCGAGCTGCACAACGCGGCGCATGAACTGGCGGCGTATGGCCTGGACCGGATCAAACCGGAAAACATGCACATCACTTTGATCGAAGCAGGCCCACGGGTGCTGCCTGCCCTGCCGGAGCGCATCAGCGGGCCGGTGCACAAGACCCTGGAGAAGCTCGGGGTCAATGTGATGACCAACGCAGCAGTCAGCGAAGTGACTGCCGACAGCCTGATCACCGCCGATGGCAACGAGATCAAGGCCAGCCTGAAAGTCTGGGCTGCCGGCATCCGCGCACCGGGTTTCCTCAAGGACATCGACGGTCTGGAAACCAACCGCATCAATCAGCTGCAAGTGTTGCCGACTCTGCAAACCACGCGCGACGAAAACATCTTTGCCTTCGGTGACTGCGCGGCGTGCCCGCAACCGGGCACTGATCGCAACGTCCCACCACGGGCACAAGCGGCGCATCAACAGGCGTCGCTGCTGGCCAAGTCGCTGAAACTGCGCATCGAAGGCAAGACCCTGCCGGAGTACAAGTACACCGACTACGGCTCGCTGATTTCACTGTCGCGTTTTTCTGCTGTGGGTAACTTGATGGGCAACCTGACCGGCAGCGTCATGCTCGAAGGCTGGCTGGCGCGGATGTTCTATGTGTCGCTGTACCGTATGCACCAGATGGCGCTGTACGGGCCGTTCCGCACGGCGATGTTGATGCTGGGCAGCAAGATCGGTCGTGGCACCGAACCGCGTCTGAAACTGCACTAAGGCGCCAACCTGTGGGAGCGAGCCTGCTCGCGAAAGCGGTGGGTCTGTCAACACTGTCGTTGAATGATCCGGCCCCTTCGCGAGCAGGCTCGCTCCCACATTGTTTCGTGCTGTTCTCAAATCAGTGGGCGAAGGCCTGCAATGAATCGCTGTTCATCACAGCTGGAAGCGCCGCACCATGCCCTGCAGCGCATTGGCCAGTTGCGACAGTTCGTGGCTCGATGCGCTGGTCTGATCAGCCCCCGCAGCCGAACGCACCGACAGGTCGCGAATATTCACCAGATTGCGATCCACTTCCCGCGCCACTTGCGCCTGCTCCTCGGCGGCGCTGGCGATCACCAGGTTGCGCTCGTGAATCTCGTGCACCGACGCCGTGATCGTCACCAACGCCTCACCTGCCCGCTCTGCAAGAACCAGCGTGCTCGCCGCACGAGATGCGCTGGCCTGCATTGATTCCAGCGCCTGGCTCGAACCGCTGCGCATGCCTTGCACCATCTGTTCGATTTCCTGCGTCGATTGCTGGGTGCGATACGCCAGCGCGCGCACTTCGTCGGCTACCACCGCAAAGCCGCGACCGCTTTCACCGGCGCGTGCTGCTTCGATGGCAGCGTTGAGCGCCAGCAGATTGGTCTGCTCGGCGATGGCGCGAATCACGTCCAGAACCTTGCCGATGTCCTGCGACTGATTGGCCAGCGACTGCACCAGTTCGCCGGTGTTCTGCACATCACTGGCCAGCGCATTGATCGCGCTGGCGGTTTCGCTGACGCGCTCCTGGCCCAATTGCGCCGACTGACTGGACTGGCGCGTGGCATCGGACGTCGACACCGCGTTGCGCGCGATCTCCTCCACCGCAGCGGTCATCTCGTTAACCGCAGTGGCGGCCTGTTCGATTTCGTTGTTCTGCTCTTGCAAGCCTTGGGTGCTGTCGACGGTAACGGCGCTCAGTTCGTCAGCGGCGGTGGCCAGTTGTGTGGCTGAGCCGCTGATACCCTGCAGCGTCTCGCGCAGGTTCTGTTGCATCGTCGCGAGGGCTTTGAGCAAGCGGCTGACTTCGTCGTTGCCATGGGTTTCGATCGGTCGGGTGAGATCGCCCTTGGCGACACTTTCGGCGGCATCCACCGCGCTGCTCAGCGGGCGCACGATACTGCGCGTGAGCAACATCGCCAGCGCCACCGTGGCCAGCGCTGCCAAGGCAATGAAAAGAGTAACGATGGTGCGCGAGGTTTCATAATGCGCGGCGGACTTCTCGCTTTCGGCAGCGACCTGGCGGGCGAACAGATCGGCGAGATCATTGAGTTGTTTGCCGGAGCCGTCGACCACGGTCTTCATGTCAACCAGGAGCAATTTGGTCAGCTCGTCACGCTTGCCTTGCTCGGCAAGGGTGAATGACTGGGCAATGCCAGTGCGATAGGCGGCGAAGGTTTTCTTGAACTGGTCATACAGCTGCTGACCTTCGGCAGTGTCGACCAGTTTGTCGTAGGCTGCGATTTTTTCGCTCAGCTCCTTGTCGCGGGTGTCCATCTGGCCGCGATAGGTGGCGATATTGGCCGGATCCTGATCGAGCGCCATGCGCAGGGAGATAGTGCGGATGCGCAGCATCAGTTCACGGATCTCGTCGCCGCCACGGATGCTCGGCAACCAGCGGTTCTCCACCGCCACCTCACTGTCGCGGATGCTCGACATCTGCCCCAGCGCAAACACGCCGAGCAAGGCCACCAACACCGCGATCAGGGCAAAACCCAGGGCAGCCCGGGGAGCAATATTCAACTGACGAAGCAACATGACGAACGCCCTTATTCTTGTAATGGCCAGATCAAGGGGCGAAGCGTTGGCAGTCCCCTCTTGTTAGCGGGCTATCGGCAGGTTGTATGACGACTTGAAGAGATTCGCCTTTCGGCAGACAAAAAAAATCCCCGTATCTTTCGATACGAGGATTTTCAATATGGTCGGGGTAAGGGGATTCGAACTCCTGACATCCTGCTCCCAAAGCAGGCGCGCTACCGGACTGCGCTATACCCCGGTAAAAAAAAGGCGACCTTTCAAAGATCGCCTTCTTCGATCAGCGCTTTTGGCCTCTGATCTTAAGATTCGATCCCAGCGCAAACTGGTTTCAAAAATGGTGGGTCGTGTGGGATTCGAACCTACGACCAATTGGTTAAAAGCCAACTGCTCTACCAACTGAGCTAACGACCCAAATATGGTCGGGGTAAGGGGATTCGAACTCCTGACATCCTGCTCCCAAAGCAGGCGCGCTACCGGACTGCGCTATACCCCGGTTTGAAATTGGCTCCGTGACCAGGACTCGAACCTGGGACCCAATGATTAACAGTCATTTGCTCTACCGACTGAGCTATCACGGAACTACATATTTCAATTTACAACGGTGAAGCTTTGTTGCATCTCGCCACCCGTTCGCATCGCTGCGTTCGTGTGTCTGAGGCGCGCTATTCTACAACCTAGAACACCTCTGTCAACCCCCTAAATTGCTTTCAAGTTAATGATTTGCAACTTATTTCAGATTCCAACCCGGTGGGTTGAAACGCTGCCGGTGACTGACTGCGGGGCGCACTTTACAAGCCTTTTCCTTTGAGTTCAACAGCCTGGCGAAAAAAAGGCCTCGCAATGCGAGGCCTTCCCGGTTTCATTGCCGCTGAGGCTTAGCCGAAAACGATTTCGTCGTTCTCGACCTTGCCGGTGGCGGTGTCGCCCGGCATGAAATGACCCGACAGGATCAACTGCGCCAGCGGGTTTTCGATCCAGCGCTGGATCGCCCGTTTCAAAGGACGTGCGCCATACACCGGGTCGTAACCGACGGCGATCAGCTTGTCCATCGCCTCAGGGCTCAGTTCCAGCTTCAGCTCGCGCTCGGCCAGACGGCTGCGCAGACGACCCAACTGGATCTCGGTAATCCCGGCGATCTGCTCCCGCGCCAGCGGCTCGAAGATCACCACCTCGTCGACCCGGTTGATGAACTCCGGACGGAAGTGCGACGTCAGCGCGTCCATCACGGCGGCCCGCTGCGCTTCACGATCACCGACCAGTTCCTGGATCTGCATCGACCCGAGGTTGGACGTCATCACGATTACCGTGTTGCGGAAGTCCACCGTACGCCCGTGACTGTCGGTCAGCCGGCCATCCTCAAGCACTTGCAGAAGGATGTTGAACACATCCGGGTGCGCCTTCTCGACTTCGTCCATGAGGATCACCGAGTACGGCTTGCGACGCACCGCTTCGGTCAGGTAGCCGCCCTCTTCGTAGCCGACGTAGCCTGGTGGCGCACCGATCAGACGAGCCACGGAATGTTTCTCCATGAACTCGGACATGTCGATCCGCACCATCGCCTCTTCGGTATCGAAGAGGAACTCGGCCAAGGCCTTGCACAGCTCGGTTTTACCGACACCGGTCGGGCCGAGGAACATGAACGAGCCGCTCGGACGATTCGGGTCGGACAACCCGGCGCGGGAACGCCGTACGGCGTTGGCCACTGCAACGACCGCTTCTTCCTGACCGATCACCCGTTTGTGCAACAGGCTCTCCATCTTCATCAGCTTGTCGCGCTCGCCTTCGAGCATCTTCGACACCGGGATGCCGGTCCACTTCGACACGACTTCGGCAATCTCTTCCTCAGTTACCTTGCTGCGCAGCAACTGGTTTTCGCTCTTGCCGTGCTGGTCGACCATTTGCAGGCTGCGCTCCAGATCGGGGATCACCCCGTACTGCAACTCGGCCATGCGATTCAGGTCGCCTTTGCGGCGTGCGGCTTCCAGTTCCTGGCGCGACTGTTCGATCTTCTGCTGGATCTGCGCAGAACCCTGCACCTCGGCTTTTTCCGAGTTCCAGATTTCTTCCAGATCGGAGTACTCACGCTCGTGACGCTCGATTTCTTCCTGGAGTTTTTCCAGGCGTTTCTTCGCTGCGTCGTCGCTTTCTTTCTTCAGCGCCTGGGATTCCACTTTCAACTGAATCAGGCGCCGCTCCAGACGATCGAGCACTTCCGGCTTGGAGTCGATCTCCATGCGGATACGGCTGGCGGCCTCATCGATCAAGTCGATGGCCTTGTCCGGCAACTGCCGATCCGTGATGTAGCGATGGCTGAGTTTCGCCGCGGCAATGATCGCGCCGTCGGTGATCGCCACCTTGTGGTGAACCTCGTAACGCTCTTTAAGGCCACGCAGAATCGCGATGGTGTCTTCTTCGCTCGGCTCGTCCACCAGGACTTTCTGGAAACGCCGCTCGAGCGCCGCGTCCTTCTCTATATATTGGCGATACTCGTTGAGCGTGGTCGCGCCGACGCAGTGCAACTCGCCGCGAGCCAGCGCAGGCTTGAGCATGTTGCCGGCGTCCATCGAGCCTTCGCCCTTACCGGCGCCGACCATGGTGTGCAGTTCGTCGATGAACAGAATGATCTGCCCTTCCTGCTTCGACAGCTCGTTGAGCAAGCCTTTCAGGCGCTCTTCGAACTCGCCGCGATACTTGGCGCCGGCGATCAGCGCGCCCATGTCCAGCGACAGCAGGCGCTTGCCTTTAAGGCCGTCCGGCACTTCGCCGTTGATGATGCGCTGCGCCAGCCCTTCGGCGATCGCGGTTTTACCCACGCCAGGCTCACCGATCAGCACCGGGTTGTTCTTGGTGCGGCGTTGCAGAACCTGAATGGTGCGGCGGATCTCGTCGTCACGGCCGATCACCGGATCAAGCTTGCCGTCTTCGGCGCGCTTGGTCAGGTCGACGGTGTATTTGTCCAAGGCCTGACGCGATTCTTCGTGGTTGGCGTCATTTACCGCTTCGCCCCCACGCAGGTTGTTGATCGCGTTTTCCAGGGCTTTTTTGCTCACGCCTTGGCCGAGCAGCAACTTGCCGAGCTTGCTGTTCTCGTCCATCGCGGCGAGCAGCACCAGTTCGCTGGAGATGAACTGGTCGCCCTTCTGCTGAGCCAGGCGATCGGCCTGATTGAGCAGGCGCGCCAGATCCTGCGACATGTTGACGTCGCCGGTCGGGTTCTGGATTTTCGGTAATTGGTCTAGCTCTTTGGTCAGCTCTTTACGCAAGCTGTTGACGTCGAAGCCTACCTGCATCAGCAGCGGCTTGATCGAACCGCCCTGCTGTTCAAGCATGGCCTGCATCAAGTGCGCCGGCTCGATGGCCGGATGATCGTGGCCAACCGCCAACGACTGGGCGTCGGACAGGGCCAACTGTAATTTACTGGTTAAACGGTCAATACGCATGGGTCACCTTCCTTTTGAGCAGGCCGGACCTAAGAAACCATCCTGAATAAAGAAACCTGCCAGATACCACTGTAGATGCGGTCGATTCTGGGAGATTCAAGCGTCGGAGAGTTGATGCAGATCAGAGAGTTTAGCGGGTGAGCCAAACAAGAGAGGCGAAACGACCGGTGCGCGACGCACGGCGGTAAGAAAAGAAGCGCGGATCGGTCACGGTGCAGAAACCGCCACCATAAACAGCGGTAACACCGCGTTCAGCCAGACGCAGGCGCGCCAGGTGATAGATGTCGGCCATGAACTTGCCGGGATTGTGGCTCGGCACGAAGGCTGTCGCCGCTTCCGGCAACTGTTTGACGAAGACGTCGCGTACTTCCGCGCCGACTTCAAATGCTTGCGGACCAATCGCCGGACCGAGCCAGACCAGCACGTCTTCAGGTGCAACATCGAGGCTGTCGAGAGTTGCCTCAAGCACGCCCGCCGCCAGACCACGCCAACCGGCATGAGCGGCCGCGACACGCGTGCCGGCACGATCGCAGAACAATGCCGGCAAACAGTCTGCCGTCATCGCCGCACAGGCAACACCCGGCGTTGCCGTCCAACTGGCATCTGCAGTCGCAACGATGCCCGGATCAGCATGGGCAACGGTGATCCCGTGCACTTGCTGCAACCAGGCAGGCTGTATGGAGAAGTGTTCGGTCAAGCGGCGACGATTTTCGGCCACCGCTTGCGGGCGATCATCGACGTGATCACCCAGATTGAGGCTGTCGAACGGCGCCTCGCTGACACCACCCTCGCGGGTGGTGACACAGGCCCTGACGCTGGCCGGCGCAGGCCAGTCCGGCGTCAGCCAGTTCATCCGACGAAGGCCTCGCGATCCTGCTTGAGCAGGGTCAGCAGCCAGACGAAATCTTCCGGCAGTGGCGATTCCCAGCTCATGCGCTCGCCGCTCGTCGGGTGATCGAGTTCAAGGAAGCGCGCGTGCAGCGCCTGACGAGGGAAGTGCTTGAGCGATTCCACCATGGTCGGGTTGGCCGCAGGCGGAATGCGGAAACGCCCGCCGTAGGCCGGATCGCCGACCAACGGGAAGTTGATGTGCGCCATGTGCACGCGAATCTGGTGGGTCCGACCGGTTTCCAGCTTCACCCGCACATGAGTGTGGGAACGGAAACGCTCGAGCACGCGGTAATGGCTGACGGCAGGCTTGCCGCCTTCCATCACTGCCATGCGCTGGCGTTGCTGGCCGTGACGACCGATCGGCGCATTGATCTTGCCACCGGCGGTGACCACGCCAATGACGATGCACTCGTAGATACGGCTGACGCTGCGGCTCTGCAATTGTGCGACCAGCTTGGTCTGCGCCTGAATGGTCTTGGCCACCACCATCAGACCGGTGGTGTCCTTGTCCAGACGATGCACGATACCGGCGCGCGGGACATTGATGATGTCCGGCACATGGTGCAACAAAGCGTTGAGCAGGGTGCCATCGGCATGACCGGCAGCCGGGTGCACCACCAGGCCCGCAGGCTTGTTGATCACCAGGATGTCGTCGTCTTCATAGACGATGTCGAGCTCGATGTCCTGGGCGATCCACTCGCCCTGGGCTTCCTGCTCGGCAGTCAGCTCAAGGATGGCACCGCCATGCACAATGTCGCGCGGGCGGATCACCGCCCCGTCCACAGTCAGGCGACCTTCTTTGATCCAGGCGGAAAGGCGCGAGCGTGAGTGCTCAGCGAAGAGTTGGGCGGCGACTTGATCGAGGCGTTGGCCGCCCAATTCGGACGGCACCTCTGCGCGAAGTTCAATTTTATCGGACATGCTCGGACTGGGCGTCGGCACAGCCTTTGGTTTCGGCTGCGCGCTTGTGGTTAAATACGGCGTCTTTTGCCCCGAGGCTTTTCAACGGGGCGCTCATCATAACAGGACGGCCCCGCCCAAGACAGCGGCCGTCATAGGGACGCAAGCCGCCATGCAAGTGAAACACCTGCTGCTGATCGCCATCCTCGCATTGACCGCTGCTTGCTCATCGAAGGAAGTCGTAGACGAAAACCTCAGCGAAGCCGAGCTGTATCAGCAGGCTCAGACTGATCTGGACAACAACAGCTACACCAGCGCCACAGCCAAGCTGAAGGCTCTGGAGTCGCGTTATCCGTTCGGTCGCTACGCCGATCAGGCTCAGCTGGAGTTGATCTACGCCAACTACAAGAACGCCGAGCCGGAAGCTGCAAAGTCCGCCGCCGAGCGTTTCATTCGTTTGCATCCGCAGCATCCGAACGTGGATTACGCGTACTACCTCAAGGGTCTGACCTCGTTCGACCAGGACGTCGGTCTGCTGGCGCGCTTCCTGCCGCTGGACATGACCAAGCGTGACCCTGGCGCCGCCCGTGACTCGTACAACGAGTTCGCGCAGCTGACCAGCCGCTACCCGAACAGCCGCTACGCGCCGGACGCCAAGCAGCGCATGATCTACCTGCGCAACCTGCTGGCGGCCTACGAGATTCACGTCGCTGACTACTACCTGACCCGTCAGGCTTATGTAGCCGCTGCCAACCGTGGCAAGTACGTGGTCGAGAACTTCCAGGAAACCCCATCGGTAGGCGACGGCCTGGCGGTGATGACCGAGGCTTACCAGCGTCTGCATCTCGACGATCTGGCGGCCACCAGCCTGGAAACCCTGAAGCTCAACTACCCGGATCACCCGAGCCTGCAGGATGGCCAGTTCGTGCCACGCGTAGCCGAGGCCGACAACCGTTCGTTCCTGAGCAAGGCGACTCTGGGCCTGATCGAATCGCGTCCACCGCTGCCGCCGGGCGAAACCCGCGCCAACCAGGACGTGCAGAAGCAGTTCCAGGACGCGAAAGATGCAATCCCGAACGAGCTCAAGCCTAAGGACGAGAACGGCGACGTGATCGAAGAGCCAGAGCCGGAATCCAGCGACACCGATCGCTCGTGGTTCAGCTACATGACCTTCGGCGTGTTCGACTGATCACACCGGCTGTACGAAAAAGGGAGATCTGCGGATCACCCTTTTTTATTGCCGCGCTTTAATAGGCTGTGCGCTGATCGGGTCCTTGGCTAAACTGCCGGATCATCAGTCGAAAAGCCGCTCATCATGCTTCGTTTATTGTTCTGGATTGCCCTGATCTTCGCCGCCATCTGGCTCTGGCGCAAATTCAAGGCCCCCGCCTCGTCCACCCGATCGCCGCGCGAACAGGACGCGCCGCCGATGGTGCGCTGCGCCCACTGCGGTGTGCACCTGCCCCGCGACCGCGCCCTGGGCAACCAGCAACTGTGGTATTGCAGCCAGGCTCATCTCGAGCAAGGCCCGGGCGCCAGTGGTCGCTGAGACCGACCAAAAACAGGCTCAGCGTCTGCTGCGCCTTTATCACCTGTACCGGTTAAGTGTCGGCATCACCCTGGTGCTGCTGATCTCCAGCAACATGGACAACAGCCTGCTGACGTCGGCCAACGACGATCTGCTGCGCGGCGGCAGCTGGCTGTACCTGATCATCAACATGCTGCTGGTGGTGTTCCTCGAAAACACCCGGCGCCCGGCGCAGTTGTTCTCCCTGGCGCTTGTCGATGTGCTGCTGTTGTGCGGCCTGTTCTACGCGGCGGGCGGCGTGGCCAGTGCGCTGGGCAATTTGCTGGTGGTCTCGGTGGCGATCAGCAACACCCTGCTGCGCCGACGCATCGGCCTGCTGATTGCCGCCATTGCGGCGATCGGCATTGTCGGCCTGAGCTTTCTGCTGGGGCTCAGCCGCCCTTTGAGCGCTAATGCCTACTTGCAAGCCGGCACCCTCGGCGCGCTGTGCTTTGCCGCCTCGCTGCTGGTGCAAGGGTTGATTCGTCGCCTCGAAGTCAGCGAGACCCTGGCCGAACAGCGCGCCAGCGAGGTGGTCAGCCTGGAGGCGCTGAACGCATTGATCCTGCAACGCATGCGCACGGGGATTCTAGTGCTCGACGAGCAACGCCGGGTGCAACTGGCCAATCACAGTGCGCAGAGTCTGCTCGGCCATAGTCACCTGCAAGGTCATTTGATCGACGAATATTCGCCAGCACTGGTCGAGCGTCTGCAACTGTGGCGCAACAACCCGACCTTGCGCCCGCAGAGCCTGAAAATCCCCGGCAATGGCCTTGAGCTGCAACCCAGCTTCATCGCCCTTGAGCAGAGTCCGAACCAGCAGACGCTGGTGTTTCTCGAAGACCTGGCGCAAATCACCCAACAGGCGCAGCAACTCAAGCTCGCTGCGCTCGGGCGTTTGACCGCCGGCATCTCCCATGAAATTCGCAATCCACTGGGCGCGATCAGTCATGCCGCGCAGCTGTTGGCCGAGTCCGAGGAACTCGATAGCGCAGATCGGCGTCTGACGCAGATTATTCAAGACCACTCCCAGCGCATGAACCGAGTCATCGAAAACGTCCTGCAACTGTCCCGCCGCCAGCAAAGCGCGCCGCAACGGCTGGACCTCAAGCCGTGGGTGGAAGACTTCGTCGGCGAAATCCGCGAGCAGGCCAACGAGCGCCAGCACATTCATCTGCGAATCAATTCCGGCGATTTCACCACGCTGATGGACCCCAACCAATTGCGGCAGATTCTCGACAATCTGATCCGCAACGCCTGGCGTCACAGTGCGCAACTGCACGAGCAGGCCGACGTCTGGCTGGCACTGTTCGTCGACCCCGAAAGCCAATTGGCAGTGCTCGAAGTGCAGGACAACGGCCCCGGCGTGTCGGCCGAGGAACAGGCGCATCTGTTTGAGCCGTTCTTCACTACCAGCAGCCAAGGCACCGGTCTCGGCCTTTATCTGTCCCGTGAGCTGTGCGAAAGCAACCAGGCACGCCTAGACTTCAAATCACGCCAAGGCGGCGGCTGCTTTCGCATCACTTTTGCTCACGGACGGAAACAAAGTTGAATACAAGCCCACGGCAAAAAATTCTAATCGTCGACGACGAACCGGATATCCGCGAGCTCCTGGAAATCACCCTGGGACGGATGAAACTCGAAACCTTCAGCGCACGCAATCTGGGCGAAGCTCAGGCGCTGTTGCAGCGCGAGCACTTTGACCTGTGCCTGACCGACATGCGCCTGCCCGACGGCACCGGGCTGGAACTGGTGCAACACATTCAGCAACGCGCTCCACACTTGCCGGTGGCGATGATCACGGCGTACGGAAGCCTGGAAACTGCGATCAATGCGCTGAAGGCCGGGGCGTTCGACTTCCTCACCAAACCGGTGGAACTGCCGCGCTTGCGCGAACTGGTCAGCTCGGCGCTGCGCCTGCCGACAGCGGGCGGCTTGAGCACGGCAATCGAGCGACGCTTGCTGGGCGACTCGCCGCCGATGGCCAATCTGCGCAAGCAGATCGACAAGCTCGCACGCAGTCAGGCGCCGGTGTACATCAGTGGTGAATCCGGCAGCGGCAAAGAACTGGTCGCACGCCTGATCCACGAACAAGGTCCGCGCGCCAGCCAGCCGTTTGTGCCGGTGAACTGCGGGGCGATTCCGTCAGAGCTGATGGAAAGCGAGTTCTTCGGCCACCGCAAAGGCAGTTTCACTGGAGCCGTCGAAGACAAGCCGGGGCTGTTTCAAGCGGCCCATGGCGGCACCCTGTTTCTCGATGAAGTCGCCGACCTGCCACTGTCGATGCAGGTGAAGCTGCTGCGGGCGATTCAGGAAAAAGCCGTGCGCAGCGTCGGCGGCCAGCAGGAAACGGTGGTGGATGTGCGCATCCTTTGCGCCACCCACAAAGACCTTGAAGCCGAAGTTTCAGCCGAGCGTTTCCGCCAGGATCTGTATTACCGGCTCAACGTCATCGAACTGCGCGTACCGTCCCTGCGCGAACGCCGCGACGACATCGAGGCGCTTGCCATGCACGTGCTCAAGCGCCTGGCCAAAGACACCGGACAACCCGAAGCACGCCTGCATTCGCAAGCGCTGGAGGCGCTAAAGAACTATCGCTTCCCCGGCAATGTGCGCGAACTGGAGAACGTTCTCGAACGCGCGCACACCCTGTGTGAAAACCGCACGATCGAGGCGCAGGATCTGCGCTTGAGCGAAGGCAATTGCACGGCGGACGGGGCGATGGCCGATCTGACACAGATCGACAACCTCGAGGATTATCTGGAGAGCGTCGAGCGCAAACTGATTTTGCAGGCATTGGAGGAAACCCGCTGGAACCGCACGGCGGCGGCGCAGCGGTTGAGTCTTTCGTTCAGGTCGATGCGCTATCGACTGAAGAAGTTGGGCCTGGATTAAAGGCCCCTTCGCGAGCAGGCTCGCTCCCACATTTGGAATGAGTATTCCTGTGGGAGCGAGCCTGCTCGCGAAGGCGGTCTACCAGCCTCTGACTAAATACGGCCCTCAGGGGCATACGGCGCCGGATCAATAATCGGCGCCCGCCCCAGCATCACGTCGGCAAACAACTGACACGACGCCGGCGCCAGCACCAGCCCGTTGCGGTAATGCCCGCAGTTCAGCCACAACCCCTCGAACCCGGGCACCCGGCCAATAAACGGAATGCCTTCCGGCGACCCCGGCCGCAGCCCCGCCCAGTGTCCGACCACTTCGGCATCCGCCAGCGCCGGCAACAATTCGATCGCCGAGGCCTTGAGGCTTTGCAGCGCTATGTCGGTCGGGGTCTTGTCGTAACCTTCGTGCTCCAGCGTGCTGCCGATCAGAATGTGACCGTCGCGACGCGGGATCGCATAACGCCCTTTGGCCAGCACCATGCTCGGCAGGAAATCAGCCGCGCACTTGTAGAGAATCATCTGGCCTTTGACCGGCTCGACCGGCAGCGACAGGTTCAGCGTCTTGAGCAGATCACCGCTCCACGCCCCCGCTGTCAGCACAATCTGGTCGCCGTTGATCACGCCCGTCGGAGTCTGCACGCCGACCACGCGCTCGCCCTCGCGGACGAAGCCACTGACTTCGCATTGTTCATGAATCGTCACGTTCGGCAGCGCCAGCAGCGCGGCTTTCAGCGATTTGACCAGCCGTGGATTGCGCACGTTGGCGACATCGGCCATGTAGATCGCCCGGCTGAAACCGCTGCCGAGCACCGGCACCGCGTCATGCGCCGCCGAGATATCCACAGCCCGCAGCGGCCGGTTTTCCCGCTCGGCCCAGGCCAGCGCTTCGGCCTCATCGTCCAGATCGAGCCAATAAAGACCTGTGGTGTGCACCTCAGGATCAACCCCCGTGTCGGCAAACAAGCGCTCGCCGAGCTGTGGATAAAAATCCTGCGACCAATGCGCCAGCGCGGTGACTGCCGGACTGTAGCGCCACGGGTACAACGGCGAAACGATGCCGCCGCCAGCCCAGGATGAC
The DNA here is from genome assembly GCF_025706525.1 of Pseudomonas mercuritolerans. NCBI lineage: Bacteria > Pseudomonadati > Pseudomonadota > Gammaproteobacteria > Pseudomonadales > Pseudomonadaceae > Pseudomonas > Pseudomonas mercuritolerans. The sequence goes on from NZ_JAMSHA010000009.1 coordinate 62,749, forward strand.
TCCCGGCCGACATTCGAGCGATCCAGCAGCACTACGCTGCGCACTTCGGAGGCAAGATTGTAGGCAGTGAGCAGGCCAATCACCCCGCCACCGACAATCACCACTTGCTGTTGCCTGGTCATGTTTGATCCAACCGTAAAAAAGACAGTGGGCGCAAAAGGCGCCCGAAAAAGAATGCGTCAGCGGCCCCAGCAATCCTTGGCGGTCACTCCGGTGGTCGCGTTGTTCATGCTTCGCACGCCGGTGTTGGTCAGGGTGAAATCCCCGCACTTGTCGGTCGCCATGGCCGAGCCGGTTTTACGCACCGCAGTCAGCACAAAGGTCTGGTCGGTCAGCGTCGGGGTGATGGTGTAGAAATCATTGCCCGTGCTCAGCCCGGTGACGCCGGTGTAGACATTGTTGCGGGTATAGAAGCGTTCGAGGGTCTGTGCCTGCTCCGAGAGCAGCGAGACTACTTCGGCGCGACGGCCCTTCTTCACGTATTCGTTGTAGCTGGGAATGCTGATGGTGAGGATGATCCCGATAATCGCGATGACGATCATGATCTCGATCAGGGTAAAGCCTCGGCTGGATCTGCGCATGCCTCAAATTCTCGCTTACTGGATTTGTCGCCACATGATACGACGGCTGCCGCCGCCACCCTTTTCCACAATGACCGTGACCGCGCCGCTGGTGTCAGTCGTGCCCTTGCGCTCGCCGTTAGCGGAGATGAAGTTCAGGGTCGGAATGCCGCCGGTAAAAATCACGCCGCTGGATATCGTATCGTTGCTGTCGACCAAACGGTCGCCGGTGGTGTCGATCACGGCATAGTTGAGCATCTTACCGTTGAACGCATCCAGTTCGACCAGTCGGCCCGTACCAAAGCTCGAACACGGGTCGGTGGTATCGACGCTGGCAGTGGTGAAAACAACTCGCCCTAAAACAATACTGGCTTGGTTGATCACGCGCTCACCGGTCAGCACGTTGTTATACACCAGCGGCAGATACCAGCCTTTCTCTGCCGGATACGTCGTTTCATTCTGGCTGGTGGTCAGAAACTGCCCGGAACTTCCGGAGAACGAGCCGGTAATCGCCTGCGCCTGCAAACTGCTGACGGTGATTTGCCCGGCACCACCCTCTGCATCCCAGATCGAATAGAACGCCTGCAGATCCTTGTTGCTCTTGTCGGCAGTCTCGTTGAACTTGCCGGTGCCAAAGAACACTTGCTTGCCGCCCTGCGGATTATCCGCCAGCAGCGGTTGCGCAGTAATCGGCTGCGTTGCCCCACCCGGGGCTGTAAACAAAGGCTTGCCGGCAAACGCCACGCCCCAGCTTTCTGCCCCGGGTGCGCTCAAGTCGAATTTCCACATACGCCCCTTCAGGTCACCAGCGTAGGCAGCCTGCACCACGTTCGAGGAATTGACCCTGAGTTTTACCGAAGACAGACCGTTGCTGGTTTCCGTGCTGTCGATGACGATTTTCCTGATCAGCGAACCATCCATTGCATCCAGTACATACAAAGCCGCAACCCCCGAATTGCTGCCGTAGCCGTTGGCGATGAATGTCGCCCAGCGACCATTGGCCAAGCGTGCCACTTCCGGACGGGCGAAGGCGTAACCCAGATCATTGAAAGCATTCGACGCATTGGCCGTGGCCGGCGCACTGACTTCCCACAGTGCCTTGATCACGTTACCTGCCGAGGCATCGAACAGCTGCAACCCATAGAAGGTTTTGCCACCCGCCCCCGTTCCGCCAATGGCCAGGGTTTTCCAGGTAGTGCCGGCCTGCGCATCGAACACGCCGACCTGACCGTCCACGAGAAACTTGTGGCTGACGCCGTTGACGTAGTTGGTGTCCGCGATCAGACGCAAGGAAGGCAGCACGCTGGAGGGCATGTAGGCATAACGGCGAGTGCCGTTCGCCGAATTGATCACGTTGACGAAACCGTCGTTGGCGTTCACCACCAGGCTGGTATTCATGTTCGCAGCCTTGGTGGTCAGGTAGTTGGTGTAACTGCTGTCACCCGTCAGATCGGATGCGGTCTTGTCCGAAGGCGACGCGAGTACCAGCGGCGAATTGATGATGTCGCCGAGCAGCGCAGTGCGCACTTTGAGCCCGGCCTTGTTGGTCCCCTTGCTCCACTCCACCAGATCATTGCCGTTGATTCCGGTAGGCAATCCCTGATTCAGCGTAGTCTGCTGTGTCGGGGAAAAGTTGAGGAGTGCCAGGGCAATTGGCGTATTGCTCAACGTGTTCCATGACTGAAAAGTCGGCGCGGTGGCAGAGGGCACGATAGTGGTGTCGGTCGACCATTGCGCCGCCGAGGTATTCACCGTGCCTGTCAAGGTAAAGCCGAACGACCTGATCGTGCCGCGCCAATCCTTGGGATCGTAAGTGGTCTGGTAAAAACTGCTGCCACTGGTCAAGGTGCTGCTGCTGGCGACGCCGGCACCACCGGAGCCGGCCTTGGAAGTGATATCGCTCAGTGCTGACGATAACGCCGCATTGAGCCCGGAGCTGTCGGTCGCCTGGTAATACCTGCCCTGCCCGTAACTGGCGGCGTCGGACAACATGTCATTATCCGCAGCGAAGCCAACCGTATAGGTGTTCATGTACTGCCTGGGAAAATCCACTGCGTTCCAGCTTTTGCCGGCGGCGTCGGTGCCGGTCGAGCGCATGTCGATGTCGAAGGCGAATTTGGCAATGTCATCCAGATACAGCGTGTCACCTTCGCCGTCACCGTTGAGGTTGTCGCCATCGTTATTCACGCCATCCCAGTTCGGTAAGCGACTGCCTCCCAGCGGATCGTTGGTGGGGAAAGTACGATCGTAGGTCGGCAAGCCGTCGGTAATCACCACGCCGTAGTTTTTCTGGCAGCGATATTGAATCGGGCTGGTATAGGTCGCCGGCGTGCCGTTGTAGTAAGGCGCCAGACCACGCATATAGCGAGTGACTTCGTAGTAGCTCTCGGCCAACGGCGTATTGGCGACTGCGTTCAAGCCATTGATCGATGAAATCAGCGCGTTGTAGTTCGTGTCCGCCTGGGCTTGGGTCACGCTGCCGGTCACCGGCGACAGGTCGGTGATCGAGCGGGCAATAAAGCCGCCATTGCCCGGGTTGGTGCTGGTGGCCGGATTGAACGTCGACAGGCCCATGCGCAAGGTGCGGTTGCTGCTCACCAGTGCGGTGGAAACGTTGCGCGCGACGTTCATCCGGTAATCGTTGGGGATCGCCCCGGTGGTGAAGTCGCGGGTGCCGTTGCTGATGGCCAGGCTGACTATGTAGGAAATGTAATCGGCGGAATACCGAGTGTTCTCGTTGCCTACGGGGTCGGGGAGCTTGAGGCACAACGGCGCCACGCTGTTGTTGTAGAACGCATAGGCGCCTCCCGAGCAACCGGAAGTCGGCAGGCTCGATAGAAACACCAAGTCGCCGGTAATCTGCGGCGCATTGAGTGCAGAGCACAATCCGAGGAAGGCATTGCACTGTCTAGCGGGAGTGCGGTTGACGTTCGGGTCGAATCCGGCGGCGTAGATGATGCTGTTCATACTGCCGGAATCATCGATCAGCAGCATCACGTTCGGCGCCACCGCTGCCGCGCTCAGCAATGGCGAATCAGACGGCGTGAATGCCCAGGCCGGCGCCGCCAGATAGAAACTCAGCAGCATGCCGACCAGCAGCGAGGCGCCGTGCTCAATACTTCGCATAGACACTCTCCACCACGCTACGCGAATTGCCGGCGATGCCGACCGCAGTGACTCGATACAAGGTTGCCGAGGTGTTGCTCGGCACGTTCACCGCCGTCAGGGTCGTGCCGATGTTCTGCACGCCATAAAAGCCATTACCGGCAGCGATCCAGGTCACCCCGGAGGTCGAATTGAAACCTGCCGAGCTGACCGATGACGATTCGGCCGGCGGCAGACATTGGCTCGTGCCGCTGCACACCGCCAACGAATAACTGTCCAGTTGTACTGCGCTTTCGCCCACACGCAACGCCGCTTCGGCCGCCTGAAATGATTGATTGCGCAGACTTACGCTGCCTGCCATTTTCTCTTGCAGGTTGGCGCTCTGCATCGAGGACAAACCGATCAATGTCAGCAACAGCAGAAACACTAGGCTGACCAACAAGACCATGCCGCGCTGGGCCTGACGTTGCTGCAAGGAAATCCTCATCGCCGCCCCCCTCATGGCAAGCGATTGCGCAATGCCGCAACCACGTTGAAGGTTTGATTGCGCACCCGATTGTTCGGGTCGGTGAGGGTCAGGCTCAGGCGCACACTGCGGATGCGCGCGGGATCGCCAGGGTTGCTGCTGTAGGTCGAGGCTGCGACGTCGGTCGCCGAGCTGGCCAAGCCGAAGGTGACGTTGAAGGCGCTGACATTGTTCACCAGCACTTGCTGCGCCGGATTGCCGCTGCCGGTGCCCATGAGAATCTGGTTGTTACTGAAGCTGTAGATCAGACGCCGGATCGGGAACGCGATCTGCCCCGTGGTCGGGCTGCGCAATCCGCTGTAGGCGACCGCGCTGTTGCGGCAATCGGAAATCACCGTCCAGGTCGGCGTTCCCCCGCCGCTGCCGACATCGGCGGTGACCAGGGTCAGCTTGAGACTGGCGTTGTCCCAGTTGATCGGAGTGAGTTGCGCAGTGTTGAAATCCCCTGCTGAGCTGGAGTCGACGATGGTGCCGAGGCAGCCGAACATGCCGACCATACGGATTTCCTGAATCATTTTGCTGAGGACGAAGCGCGCGTCTTCCTGCATCGCCGCGGCGCTGTTCTGACTGACGTAAGTGTTTTTTGCGGCGATGAAAATCTGCACCACACCGAGTACGACGATCAACCCTAAAGCCAGAGCAATCAGCAACTCGATCAGGCCGAAACCACGGTTGCAGCGCTTCATGGTGTCGCCACCGGATCGACCGCCGCCCGGCTGGTCAGGACGAAACTGCGCTGGGCACTTGCAGCGTTCGCCGCGCGCGCGTCGCTCCAGGTAATGGTGATTGTGTAGACCCGTTGATTGAGGGTGATGCTGCCTGTCGCGGTCGGGCCGCCGAAGTTGGCGATGTTGGTGGTGAAGTCGTAGAGGTCCTGGTCCCGCGCATTACTGAGATTGCCCGAGGTCGGTGGCGTGACGGTGTAGTTGGCGCCGGAATTGGCGCGGATGCGATCCATCATGTCATAGGCGATGAAGCTGGCCTGACTGGTCATCCGCGAACTGTCGGTGTACTTCAGCGCATTGAGCTGCACCGCCGCTGCACCCAACAGCCCGACGGTCAGAATCAGCAGCGCGACCAGCACTTCGATCAGCGTCATGCCCTCCTGTGCGTTTTTGCTCCCTGCCCTCATCCGCAATTTCCACCCAGTTGAATGCGTCCGTTCAAACACACGTTCAGCGTCCTGCTTTGCGTGCCCAGCGTGTAACCGATGACCACCGCCGTCGACGGTGCCGCCAGACCGCCGAGGTTGTTGAAATCCAGTGCGGTCACTCCTGAGGGTAGTGTCAGAATCGCGCCGCTGCTCATCTCTGGAACAACCCGCAACACATTGGCCGGATTGCCAGTGCTGTCGTAGACCGCCAGCTCACCGGTCCAGACACTGCCGCCAGCGGTCGGACGCAATCGCGTGGTCATGCCGCGATTGATCGCTTCGAGGCGAGCGAAATTGATCGCGCGCTGCAAGTCGCCGACTTCGGTATCCGCCTTGCTGCTCTGGATCGTACGGGTAAAGGCCGGCACCGCCAGCGTGATCAGTATCAGGAACACCGCAATGGCGACCAGCAACTCGACCAGCGTGAAACCTTTTGTACGAAGATCCATCGGTCCCCTCCGTTGCCGTCGGCTATACCTGCTCTTACACGCTAGAACATTCGCTCGGCACCCGCCGACTGATTTGCCCTGCGCGGCGCACGGAATGCGCCGCTCACACCATTCCACGGAGGGATTTTTCATGCCGCAACACGGTTTCAGCCTGATTGAACTGCTTATGGGACTGGCGATTGGCGCAATTGTTCTGCTGCTGGTCAGCCCGGCGTTCGCTGCACTCAAACAGGCGACTCAACGCGACCACGCGGCGCAGTCGCTGCTCGAAGGTATCCGCAACGCTCGCACCCTGGCTATGACCCACAATCAAAGTGTGGTGATCCATGGCATTGACGGCGACTGGAGTCAGGGTTGGCGAATCATTCTGGATCTTAGCGGCAAGGGGCCGGAGGACAGCAGCAATCCGCTGCTGGTTGAACGCGCCAGTGAGGCGAAGGTGCCGATTGTCGGCAACTGGTGGGTGAGCCGCTATGTGCGGTTCAGTCATTTGGGGCAGCCGCTGATGCCGGGGCGGCGATTTCAGGCGGGGACGATACACGTCTGCTCGCCGCGCGAACCGGTCAGCCAGCGGCAGATCGTGCTGGCGGCGACCGGTCGCGTGCGCCTGAACAGTCAGGAAACCGAGCAGGCGCTGTGCGACAAAAGCAGAAGCGTCAGATCGAACGGACGCGCAGCTCTTTCGGCATCGAGAACGTGATGTTCTCCTCACGGCCAGCCAGCTCGTCGGCACCAGTCGCGCCCCAGGCCTGCAATTGCTGAATCACGCCCCGGACCAGCACTTCCGGCGCCGAGGCGCCAGCGGTAATGCCGATGCGCTCGACGCCGTCGAACCAGCTCTGTTGCAGGTCCTCGGCACCGTCGATCAGGTACGCCGGGGTCGCCATGCGCTCAGCCAGTTCACGCAGACGGTTGGAGTTGGAGCTGTTCGGGCTGCCCACCACCAGTACCACGTCGCACTCGTCGGCCAGCTGCTTGACGGCGTCCTGGCGGTTTTGGGTGGCGTAGCAGATGTCGTCCTTGCGCGGACCACCAATGGCCGGGAAGCGCGTGCGCAGGGCATCGATAACGCGGCTGGTGTCGTCCATCGACAACGTGGTCTGGGTGACGAAGGCGAGTCTTTCCGGATCGCGCACCTGCAATTCGGCCACGTCCTTCTCGTCTTCGACAAGGTAGATCGCGCCGCCATTGCTCGCATCGTACTGGCCCATGGTGCCTTCGACTTCCGGGTGACCGGCGTGGCCGATCAGGATGCACTCGCGACCGTCGCGGCTGTATTTGGCGACTTCGATGTGCACCTTGGTGACCAGCGGGCAGGTTGCATCGAAAACCTTCAGGCCACGACCGGCGGCTTCGTTGCGTACGGCTTGCGAAACACCGTGGGCGCTGAAGATGACGATCACGTCATCGGGTACCTGATCGAGCTCTTCGACGAAAATCGCGCCACGGCTGCGCAGGTCTTCGACGACAAACTTGTTGTGCACCACTTCGTGACGCACATAGATCGGCGGCCCGAAGACTTCCAGGGCGCGGTTGACGATTTCGATCGCCCGGTCCACACCGGCGCAGAAGCCACGGGGGTTGGCGAGTTTGATTTGCATGCTGTGCCTCGTGTCTTGCGCGCGAAAACAATGGAAAACAGACTGTGGGAGCGAGCCTGCTCGCGAAGGGGCCATCACCTGCAACATTTCTGTTGGTTGACACACCGCTTTCGCGAGCAGGCTCGCTCCCACATTTGACCTTATACAGTCAGTTATAGCGCTTTGACGGAAATGATTTCCACATCAAAGGTCAGCGTCTTGCCGGCCAGCGGGTGGTTGAAGTCGACGGTCACTTGCGTGTCGTCGAATTCTTTCACCACACCTGGCAATTCAGTATTGGCCGCATCGTTGAAGATCACCAGCAGACCCGGCGACAACTCCATGTCGGTGAACTGCGAACGCGGGATGGTCTGCACGTTCTGCGGGTTCGGCTGACCGAAAGCGTTTTCCGGCTCGACGGTCAGAGTGCGCTTGTCGCCGGCCTTGAAGCCGAACAGGGCGGCTTCGAAACCCGGCAGCAGGTTGCCGTCGCCGACCTTGAAGGTTGCCGGCGCCTTGTCGAAGGTACTGTCGACGGTGTCACCGTTTTCCAGGCGCAAGGCAAAGTGCAGCGTAACTTCGGTGTTCTGGCCGATGCGTTGCTCAGTCGATAGCGGTTCAGTCATGAGCAGCCTCTTCGGTTTTCTTCGATTTGAACATGTCCAGTGCCAGCATGATCGCGCCAACGGTGATCGCGCTGTCGGCAATGTTGAACGCGGGGAAATACCAGCGGTTCTGCCAGTGCACCAGGATGAAGTCGATCACATGGCCCAGGGCAACGCGGTCATACAGGTTGCCCAGCGCGCCACCCAGCACCAGTGCCAGGGCGACGGCCAGCCAGGTGTCGTTGCGGCCCAGACGCTTGAGCCAGATCACCAGCACGGCACTGACCACAATCGCGATCAGGGCAAACAGCCAGCGCTGCCAGCCGGAGCTGTCGGCGAGGAAGCTGAAAGCAGCGCCAGTGTTGTAGGCCAGGGTCCAGCTGAACAGATCGGGAATGATCACGATCTGCTGGAACATTTCGAGCTTGCTTTCGAAGTAGAACTTGCTGGCCTGGTCAATGACCAGGACCAGCAGGCTCAACCACAGCCAGCTCAGCCGTCCGAAACGGCCAACGGCATCAGGCATAGTGACGAACCTCGCCAGCGCCGCTGATGTTGTCGACGCAACGCCCGCAGATTTCCGGATGCTCCGGGTTCACGCCGACGTCTTCGCGGCAATGCCAGCAACGTGCGCATTTCGGGAACGCCGATTTGACGATCTTCAGTTTCAGACCGCTGACTTCGGTTGCCACTGCATCGGCCGGAGCCTGCACGAATGGCGCAACGCTGGCAGTCGAGGTGATCAGGACAAAGCGCAGCTCGTTGCTCAGCTTGGCCAGATCGGCGCTCAGCGCCTCTTCGGCAAACAGCGTCACTTCGGCCTGCAGGTTGCCACCGACGGCTTTCGCCGCGCGCTGGATTTCCATCTCTTTGTTGACCGCAACCTTCACTTCCATGATGCGATCCCAGTAGGCGCGACCCAGCTCGAAGCCTTCCGGCAGCTCGGTCAGGCCTTCGTACCAGGTGTTGAGCATGACCGACTCGTTACGCTCGCCCGGCAGGTATTGCCACAGTTCGTCAGCAGTGAAGGCGAGGATCGGCGCGATCCAGCGCACCAGCGCTTCGGAGATGTGGAACAGCGCGGTCTGGCACGAGCGACGGGCCTTGCTGTCGGCGCCGGTGGTGTACTGGCGATCCTTGATGATGTCGAGGTAGAAACCACCCAGCTCCTGCACGCAGAAGTTGTGGATCTTCGAGTACACGTTCCAGAAACGGTATTCGCCGTAATGCTCTTGCAATTCACGTTGCAGCAGCAGCGTGCGATCCACCGCCCAGCGATCCAGCGCCAGCATGTCTTCAGCCGGCAGCAGGTCGGTGGCCGGGTTGAAACCGGTCAGGTTGGAAAGCAGGAAGCGCGCGGTGTTACGGATACGACGGTAGGCATCGGCGCTGCGCTGCAGGATCTGCTCGGACACCGCCATTTCGCCGGAGTAGTCGGTCGAAGCGACCCACAGACGCATGATGTCGGCGCCCAGGGTGTCGTTGACCTTCTGCGGCGCGATCACGTTGCCCAGCGATTTGGACATCTTGCGCCCGGACTCGTCGACGGTGAAGCCGTGAGTCAGCAGTTCGCGGTACGGCGCGTGGTTGTCGATGGCGCAACCGGTCAGCAACGAGGAGTGGAACCAGCCACGGTGCTGGTCGGAACCTTCCAGGTACAGGTCGGCGCGCGGGCCGCTCTCGTGGCCCATCGGGTGCGAACCGCGCAGAACGTGCCAGTGCGTGGTGCCCGAGTCGAACCAGACGTCGAGGGTGTCGCTGATCTTGTCGTACTGCGGCGCTTCATCACCGAGCAGTTCGGCAGCGTCGAGTTTGAACCAGGCTTCGATACCTTCGACTTCAACGCGTTTGGCGACTTCCTCCATCAGCTCGACGGTACGCGGGTGCAGCTCGCCGCTTTCCTTGTTGAGGAAGAACGGGATCGGCACGCCCCAGTTGCGCTGACGCGAGATGCACCAGTCCGGACGATTGGCGATCATCGAGTGCAGACGCGCCTGGCCCCAGGCCGGAACGAACTTGGTGTCTTCGATGGCTTTGAGCGAGCGCACGCGCAGGGTGTCGCCGCTGGTTGGCTCCTTGTCCATGCCGATGAACCACTGCGCGGTGGCGCGGTAGATCAGCGGGGTCTTGTGGCGCCAGCAGTGCATGTAGCTGTGTTCGATGACGGTGGTGTGCATCAGCGCACCGACTTCGGTCAGTTTTTCCACGATGGCCGGGTTGGCCTTCCAGATGAACTGGCCGCCGAAGAATTCCAGCGACGGCACGTACACGCCGTTGCTCTGTACCGGGTTGAGGATGTCGTCATTGACCATGCCGTATTTCTTGCAGGTCACGAAGTCGTCCACACCGTAGGCCGGGGCGGAGTGAACCACGCCGGTGCCAGCGCCCAGTTCGACGTAGTCAGCCAGGTACACCGGCGACAGACGGTCGTAGAACGGGTGACGGAAGTTGATCAGCTCAAGTTCTTTACCGGTGGTGGTGGCGATGACCGAACCTTCCACGCCGTAGCGCGCCAGGCAGGCTTCGACCAGCTCTTCAGCCAGCACCAGCAGCTTGTCGCCGATATCGACCAGGGCATAGTTGAATTCCGGGTGCACGTTCAGCGCCTGGTTGGCCGGGATGGTCCACGGGGTGGTGGTCCAGATCACGATCGCAGCAGGTTTGCTCAGCGAGGCCAGACCGAACGCGGCAGCCAGTTTGGCTTCATCAGCGATCGGGAACGCAACGTCGATGGTCGAGGACTTCTTGTTCTCGTACTCGACTTCCGCTTCAGCCAGAGCCGAACCGCAATCGAAGCACCAGTTCACCGGCTTGAGGCCCTTGAAGACAAAGCCACCCTTGACGATTTCGGCGAGGGCGCGGATTTCACCGGCCTCGTTCGTAAAGTTCATGGTCTTGTACGGGTTGGCGAAGTCGCCCAGCACGCCGAGACGGATGAACTCGGACTTCTGCCCTTCGATCTGCTCGGTGGCGTAGGCACGGCACAGCTCGCGGGTCTTATCCGCGCCGAGGTTCTTGCCGTGGGTCACTTCAACCTTGTGCTCGATCGGCAGGCCATGGCAATCCCAGCCCGGGACATACGGCGCGTCGAAACCCGACAGGGTTTTCGAGCGGATGATCATGTCCTTGAGAATCTTGTTCAGTGCGTGACCGATGTGGATCGTGCCGTTGGCGTACGGAGGGCCGTCGTGCAGGACGAACTTCGGACGATCCTTGCCAATCTCGCGCAACTTTCCGTACAGGCCAATACTGTCCCAGCGCTGCAGGATCTGCGGTTCGCGCTGTGGCAGGCCGGCCTTCATTGGGAAGGCGGTGTCCGGAAGGTTTAGCGTGGCTTTATAGTCGGTCATTTAAGGCTCTTCATTAGCGATGGGCGCTAGGTGCGGCTAGTGCACGGGCGGTGGCGACATCCGCATTGATCGCCGTCTTCAATGCCTCCAGAGAGGCGAAGCGCTGCTCTTCACGCAGCTTTTGGTGGAAAACCACCGTCAAACGCCGGTCATACAGATCGCCGGCAAAATCTAACAGATGGACCTCGAGGTGGGCTTTGCCATCTCCTTGCACCGTGGGGCGCACGCCGATATTGGCGACGCCGGGCCAGGTCTTGCCGTCGATGTCGACATTCACCAGATACACCCCGGTAAACGGCACGCGACGACGCTTGAGTTGAATGTTGGCAGTGGGCGTGCCCAGTTGCCGGGCCAGTTTCTGCCCATGCAGCACGCGACCGGCGATGCGGTACGGACGGCCGAGCAAGCGTTCGGCCAAGGCAAAATCGGCCGCAGCCAAGGCGTTGCGCACCTGCGTGCTGCTGACGCGAATGCCGTCCAGCTCAACGGTTTGCGCAGCTTCGACAGTGAAACCGTGAACCTGCCCGGCCTGCATCAGAAAGTCGAAATCGCCGAGTCGGTCGCAACCGAAACGGAAATCGTCACCGACCTCCAGATGCTGCACGCCAAGGCCATCGACCAGAATGGTATCGACGAACTCACTGGCGCTGAGCTTGCTCAAGCGCTGATTGAAGGCCAGGCACAAGACCCGATCGACGCCTTCAGCGGCGAGCAATTGCAGCTTGTCGCGCAACCGCGCCAGACGTGCCGGTGCGGTGTCGGGAGCAAAGAACTCCCGCGGCTGCGGCTCGAAAATCACCACGCAGCTGGGTACGCCCAACTCGAGCGCACGCTCACGCAGCCGGGCCAGGATAGCCTGGTGACCACGGTGAACACCGTCAAAGTTGCCAATAGTGGCGACGCAGCCCCGATGCTGGGGGCGCAAGTTGTGGAGGCCTCGAACCAGCTGCATAACGCGCTTCTTGCTCATAAAGTGGTCGATTATAACCACACCCGACGGCCGACGACAGGCAACACCGTAACGCAAAGTGAACGAGCCGACAAAACCGCCGGCCCATGCCTGCTCATGAAGGCTGAAACCTCAGCTCAAGGCCTTGCGATTGAAGTCGCGCAGACGGAAACCCAGCAACAGCAACATACCGAAATACGCCACCACGCCAGCAACCACCAGCGCGCCCAGGCGCAGGAAGCGCTCAAGCATGTGGCCCTCATCCCAGGCGGGCATGAAATGCATGCCGGCCAGCAACACCGCCGACATCACGGTCACTGCAACGACCAGCTTGAAACCGAATTTGCCCCAGCCCGGCTGCGGTTGATACATCTTCTGCTTGCGCAGTTGATAGAACAGCAGCCCGGCGTTCAGGCAAGCACCGGCACTGATCGCCAAGGCAAGGCCGGCGTGGGCCAGTGGGCCGATCAACGCAAGGTTGAACAACTGCGTGCAGACCAGCGTGAAAATTGCGATTTTCACCGGGGTGCGAATGTTCTGTTGCGCATAAAAGCCCGGCGCCAGCACTTTGATCACGATAATCCCGAGCAGGCCGACAGAATAGGCAATCAGCGCACGCTGGGTCATCTCGGCATCAAAGCCACTGAACTGGCCGTACTGAAACAATGAAACAGTCAGCGGTTCAGCAAGAATCCCCAGCGCCAATGCGCACGGCAGCACCAGCACAAAGCACAGGCGCAGCCCCCAATCGAGGATCCGCGAATACTCGTGGCGATCCTTGCTGGCATAGGTCTTGGCCAGCGTTGGCAGCAGAATCGTGCCGAGTGCCACGCCCAACACGCCCGACGGCAATTCCATCAAGCGGTCGGCGTAGTACATCCAGGACACTGAACCTGCGACCAGAAACGAGGCGAAAATGGTGTTGATGATCAATGAAATCTGGCTCACCGAAACACCGAGAATCGCCGGCAGCATCTGCTTCATCACCCGCCACACGCCGCTGTCGCGCAAGTTCAGGCGCGGCAGCACGAGCATGCCGATCTTTTTCAGGTGCGGCAGCTGATACAGCAACTGCGCCAGACCGCCGACCAGCACCGCCCAGCCAAGGGCCATGACCGGTGGATCGAAGTACGGCGTGAGGAACAGCGAAAACACGATCATGCTGACGTTGAGCAGAGTCGGCACGAAGGCCGGCACCGAGAAGCGGTTCCAGGTATTCAGAATCGCGCCGGCCAGCGACGACAGCGAGATCAGCAATATATAAGGAAAGGTCACCCGCAACAGATCGGAAGTGAGCTGGAATTTCTCCGGGGTATCGGTAAAACCGGGGGCCGTGGCCCAGATCACCCAAGGCGCAGCGATCATGCCCAGCGCCGTTACAACCGCCAACACCAGCGTCAGCAGGCCCGACACATAGGCGATAAAGGTGCGCGTCGCCTCTTCGCCCTGCTGGCTTTTATATTCGGCAAGGATCGGCACGAACGCCTGGGAAAACGCCCCCTCGGCGAAAATGCGCCGCAGCAGGTTGGGCAGTTTGAACGCAATAAAGAAGGCATCCGTGGCCATCCCGGCGCCGAATGTCCGCGCGATCAGCGTGTCACGAACAAAACCCAGAATCCGGGAAAGCATCGTGATAGAGCTGACGGTGGCCAACGATTTGAGCAGATTCATTGAGAGAGTTTGTGCCTGTCGATAAACAGCAGGCGAACAATGCGCCTACTTGTGCGATACTCCGCGCCGCAACAGCACAGAGCCAAAGCTCGCGAGTTTACAGGTCAAGCGCCGGAAATAAATATCCCGCCTCTTTATACCTACCACTTAGCGGAACGATTCAAGTGCCCTTGACAAGACAAGTCTTCATCGGCATGATTCGCGGCCTATTTTGTTTGCTATTTCCTAAAAAGTCTTTCGAGGAGCTCGACGGTGGCCAACTCACCTTCCGCCAAAAAACGTGCAAAACAGGCTGAGAAGCGTCGCAGCCACAACGCCAGCCTGCGTTCCATGGTTCGTACCTACATCAAGAATGTAGTTAAGGCCATCGACGCAAAAGACGCTGAAAAAGCTCAAGCTGCATACGTTCTGGCTGTGCCAGTTATCGACCGTATGGCCGATAAAGGCATCATCCACAAGAACAAGGCTGCTCGTCATAAGAGCCGTCTGAATGGCCACGTCAAAGCGCTGAAAGAAGCCGCTTAATCGACGTAGTCATTAAAAAACCGACCTCAGGGTCGGTTTTTTATTGCCTGTGATTTAACAAGCAACAGGCAAAAAAATGTGGGAGCGAGCCTGCTCGCGAATGCGATCTGTCAGTTGATATTTCTATCGACCGACATGACCTCTTCGCGAGCAGGCTCGCCCCCACAGTTCGGATTGGTGACGCTTATTGCTGGACCGGCACCCATGGCAGGATCGGGATGGCAGTCACGGCATTCTGCGGGCTACCCTCGATCAAGCGATCGCTGTAGACCAGATACACCAGCGTGTTGCGCTTCTTGTCGAGGAAACGCACCACCTGCATGGTCTTGAACACCAGCGAGGTGCGCTCCTTGAATACCTCATCGCCGTCCTTCAACTCACCCTTGAACTTGATCGGCCCGACCTGACGACAAGCGATCGAGGCTTCGGCACGATCCTCGGCCAGACCAAGACCACCCTTCACTCCGCCCGTCTTGGCGCGCGACAGGTAGCAGGTCACGCCTTCGACCTTCGGATCGTCGAATGCCTCGACCACGATCCGGTCATTCGGCCCGACAAACTTGAACACGGTCGACACCTGACCGATCTCTTCGGCCGAAACCAGCAATGGCATCGCCATCAGCAGGCCCAACAATCCTTTCGCTACACGCATCGAATTTTCCTTAGACCAGAATCAGGTTGTCACGGTGAACCAGTTCCGGCTCCGCCATGTAACCGAGCAAACCGACAATCGCATCCGACGACTGACCGATGATTTTTTGCGCTTCAAGGGCGCTGTAATTAGCCAGACCCCGAGCGATCTCCCGACCATCCGGGGCCACACAGACGACCATCTCACCGCGACGGAAACTGCCCTGAACCAGTTTCACCCCCACCGGCAGCAGGCTTTTGTTGCCCTTGGACAACGCCGACACCGCCCCCTCATCCAGCACCAGGGTGCCACGGGTTTGCAGATGCCCGGCCAGCCACTGCTTGCGCGCCGCGAGCATGCCGCGCTCAGGGGATAGCAGTGTGCCGATGCGCTCGCCCGCCTTAAGACGATCGAGCACACGCTCAAGCCGCCCGCCGACGATGATGGTGTGCGCACCGGAACGCGCTGCCAGTCGCGCCGCGCGCAGCTTGGTCTGCATGCCGCCACGTCCCAGCGCACCACCGGTACCGCCGGCGACCGCATCCAGAGTCGGATCATCGGCGCGCGCTTCATAAATCAGCTGCGCTTCGGGATTGTTGCGCGGATCGGCGTCGAACATGCCGTCGCGATCGGTAAGGATCACCAGCAGATCGGCCTCGACCAGATTGGCCACCAGCGCCGCCAGCGTGTCGTTGTCGCCGAAACGGATTTCGTCAGTGACCACAGTGTCGTTTTCGTTGATCACCGGAATGACTTTCAGCTCGACCAGCGCACGCAAGGTACTGCGGGCGTTCAGGTAGCGCTTGCGGTCGGAGAGGTCGTCGTGGGTCAGGAGAATCTGCGCAGTGTGCCGGCCATGCTCGGCGAAGCTCGACTCCCACGCCTGCACCAGCCCCATCTGACCGATTGCAGCGGCCGCCTGCAGCTCGTGCATGGCACTGGGTCGCGCAGTCCAGCCCAAGCGGCTCATGCCGGCCGCTACCGCCCCGGAGGACACCAGCACCAGCTCGACGCCCGCTTCATGCAGCGCCACCATCTGCTCGACCCAGACACTCATTGCCGCGCGATCCAGCCCCTTGCCGTCAGCTGTCAGCAAAGCGCTGCCGATCTTCACGACCCAACGCTGCGCACCTGTCACCTTGCTCCGCATCATCTTCAACCTTAGCTTGAGGGCAGCGCGACCTGGCACTGCCCGTGACGTTAATCGTGGCGATTGCTGACCAACGATCGATTTCCGGATACTAAAACGCCGCTCGATTGAGCGGCGTTCAAGTTTATCGCAACGGATCAGTCACGCACGTAAATGATTTCCGGACCGTCTTCGTCATCCACATCTTCTTCATCCCAGTCATCGTCGCCGATGTCATGGACCGACTTCACGCCACTGCGACGCAGGGCACGCTTGTCGTCCAGCGCCTGCAACTGCGCACGGGCTTCGTCTTCGATGCGCTGATCGAGATCGGCCAGCTCTTCCTTGTACGCAGGATCTGCGGCGAGGCGATCAGCACGGTCTTCCATGTAACGCATGATGTCGTGGCATAGACGCTCGGTACCAATCTTGGCGATGGCCGAGATCACGTACACCGGACCGGTCCATTCCAGGCGATCGACGATTTCCTTGACGCGAGCATCGTGCTCTTCTTCAAGGATCTGGTCGCACTTGTTCAGCACCAGCCAGCGATCACGCTCGGCCAGCGACGAGCTGAACTTGATCAGCTCGTTGACAATCACTTCAGCAGCATCCGGAGCACTGGAATCATCCAGTGGCGCCATGTCCACGAGGTGCAGCAGCAGACGCGTACGCGCCAGGTGCTTGAGGAAGCGAATGCCCAGGCCAGCACCATCGGAAGCGCCTTCGATCAGCCCCGGAATGTCGGCAATGACGAAGCTCTTCCAGCGATCGACGCTGACCACACCGAGGTTTGGCACCAGCGTGGTGAACGGGTAGTCGGCGACTTTCGGCTTGGCGGCCGAGACCGAACGGATAAAGGTACTTTTACCGGCGTTCGGCAAGCCCAGCAGACCGACGTCGGCCAGCACTTTCATTTCCAGCTTGAGGTCGCGCTGCTCGCCCGGCTTGCCCGGCGTGGTCTGACGCGGCGCACGGTTGGTGCTGGATTTGAAACGGGTGTTGCCCAGACCGTGCCAGCCGCCCTGCACCACCATCAGTTTCTGACCGGCCTTGGTCAGGTCGCCGATGACTTCCTGAGTTGCCGAGTCGATCACGGTGGTGCCGACCGGCACACGCAGGATCAGGTCTTCGCCCTTCTTGCCGGTGCAGTCGGTGCTGCCGCCGTTGGAGCCACGCTCGGCATCGAAGTGACGGGTGTAACGGTAGTCGACCAGGGTGTTGAGGTTTTCGTCGGCCATCATGTAGATGGAACCGCCGTCACCGCCATCACCGCCGTTCGGGCCGCCGTTTTCAATGAATTTTTCCCGGCGGAAACTCATGGCACCGTTGCCACCGTCACCGGCCTTTACGCGAATCGATACTTCATCAACAAACTTCATAACCAACGCCTCTCGCCGTACGGACGAGCCGAAAAACAATCAAGACATAAGACTCTTGCAAAAATGAGCGCAGCGACCCCAAGACACGACCTGCATCGCACGCCGACAGCCCATACAAACAGCTTTGCAAGAGACTCACCCCACAAACGAAAAAGCCCCGTCGCAAGACAGGGCTTCTCCAGCGATCTCGCGATTAAGCCGCGATTACGCTCACGTAACGACGACCGAAGGCGCCCTTTACTTCGAACTTGATCACGCCTTCGATTTTAGCGAAGAGAGTGTGATCCTTGCCCATGCCAACGCCGTAGCCAGCGTGGAATTGGGTGCCGCGCTGACGCACGATGATGTTGCCGGCCTTGATGACCTGGCCGCCATACATCTTCACGCCAAGGCGTTTGGCTTCTGAGTCGCGACCGTTACGGGTACTACCACCAGCTTTTTTGTGTGCCATGAGTTCAATTCTCCTAGTGAGGAATTAGGCTGTAATTAAGCCTGAATACCGGTGATTTTGATCTCGGTGAACCACTGGCGGTGGCCCATACGCTTCATGTGGTGCTTACGGCGACGGAACTTGATGATGCGGACTTTATCGTGACGACCTTGGGAGATCACTTCAGCCTTGACGGTTGCGCCAGCAACAACTGGTGCGCCGATGTTCACGTCGTCGCCGTTGGCGACCAGCAGAACGCGATCAAAAGTCACGGATTCGCCAGTAGCGATTTCCAGTTTTTCGATCTTCAGGTATTCACCTTCAGCGACCTTGTATTGCTTACCGCCGGTAACGATTACTGCGTACATGGTATTTCTCCGATAATCCTGCTCACCCAGCTCTTTATAAGAAGAGGTATTGGCTGGCATGGCTGCATGGGGCTGGAACGGCCCAAGTGCAATTGCGTAAGGCAGGTGCTGCCCAGGAAGTTCAGGGTGCGCGATTGTACGCAAGCAATCTGCCTCGCGCAAGTGGCCGTCCATCGCGCCTTGACAGGTCTGGACGGGGGTCCTAGCATGCCGCGCAACCCTTCTGGAGCGACTCTCGCTGATGCAACCCCAAGCTTTCTACCGCGCGGTGGCGGACGATTTTAGCGCCGTCGACGGCATCATCAAGAAGCAGCTGACGTCTCGAGTGCCGCTGGTATCGAAAATCGGCGATTACATCACGTCGGCCGGCGGCAAACGCCTGCGTCCTTTATTAGTGTTGCTGTGTGGCAAGGCCCTGGGTCGCGAAGGCGACGACATGCGCCTGCTGGCCGCCACCATCGAATTCCTGCACACCGCGACCCTGCTGCATGACGACGTCGTCGACATGTCCGGCATGCGCCGTGGCCGCTCGACCGCCAACGCCATGTGGGGCAATGCCCCGAGCGTGCTGGTCGGCGACTTCCTGTATTCGCGCTCGTTCGAAATGATGGTCGAACTCGGCTCGATGCCGGTGATGAAGATTCTCTCGCAGGCCACGCGGATCATCGCTGAAGGCGAAGTGTTGCAGCTGTCCAAGGTGCGTGACGCGAGCACCAGCGAAGAAACCTACATGGAAGTCATCCGCGGCAAGACCGCGATGCTCTTCGAGGCATCGACCCACAGCGCCGCCGCCCTGGCCGGCGCGACCGCCGAGCAGAGCGAAGCCCTGCGCACGTTTGGCGATCACCTGGGTGTGGCGTTCCAGCTGGTTGATGACTTGCTCGACTATAAAGGCGACGCGGAAACCCTGGGCAAGAACGTCGGCGACGATCTGGCCGAAGGCAAACCGACCCTGCCGCTGATCTACACCATGCGCGAAGGCACGGCCGAACAGGCGGCACTGGTGCGTCAGGCGATCCAGAAAGGCGGAATCGAAGACCTCGAAAGCATCCGCATCGCCGTCGAAGCGTCCGGCTCGCTGGAGTACACCGCGCAACTGGCCCGTGATTATGTGGCCCGTGCGATCAAGTGCCTCGAGGCGCTGCCGGCCAGCGAATACCGCGATGCCTTGGTTGAATTGAGCGAGTTCGCGGTAGCCCGCACGCACTGATTCATCCCCTGTGGGAGCGAGCCTGCTCGCGAAAGCAATCTGCCAATCGACTCAATGTTGACTGACACAGCGCTTTCGCGAGCAGGCTCGCTCCCACAGTTGTTTCTGCGCTATGCCCTCCTCCGCGTAAAACCCTATACAATGTGCGCCCTTTAGTCCTCCTGATACCCAAGGAACCTTAGTGAGCACGTTGCCACCCTGCCCGAAATGCAATTCCGAATACACCTACGAAGACGGCACCCAACTGGTCTGCCCCGAGTGCGCCCACGAGTGGTCTGCCAGCGGCGAAGCCGAAGTGGCGGCCGATGATGCCGTGAAGAAAGATTCGGTCGGCAACGTCCTGCAGGACGGCGACACCATCACCGTGATCAAGGACCTCAAGGTCAAGGGCACATCGCTGGTGGTCAAGGTCGGCACCAAGGTCAAGAACATCCGCCTGTGCGATGGCGACCACGACATCGACTGCAAGATCGACGGCATCGGCCCGATGAAGCTCAAATCCGAGTTCGTCAGAAAAGTCTGAGCCTTGCGTCATCCATCCCGCGCCAGCCGTGGGATGGAGCTTTGCCCTCCCCGCTTCGGCTCAATGAATCCGCGCATGGCCATCAGCCAGCCATTTTGACCTGACACAACCTTTACCCGGAAAACTCCACGATCCGCCAATAGGCACTTGCTATTTGATGAATAAGAATTATTCTCATTGAAACCTTTCAAGGAGATGAGACCCATGACTTATTTGATCGACGCCTGGCTGGATCGCCCACACCCGTACCTCAGAATCCTCCATCGGGAAACCGGCGAAGTCTGTGCGGTGCTTGAAGAAGAAGCCTTGCATGAGCTGCAGGATCAAGGCGATCTGGACGTCAGCAGCCTCAATTCCAGCGAGCCGCTGGTGCTCAAGGAGCTGGTGCGCAATCTGTTCCTGTTCTGCTATGCCCGGGCGTTGCGCCCGACCAATGAGCTGCACAACAAGATCGAAATATGAGCGGTAGTACAAAACCTGTGGGAGCGAGCCTGCTCGTGAAGACGGATTTGCAGTCGACGATTGAGTTGACTGACACACCGCCTTCGCGAACAGACTCGCTCCCACAAGGTTAGCCCGCCATCAAGGCAGGCTCGGTATTACAGAACGTCCAGCAGCTCGACGTCGAACACCAGAACGCTGTGCGGCGGGATGCTGCCGACGCCTTGGGCGCCGTAAGCCAGTTCGCTCGGCACGTACAGGCGCCATTTGCTGCCGGCATTCATCAGTTGCAGCGCTTCGGTCCAGCCAGCGATCACGCCGCCAACCGGGAATTCGGCAGGCTGGCCGCGCTCGTAGGAGCTGTCGAACACAGTGCCGTCGATCAGCGTGCCGTGGTAGTGCGTACGCACCTGGTCTTCACGGGTCGGCTTGGCGCCGTCGCCTTGAGTCAGCACTTCGAATTGCAGGCCGGAGGCCAGAGTAGTGATGCCTTCACGCTTGGCGTTTTCGGCGAGGAAGGCCAGGCCTTCGCCAGCCGCGGCTTCAGCCTTGGCCGCTGCTTCGGCTTGCATGATCTCGCGGATCACCTTGAAGCTGGCGGACATCTCTTCCTGGCCAACACGGCTTGGCTTGCCGGCGAAAGCGTCGGTCAGACCGGCCAGGATCGCGTCCAGGCTGACACCCGGTGGCGGGTTGTCGCGCAGCTGGTCGCCGAGTTGACGGCCGATACCGTAGCTGACGCGGGTTTCGTCGGTGGACAGATTTACTTCGGACATGACACTGCTCCGCTGTGCGGACGGCCACAGGACTTGCCGTGCGTGCACAGCGCGTCCCGGCGCGCCCGGAACCAAAAGGGCGAGCAGACTAGCACAGATACCCCGGACTTGGGGCCGGGGCTACGGGGCCGAGCGCCAGGCGAGCGGCACTTTCAGGCTTTCATCGAGGTCAGCGACCAGCCCGCACATTTCGTCATGGACTGAGGTGTGCACAAGGTTGAATGGCAGAACCGGGAAGGCATGCAGCAGATCCCGCGCGTGCTCCACTGAGCGCAGCGTCAGCATATTGCCCTTGAGATCGCTCAACGGATACGCCGTCCCATGCATCCTCGCTTCCAACAGGTAAATGCCTCCTTCCATCGAGATCAGGTTCAACTCGTCGACCTTCCTGGCAACAGCAAACGCGTTCAACTCTTGCAGGTTCATGGAAGCACCTCACACCGTGGCGAATCGCACCGTTACAGGCATAGGCCGCTGCGCTTGAAAGTACAAGCCACAAACGAAACCGCCCGTCTGTTTCGCAACAGACGGGCGGTTTTTTTGCCTTGATCGGCTGATCAGTGCTTGGTGACCTTGTCCAGGTAACCCATGGCAAACGCGGACACCACAAACGTCATGTGGATGATCACGTACCACATCAGGTGCTCGGGATCGACGTTCTTGGCATCCATGAAGATGCGCAGCAAGTGGATCGAGGAGATAGCCACGATCGACGCCGCGACTTTCATTTTCAGCGACGACGAATCCATGGTGCCCAGCCAGCTGAGCTTCTCTTTGCCTTCGTCGATGTCCAGTTGCGAGACGAAGTTCTCATAGCCGGAAATCATCACCATCACCAGCAGACCACCCACCAGCGCCATGTCGATCAGCGACAGCAGCACCAGAATCAGATCCGATTCAGCCATGGCGAAGACGTTGGGCAGGATATGGATGATTTCCTGGAAGAACTTCAATGCCAGCGCCAGCAGACCGAGGGACAGGCCGATGTAGATCGGCGCCAGCAGCCAGCGGGTGGCGTACATTGCATTTTCGATAAAGCGTTCCATTGACTCTCACACAAGGGGCTGGAAATGGCGGCGAGTATAACAGCCCGCTGTGACAGCCAGAAACCGCCGGAAAATCCGCCACCTGCGTGTGTGTGACAAAGTTTTTCTGCTAGTGTCCAAAGCATTGACAGCCCAATGACAGTGGACAGGACGCGTGGAAATGGATGTGCGATCAGCCTTGACGACTGCCGGAATCTGCCTCGCCTTGCTCATCGGCGGTTGCTCGCCCGGCGATGAAAAGCACATCGCCAACCTCGACGAAAAGACCGCCACCTTCGAACAGTCATTGGACACGATCAGCGATCCCAAGCTCAAGGACGCCATCACCGAACTCGGCGGTTCGCTGCTGTTGCTCGAACGCGCCCGGCTCAAGCTCGACGACATCACCCCGCACACCGAATACGGCGCAGACGCCCTCGCCGTGCTCAAGCACTACCCTACCCCGCAAGCGCTGGTCGATACCTTCATCAACGGCCTGTTCGTGCTGCACAAGGACGCCAGCTCGGATTACCTCACCGATCTGCAGCCGGTATTCCCGTTCAACCTGAACATTCCCGGCGGTTTTCTGTTTCCGCACGGCATCGAGTGGCACTCGGTGACGTTGAGCAACAAACGCGTGATCGCCTGGCAGCCGGAGTGGTCGGAGACCGACCCAGGCATTCAACTCAGCCCGTCCAGCTCCAACGTGACCAATCCCGATGACCTGACGGTGACCTACCCGTTCATCGATGGCCTCAACGTCGACAAGAAAAGCCTGCCACAACCGGTCAGCCTGCAAGGCCAGGTCGAGGTCATCGCGCCGCGTCGCCTGTACAGCTTTGACCTGACGCAGAAAGACGTCGGCCAGACCCGCACAAACGACAACCTCAGCGTCAAACTGCTCAAGCTGGAAAAGAACTATGCCGAGGTCGAAGTCAGCAACAGCCTGCCGCTGGCAGCGGAAGTCGCCGAAACCCGGATCAATCCGCTGATCGTCCAGGCCCGCGACGCCAGCGGCCAATACCTGGTGCGCGCCGGTTCGATCAACGAAAGCCCGGAGCAGGTCGCGTTCTACCAGAAACAACTGACGCAGTTACAGAAGCAGAAGAGCTGGAGCGACACCCTGGAAAAACAGCTCAGCGACGACCAGCAAGCCTTCGAGAAAGACCACCCGCGCCGCTACAACAAGGTGTATTTCCACGGCCCGATCGAGACATTGGAAGTCAGCGTGCTCGACTTCTCCTCAGCGACGGTAACGCGCAAAAACCTCGACCTGCCGGTGCGCACGTTCAATCCGCACACCACGGCCAAAGCCGTGCAGCCACTGGATCTGCCCGTGGTGGTGTATGACGATCTCGCCACCAACTGGCTCAAGGGCGCGGACCTGACCGAGGAACAATTGAAGGCCGGCGTGCGCATTCATCAATCAGTGGAAGAGCCGAGCGCGGCGCGTATCGAGTTTTCCCACCGCCGCACCTTCAATGACGAATTGCTTGGCGACGAACTCAACCCCGGCGTCAGTCCCGTGACCTTCTTCACGGAAAAGCGCGGCGGCAAACTCGATGAGCCGATCGAACTGCCGCCCGAGGCATATCAGGTCGATCCGCTATCAGCGACGATTACTTATGATCTGAACCTGTTTCCGGAAACCCCGGCGATTGCCGTCGGTTCAATGCCGTTATTTCTGGCCACGGTGGCCAAGCAATCCTACGACGCGCAGTCATTGCCCAAAGGCCTGGCGATCAAGGACAACACGCTGGTGGTCGACCTGAAAACCTTCCCGGCCAACGAATGGCGTTTCTTCGTCAAGGACGACAGTGGCCACTACCTCAAGCAGATTCTTTCGGTCAGCCACGACGCCAGCACCGAAGGCCCGGCGCTACTCGGCGTGCACTATTTTTACGGTCGCCCGACTCGCGTGGAAACCTATCAGCGCACCGACCTCGCCACCGTGCAATACGGCTTTGAGGTCAAGCTCGACAAGGCGCCGGTGGACCAGGCGCCTTAACCGTTGAGGCTGCGCCCACGACCGCCGTTGATCTGCCGTAGCTGGGCTTGCAAGTGCAAGCTCCAGATCTGCGGATCATTGGCCAGTTCGTAACCATGCAAGGTCAGGCTTTCAACGATGGTGTCAAGAATCGACTCGGCCGCGACCGGGCCGTGGAACGGTCCTTGGGCTTTTATCGCGGAAGGTTGTTCGCCGGCCATGCCGGCGGCGAAGAGCAGCGTCCACATGCCGTTGTCGCCGGCCAGCGGCTTGACGGCGCATTCGATCCGGGTCACCAGACCCAGGCATTGACGGGTGAGACAGAGGTTGCGCGACATGGCGGCGACCCTCGGTAAAGCCGGTATTCAGCCCCCACGGGAGGACTGGCTCGATCCAGTGATACTGTCGATATCCTTGACCTGAGAATAGAAGAAAAGTGTCCCGCGCAAGCCAAATGGAACCAGAAGGCGCCGAATGGTCATTGTGTGAATATTGGCGTCAGAGTAGTGGCACATTCCCCGAAGATCCCCGCAGAGATCAATCTGGAAAAGCACTGTGGGAGCGAGCCTGATCGCGAAGACG
This sequence comes from Pseudomonas mercuritolerans, assembly GCF_025706525.1. Taxonomy (NCBI): domain Bacteria; kingdom Pseudomonadati; phylum Pseudomonadota; class Gammaproteobacteria; order Pseudomonadales; family Pseudomonadaceae; genus Pseudomonas; species Pseudomonas mercuritolerans. The sequence goes on from NZ_JAMSHA010000009.1 coordinate 87,706, forward strand.
ATGGATCAGCCAACTCATTCGTCGACTGATACAGCGCTTTCGCGAGCAGGCTCGCTCCCACAGGGTTTATTGCAAGCCTGTCAGGCCGGTTTGGCCTCGGCGAGAGCCTCCTGCGCCAGTTCCTTCTCGGCCTCTTTCAAGTCCTCTTCGCTGATCATCTCGGCGATATCGCGCAGGCGCTCGACCACTCGCGCATTGATGCTGCCTTCGGGGAATTCGCCATCGGCGTTCGGCTCCCCGGCCGGCTCACCCACCAGCAGGCTCAACGCCTCATCGGCCTGACGCACTGCATACACGTGGAACTGCCCGGCGCGCACGGCGGCGAGGACTTTTTCATCGAGCATCAAAGTGGCGACGTTGGCCTGGGGAATGATCGCGCCCTGCTCGCCGGTCAGGCCGCGTGCTTCGCAGAGGCGGAAGAAGCCTTCGATCTTCTCGTTGACCCCGCCGACTGCCTGCACTTCGCCGAACTGGTTGATCGAACCGGTGATGGCAAAACATTGCTTGAGCGGGGTTTTCGACAGCGCCGAAATCAGCGTGCACGCCTCACCCAGCGACGCACTGTCGCCATCGACGTAGCCGTAAGACTGCTCGAGCGCAATGCTCGCCGAGATCGCCAGCGGGAATTCCTGAGCGTAACGGCTGCCCAGATAACCGGTGAGGATCATCACGCCTTTGGAGTGAATCGGCTGGCCGAGGTTGACCTCACGTTCGATGTCGACGATACCGCTGCCGCCCGGATAGACCGTGGCGGAAATACGCGCCGGCACGCCGAACGCCGAATCGCCGACCTCCAGCACTGTCAGCCCGTTGCACTTGCCGACCGCTGCGCCGTCGGTGTCGATGAGGATGATCCCGGCGAGCATGTCGTCGAGAATCCGCGCCGAGACGCGCCCGGTGCGGGTGGCCTTGGCTTTCAGAGCGCGTTCGATATGGCCGGCGTCGGTCATTTCATCGCCGGCCAGATGGCGAATGAAATCCGCCTCGCTGACCAGTTGGAACAGATCGCCAATGCGCGCCGACAAGCGCCCCTGATGCTCGGCCAGTCGTGCGCTGTAGGTCGCCAGCCGCGCCACCGCATCGGCGGTCAGCGGCGCCATGCCTTCTTCCGAAGTGCGGGTTTTCAGGAGCTGGGCGAACTGCTCGAGGCTTTCGTCGACCATCGGGATGTCTTCGTCGAAGTCGACCAGAACGCGGAACATCTCCTGGAAGTCCGGATCGAGATCCTGCAGCGTGTAATACAGCTGCCGCGCACCAATGATGATGACTTTGACCTGCAACGGAATGTGCTGCGGATTCAGGGTCATGGTGGCGAAGCGGCCCATCTCGCCCAGCGGCGATTCCATTTTCAGTTTGCGCGATTGCAGGGCGCGTTTGAGCGCATCCCACACGAACGGCTCGCTGAGCATTTTTTCCGCTTCAAGAATCAGGAAGCCGCCATTGGCGCGGTGCAGCGCACCCGGACGCAACTGCCGGTAAGTGGTGTAGAGCGCGCCCTGATCGGTGGTGTACTCGATGCGGCCGAACAGGTTTTCGTAGGTCGGATGCGGCTCGAAGACCACCGGCGCACCGCCGCTGGCCGGATGCCCGACCACCAGGCTTGGTGCGTATTGTTCTTCCAGCAACTTGCGCGCGACGGCGTCGGTCTTGCTGTCGTCGACCAGTTGCTCGACCACGGTTTTCAGCAGATAGACCTGCATCGCTTGCAGGTAACCGCAGACCCCGGCGTTCTCTGCGTACTTCTCCGACAGCGGCGCCAGCAAAGGCTGCAAGGCCAGGGTGATGGTTTCTTCGTTGAGCGAACGCAGTTGATTGTTCGACTCGCGCTTCCACTGCGGCAGGCTGGCGAGTTCTTCATTCAGGCGCTCTTCGAGGCCGGAAATGTCATCGTGAAAACGCTCGCGCTCGGCTTCCGGCAACTGCGCGAATTCGGCTTCGTCCAGGGCCTTGCCGTCGAGCATCGGAGTGAAGGCGATATTGCTGCTGTCGCGGTACAGGGCGACGTCTTTTTCCAGGGCCAGACGCTCGATGATGTCCAGCGCCTTGTCGTAGCGCTGGTTGAAGGCGCGGTCGATTGCGCTTTTTTTCTGCTGGTAGGACGGGTGTTCGAAAACTGCCGGAAAAGTCGCCAGCAGGTTGTCGATCAGGCCGTTGATGTCGCCGATGAACGAGGCCGCCGTGCCCGATGGCAGCTCCAGTGCACGCGGTTCACGCGGCTCATCGAAGTTGTTGACGTAGACCCAGTCCGCCGGGGTCTGCAGGCGCTTGCCTTCGGCTTTCAGGTAGCGTTTGACGAACGAGAACCGGCCAGTGCCGGGCTCGCCCATGACGAATACGTTGTAACCGGGGCGTGGCATCGCCACACCGAACTGCAAGGCTTCGACCGCGCGTTCCTGGCCGAGCACACCGCGAAAGGGCTCCAGATCATTGGTGCTGGTGAAGCTGAACTGTTCAGCGGAAAACGGACGAGTCAGCGCTTCGGGCGCAAGACGCAGGCTGGCAGCAACAGGATCAGGCATCGGGCTTCCTTAACAATCAGGCGGGGCAGGTAGCGGCATTCTGGCGCTGCCCGTGCCCCACTGGCAAGGCGCGCCACATGACAAAGCATAGACAAGCGCGCGGCGGGCCGACGCGTCCCGATAAATCAGAGGTTTATTCCAAATATTTTGCAAAAAGTCACGGAACCGCTGGAACGTGCCTAAACTCCAAACTGCGCGGCTGGAACTAATACCGGCCCACTGACACTTTCGGCTTTGTCCTCGGGCAGAGCGCGAAGGGCCAGAACCCTGTCCATTGGTATGCACATAAAGAGAACAAAGCTATGAAACGGATTCTTCTCGGTACTCTCTTCACCGCTGTATCCATCAACGCAATGGCGCAAGCCCCGGGCGGCCCGGATTGCGGTTGGGGCAACATGCTGTTCGAAGGTCAGCGTGGCACTCCGGCGCACTTCCTTGCTTCCACCACCAACGGCACTTCCGGTAACGCTACCTTCGGTATGACTTCCGGCACCAACGGCTGCTCGACCAACGCGTCCCTGACTTATGGCGGCAAATCCTGGTTCGCCATGAATGGCATGATGAACGAGCTGTCCGAAGACATGGCCAAAGGCAACGGCGAAGCGCTGACCACCTATGCCGTGGTACTGGGCGTAGCACCGGAAGATCGCGCGCATTTCGCGCAAGTGACCCACGAGCACTTCCAGCAGATCTTCAGCAAGGCTGACGTGACCGCTGAAGACGTGCATACCAACACCCTGGCAGTACTGAAATCGGACCCACGTCTGGCCAAGTACGCAACTCAGGCTTAAGCTCGACCCCGCCCGCTTCCTTCGGGAAGCGGGTTTTATTTTGAATACGGTCTGTAGCGAGGGGATTTATCCCCGTTCGGCTGCGAAGCAGTCGTAAAACCTGTGCATGCGATGTATCCGATGCATTGGTGACACAGCTTATGGGGCCGCTTCGCAGCCCAGCGGGGATAAATCCCCTCGCCACAGGGTGCAGTGATTACCCCCGATCCGGGATTTTTTTTCTTTCGACTTAAGTTGCCACCTATGCTCAAACGCCTTGCCTGGCTGGCGCTCTGTGTCTGCGCCCCGCTGTCCGCCGCGCCTCACATCGATCCTCAACGTTTGCAGCAACTGGCCAACGACCGCTTCTGGATTTCCCTCGGTCATTACGAAACCGCCAAGCTTGGCGGCTGGCGCAGCTATGTCAGCGACAAGAAGTTCTTTCTCGCGCCCGACGGCAACGAGCATCCGGACCGCGAACTGGCCGCCACCGTGCAGGCGCTGTACGCCCCGGCCAGCCTCGGCGAGCAACACGCACAATGCGTATACCCGGCGCGTACACGCTGGCTGAAAGCGCAGCTCAATCTCGCTGACCTGCCAGCGCCGGAATGCGCCGAATACAGGAAATGGTTCAAGGACGTCTCGCCGCACAGTGCGGTGATGATTTTCCCGGCGGCGTATCTCAACAGCCCATCGTCGATGTTCGGCCACACCCTGCTGCGCATCGATCAGGCGGATGTGCAGGCTGATAAAACCTCGCTGCTCAGCTACGCGATCAACTTCGGTGCCTACATCGAAGGCTCGGACAACAGCATTCTGTATGCCTGGAAAGGCTTGATGGGCGGCTACCCGGGGCTGTTTGCGCTGGTGCCGTATCAGGAAAAACTCTCGGAATACCGCAGCCTGGAAAACCGCGACCTGTGGGAATACCGGCTCAATCTGACTCAGGAAGAAACCGCACGCATGGTCGAACATGTGTGGGAGCTCAAGCAGATCCAGTTCGACTACTTCTTCTTCGACGAAAACTGCTCGTATCGCTTGCTGGAATTGCTGCAAGTGGCGCGGCCGAGCCTGCGCCTGACCGAACAATTCCCGCTGACCGCGATCCCCACCGACACCGTCAAAGCGGTGAAAGAGGCCGGGCTGGTCGAGCACATCGAATATCGCCCGTCCCGCGAACGTGAACTGCTCAGCCGTGCCGAGCCGTTGAGCGATGACGAACAGCAATGGGTGCTGAAAGTCAGCGCCGATCAAAAAGTCCTGCAAGAGCCAACGTTCAAAGCCCTACCGCGCGCACGTCAGGCGTTGATCGTCGACGCCGCCTATCGTCTGGAGCGCTACCGCGCCAACGGTCAGGAGCGCGACCCGCAACGAGCGCAGCGCAGCTTCGAACTGCTGCGGGCGATCAACAAGAACCCGGCGCCGGAGCTGGAAATTCCGCAACCCGGTCTGCCCGAAGATGGCCACGAGTCCCGCACCTGGCAGGCCGGGCTCGGTACGCGAGGCGATCGCGCCTTTGGCGAATACGGCCTGCGCATGGCTTATCACGACCTCAATGACAACGCCGAAAGCTTCCCCCTCGGCGCGCAGATCGAGATCCTGCAACTGAAGCTGCGTCAATACGAAGGCAATGACTGGCAGTTGCAGCAACTGGACCTGGCGACCATTCGTTCGCTGACACCGCGCAACGAGCTGCTGCAACCATTGTCGTGGCAAGTCACCGGTGGCCTTGAGCGCGTGCCGGGCAAGCATGACGACGAAACGCTGGTCAGCCATGTCAACGGTGGCGGCGGCGGCACGTGGCAGTTGGGCGAAGACGTTCTCGGCTTCGCTCTGGGCACGGTGCGGGTGGAACACAACAACGACTTCGCCGAGTTTGTTTCCCCGGCCGGTGGCTTCAACACCGGCGTGCTGTGGAAAAACCCGCTGGGCAATCTGAGCCTGGAAGCCAAGGGCGACTACTTCTTCAACGGCGAAGTGCGCCGCAGCCTGAGCCTGAATCAGCAGTGGGAGCTGTCGCGCAACCTCGGTCTGCGCTTGAGTGCGCAGCGTGAATTCAGCCAGCTCGCCAGCCCGGAAACAGAAGTCATGCTTGAAGTGAAGTGGTATCACTACTGATCCCCGCACACAGCACAAAACCAATGTGGGAGCGAGCCTGCTCGCGAAAGCGGTGGGTCAGTCAATAGTAGTGTTGCCTGACACGACGCCTTCGCGAGCAGGCTCGCTCCCACACGCGCTTTGTGGTGTGCAATGGATTTTTCACAGGCCTTCGACAGCCGCCTCATGAATCGCCTTCTAGACTTCCCGTATCAGCCGAAAACCGGCGCGGGAGAGTGCGATGTGGCGGTGCGTGGGGTTGTTGGGCGTTGTATTGGCGCTGGGCGGTTGCCAGACCACCCATGAAGACTTGATCGCCAAGGGTTATCCACCGGCCTTCGCCGACGGTTTCGATGACGGCTGCATCAGCGGCCGGCAAGCGGCGGGGTCGATCAGCGGCGAATTTCGCAAGAACGTGCCGCGCTATCTCAAGGATCAGCAATACGCCGAAGGCTGGGTCGACGGCTTCCGCCAATGTCAGGCGATGCTCGAAAACAAGGATCGCGAGCAATATCGCAACGAACATTGGGACGAACGCGAACGCGCCTGGCAGCAGCAGAAGGACCAGGACGCCGGGCGGGCTTATCGTTCGCAATAGGTCGCTTGCGGACATCCATTGAAACCAAATGCCGGCAACCATGGCCCAAATCCTTTAAGAGGAGGACTTCATGAGTCGCGCATTCGTCAACGAAGACAACGCCGCCGCGCAGGCCGATCAGCCGGTCGAACGTCAGGTCAGCACGCAGCCAAATTACGTCACACCGCAGGGCCTGGCGCAGTTGCAGGCCAAGGTCGCCGAATTGCAAAGCCAGATCAATGATCAGAGCACCAAGGGTGAACTTGCAGACAAGCAGCGCCAGGCCGACCTTGAGCGGGACTGGCGGTATTTCAATCACCGCCTGCAAAGCGCTCAAGTGGTGTCTTTGTCCGCATCGGCCGACAAAGCGCGGATCGGCACATGGGTCACCTTTGCCAATGAGCATGACCAGCAGCAACGAGTGCAATTGGTAGGCGAGGACCAGGCGGATGCGACGCAGGGCCTTATCAATTGGGGCTCGCCGTTGGGGCAGGCGTTACTCGGTACCAGTATTGGAGATGAAGTGTTGTGGAGTCGACCTGCTGGTGATTGCCTGATCGAGGTGCTGGATCTGCAGAACTCCTTGCCCGTTTGAATACCTTTCCGAACGCCCAGCAAGGCGCAAGGCAGGATGCCGGTATCTATGACGTTTCGGACGGCGGATTCTTCCCGGAGATAAACAGCGCCAGGAACACAAGAAAAAACAATCCGCCACTGAAGATCATGGCGGTAAGCGAATTGAACAGCAGAAATATCAAAGGGACAAAAACACAGGCTTGAAGTATGGCAATATCAGACATGACCGTTAGCCGAAGTATACATACGATGACAAGCGTGTATAAAAAGCACCCTGCAAATCCAAAATTCAGATAAGCATCAATAAAGTACGCTGTATTCGCCGAGCCTGTTGCCGTTTCATTTTGCCCCCACTGAAAACTGAAAACTTCTTTCTCAAGGTTTATTTTTTCCTCCCCCAGGATAGCGGCAACTACCGAAATACTACGCCCGAATGTGAACTCACCATTCATGATCTCATGCTGATATCGTAGCCATTCATGCGCTGTTATATAAGGAATGTAAAAAACCCTGTTGAGGATGTATTCAACCTGGCTATTCCCTCTGAACATATTATATTTTTCGGGAACTGTAAGAGCCGCCTGTCTCAGACTTCTGTCTTTACTGGATTGATTCCCCGAACCGATCTGTGCAGCAGCCCCGGCTGTGTACGAATCATCGGCCAAGCCCCCGCGTGCCAGAAAGGAGGTGGTGCCAATTGCTGCTATTGTCAGCAGGAGTACGAGTGCGGCCATTCTGTAATTGCGTTTTTGCGTAAAGAAATAAAAAAGCGGCAGCAGGGCCAAAACACTCAAACTTTTCTCCAGCGTGAGCATCAATGAGAACAGAAACATCAGAAGCACGGCATGTCTTAACCTGCTATTACCCTGATACAGAATGCACACAGCGAATGGCATCAGGAACGAGCGAAACATGGAATACAAGTAATTCAATACAACTTCGAACCCGACTCTTGCGCGTAAAAAAGTTTCCCTGCCTTCGGCAACGACCTGTACATCCAAGCCCCTGATTGAGTCAAAAAGGGGTATGGAAGATGCCGTGTATGAGACATACACCATTAGCACGAAATAACTGCCGGAAACCCACAATGCCAACTTGCGCATTCCGACGTATTTCTTCTTGCAGGAATAAATAAAATCAAGTACCAGCACATCAATCCTTGATATCCAGAAGAACAGATAAAGGATTGTGCATATCACCGAGAGCAAGAGAACAACGGAGGCTTTAGAATCGTCACCCTTGAGGAACGAAATCAGGGCTGGCACCGTGTAGAAAGCCGTAATACCCAGAGGCAGCACCGAAGGCAGGAACAACCTGGTTGCCAATGACTTATCCACAGGCAGGGAGTTGCCGAGAGCCAGAGGTTTTTCATTGGCGAACATTCGCGAAGCCTCGCGTGACAGGAGATAGGAACGCGAGACTTTGCACGGACGAAAAAGGGAAAGAAGTCAGGCAAATCTGAGAGTGATGTAGGAAGTGTCGCCGTGGGACCCGGCGTCTATCATCGAATCGTCGATCGACCGCAGTTGCTCATTGAGCAGGTGTTGGAATGAGTGACAACCTGTTAAAAAAGTAAGCCAGTTCAGGTTTCATGGGGCCAATTGCTGGCCGGAAGAGGTGTCACCGAAGCCGGCATGTACCCCGGCATCAATCATCGCCCGGGTCGCAACGACCCGGGCGAGACATATTTCAGACCTCGGTTTTCAGTCAACCGGTCAGGCCTGAAGGCACGTTTTCAAGCAAGCCACCCAATATCAGGCCAGTTTCTTGTGGCGTACCCGGTGCGGCTGGGCCGCTGCTTCGCCGAGGCGTTTCTTGCGGTCGGCTTCGTACTCGGTGTAGTTGCCTTCGAAGAACACCGCTTGCGAGTCGTCTTCGTACGCCAGGATGTGCGTGGCGACACGGTCAAGGAACCACCGATCGTGGGAGATCACAATCGCCGCGCCAGGGAAGTCCAGCAGCGCTTCTTCCAGCGAACGCAGGGTTTCCACGTCGAGGTCGTTGGATGGTTCGTCGAGCAGCAGGACGTTGCCGCCCTCCTTCAGGGTCAGCGCCAGGTGCAGACGACCGCGCTCACCGCCGGAGAGGTCCTTGACGAACTTCTGCTGGTCGCCGCCCTTGAAGTTGAAGCGACCGACGTAGGTGCGCGACGGGATCTCGTAGTTGCCGATGCGGATCTGGTCGGAACCGTCGGAAATCTGCTGGAACACGGTCTTGCTGCCGTCGAGGTCTTCGCGGCTCTGGTCGACGCACGCCAGTTGCACGGTTTCGCCGACTTCGATGGTGCCGGAATCCGGTGTTTCCTTGCCCATCAGCATGCGGAACAGGGTCGATTTACCGGCACCGTTACCGCCGATCACGCCGACGATGGCGCCCTTCGGCATGGAGAACGACAGGTTGTCGATCAGCACGCGATCGCCGTAGCCCTTGGTGACGTTCTTGAATTCGATGACCTTGTCGCCCAGGCGTGGACCGGCCGGGATGTAGATCTCGTTGGTCTCGCTGCGCTTCTGGAATTCCTGCGATTGCATTTCTTCGAAGCGTTGCAGACGTGCCTTGGACTTCGACTGGCGGGCCTTGGCGCCTTTGCGCACCCACTCCAGTTCTTCCTTCATGGCTTTTTCGTGAGCCGACTGCTGCTTGGATTCGGCAGCCAGACGATCGGATTTGGCTTCGAGCCAGCCCGAATAGTTGCCCTCGTAAGGAATGCCCGCGCCGCGGTCGAGTTCCAGAATCCAGCCGGCGACGTTGTCGAGGAAGTAACGGTCGTGCGTGATCGCGACCACGGTGCCCGGGAAGTCGTGGAGGAAATGCTCCAGCCACGCCACCGAATCGGCATCCAGGTGGTTGGTCGGTTCGTCGAGCAGCAGCATGTCCGGCGCGGACAGCAGCAGACGGCACAGGGCGACACGACGCTTTTCACCACCGGAGAGGTGTTCTACTTTCGCGTCCCAGGCCGGCAGACGCAGCGCATCGGCGGCGACTTCCAGCTGACGCTCGAGGTTGTGGCCGTCGCTGGCCTGCAGGATCGCTTCGAGCTTGGCCTGTTCAGCAGCAAGCTTGTCGAAGTCGGCATCCGGGTCGGCGTAGGCCGCGTAGACTTCGTCCAGGCGCGCTTGCGCATCCTTGATCACGCTGACCGCTTCCTCGACCACTTCACGCACGGTCTTGGTCGGATCAAGTTGCGGCTCTTGCGGCAGGTAACCGATGTTCAGGTCCGGCATCGGACGGGCTTCGCCTTCGAACTCGGTGTCGACGCCGGCCATGATTTTCAGCAGCGTGGATTTGCCCGAACCGTTGAGGCCGAGCACGCCGATCTTGGCGCCGGGGAAGAAGGACAGCGAAATGTTCTTGAGGATTTCCCGCTTCGGCGGAACAACTTTGCCCAGCCGATGCATGGTGAAGACGTATTGAGCCATGGAGAACCTTGGGTCAGTGACAGATGAATGATTGGAGCGCAGGCGATGCCTGGCCAGACCGGTGCGCGTCGTTCACTTGAGGGTCATCAATGCGTGCGCGCGGAAAAAAGTCTGATTCTAGGAGCTGGAACGCCCCCGCGTAACCGGCAAAGCTACCTTAATGACCGATGGCAGTCCAGCCGAGAGGGGCTGGCACTTCGCCACGAGTCAAGGCATGCTAGCCGCCCTTCGGGCGTCCGGCTTATAGTGCACGTCGCGCCAGTCCAGCCAAATCGCAGGATCACAGCTTGACCAATGTCACTCCGCCAGCCTCTGTGAGCAGCACCCCACCGGCGCCCGGCTCGCCCCTGCGCGGGACATTGAAGGGGGCGCTGGCCACCCTCGTGCTGTTATTGCTCGCGTTGCTGTTCTGGCAACTGCTCGATCAACTGCGTGAAACCCAGAAAAACCAGCGCCAGTACACCATCGATTACACCGCCGACCTCGCCGCTCAGGTCAGCCTGAACATGGCGCTGAATGCGCAAATCGCCCTCAATCTGCTACCGATCGTCGAACAACCGCAAACTGCCGACGAACAGCAGATGCTCCTGCGCAAACTGCAACGCTCGCTGCCCGACCTGCGCAGCATGGCCCTGCTCTCGCCCTCCGGCCGCATCATCAGCGACAGCGCCACCGAGAGTTCCGACGCCGATTACCTGACCGAACTGGTGCGCCGCAGCCGCGCCCAGGCGCATTACTTCAGCAATGCCGATGACGGCTCGGTAGTGCATCTGCTGCTGCATCAGGCCAGCGGCAGCAGTCGCGGTTACTGGGCCTTGCGCCTGACGCCAACCTTCTTCGACGCGCTGACCAAACAGGACGCCACCACCCTGCGCCCGTTGTGGCTGGTGGAAAACCGCCTCAATCACCAGATCATAAGCCGCGACGCTGCGCTGACGTCAGCCAAGGCCGGCGTGCTGACCCCGGACGATGTGGCGAACACCGTGCTGACCGTGCCGCTGAGCAGCAGCGACTGGCAACTGCGCGGGCTGTTCGACCGCCAGCGCGTATTGGAAGAATTGCTGCCGGCGTTCATCGGCAAATGCCTGCTCGGCCTGGCGTTCTCGATGCTGCCGGTGATCGCCCTGCTGAACATGCGTCGGCGCCAGCGCCAGGTACATGAAGGCCGGCGGCGTTATCAGGATATTTTCGAAGGCACCGGCGTGGCCTTGTGCGTGCTTGACCTGTCCGGGCTAAAGCAGATGTTCGACAAGGCGCAGATCCAGACCAGCGACCAGCTCAAGGCCTGGCTCGACCAACCGCAGCAGCGCCAGCAACTGCTCGGGGAAATGCGCGTCACCGAGGTCAATCAGGTCGCCCTGCAACTGCTCGATGTGCACTCCTGCGACGATGCCTGGCAGTTGCTGATCGACGGCCAGCGCCACCCGCAGTGCGCGATCGGTCAGCAGATCCTCGACGCCGTCCTGCAACAGCAGAAACAGCTGGAACTGGAAATCAAACTGCCCAACAGCAACGGTCGCGATCAGCACCTGTGGATGGTTTTGCGCCTGCCGAGCGAGCAGCACGACTATAAAGCGGTGATCCTCAGCATCAACGACATCACCAGTCGCAAGCTGATCGAGCTGTCGCTGCTGGAGCGTGAAGGCTTCTGGTCGGACGTGGTGCGCACCGTGCCCGATCATCTGTATGTGCAGGACGTGATCAGCCAGCGGATGATTTTCAGCAACCACCACCTCGGCCAGACCCTGGGCTACAACCGCACTGAACTGCATCAGATGGGCGAGTACTTCTGGGAAATCCTTCTGCACCCGGAAGACGCCGACTATTACCATCGTTCGCGACAGTTGCAGCGTCACGCCGGTTACAGCCAATTGTTGCAATGCCAATTGCGCTTCCGCCATCGCGATGGCAAGTGGCGGCGCTTCGACATCCGTGAACAGGCGCTGGCGCGGGACAAGCACGATCAGGTCACGCGGATCATCGGCGTGGCCAAGGACATCACCGAACAGATCGAGGCGAGCGAATCGCTGCGTGACAGCGAGCAGCGCTACCGCATGCTCGCCGAGAGCATCAGCGACGTGATTTTCTCCACCGACAGCAAGCTCTCGCTGAACTATGTCAGCCCGTCGGTGCAGGCGGTGCTCGGTTACAACGCCGAATGGATTTTCCAGAACGGCTGGCAATCGATCATCGCCAATCCCGGGCAACTGAACGGCATTCATGTGCTGATGGACCGCGTCAGCAAGGCGCTGGACAAGCCCGAGCAACTGGCATTGCTGCGCAGTCAGGTGCAAACGCAGCTGTTCCTCTTCGATTGCCTGCGCGCCGACGGCCGCAAGATTCCGATCGAACTGCGCCTGGTGCTGGTGTGGGACGAACACGGCGCGTTCGAAGGCGTGCTCGGTGTCGGCCGCGATATCAGTCAACAGCGCCGTGCCGAAAAAGATCTGCGCATGGCCGCCACGGTATTCGAGCATTCGACCTCGGCGATCCTGATCACCGACCCCGCTGGGTACATCGTCCAGGCCAACGAAGCGTTCAGTCGGGTCAGTGGCTACAGCGTCGGCGAAGTCCTCGATCAATTGCCGAACATGCTCACCGTCGACGAGCAGCAGGACGCGCACTTGCGCTACGTGCTCAAGCAGTTGCACGAGCACAGCACCTGGGAAGGCGAAGTGTGGATGAAGCGCCGTAACGGCGAGCATTACCCCGCTTGGGTCGGCATTACTGCCGTGCTCGACGACGAGGGCGATCTGGCCAGTTACGTGTGTTTCTTCAGCGACATCAGCGAGCGCAAGGCCAGCGAGCAGCGCATTCACCGCCTCGCCTATTACGACGCCCTCACCCACCTGCCGAACCGCACGCTGTTCCAGGATCGTCTGCACACCGCGCTGCAAGCGGCCGAACGGCAGAAGTCGTGGGTGGTGCTGATGTTCCTCGACCTCGACCGTTTCAAACCGATCAACGACTCCCTCGGCCACGCCGCCGGCGACCGCATGCTCAAGGACATGGCCACGCGCCTGCTGGCCTGCGTCGATGACGACGACACTGTGGCGCGCATGGGCGGCGACGAATTCACCCTGCTGCTGCAGCATCGCTCCAACCGCGAACTGGCGCTGAACCGGGCGATTCACGTGGCCGAGCAGATTCTCGCCAGCCTGGTGCGGCCGTTCGTGCTCGAGGGCCGCGAGTTTTTCGTCACCGCCAGTATCGGCATCGCCCTGAGTCCGCAGGACGGCAATGAACTCAGCCAGTTGATGAAAAACGCCGACACGGCGATGTACCACGCCAAGGAACGCGGCAAGAACAACTTCCAGTTCTATCAGGCCGACATGAACGCCAGTGCGCTGGAGCGTCTGGAACTGGAAAGCGATCTGCGCCATGCGCTGGAGCAGAACGAATTCGTCCTGTATTACCAGCCGCAGTTCAGCGGCGACGGCAAGCGCCTGACCGGCGCTGAAGCGCTGCTGCGCTGGCGCCATCCGCGTCGTGGGCTGGTGCCGCCGGGGGATTTCATTCCGGTGCTGGAAGAGCTTGGGCTGGTGGTGGATGTTGGCGACTGGGTCATCAGCGAGGCCTGTCGACAGCTGAAAACCTGGCACCAGCAACGCGTACGGGTGCCGAAGGTCTCGGTGAATATCTCCGCACGGCAATTCTCCGACGGCCAGTTGGGCACGCGAATCGCGACGATCCTGCGCGAAACCGGTCTGCCCCCGGCGTGTCTGGAGCTGGAACTGACCGAAAGCATCCTGATGCGCGAAGTCAGCGAGGCGATGCAGATTCTTGCCGGGCTGAAAAACCTCGGCCTGAGCATCGCAGTCGATGACTTCGGCACCGGTTATTCATCGCTGAACTACCTCAAGCAATTCCCGATCGACGTGCTGAAGATCGACCGTACTTTCGTCGACGGCCTGCCGTCCGGCGAACAGGACGCGCAGATCGCCCGGGCGATCATCGCCATGGCCCACAGCTTGAACCTGGCGGTGATCGCCGAGGGCGTGGAAACCCATGAGCAACTGGACTTCCTGCGTGAGCATGGCTGCGATGAAGTGCAGGGATATCTGTTCGGCCGGCCGATGCCGGCGGGGCGGTTTGAAGCGCAGTTCAGCAATGACGCGCTGTTCATGTTCGACTGAAGATTTGCGGCGCGGCCTTCGCGAGCAGGCTCGCTCCCACAGGGGAATGCATTTCACATGTGGGAGCGAGCCTGCTCGCGAAGGGGCCGGGAAAAGCACCGCACATCTGTCATGAACGCCACTTGTCTGCGACATGACGTCGTTTCATATGTCATCCAAAAGCGGTTGGGTTAGAATGCCCCCCTTTTCTGCCCCCCCGATCCTTGAGGACCGCCATGTTCAGCCGTGATTTGACTATTGCCAAGTACGACGCCGACCTTTTTGCCGCCATGGAGCAAGAAGCTCAGCGTCAGGAAGAACACATTGAGCTGATCGCTTCGGAAAACTACACCAGCCCAGCGGTGATGGAAGCTCAAGGCTCGGTCCTGACCAACAAGTACGCCGAAGGCTATCCGGGCAAGCGTTACTACGGTGGTTGCGAATATGTGGACGTGGTTGAACAACTGGCCATCGACCGCGCCAAGGAACTGTTCGGCGCCGATTACGCCAACGTTCAGCCGCACGCCGGTTCGCAAGCCAACGCCGCTGTTTACCTGGCTCTGCTGCAAGGTGGCGACACCATTCTGGGCATGAGCCTGGCCCACGGCGGTCACCTGACCCACGGCGCCAGCGTTTCCTCCTCGGGCAAGCTGTACAACGCTGTTCAATACGGTATCGATGCCAACGGCCTGATCGACTACGACGAAGTCGAGCGCCTGGCAGTCGAGCACAAGCCGAAGATGATCGTTGCCGGTTTCTCTGCCTACTCGCAGATCCTCGACTTCCCGCGCTTCCGCGAAATCGCTGACAAGGTCGGCGCTTACCTGTTCGTCGACATGGCTCACGTCGCCGGTCTGGTTGCCGCTGGTGTCTATCCGAACCCGGTGCCGTTCGCTGACGTCGTGACCACCACCACCCACAAGACCCTGCGCGGTCCACGTGGCGGTCTGATCCTGGCTCGCGCCAACGCCGAGATCGAGAAGAAGCTCAACTCCGCAGTATTCCCGGGCGCCCAGGGTGGTCCGCTGGAGCACGTGATCGCCGCCAAGGCAATCTGCTTCAAGGAAGCGCTGCAGCCAGAGTTCAAGGCTTACCAGGAACAAGTGGTGAAGAATGCTCAGGCCATGGCCGAAGTGTTCATCGCGCGCGGTTTCGACGTAGTGTCCGGCGGTACCAAGAACCACCTGTTCCTGCTGTCGCTGATCAAGCAGGACATCTCCGGTAAAGACGCCGACGCCGCACTGGGCAAAGCGTTCATCACCGTGAACAAGAACTCGGTGCCTAACGATCCACGCTCGCCGTTCGTCACCTCCGGCCTGCGCTTCGGTACTCCGGCTGTGACCACTCGCGGTTTCAAAGAGGCTGAGTGCAAAGAGCTGGCCGGCTGGATCTGCGACATCCTGGCTGACCTGAACAACGAAGCGGTGATCGACACCGTTCGTGAAAAAGTCAAAGCCATCTGCAAGAAACTGCCGGTGTACGGCGCTTGATGCGACGATAAACCCGCAGCATGAAAAACCGGCCAAGTGATTGGCCGGTTTTTTTCGTCTGAATGAAAGATCAAAAGATCGCAGCCTTCGGCAGCTCCTACAGGGAGATCGCATTTCAGATGTGAGAGCTGTCGGAGGCTGCGACATTTGCTGCTGGACCACCGGTCAGACCGGTCATGCCAATTTCATGATTCCCACTTGTAATCAGGAAAAACCCAAGCCTAGACTGCGCCTGCACTGGACATACCGGTAAGACCACAATAATTAAGTCCTGAATCCGCTGCGCCACGCGTACGGCAGCCAGGACACCGACCCAGGATTCCTCCCATGCTCAGATGGTGCTCGCGC
Source organism: Pseudomonas mercuritolerans (assembly GCF_025706525.1). Lineage (NCBI taxonomy): Bacteria > Pseudomonadati > Pseudomonadota > Gammaproteobacteria > Pseudomonadales > Pseudomonadaceae > Pseudomonas > Pseudomonas mercuritolerans. The sequence continues at coordinate 103,617 of NZ_JAMSHA010000009.1, forward strand.
TCAATCTTCCTTCAAGTGGTTCTCGGACTGATGCTCGGCATCGTCTGCGGGCTGACCCTTCCTGAATACTCCGCCCAGCTGAAACCGCTCGGCGATGGCTTCATCAAATTGATCAAGATGCTCATTGGCCTGATCGTGTTCTGCGTGGTGGTCAGCGGCATCAGCGGCGCGGGCGATCTGAAGAAGGTCGGGCGCATCGGCCTCAAGTCGGTGATCTATTTCGAAGTGCTGACCACCATCGCTCTGGTGATCGGTCTGGTGTTCGCCTTCAGCACCGGCATTGGCAGCGGCGCGAACATTCATCTGGAGCAGCTCTCCAGCGCCGACATGGGCGACCTCGCCGAGCGCGGTCAGCACATGCACACCACCACGCAATTTCTGATGGACCTGATCCCGACGTCGGTGATCGGTGCCTTCGCTGACAACAATATTCTGCAAGTGCTGCTGTTTTCGGTGCTGTTCGGCAGTGCGCTGAATCTGGTTGGCGAGGCCGCTTCCGGGATTTCGCGGCTGATCAACGAACTCAGCCATGTGATCTTCCGCATCATGGGCATGATCGTGCGTCTGGCGCCGATCGGCGTGTTCGGCGCCATCGCCTTCACCACCAGCAAATATGGCCTGGATTCGCTGCAGCACCTGGGCAGTCTGGTCGGTCTGTTCTACCTGACCTGCGTCGCCTTCGTTGCGCTGATCCTCGGTCTGGTGATGCGCGTCTCCGGCCTGCGCATGTGGCCGCTGCTCAAGTACCTGCGTGAAGAACTGCTGATCGTCATGGGCACTGCCTCTTCCGACGCCGTGCTGCCGCAGATCATGCGCAAGCTCGAACACCTCGGTATCGGCAGCTCTACTGTCGGTCTGGTGATCCCGACCGGGTACTCGTTCAACCTCGACGGTTTCTCGATTTACCTGACCCTGGCCATCGTGTTCATTGCCAACGCCACCGGCACGCCACTGGCGATGACCGACTTGCTGACCATCCTGCTGGTGTCGCTGATTACCTCCAAAGGCGCTCACGGCATTCCCGGTTCGGCGCTGGTGATTCTCGCCGCGACGCTGACGGCGATCCCGGCGATTCCCGTAGTCGGTCTGGTGCTGGTGTTGGCCGTGGACTGGTTCATGGGCATCGGCCGCGCGCTGACCAATCTGATCGGCAACTGCGTCGCCACCGTGGCCATCGCCCGCTGGGAAAAGGACATCGACGTGCAGCGCGCCAACAAAGTGCTCAACGGCGAACAGGGCTATAACTTTCAACCGCGAAAAACCGTCGCTCAGGCGGCGGCCAAAGAATTTTGAATGAGTGCCGTGCCTGCCAATGCGCAGGCACGGCGCAGGGAGCCAATACGTGATTACAACGTCAACCGTCGTCAATTCAGTGGTGGAAAAACTCCGTGCCGCGTTGGCCCGTGGCCAGTGGCGCACAGGCGACATGCTGCCGGGCCAGCGCGAACTGGCCGAACAACTGGGCATCAGCCGGCCTAGTCTGCGCGAGGCGGTGATCGTCCTCGAAACCCTCGGCCTGGTACGCTCGATGCCGGGCAAAGGCGTGATCGTCCTCGATGCGCAACTCAGCGACAGCCAGAGCCACGACAGCGCAGTCGCCGGGGCCAGTCTCGAAGACGTGCTGCAACTGCGCTACACCCTTGAGCCGTTCATCGTCGGTCTGGTTGCACAATCGATCAGCAGCAAGGAAGTCGGCCAGTTGCGCCTGACCCTGATGGACATGCGCGAAGCCCTCGAGGCCGGTGACAGCGAAGCCGGGGTCAGCGCCTACATCGCCTTCCACGAAGAACTGTTCACGCTGACCTCGAACCCGATTTTCCAGAGCGTGGTGCAACAGACCAGCAATGCCCTCAAGCAAAGCGCCGAAGTGTTGCGCAATTCCCCGGAACATCTGGCCGAACGCCTCGAAGAAAACGAAGCCGTGGTCCGCGCGATCCGCAGCAAGAACAGCGCCCAGGCCAGCGCCGAAATGCGTCGGCACATCCTGCGCGAAGGCCAGCGCATGGGCGTTGAGCTGAACATCCCGGACGACAACCTGCCCACCTGATTTGCCAGGAGAACGGCCATGAACAGTTTCGCTTCAGCGTCCCACGCGCAATCGACCGCCCTGCCCGTCTCTCGCCTGGGCACGCCGACGGAAGATCTGTATCCGCGACTGTTCGATGCGATCCTCGAGCAGCGTATCGATGAAGACAGCCGGTTCACCGAGGACAGTCTGAAGGCGATGTTCAATTCCAGCCGTGCCGATGTGCGGCGGGTGCTGACGCAGTTGTGTCATGAGCAGATCGTGGTATTGCGCGCCAATCATCGGCCGCGAGTGGCGGCGCCGGACCGGGAATTGATTCGGCAGACCTTGCATGCGCGGCGGCTGGCTGAGAACACCTTGGTGCGGTTGGCCTGTCAGCGTCCGCGTGAAGATCAACTGACTGGCCTGCGCACGTTGATCGAACGTGAGAAGCGCGCCGTCGAGCAGGATCGGCGCGGAGCGGCGATTCGATTGTCGGGGGAGTTTCATCTGCAGTTGGCGCGGATGGCGGGGAATGTGCCCTTGGCGTATTTTCTGCGCAGTCTGGTGCCGCTGACGTCGCTGGCCATTGCGCGGAGTCAGAGCCCGACGCGCAGTTGTTGCGCATGGCAGGAGCATTTGGCGCTGGTTGAGGTTGTGGAGCGAGGTGATGCTTGCAAGGCCGGCATGTTGGTGAATCGGCATCTGGATCATCTTGAGCAGACACTGCTCGGTCCAGACCTTGAGCATTGTGCTGTCGGCTAGATCGCCTTCGCGAGCAGGCTCGCTCCCACAGTAGAACGCATTCTGTCAGGAGAAATGCAGTCCACTGTGGGAGCGAGCCTGCTCGCGAAGAGGCCCTTTGAGCTATTGAAATATCAGGCTTGTTGCGCCGCTACCCGCGCAAACCCCGCACGAATCTTCTCTTCCGGCAAGTCATCGGCAATAAACACGATCACACTCTCCCGCGCCTCGCCCTCGGCCCATTCGGTGTCCCAGTCGAAACCGTAGAGTTTCAGCACACCCTGAAACACCAGGCGCCGGCCTTCGCCAGCAATGTTCAGCACGCCCTTGTAACGCAGCAATTGCTTGCCATGCTCTTCCAGCAGTTCGTTCATGAACTCGCTGAGCTGATCGATATCCAGCGTCTGATCGGTGCGCAGCACCAGGCTGGAGATGCGATCGATCGACGGTGCCTTGCTCACCGGACGAAGGCTCAGACCACCGCCGAGGTCAGCATTGAGGTTGAAGCCGCGCACATCCAGCAGTTCGGCCAGATCGATGTTGCCATGCTCGACCACGCGGATCGGCGCGCGGCGGTTGATTCGCGTAAGGCGCTCGCTCAGCGCAGTGAACGTCGGTTCATCGACCAGGTCGGTCTTGCTCACCAGCAAGCGATCGGCGAAACCGATCTGCGCCTGGGCGATGGTCTGGGTCAGGTGCACGTCAGCGTGAGCGGCGTCGACCAGGGTGATGATGCCGTCGAGCAGATAACGCTCGCGCAGCTCTTCGTCGATGAAAAAGGTCTGCGCCACCGGTGCCGGATCGGCGAGACCGGTGCACTCGATCACCAGACGATCGAAGGCGATCTCGCCGCTGTCCAGGCGCTCGAGCAGCAAGTACAGCGCCTTGGTCAGGTCGGTGTGAATGGTGCAACAGACGCAGCCGTTGGCCAGGGTCATGACTTGCACCGGCTCGTCACCCAGCAACTGAGTGTCGATGCCGGCGTCGCTGAATTCGTTTTCGATCACGGCGATTTTCAGGCCGTGCTCGGCTTTCAATAAATGGCGCAGCAAGGTGGTCTTGCCGGCGCCGAGGAAACCGCTGAGTACCGTGACCGGGATGGGAGAGGACAAAACTCGATCTCCTGAAAAGAACACAAAAACAAATGTGGGAGCGAGCCTGCTCGCGAAAGCAGTGTGTCAGTCAAATCATTCATCAACTGACACTCCGTATTCGCGCGCAGGCTCGCTCCCACAGGGGATTACCTCAACCTGATGCTGTCAGCTCAACAGCACTTCGGCCCACCCTTGCCACCGTAACGGGCTTCCTGACGTTCGCGAAAGAACATCTCGTAGCTCATCACCGGTTTGTCCGGGTGTTTGGTTTGCATATGCTCGACGTAGGTGTCGTAGTCGGGCATGCCGACCATCAGGCGCGCGGCCTGACCGAGGTATTTACCGAGGCGACTCAAGTCATTGAACATGCTGCAATCCTCTGGTTACGCATCCGGCAGGGCCTGGAATGGCGATTCTTTATCCGTACGCTCTTTTTTGCCCCAGGCGGCAATGCCGACCTTGAGCGCATAGAACAGGATGCTGAACACCACGAACAGGAACAGCGCGGTGAGTGTGGCGTTGGTGTAGGCGTTGAAGATCACGTGCTGCATCTGCTCGACGCTCTTCGCCGGTGCCAGCACCTGACCGTTGGCCAGCGCATCGCTGTACTTCTTGGCCAGGGACAGGAAGCCGATCGCCGGGTTGGCGTCGAACAGCTTGATGAAGCCAGCAGTTGTGGTGCAGATCAACAGCCAGGTGGCCGGCAACAGGGTGACCCAGATGTAGCGCTGGCGCTTCATTTTGATCAGGACCACGGTGCCAAGCATCAGCGCGATACCGGCGAGCATCTGGTTGGAGATGCCGAACAATGGCCACAAGGTGTTGATGCCGCCCAGTGGATCGATCACGCCCTGATAGAGCAACCAGCCCCACATCGCCACACAACCGGCGGTGGCGATCAGGTTGGCGCCCCACGATTCGGTGCGTTTCAGCGCCGGTACGAAGGAGCCGAGCAGGTCCTGCAGCATGAAGCGGCCGGCACGGGTGCCGGCGTCCACAGCGGTGAGGATGAACAGCGCTTCGAACAGGATCGCGAAGTGGTACCAGAACGCCATGGTGTTTTCACCCGGCAGGACACTGTGCAGGATCTGCGCAATACCGACCGCCAGGGTCGGCGCACCACCGGCGCGAGCCAGAATGGTGGTTTCGCCGATATCATGGGCAACCGCTTGCAGCGCTTCCGGTGTGATCGCAAAGCCCCAGCTGGTGACAACCTGCGCCACCGAAGCGACGTCACTGCCGACGACTGCTGCGGGGCTGTTCATGGCGAAGTACACGCCCGGCTCGATCACCGAAGCGGCAACCATGGCCATGATCGCCACGAACGATTCCATCAGCATGCCGCCGTACCCGATGTAGCGGGCGTTGGTTTCGTTATCCAGCAGCTTCGGCGTGGTGCCCGACGAGATCAGCGCGTGGAAACCCGATACCGCGCCGCAGGCAATGGTGATGAACAGGAACGGGAACAGACCACCCTTCCACACCGGGCCGGTGCCGTCGACGAACTGGGTCAGCGCCGGCATTTTCAGCTCGGGCATGGTGATCAGGATGCCGATCGCCAGGGCGACGATGGTGCCGATCTTGAGGAAGGTCGACAGGTAGTCACGCGGCGCCAGGATCAGCCACACCGGCAGCGATGCAGCGACAAAACCGTAACCGACCAGCATCCAGGTGATCTGCACACCGGTGAAGGTAAAGGCTTTGGCCCATACCGGATCGGCAGCGATCTGCCCGCCCAGCCAGATCGAACCAAGCAGCAGCAACACACCGACCACGGAGATTTCGCCGATGCGGCCGGGGCGGATGTAGCGCATGTAGATGCCCATGAACATCGCGATCGGGATGGTCGCCATCACCGTGAAGATGCCCCACGGGCTCTCGGCGAGGGCCTTGACCACGATCAGCGCCAGCACCGCGAGGATGATGATCATGATCAGGAAGCAGCCGAACAGCGCGATAGTGCCGGGGATCCGGCCCATTTCTTCACGCACCATGTCGCCCAGGGAACGGCCGTTGCGTCGGGTCGACATGAACAGGACCATGAAGTCCTGCACCGCGCCCGCCAGCACCACACCGGCAATCAGCCAGAGTGTGCCGGGCAGATACCCCATCTGCGCCGCCAGCACCGGACCGACCAGTGGCCCCGCGCCAGCGATGGCCGCGAAGTGGTGACCGAAAAGAATGTGTTTGTTGGTCGGCACATAGTCCAGACCATCGTTGTTGAGCACGGCGGGGGTGGCCCGACGCGGATCCAGTTGCATCACGTTGTTGGCGATGAACAGACTGTAGTAACGGTACGCAACCAGATAAATGGCTACGGCAGCGACCACAATCCACAAGGCGTTGATCGCCTCGCCGCGGCGCAATGCCACTACGCCCAGGGCGCACGCTCCTACGATTGCCAGCACGAGCCAGGGTAAGTGGCGCAGCAGGCTATTATTATTTTTCATTTTATTATTCCAGCCAGGGTGGACAAGAAAGACAGCCACCCCGAGTTTAGCGCTTACGGCGCCAAAGGCCATACCCCGACATAGGTCTAGACGCTTGAGCGATTGGCTGGCGCCCGCATTCGCGGTCTATAGTCAGCGAACCTTCATGAGGATTGCGCCATGAGCGAGCACCCCGCCAATCGACGTCGTTTCAAACGTATTGCGTTCGATGCCCGAACCGAGCTGAAACAGGGCGAGTACATTTGGCCGGTCAAACTGATCGACCTGTCGCTCAAGGGTCTGTTGATCGAACGACCGGAGCCGTGGCTCGGGGATAAAGAGCAGGACTTCTTAGTCGACATTCATTTGAGCGAAGACGTCGATATCGAGATGGACGTGCATCTGGCCCACGAGGAAAACGGCCACTTGGGGTTCATCTGCCGGCATATCAGCCTGGAGTCGATCCAGCGCCTGCGCCGATTGATCGAGTTCAACCTCGGTGATCCGCAGGAGCTTGAGCGGGAATTGGGTGCGCTGATCGAAATCTGATCAAAACCGGCCCACTGTAGGAGCTGCCCAAGGCTGCGATTTTTTGATCCTGGTCTTTTAAAAGCAAGATCAAAAGATCGCAGCCTTCGGCAGCTCCTACACAGGTGATTGGGGTTATTCGAAGAGTGCGTCAAGTGCTTGTTCAAGGCGGGTCACGGCGATGATCTGCAACCCCGCCGGCGATTCCTTCGGTGCGTTGCCCTTGGGCACGATCGCGCGTTTGAAGCCATGCTTGGCCGCTTCCTTCAATCGCTCCTGCCCACTCGGCACCGGGCGCACTTCGCCGGACAGGCCGACTTCGCCGAACACCAGCAGATCATGCGGCAACGGCCGGTTGCGCAAACTCGACATCACCGCCGCCATCAACGCCAGATCCGACGCCGTCTCCAGCACCTTCACCCCACCGACCACGTTGAGGAACACGTCCTGATCATGGGTCGGAATCCCGCCGTGGCGGTGCAACACCGCGAGCAACATCGCCAATCGGTTCTGATCCAGCCCCAGCGTCACCCGACGCGGGTTGGCCAGATGACTGTCATCGACCAGCGCCTGCACTTCCACCAGCATCGGCCGGGTGCCTTCCCACGTCGCCATGACCACACTGCCCGGGACTTCTTCCTGAGCGCGGGTGAGAAAAATCGCTGACGGGTTGGAGACTTCTTTGAGGCCCTTGTCGGTCATGCCGAACACGCCCAACTCGTTGACCGCGCCGAAACGGTTCTTCACCGCGCGCAGCAAACGCAGTCGACCATCGGATTCACCTTCGAAATACAGCACGGTGTCGACCATGTGTTCCAGAACACGCGGACCGGCCAAAGCGCCTTCTTTGGTGACGTGGCCGACGAGGAAGATCGCCGTGCCGCTTTGTTTGGCGTAGCGCACCAGCAACGCCGCACTTTCACGCACCTGCGACACGCCGCCCGGGGCCGATTGCAGTTGTTCGGTAAAAATGGTCTGGATCGAGTCGATCACCATCACCTTGGGCTTTTCCTGGCGGGCGGTGGCGATGATGGTTTCGATGCAGGTTTCGGTCATCACTCGCAGTTGATCCTGCGGCAGGCCGAGACGGCGTGCACGCATGGCCACTTGCTGCTGGGATTCCTCACCAGTAACGTACAGCGCTGGCATGCTCTTGGCCAGATTGCACAGGGTCTGCAGCAGGATTGTCGATTTGCCGATCCCCGGATCACCGCCAATCAGCACCACCGAGCCATCGACCAGACCACCGCCGAGCACGCGGTCGAGCTCACCGGACGCGGTGGAAAAACGTGGAATCTCTTCGATGCTGACTTCGGCGAGCGTCTTGATCTGCGCCTGCTGGCCAGCCCAACCGGTGCGCCCGGTGGGTGCCGTGGCGCCGCCGCTTTCGATCATGGTTTCGGTCAGGGTGTTCCAGGCACCGCACTCACCGCACTGCCCGGCCCACTTGGGAAAGGTTGCGCCGCACTCGGTGCAGCCGTACATGCGCTTGGCCTTGGCCATCAGAACCCCCGGAACAAAAGACGCGATGATAACGCAGCCATCGCCGATCAGCGCGGCGCAGCGGTACGGATTTCGCCGCTGGCCAGACGCACGGCACTGTTACCCAGCGGATCCTCGGCATTGAGGTCGGCGCCCTTGGCTTTCAACGCATCAAGCAATTCCAGACGCTTGAACAGCCCGGCGTACATCGCCGCTGTTTGTCCGGCGCCGTTACGTTGGTCGGGGCTGCAATCGGTGGCCATCAGGCGCCGGGCGATCTGCAACTCGCCTTTGAAAATCGCGCCCATCAGCGCCGTGTTGCCGCGTTGATCCTGAGCACAGGCGTCCGCGCCCGCTGCCAACAGTCGCTCAACCGCCGGCGCCTGACCGTGATAAGCCGCCAGAATCAGTGCGGTGTAACCCTTGCTGTCGCGGGTATCGAGGGAATAGCCGGACTCGATAAAGGTCTCGAGCATCGGCACGTCGCCACGGCGCGCGGCGTCGAAGTAGTAATCCTGCAACTGCGCCTTGATTGCCTCGGGGCTTTGCTCGACCGGTGCCGCCCACGCGGTGAACGACAGGCACCCGGCCAGGCATAAAAGAAAAATACGCATCGGGCTCTCCTTGAGCGCACGCGAGGCGGGACAGCCCTCGCGTGCGCCGCATGGCTATCAGTCGGTCAGTTTGGCCGCCAGTGCTTTCACACGGCTGAGGTCGCCCTTGGCCACTTCGGTCACACCGCTGCCGTACTCGGGGTCAGCCTTGTACAGGAAGGACAGGATGATGTGCTTGCTCTCGTCATCGGTGGTGGCCAGCGAGCCGCCGAAGCTGTCGATCAGGTCGCGGCGTTCCTGCTTGCTGTACGAGCGATACAGATCACCGGCCTGCTTGAAGTTCTGCTCACGCTGAATCTTCGCCTGTTGGGTGCTGCCCGCCAGCGCCGACTGGCTGTAACGCGCCGCTGGCGTCTCTTCACGCGGTTGCAGGCGGCTTGGCTGGTAGTTGACGCCGGACTGGCTGGCGCCAAAATTCATCGCGCCATCCTGATTGCCATTGTTCACTGCGGTTTTCGGTGCATTGATCGGCAATTGCAGAGCGTTGGCGCCGAGGCGATACATCTGCGTGTCGGCATAAGAGAACACTCGCCCCTGCAACAGACGATCTTCCGAAGGTTCGATACCCGGAACTACGTTGGCTGGTGCCATCGCAACTTGTTCGGTTTCCTGGAATACATTGGCCGGATTACGGTTCAAGACCATTTGTCCAACTTTGCGCTCCGGGATACCCGGCCAGATCTTGGTTGCATCCAGTGGATCGAAATCAAACTTGGACAAATCCTGTGGCTTGAGAACTTGCACGTACAAGTCCCACTTCGGGAAGTTGCCCTTGTTGATGTTACTTACCAAGTCATTGGTCATATGACTGTAATCCTGACCTTGAACTTCGCTGACCTGTTTTGGCGTGAGGTTCTTGATGCCTTGAAGACTCTTCCAGTGAAACTTCACATAGTGAACTTCATTCCTGGCATTGATCAGCTTATAGGCATGAACACCATTGCCATCCATCTCCCGATAACTGGCCGGAGTACCGTAGTTTGAATACAACTCGGTCAGTGTGCGGGTGGCTTCCGGTACATGGGAGAAGAAATCGAACCGGCGCGAATCGTCATCGAGGTTGGTGCGCGGATCGGGCTTGAAGGCGTGGACCATGTCCGGGAATTTGATCGCATCACGGATGAAGAATGTCGGGAAGTTGTTGCCGACCAGATCCCAATTGCCGTCAGCGGTGTAGAACTTGGTGGCGAAGCCGCGCGGGTCGCGCAGGGTTTCCGGGGAATGGTTGCCATGCACCACCGCCGAGAAGCGCACGAACACCGGCGTGCTCTGGCCCGCGGCGAATACCTTGGCCTTGCTCAGGTCGCTGAGGTCATCGGTCACGGTGAAGGTGCCATGAGCGCCGGTACCGCGTGCATGTACCACGCGCTCGGGGATGCGCTCACGGTCGAAGCGCTGCAGCTTCTGGATCAGTTGCACATCCTGCAGCAGGACCGGGCCAGTGGCGCCGGCGGTTTGCGAGTTCTGATTGTCACCAACAGCAGCGCCGTTATCGCGGGTCAGCGGAGCGGCGTTGACCGAGAAGGTCAGCAGGCTGGCGGTGAGAACGCCGAGAGTGCGGCGATGGGGAAAAGCCCCCAGTCCAAGAGCGGAAGTCATATCAGGTTCCTCTGGTTTTATTGGGCGCATCCAGGTGCGCCACAACAAGGCTAGAGGCCCGTGCCGAGGAACATAAATAGAAAGAACGTAACGCCATGATTGAAGAAATTGGCTTTCACGTCAGCGGGTTAGCGCGTATTCCGCGCGCGATTGCTGGCATTTTGCAAACTAATCGTCAATTGATGTGTCGATAAAAACGGGCATTGTAAGAAGGTGTTTCGCGCAGGAGGCGTTTCGCTGATTTACACTGCCACCACCAAACTCATCTGTAACAAGGAAATAACTATGGGCGTGCTTAGCGAGTTCAAGGCCTTCGCGGTCAAAGGCAATGTGGTCGACATGGCCGTCGGTATCATCATCGGCGCGGCGTTCGGCAAGATCGTTTCGTCGTTTGTCGGCGACGTGATCATGCCGCCGATTGGCCTGTTGATCGGTGGGGTGGACTTCAGTGATCTGGCTGTCACGCTCAAAGCGGCCCAGGGCGATGCGCCCGCAGTGGTGCTGGCTTACGGCAAATTCCTGCAGACGGTGCTGGATTTCGTGATTGTCGCTTTCGCGATCTTCATGGGCGTCAAAGCCATCAACCGCCTCAAGCGCGAAGAAGCCGTGGCGCCGACCGCGCCGCCGATCCCGAGCAAGGAAGAGCAACTGCTGGGCGAAATTCGCGACCTGCTAAAAGCGCAGAACGAGCGGCCCTGAGGCATTCGCTACACATTGAAACGGCACCCGCGGGTGCCGTTTTCGTTACCAGTAATTCTCCACCGCAACCTGCCCCGGCTTGCGCGTCAGGCTCAGGCGCATGTCGCGCTGTTTCAGCAAGGCGCGGGTGTCGTCGATCATCTGCGGATTGCCGCACAGCATCACCCGCGAATGCTCTGGCGAGAGCTCAACTCCTGCCGCTCGCTCCAGCTCGCCATTTTCGATCAACGTGGTAATCCGGCCCTGCAACGCGCCTGGATGGGCTTCGCGGGTCACGGTAGGGATGAACTGCAACTTGTGGACGTATTCGCTCAGATAGTCACGTTGCGCCAACCCGGCGATCAACTCCTGGTAAGCCAGTTCCCGCGCCTCCCGCACGCTGTAAACCAGAATGATCCGCTCGAATTTCTCCCAGACCTCGAAGTCCTGCAGGATCGACAGAAACGGCGCCACCCCGGTGCCGGTCGACAATAACCACAGGTCTCGGCCGTCGACAAAGCGATCCAGCGTCAGATAGCCGAACGCCTGGCGCTCTACCATCAAGCTGTCGCCGACCTGGAGACGGCTCAGTTCACTGGTGAATTCGCCGTCCGGCACGACGATGGAAAAGAACTCGAGAAACTCGTCGAACGGCGACGACACCATCGAATAGGCGCGCCAGACCGTGCTGCCATCGGCCTTGGTGACGCCCAGCCGGGCGAACTGGCCGGCGCGAAAGCGAAAGCCGGGATCACGGCTGGTGCGCAGCGTGAACAGGTTCGGCGTCAACGGTTGCAAATCGAGCAAGGTCTGGGTGGTGTACTTCTCGGCACTGGCAGTCATGAGGCACTCCTTGAAACGATTGCCCACAGTGTCCCGCAAAATCGCGCTACCAAACACCCGTGATTGGTAATGGTATTAACAGGATCTGCGTTGCGCATTCGATATGTTGTCAAGGTCGTATTTAGAGTAATAACTTGAGATGGCAATCTGAATATAACAGGCTGTATTGCTAAGAACGCTTTATGAATAACCTTCAGATATAAATCTCGAAATAATGTAAGGCAATTCTTCGGAATGATCCTACACTTCGATTCGTGCCGGGTCTTTTGGATCCATTCGGCGCCCCGCTATCAGGACATGGAGGCGAAAGCTCATGGAAACGTGGAAGGAATCACAACTCAAACAATTGACATTTGCCAAGGGCATAGAGGCGGCTTATCCGATCCTGCTGAGATTTGCCGAAAACCTGGGTTTTAATTTCTGCGCCATCGCGGTCACCTCACCCAATCGCGAAGTTCATCTGAACGCATTGCAAATCAATAATTACCCGAAAGAATGGAACATCCAGTACAACAAAGAGAACTACCGCAACATCGATCCCGTAATAGCGCATTGCAATCACTCAATATTGCCGATCGTTTGGGAAGAAAGAGTTTTCACTGATGCGCCCGAGTTGTGGCAGGCGTTGAAAAACAACGGGCTGCAGCATGGCTGGTCGCAAGCGTTTCATGACGAAGCCAGCGGTTTGTGCAGCATCATCAGCCTGGCCCGGACCCACTGCCCGATCAGCCCGCTCGAGCTATATGAGCATTACGGTTATCTGTTCTTCGCCAACCGACACTTCAGCGAATTATATGCGCGCACCGTTCCAATACAGGACAAGCCCAGCAGGCCCAGGCTATCGTCCCGGGAGCTGGAAATCATGAAACTTTCCGCCATGGGCAAGACCGCTCACGACATTTCGCGAATCCTCAGCCTGAGCGAACGCACCGTTAACTATCACGTACAAAACGTCATCGAAAAATTCAACGTCTGCAACAAGATTTCCGCAGTGATTGCCGCCGCTCGGGCCGGGATCATCTGACAGCTGAACGTTATCGCGCGGTAATCCTGCAAGTATTTGCCCGCAAAAAAACGTACCATTCAGGCCTTTCCGAGTGATGACGCATACCGCTTGCATCGCAGTCCACTCGGTCGGATCCCGTCGCACGACATCCAGGCCACGGGATATCTGCCGAATATCCTGAGTACCCGTCCCATGCCTTTGCTCGAAACGCCTTTCGCCCAACTCGACCTGATCCGCCAGCCCGAACAGCAGAATGAACCGCTGCAAGCATTCGACGCGGCAGACGAATACCTGCTCAATCATCTCGCCAGCGAACAACTGGCGAGCAGTACCCGCGTGCTGGTGCTCAATGACAGCTTTGGCGCCTTGGCGATCAGTCTGCTGGGCAAGGTCGAAGTCAGCAGCAGCGGCGACTCGTTCCTGGGTTTCGTTGGGCTGGAAAAGAATCTGCTGCGCAATGGTCAGGCGTTCGATGCAATCCGTCCGATTCCGGCAAGCGAGCCTTTGGTGGGGCCGTTTGACCGGGTGCTGATCCGCGTTCCCAAGACGCTGGCGCTATTGGAAGAGCAGTTGATCCGCCTGCAAGGACAACTCGCTCCCGGCGCGCAAGTGATCGCCTCCGCCATGGTCAAGCATCTGCCGCGCGCTGCCGGCGATCTGCTCGAGCGCTACATTGGCCCGGTGCAGGCGTCGCTGGCCGTGAAGAAAGCCCGACTGCTGATTGCCACGCCTGAAATCAAAGCGCCCGCGACATCGCCCTACCCGACCCGTTATCGCCTCGACGAACCGGCGATCGAATTGCTCAACCACGCCAACGTGTTCTGCCGCGAAGGCCTCGACATCGGCACTCGCGCTTTTCTGCCGCATCTGCCGAATAACCTTGGCAGCGCACGGGTCGCCGACCTCGGTTGCGGCAACGGCGTGCTGGCGATCGCCAGCGCCTTGCAGAACCCGGATGCGCATTACACGCTGGTCGACGAATCGTTCATGGCGGTGCAATCGGCTGCCGAAAACTGGCGCGCGGCATTGGCCGATCGCGACGTGATCGTGCGCGCTGGCGATGGTCTGGCCGGGCAGGCGCCGCAGTCGCTGGACGTGGTGCTGTGCAACCCACCGTTCCATCAGCAGCAGGTGGTCGGCGATTTCCTCGCCTGGCGCATGTTCCAGCAGGCGCGCGAGGCGCTGGTGGTCGGCGGTGCGCTGTACATCGTCGGCAACCGGCATCTGGGCTATCACAGCAAACTGGCGCGCCTGTTCCGCGGTGTCGAGCAAGTCGCGGCCACGCCGAAATTCGTCATCCTCAAGGCGCGCAAATAAATCTGCGGCATAAAAAAACCCTCCGTGAGGAGGGTTGCAAACCCGTACCCGAAGGCGCCGGGACGGGATGTTTCAGTGGGTGGTCAAACCTGCGGCATTCATGAACATGCGCATCAGGCTGGCGGCGATGAACAACACGCCGACACTGCCAACCCAGATCAGGGCCAACCAGCCGAGCCGCTGCCACAGCGGCTTTTTTTCGGCTTCTTCAATGTCGTGCAGGGAATGTTTGCCGGTCATTGCATCGATCTCCGTTAAGCCAAGGCGTCACTGCGGACGCCTTCGCGAGCAGGCTCGCTCCCACAGGGCAAGCCCAGCATGGGATTAGTGGTAACCGTCTTCGTGGGTGACCTTGCCGCGGAACACGTAGTAGCTCCAGAAGGTATACCCCAGGATGAACGGAATGATGAACAACGTGCCGACCAGCATGAAGCCCTGACTTTGCGGCGGCGCGGCGGCGTCCCAGATCGAGATCGACGGCGGCACGATGTTCGGCCACAGGCTGATACCCAAGCCGCTGTAGCCGAGGAAGATCAGCACCAGCGTCAGCAGGAACGGCGTGTAGTTGGCGTTACGTGCCACCGCGCGAATCAGGCCGTACAAGGTGACGAGCACCAGAATCGGCACCGGCATGAACCAGAACAGATTCGGCATACTGAACCAGCGTGAGGCGATTTCCGGGTGCGACAGGGGTGTCCACAGGCTGACGATGCCGATGACTGCTAGCAGGACGAATGCCAGCGGCCGCGCCAGGTCATGCATCTGCTCCTGCAACTTGCCTTCGGTTTTCATGATCAGCCAAGTACAGCCGAGCAAGGCATAGGCCACCACCAGCGCCGCACCGCAGAACAGCGTGAACGGCGTCAGCCAGTCCAGGGAACCGCCGGCGAACTGGCGGTTGACCACCGGCAAACCATCGATGAACGCACCGAGCGCCACGCCCTGAAAGAACGTCGCGGCGATCGAACCACCGATAAATGCCTTGTCCCACAGGTGACGTTTTTCATCCTTGGCCTTGAAGCGGAACTCGAAGGCCACGCCGCGAAAGATCAGGCCCATGAGCATGAAGATCAGCGGCAGGTACAGCGCCGACAACACCACCGAATAGGCCAGCGGGAAGGCGCCGAACAACGCCGCGCCACCCAGCACCAGCCAGGTTTCGTTGCCGTCCCAGACTGGCGCGACCGTGTTCATCATCACGTCGCGATCGGTCTTGCCGGGTACGAACGGGAAGAGAATGCCGATGCCCAGGTCGAAGCCGTCCATGACCACGTACATCATGATGCCGAAGATGATGATCACGGCCCAGATCAGCGGAAGATCGATACCCATGAGTCAAATCTCCTTGGTCAAGCGAGTGTTGTCTTCGTGCTCGCCCTCGGCCGGATCGTCGGCTGCGGACAGCGGACGCGCCGGGGTGCGTTTCTTGCCTGGACCACCGTCCGGCGTTTCGCTGCCTTCGCTGATCTTCGGCCCTTTGCGCACCAGGCGCATCATGTAGCCAAGACCGGCGCCGAACAGGGCGAAATAGACCACGACGAACATGATCAGAGTGATGCTCATCTGCATGAAACTGTGGTTGGACGAAGCATCGGCAGTGCGCATCAAGCCGTAGACCACCCATGGCTGACGGCCGATTTCCGTGGTGAACCACCCGGCGAGAATCGCGATCAGGCCGGACGGCCCCATCCACAAGGCCAGATGCAGGAACGGCCGCGAGGTATACAGCGAGTCACGCTTGCGCAGCCACAGGCTCCACAACCCGGTGAAGATCATCAGGAAACCGAGGCCGACCATGATCCGGAACGACCAGAACACGATGGTCGAATTCGGCCGGTCTTCCGGCGGGAATTCCTTCAGCGCCGGCACTTGTTTATCCAGCGAGTGGGTGAGGATCAGGCTGCCGAGGTAGGGAATCTCCACTGCGAACTTGGTGCGTTCTTCTTTCATGTCCGGCCAGCCGAACAGGATCAGCGGCGTCGCCTCGTCGCCATGGTTTTCCCAGTGGCCTTCGATCGCGGCGATTTTCGCTGGCTGATGCTTGAGCGTATTGAGCCCGTGGAAGTCGCCGATCACTGCCTGGATCGGCGCGACGATCAACGCCATCCACATCGCCATCGACAGCATGGTGCGGATCGCCGGGTTGTCCCTGCCGCGCAGCAGGTGCCAGGCCGCCGACGAGCCGACGAAGAACGCCGTCGCGACGAACGCGGCCGTGGCCATGTGCATCAGCCGGTAAGGGAATGAGGGGTTGAAGATGATTGCCAGCCAGTCGGTGGGGATCACCTGACCGTTGACGATTTCAAAACCTTGCGGGGTCTGCATCCAACTGTTGGAGGCGAGAATCCAAAAGGTCGAAATCAGCGTGCCGATCGCCACCATCACCGTCGAGAAGAAGTGCAGGCCGCGCCCGACCTTGTTCCAGCCGAACAGCATCACGCCAAGAAAACCGGCCTCGAGGAAGAACGCTGTGAGCACTTCATAAGTCAGCAACGGCCCGGTGACGGCACCGGCGAAGTCGGAGAACCGACTCCAGTTGGTGCCGAACTGATAGGCCATGACCAGCCCGGAAACCACGCCCATGCCGAAGTTGACGGCAAAAATCTTCGACCAGAAATGGTAGAGATCGCGGTAGGTGTCGTTGCGGGTCTTCAGCCACAAACCTTCGAGCACTGCCAGGTAACTCGCCAGGCCAATGGTGATGGCCGGGAACAGAATGTGGAACGAGATGGTGAACGCGAACTGAATTCGGGCGAGATCGAGAGCCTCTAAACCGAACATATGGCTTCCTCTGTCAGGTAATACGGGTAGCTGGCCCGGAGGCCTGCACCACTGCCCCCACGGATATGGAGTGCGGCGAATTCGGATTCGTTCTTTTTTTGCAACCATCGCAACGCAGGGAGTCTGGCCAAATGGCCGCCAGATCAGTTCCGGTCGGGGTCTTGATCTGGATCAAGCAACGTTGAAAGAGTAGTCCCATTTCTGCCAATGAACTGCGTGGTGGTTTGCCGCGTGACAAGTTGCCTCACTCTCCTGTGGCCAAGGGATTTATCCCCGTTGGGTCGCGCAGCGGCGCCAAAATCTCGAAGCGACGACTGCTGCGCAGCCGAACGGGGATAAATCCCCTCACCACAGGGTTGATTGTCAGCATGAAAGATCAATGTCTGGCTAAGTGAATTGTTTCTCGTAGCAACTTCCTGTTACAGACTGGTGATAATCTCGCCGTTCACTCGTCCAAGACCTGCCTTCAGATGCCCACACAAGAGCCCCTGCTGTTACGTCACCATCGTCCGTTCATGGCTTTCTGGCTGGCGCGGATTTTCACCGCCAGCGGTTTTCAGATGCTTACAGTGGCGATCGGCTGGAACCTGTATCAACTGACCGGCAACGTGCTGGATCTAGGTTTGGTCGGGCTGGTCGAATTCGCCCCGCGCGTGCTGTTCATGCTGCACACCGGGCATGTCGCGGATCGCTATGACCGGCGCAAGGTCGCCGCGCTTTGCCAGTCGTTGCAGGCGTTGATTGCCTTGGCGCTGGCTATCGGCAGTGCCACCGATCACGTCACCCGCGAGATGATTTTCATCCTCGCCTTTCTGCTCGGCGCCGCTCGTTCGTTCGAAATGCCAACGACACAGGCGCTGCTGCCCAGCATCGTCCCCAGTGCGCTTTTTCCCCGCGCAGTTGCCGCCGCGCAATCGGCGCAACAGTCGGCCACTATCGTCGCGCCGGCCCTCGGCGGCTTGCTGTATGCATTCGGCAGCGTCTGGGTCTACGGCCCGACCGTGCTGCTGTACGTGATCGCCTGTTCGCTGATGCTCAACCTGCCGGCACGCCAGACGCCATTGAATAAAGGCAAAGCCACGCTGGACTCGCTGCTGGCGGGGATTCGCTTCATCCGCAGCCGCCCGGACATCCTCGGCGCGATCTCGCTGGACCTGTTTGCCGTGTTGCTCGGCGGCGCCACGGCGTTGCTGCCGGTGTTCGCCAAGGACATTCTGCTGACCGGCCCGTGGGGCCTTGGCCTGTTGCGCTCGGCGCCGGCGGTGGGTGCATTGCTGATGTCGCTGTTTCTCGCGCGATTTGCCGTGGAACGCAATGTCGGCCGGGTGATGTTCACCGCCGTCGGCGTCTTCGGCGTCGCCACCATCGCGTTTGGTTTGTCGACCTCGTTCTGGTTCTCCCTGGCGGTGCTGGTGGTGCTCGGCGCAGCGGACATGATCAGCATGGTCATCCGTGCCTCGTTCGTACAACTGGAAACCCCCGACGAAATGCGCGGCCGGGTCAGCGCGGTCAATGGCTTGTTCATCGGCGCTTCCAACCAGTTGGGCGAATTCGAATCCGGCCTCACCGCCCACTGGTTCGGCACCGTGCCGGCAGTGGTCATGGGCGGGATCGGCACGCTGGTAGTGACGGGGACGTGGATCAAACTGTTTCCGACGTTGGCAAATCGGGACCGGATGCATGTGCCGGTGGAAGAGAAGGCCTGAGTTTTTTGGAAAAAACTCACCTGCTCAGCACATATCAAACGACAACGTGCGGTACATAGTTACCGCACTGAGTGTAATGTATCGCCTTACACTCGCCGCCATGATCAAATCCTTTCAGCACAAAGGCCTTCGTGGCTTCTATGAAACAGGTACGACTCGTGGAATTCGTGCCGACCATGCAAAACGGCTGTCGCGCATGTTGCAATTCATGGATCGAGCGACACTTCCCGGCGATCTGGACTTGCCGGGCTGGCGCCTGCATCCGTTGAAAGGCGAGCTGAGTGAATACTGGTCGCTCAGCGTTTCAGGCAACTGGCGAGTGATTTTTCGTTTTGTCGGTTCGGATATCGAATTGGTCGATTATCTGGACTACCACTGACTGGAGGCAGGCTCATGCCCATGCACAACCCGCCACACCCCGGTGAAACCCTGCTGCTGGATGTCTTGCCTGAGCTTGGCCTCAGTGTGAGCGAGTTGGCCCGGCATCTGGGTTTTGCGCGCCCTCACCTTTCTCGCGTGCTGCACGGGCACGCACCGATCAGCCCGGACCTGGCAGTGCGACTTGAGCGTGCAGGGATTGGCAAGGCGCGCGTGTGGCTAGGCGTTCAAACCGACTACGACCTGTGGCAAGCAGAGCATCGCGAGCAACCGAAGATTGAACCCATCGCTGCCCACGGCTGATCCTTCAGGCCATCAACTCCCCCGCCACCCTCGCCCGCAATGCCTTGCCACTGAGCTGCTCGACCAGGGTCAAGGCAAATTCCAGCGCCGCGCCCGAGCCTTGGGCGGTGATGCAGTTGCCGTCGACCACCACCGGTTGATCAACAAACGTACAGCCGGACAACTGATGGCTGGCGCCGGGCAGGCAGGTCATGCGTCGCTGGCGCAGCACGCCTGATGCTTGCAGCGCGAGAGCCGGAGCTTCGCCGATGGCGGCGAACAGGCGGCCGGCGCTGGCCTGGTCCTTGAGCAACTGCTGCAAGGGCTGATGCGCCGCCAGATGCTGCGAGCCGACGGCACCGCCCGGCAGCACGATCAGGTCGAAGCTCTGCGCGAGCACATCGACCAGCATGCCATCGGCGGTCAGGCGGGTGCCGCGCGCGCAGGTCAGCATGCGCCGGCCTTCGATGCTGGCGGCGACCACTTCGATGCCGGCGCGGCGCAGCACGTCGATCAGGGTCACGCTTTGCAAATCGTCGATGCCCTCGGCGAGGGCAATCAGGGCTCTGGAAGTCATGGGCGCTTTCCGCTGGGTGGTCTGTAAAGCGTAGTCAGCTTTGTCCCACCCTGTTCGAAGACAGCCGTTACTTGATGTAAAGCTGGGTCGATAGCGTGTTGCGCGGGGCGTTGATCGAGGTGTTGCTGAAGCTGAAGGTGCCTTCCTGTTTGCCGGCCAGATCGAAGGTATAAAGAGAACCGACGGTTTTGCTGCCAGGCGTGCACTCGGTGAGGTTGCCATTATCGAAGGCGCACACCGGGCCTCGGGTGCCGTTGACCTCGAAGCCATCCAGAGTCACGTGTGGCTGATTCTGGCCATAGCCGACTTCCAGCACGTAGACCTTGATGTTCGGACCGCTGTGATTGCACTGGGTTTGCGGCTGGTTATCGGCAATATCTTCCAGGCCGCAGGACGGTGATTGAACCTTAATCACCTTCACCTCGGTGAGCGGAGGCGCCGAGGCCGCGAACGCCGGAGCTGTCAGCAGCAGTGCTGCAATCCATCCGAAAATCCTGATCCAACCGTTGCGCATGCCTGCCCACTCCAAAAAATCAGCGCGCAGTATGGCGCAGTTGTCGGCTGCGCAAAACTTCGCCGACGATCGACACCAACATCCGCCAAATTCCTCACGCGGCTGGTATGATGCGCGGCTTTTTCCGGCCCACGACAATTTTCCAGGCGCTTGCGACGGTCTGTGCTTTGCTGTTGAGGTCGATACATTCACGGCGCCACGCGCGCCACGGGGAGCAGACATGCTGGAAAGGCTGTTTCAACTCAAGGCACACAACACCAACGTGCGCACCGAAATTCTTGCGGGCGTCACGACTTTCCTGGCCATGGCTTACATTCTGTTCGTCAACCCGAGCATCCTCGGCGAGACCGGCATGGACAAGGGCGCGATTTTCGTCGCCACCTGTCTGGCGGCCGCCATCGGCTCGACCGTAATGGGCCTGATCGCCAACTACCCGATCGCCCTCGCTCCGGGCATGGGCCTGAACGCCTTCTTTACCTACACCGTGGTGCTGCACATGGGCCACACCTGGCAGGTGGCGCTGGGTGCGGTGTTCATTTCCGCCGTGCTGTTTTTCCTGCTGTCGATCTTCCGCATCCGTGAATGGATCATCAACGCCATTCCGCTGCCACTGCGCTCGGCGATCGCCGCCGGTATCGGCCTGTTCCTGGCGCTGATCGCCCTGCACAACGCGGGTATCGTGGTCAGCAACCCGGCGACCATGGTCGGCCTCGGCGATCTGACCAAGCCGGCACCGATTCTGGCGACCGTCGGCTTTGCCGTGATCGTAGCTCTCGAAGCACTGAAGGTGCGCGGCGCGGTGCTGATCGGCATTCTCGCCGTAACCATCGCCTCGATCGTACTGAACGTCACCGAGTTCGGCGGCATCATGTCAATGCCGCCGTCGCTGGCGCCGACCTTCCTGCAACTGGACATCAAAGGTGCGCTGGACATCGGTCTGGTCAGCGTGATCTTCGCTTTCCTGTTCGTCGACCTGTTCGACAACTCCGGGACCCTGATCGGCGTCGCCAAGCGCGCCGGCCTGATGGGCAAGGACGGCCACATGCCGAAAATGGGCCGCGCGCTGATCGCCGACAGCACGGCGGCCATGGCCGGCTCGCTGCTGGGTACTTCGACCACCACCAGTTACATCGAATCCGCTGCCGGCGTCAGTGCCGGTGGCCGCACGGGCCTGACCGCCATCGTCGTGGCAATCCTGTTCCTGCTGGCGCTGTTCTTCTCGCCCCTGGCGGCCAGCGTTCCGGCATTCGCCACCGCGCCAGCGCTGCTGTTCGTCGCCGTGCTGATGACTTCGGGCCTGGCGGAAATAGACTGGGACGACATCACCGTGGCAGCACCGGTTGTGGTCACCGCACTGGCGATGCCGTTCACCTATTCGATCGCCAACGGCATCGCCTTCGGCTTCATCGCCTGGACTGCCATCAAGCTGCTGTCCGGCCGTGCCCGTGAGCTGAACCCGGCGCTGGTGATCCTGTCGATTCTGTTTGTGATCAAGTTGGGTTGGTTCAACGCATGACTTTCGATTCCCAAGCCTACGCCGAACAACTCGAAGCCAAGGTCACGCGTTTGCGTGAACTGCTGGCACCTTTCGATGCACCCGAGCCGACGGTGTTTGACTCGCCTCTGCAGAACTTCCGCCTGCGCGCCGAATTCCGCCTGTGGCGCGAGGGCGGCGAACGGCATTACGCGATGTTCTCCCAGGACGACAAGCGCACGCCGATCCTCATCGAGGAATTTCCGATTGCCAGCCTGCGCATCAACCAGTTGATGCCGCAGTTGAAGGCCGCGTGGCAAGCCAGTTCGGCGCTGAGCCACAAGCTGTTCCAGGTCGAATTCCTGACCACGCTGGCCGGCGACGCGATGATCACCCTTTGCTATCACCGTCCGCTGGACGAGCACTGGCATGCGGCGGCAACTCAGTTGTCGGCAGATCTGGGCGTGAGCATCATCGGCCGCTCCAAGGGCAAGCGCGAAGTGCTCGGCCAGGACTATGTCGTCGAGAAACTCGAAGTCGGCGGCCGCACCTTCAGCTATCGCCAGCCCGAAGGCGCGTTCACCCAGCCCAACGGCACGGTGAACCAGAAGATGCTCAATTGGGCATACGAAGCCTTGGGCGATCGCAGCGACGATCTGCTCGAGCTGTACTGCGGCAACGGCAACTTCACCCTGCCGCTGGCGACTCGCGTGCGCAAAGTGCTCGCCACCGAGATCAGCAAGACTTCGGTCAACGCGGCCCTGAGCAACCTCAGCGAAAACGCTGTGGATAACGTCACGCTGGTGCGTTTGTCCGCCGAGGAACTGACCGAAGCGCTCAACGAAGTGCGCCCGTTCCGCCGCCTGCAAGGCATCGATCTGAAGAGCTACGAATTCGGCAGCGTCTTCGTCGACCCACCACGCGCCGGCATGGACCCGGACACCTGCGAACTGACCCGGCGCTTCGACAACATCCTCTACATCTCCTGCAACCCGGACACTCTGGCGGCCAACATCGCCCAGTTGCATGACACCCACCGCATTACCAAGTGCGCATTGTTTGACCAGTTTCCGTGGACCCATCACATGGAATCCGGTGTGCTGCTGACCCGGCGTTGATTGCGGGTATCTGATACGCAAAAGCCGTCATGATTGACGGCTTTTTTGTGGGTGCTATGGCGCAATATCAGTTTTGCGTGGACGCCCGCCTTTCTTGCCATTGGCTCGTGCGGCTGCAGATTTGGCAGCACTGCTTTGACGCCCGTTGCGCGAGGCGACGACCGACGCGGCCATCCGCATAAGCGGCGGGCTCGCTGAAATCATTCCGGCAATGGAAATATCCAGATCCTTGCCCTCATGGCACAGCGCAGTGCCGGCGAAGCCGATCGTCAGACTTGCATAATCGGCCGCTTCGAACCCCGCGAATTCGGGATACAGCTTCACCGGAAGCAACACACCGCTGCCGTCCTCGAAACGAATGACCAAAGAGGATTCTTCGAAACTCACTGACACGGCCTGCAAACTATTGGCCTGTCGTACTTCGCCAAGTGTGATGGCGGCATCGAGCATCTCTTCCGTCAGGGGGCGATGCACCGACGGTTTTGCCTTGATGACCTTCATAATTCGATCTCAACTCCTTCCAATTTGCCGATCAAGGACAGCAGCACTTTGTCTTCATCGGGGTCATAGCGCGCCGATCCGATCCTGTAGGTCTCGTCGGTGACTGGTTTCATTACGGGCACTTCGTTTGCCTGGCAGTCCCATATCTGATTATCGAGACAAGCGGTCTTCACGGCCGACCACCAGATCCCTCGTGCTCTACGCAAATGCGCCGGTTGTCCAAGTGACAGACACAAGCCGTTAAGCACAGTGAGCGGTGGTCGTCGGGACAGCGGCACGACATCCCACAGATCAACTTCGTTGTGCCAGAAGCTGAACCGGAAGCGGGCATTCCAGGCACCCGCATCTACATGGGCGTGCGGTGGGCAGTGTTCGTCTCTCAACATGATGCGAATCGACATTCCCTTGTAGCTGCATATCTTCATGCTAACCCATCCGTTAGGTTAATGGATTTCAAGATCTCGAATTTCCTTTCGAGTCCGACGATCGGTTGCAACCGCGAACGTGGCGGAGGTCATCCAAGGCTAGCGGGCATGGGGGTCGAGGCCTGAGAAATGAACGGAAAAAACGTAAGAAAAGCTGTCGTTACGTTTTGAAATCAGGACTCGCCTGAATATGGCTGTGCGATCACCGAACATAAAACGCGCGTGGCATTCCTGTTCAATTGACCGATGTAACCATCTAGTACATTTTACCTCCACAGGCTGAAACCTCTCGGCCCATGCCAAAAACAATAAGTGGAGTTACCCCAATGTCCCCTATCGTTCTGGTGCTTAACGGCCCGAACCTGAACCTGCTTGGCACCCGGGAGCCGGCGACTTATGGTCATGAAACCCTGGCGGATATTTCCGCGTTGTGTGGTCGCGCGGCTGATGAGTTCGGCCTGACCGTTGAGTTTCGCCAGACCAATCATGAAGGCGAGCTGCTCGACTGGATTCACGCTGCGCGCGGCCGTTGCGCCGGGATCGTGATCAATCCGGCGGCGTGGACGCACACGTCCGTGGCGATTCGCGATGCGCTGGTCGCCAGTGAATTGCCGGTGATCGAGGTGCACCTGTCCAATGTCCACGCCCGTGAGCCGTTCCGTCATCATTCGTTTGTTTCCGGCATTGCCACGGCGGTGATGTGCGGGTTCGGCAGCCATGGCTATCGCCTGGCGCTGGAGCATTTCGGTCAGCGGTTGCAGAGGTAAGAACCATGTCGCGTTCCAGAGTGATACTCGCCGGGCTGATCGGCGCCGGGATTCAGGCTTCACGTACACCGGCACTGCATGAGCACGAAGGTGATGCGCAGGGCCTGCGCTATCTGTACCAGCTCATCGACCTCGATCAATTGCACCTCGATAGCACGGCCCTGCCCGACTTGCTGCAGGCGGCGGAGCGAATGAATTACACCGGGCTGAACATCACCTTCCCGTGCAAACAGGCGGTCATCCCGCTGCTCGATGAGTTGTCGCCGGAAGCCCGTGGCATCGGCGCGGTGAACACGGTGGTGTTGAAGGACGGCAAGCGTGTCGGCCACAACACCGATTGCCTCGGTTTCGCCGAGGGTTTTCGCCGGGGTCTGACAGACGCTGCCCGTGAACGCGTCGTCCAGATGGGCGCCGGTGGCGCTGGCGCGGCGGTGGCCCACGCGCTGCTCAGCGAAGGCGTACGGCAATTGACGATTTTTGATGTCGACCGCGAGCGTGCCGAGAGCCTGGCAAGCAACCTGAATCAACATTTCGGCCCCAGTCGCGCGCAGGCCGGACTGGATTTGCCCGGGGCGCTGGAGCAGACCGATGGTCTGGTCAACACCACGCCGATGGGCATGGCCAAGCTGCCGGGTTCACCAGTGCCGGCCGGGTTGCTGCGCAGGGAAATGTGGGTCGCGGAGATTGTGTATTTCCCGCTGGAAACCGAACTGCTGCGCGATGCCCGCGCCTTGGGCTGCCGCACCCTGGATGGCGGCAACATGGCGGTGTTTCAGGCGGTGAAGGCGTTTGAATTGTTCAGCGGCGTGGTGCCGGATGCGCAGCGCATGCTTGAGCATTTTCAAAGCATGAATGGCTGAATTTCAAAGCGGCCCCTGTGGGAGCGAGCCTGCTCGCGAAGGCGTCGATTCAGTCAACGAACAGGGCGACTGACACACCGCTCTCGCGAGCAGGCTCGCTCCCACAGGGGAGATCGAGTCAGGCCTTCAGGTAGCGCAACACCGATTCGCAGATCATCTCGCGGTGGCGCTGCTTGATGGTTTCGTCCGGCAGGTCGATCTGGAAGATTTCCCCCAGCGTGTGGCGGTTCGACACGCGATAGAAGCAGAACGAACTGATCAGCAGATGCACGTCCAGCGCATCGATGCCACGCCGGAACAGACCTTCGTCCGCGCCTCGCTGCAGAATCCCGCCCAAGGTGTCGAGGATGGTGTTGTTCAGCGCCTTGATCGCATCGGAACGCTTCACGTACTCGGCGTTGTGGATATTTTCGATGCTGACGATGCGCACGAAATCGACGTTGTGATCGTGGTGATCGAAGGTGAATTCCACCAGGCGGCGGATCGCCAGCTCGGGCGGCAGCTCATCCAGATGCAGACGGTTCTCCGTGCTGCGGATATCGCCGTATAGCTTCTCCAGCACCTCGACGTACAACTGCTCCTTGCTGCCGAAGTAGTAATAGATCATGCGCTTGGAGGTGTGGATGCGCTCGGCGATCGCGTCGACGCGGGCGCCGGACAAGCCCTGCTGGACGAACTCGACGATCGCCTCCTGCAGGATGTTCTCACGGGTCTTTTCCGGGTTGTTCTTGCGACTCTTGCGCGGCACTGCGTCGGACTCGACAGCAGCGGCGGAAAGTTCTGAATTCATGGTCATCGCGGGCTCACGGCCATCACTGCACAAGCGGCGATTATGGGCCGCGCGGGACAGTGAAGGAAGCCGCGCAGCCGGTGTTTGATCCCGCGTTTACGAATTCCCTACAACTTCGCCTGACGCACCGCACCGCTGCGGGATTTGGCCATCGCCGCCAGCCGCACCGCGACGTTGGCCGCGCCGTAGCCGGCATAGCCATTCTTGCGCTGGATGATCTCGAAGAAGAACCGCCCCTCGAACGGCTCGGTGTAGACATGAAACAACTCGCCGCCCTGGGCATCACGGTCGTAGAGCACGTTGTAATAGGCCAGTTCGCTGAGGAATTCATCGTCGAAATCGAAACGCGCCGCAAGGTCGTCGTAGTAGTTGAGCGGGATGTCCAGCAGCGGCACGCCGGCCTCTTTGGCGCGACTGACCTGGGCGAAGATGTCGTCACAATCGAAGGCGATATGGTGCACACCGGAGCCGCGATAACTCGATAGCGCATGCGAAATGGCAGTGTTGCGGTTCTCGGAGATGTTCAGCGGGAGCCGGATCGAACTGTCGCGACTGCGCAAGGCGCGGCTCTTCACCAGACCGTACGGATCGGGCAAGACCACTTCATCGTCAGCTTCGAAATCCAGCAGGCTTTTATAGAACAGCACCCAACTGTCGAGGCTGTCCGCCGGCAGCGCCATGGCCATGTGATCGATACGCTTGAGACCGCCGCCGGTCTGCGCGTCCGGCAACAGATTGAAATCGGTGCCGTACACGTCGGCGTCCGCATCGACCAGATAAATCAGGCTGCCGTCCGGTGCGCGCACCGCCGCCAGCTCCAGTTCATTCGGCCCGACCAGCCCGCGATAGGGCTGCCCCTTGTAAGCGACGGCGCGGGCCAGCGCACTGGCGCTGTCCTTGACCCGCACGGCCGTGGCGCACAGCGACGGGCCGTGGGCTTCGAAAAAGCTGTGGGCGAACGAATACGGCTCGGAGTTGAGGATCAGGTTGATATCGCCCTGACGCAGCAGGCTGACGCTCTTGGAGCGATGCTGCCCGGCCTTGGCAAAGCCGAGGCGTTGCAGCCAGTGACTGAGCTTCGCGCCCAGCGCTTCGTCGACGGCAAATTCGAGAAATTCCACGCCGTTGTATTCGCTGGCCGGCGGCGTTTCGAAAAGAATTTCACGGTTGGCCACCGGCGGCGCTTCCTGCTCGAGACGCTGGCGGGTCTTCTCTTCCAGATACAGCAGCGAGCGCAAACCGTCGGCGGCGTTGGCCCGTGGCGGCGCGGCGCGGAAGCCGTCGTTGAAGATTTCCAGCGACAGCGGCCCGGTATAGCCACTCTTGATGATCGGTGCGAGGAAACCCGGCAGATCGAATTCGCCCTGCCCCGGGAAGCAACGGAAATGCCGGCTCCACTCCAGCACATCCATGGCCAGGATCGGCGCGTCGGCCATTTGCACGAAGAAGATCTTCTCGCCAGGAATGTCGGCGATCGCGCTGGGATCGCCCTTCAGCGACAAGGTGTGAAAGCTGTCGAGCAGCACGCCGAGGTTGGGGTGATCAGCCTGACGGACGATGTCCCAGACCTGCTGATAGGTATTGACGTGACGGCCCCAGGCCAGCGCTTCGTAACCGATGCGCAAGCCACGGGCGCCGGCGCGTTCGGCCAGCAGGCGCAAATCATCGACGAGGATTTGTTGATCGCCGACACTGTCCGGCGAGGCGTTGCTGCAGACCAGCACCAGGTCGGTGCCAAGTTCCTGCATCAGGTCGAACTTGCGCTCGGCACGCTCCAGGTTACGCGCCAAGCGATCGCGGCGGCAGCCTTCGAAGTCACGGAACGGCTGAAACAGGGTGATGGCGATCCCCAGATCGGCGCACATCTGTTTAATTTCCCGGGGACTGCCGTCGTAGTACAGGAGGTCGTTTTCGAAAATCTCCACGCCGTCGAACCCGGCGGCGGCAATGGCTTCGAGTTTTTCCGGCAGGGTGCCGCTCAAGGAAACGGTGGCAATGGAACGCTGCATGTTTCAACTCCCGGACTGCGCCGCTTTATCTTTACTGTAGGAGCTGCCGAAGGCTGCGATCGTTTGATCTTGATTACCAAAACAGCAAAATCAAAAGATCGCAGCCTTCGGCAGCTCCTACCAGGGAATGGGTTTTTATAGTGAGGGAAATTATTGGCTGCATCCCTGCGCGCAGCAATTTAAAGTGTACTACCCGGTTAGTTTTGCGTGCGATTATCGAACACTAAGGCGATTTGGCGAATTGACGATTTTTTGTTCACTGCCCAACATCGGTTGCACATCGAGTCCGGCCACTAACCACCGGGCAAGGTGTTCGACAGAAAAGAACACCAAATAACAAATCCAAAAACGGGTGGAACACATGATTCCTTCACAGACTTCCCGCATGGCTCCGGCCATGAGCACTGCCACGGGTGGCATAGGCGACAAGATCCGCGGCGCCATGGCTGTCGGCAAGACCCGCTGGGGCATGCTGGCGCTGGTGTTTTTCGCCACCACCCTCAACTACATCGACCGCGCCGCACTCGGCGTCATGCAGCCGATTCTCGCCAAGGAAATGAGCTGGACGGCGATGGATTACGCCAACATCAATTTCTGGTTCCAGGTCGGCTACGCGATCGGTTTTGTCCTGCAGGGACGTCTGATCGACCGGGTCGGCGTCAAGCGCGTGTTCTTCTGCGCCGTACTGCTCTGGAGCCTGGCCACCGGCGCCCATGGCCTGGCGACCTCGGCGGTCGGCTTCATGGTCTGCCGCTTCATCCTCGGTCTGACGGAAGCGGCCAACTACCCGGCCTGTGTAAAGACCACGCGCCTGTGGTTCCCGGCCGGTGAACGTGCAGTCGCTACCGGCATTTTCAACGCCGGCACCAACGTCGGGGCGATGTTCACGCCGATGCTGCTGCCACTGGTCCTGCATGTGTGGGGCTGGCAAGCGGCGTTCCTGTGCATGGCGGCACTCGGCGGCATCTGGCTGCTGTTCTGGGGCTTGAAGTATTTCAATCCGGAAGATCACCCGACGGTGAAGCAGTCGGAACTCGATTACATCCAGCAGCAAGTCGAACCGGAACAGGCCCGCGTGCCGTTCAGCAAGATCCTGCGCATGCGCGGCACCTGGGCCTTCGCCCTCGCCTACTCGCTGACCGCGCCGGTGTTCTGGTTCTATCTGTACTGGCTGCCGCCGTTTCTCAATCAGCAATACAACCTCGGCATCAACGTGACGCAGATGGGCATTCCGCTGATCATCATCTACGTCACGGCTGACTTCGGCAGTATCGGCGGCGGGATTCTGTCTTCGTTCCTGATTGGCCGCGGCATGAACTCGATTAAGGCGCGGCTGCTGTCGATGTTGCTGTTTGCCTGCTGCATCATCGGCGTGGTGATGGCCGCCGGCTCGGCGAATCTGTGGGTGGCGGTGGCGGCGATCTCGCTGGCGATCGGCGCGCATCAGGCCTGGACTGCGAACATCTGGAGCCTGGTGATGGACTACACGCCCAAGCACATGATGAGCACGGTGTTCGGCTTCGGCGGCATGTGCGCGGCGATCGGCGGGATGTTCATGACCCAGATCGTCGGCCACATCCTCACCGTCACCAACAACAACTACACGGTGCTGTTCACGCTGATCCCGGCGATGTACTTCCTCGCACTGACGTGGATGTACTTCATGGCACCGCGCAAGATTCCGACCGTTACCGAATAACCTGCCTGCATACATCCCATTGTGGGAGCGAGCCTGCTCGCGAAGGCGTCACGTCAGCCGCTGAATATGGCGACTGACCCACCGCTTTCGCGAGCAGGCTCGCTCCCACAAGTTGTACCGGGATCCGCTCTTCAGCGCCGGCTCTGCTGCCACGCTGCCGCCAATCCGCTGCAACAGATCACCGCGATACCGATTACCGTCAACCCGCTCGGGGTGTGATGGAACAGCAGCCAGCCCAACAACCCGGCAAAGACGATCTGGCAATAGCCGAACGGCGCCAGCAATGCCGGTGCGGCGTGACGGAAGGCCTGGGTCAGGAACAGATGCGCCGTCATCCCGCAACTGCCCAGCGCCAGCATCAGAGCGGCGTGAGTCCACGTCGGCACTTGCCAGAAGAACGGCACCAGCGCGCTCATCACCAGGGTATTGCACAGCCCGGCGAAGAAATTGCTGGTGGTCGGGCTGTCCACTTCGGCGAGCTTGCGCGTCAGCAATTGGTAGAAGCAGAAGAACAGCGCCGAGCAGAACGGCAGCAGGATCGCCGGGGTGAACAGTTCGCCGCCCGGGTGGACGATGATCAGCACGCCGATGAAGCCGCAGATCACCGCGATCCACTGCCCGCGCGTCACCCGTTCCTTGAGCAGCGGCACCGATAACGCCGTCACCAATACCGGTGCGAGAAAGTTGACCGCCGTGGCTTCGGCCAGCGGGATGTACAGCAGCGCCGTGGTGAAAAACAGGCTGGTGCCGAGCAGGCACAGGGCGCGGGCGAGCTGCCATAACGGTTTTTTCGTGCGCAGCACGCGCAAACCGGACTGCGGCAGGAAAATCCCCGCCATCAACAAGGTGTGCACCACATAGCGCGCCCACACCACCATCACGATCGGATAAAAACCGGAGAGGTATTTCGACAACGCGTCGTGGCTGGAAAACAGGAACGTCGCCACGACAATCAGCAGAATCCCCTTGAAGGGCTGGTTGACACCGGAGAGCGGGGTGCTGACGGTCATTGGCAATCTCTGAAAAAAAATCCGGGCGAGCGTTCGCGCTGGCGGCAATCGTTGTGGCAATCATAGTCGGCCGAGCTTTCAGCAACCGCACAGGTTGCACTCTTCTGCGCCGGGAAACCGCCGCCAGGCAAAACCTTGAGGCAAGATTCCCGCCACTTCGGCGCCCGGCCAGTGTGCAACATCACAGACTGCCGTCGAAACAGCGGGTTCATGACTTCGACGGAAGAAATTCCTCTCGGGATTGAATTCACGGCCCGCTCGACCGTCAATACCAGGCCCGCACCATGTGGGCGCGTGTGCATGGACGGACGACCGGACTGGCGCCACACTCACACAGCGGCAACACTCATCACCAGCAGATTCATCACCGGCAATAAAAGAGGATTCCCACATGCTATGGAAAAAAGGCCGACGCAGTGACAACGTCGTCGACGCCCGGGGTGATGATGCCGGCGGTGGCGGCGGCATGCGCTTCGGTGGCGGCAAGGGTCTGAGCCTGACCGCTATTGTGCTGATTGTCGGCATCGGCTGGCTCACCGGCCAGGACCCGATGCAGATCCTCGGCCAGTTGACCGGGCAGATGGAGCAACCGGCGGCTACTTCGCAAACCCGCCAGGCGCCACCGGCCAATGATGAACAGGCTGAATTCGTCCGCTCGATCCTCGGCGACACCGAAGACACCTGGGGTCCGATCTTCCAGCAGGCCGGACGCCAATACAAAGACCCGACACTGGTGCTGTTCAGCAATCGGGTGAACTCCGCGTGCGGCATGGCCACTTCTGCCACCGGCCCGTTCTATTGCCCGGCCGACCAGAAGGTTTATCTGGACATGGCCTTCTTCCAGGAAATGTCGCAGCGCTTCAAAGCCGCTGGCGATTTCGCTCAGGCTTACGTGATTGCGCACGAAGTCGGCCACCATGTGCAGACGCTGCTGGGCGTCTCGGCGAAGATGCAGGCGGCGCGTCAGCAAGGCCGGCAGATGGAGGGCGACGGCGGCGTGCTGGTTCGTCAGGAATTGCAGGCCGACTGTCTCGCTGGCGTCTGGGCATACAACGCGCAAAAACGCCTGAACTGGCTGGAACCGGGCGACATCGAGGAAGCCTTGAACGCCGCCAACGCCATCGGCGATGATCGCTTGCAGCAACAGGGTCAGGGCCGTGTGGTGCCGGACTCGTTTACCCACGGTACGTCAGCGCAAAGGGTGCGCTGGTTCAAAACCGGATTCGCGCAAGGCCAGGTAAGCCAGTGCGACACCTTCGCGGCGAAAACCCTGTAAATGCATAAATGGCTTGTGGCGTTACTGTTCATCGTCGGCACCGCGCAAGCGGCCGGCGTAGATGCGATCAGCCCCGGTCGCCTGCAACTCAAGGCCGGGGAAATGGCAGTGGGCATCGGGCCGGCACCGGAAAAGATCGAGCGGGTGCTGATCGTCATTCACGGTCGCCTGCGCAACGCCGAGACCTACCGCAAAAGCGCGGAAAGTGCCGCCGAACTCGCCGGGCAGACCGCGCACACGCTGGTGATCGCTCCGCAGTTTCTCAATGAAAGTGACGTCACCCTGTATTCCCTGCCGCCGACGGTGCTGCGCTGGCAGGGCAACGAGTGGATGGGCGGCGGCTTGTCCACCGGGCCGAATCCGCTGAGTTCCTACGCAGCGCTGGACGAAATAGTCGCGCGGCTCAGCGATCGCAAACAGTTTCCGGACGTGAAGCAGATCGTGATCTTCGGCCACTCCGGCGGTGGTCAGGTGGTGCAGCGTTACGCCCTGCTGGCCAAGGATCAGCCGGCGCTCAAGGCCAACGGCATTCGCTTGCGCTATGTGGTGGCCAATCCTTCTTCTTATGCGTACTTCAACGAGCAGAGGCCAGTGGCGTTCGATCACGCGCAATGTCCTGGCTTCAATCGCTGGAAGTACGGTCTGGCGGACATGCCGGTGTATGCCGGCGGGCAAACGCCGTTGCAGGTCGAGAGCGCTTACGTCAAACGCGAGGTGATTTATCTGCTCGGCCAGCAGGATGTCGACCCGGAACATCCGGCGCTGGACAAGAGCTGCGCGGCCGAGGCGCAAGGGGCTTACCGCTTGATGCGCGGGAAGCTGTATTTCGGTTATTTGCTGCGTCGCCATCCTGAGGGGGTCAATCAACGGCTGATTGAAGTGCCCGGGGTCGGGCATGACGGCGATGGAATGCTGACGTCGGCGGAGGGGCAGAAGGCGTTGTTCGATCAGTGAGTTTTTTGCTGAATCCACCGGCCCCTTCGCGAGCAGGCTCGCTCCCACATTTGGAATAACTGCCACATTTGGCATGCATTCCACTGTGGGAGCGAGTCTGCTCGCGAAGGCGTCCGATCAGACAACAACCATCTCAGCCCTGCAGCATCCGTCGCAACTCAACACAATCCTTCGCATGCCAATCGGTCAATTCCGGCCACGGGTTATCCGGCAGATTAACCAACACCGTCCGCGCCCCCGCTGCTCGGCCGCAATCCAGATCAAAGCGGTAATCGCCGACCATCACCATGTCACTGGCCGGCACTTGCCAGGCATCGGCCAGTTTCAGCAAACCGCCGGGATGCGGCTTTGGTGGTGCTTCGTCGCGACCCAGCACATCCTCGACCGCAAAGCAGTCGGCCAGGCCGATCGCCTCCAGCGTGACATGTGCCAGCTCCCGCGCATTGCGCGTGAGAATGCCGAGGCGATAACCGCGCGCATGCAGGTCGCGCACCAGCTCAACCGCGCCGGTGGCCGGGGTCGAGCCCAGCGCCAGATCGCGCTCATGCTCGAGCAACCAGGCATGCTTGGCCGCCGCTTCATCCGCTGGCAATGCAGCGAGATGGGTGAGGATGTCGTCCTCGGGCGGAATCGCCAGCGCCACACGAATCGCCGCGAAATCATGCACGGCGACAGTCAGCGTGCCGTCCATGTCGAACACCCAATGACGAGCCTCGGTCAGGCTCATGCCCAGTCCTTGCGATGGCGGATCAGGCCTTCCTGAGTCACCGAAGCGACCAGTTGCCCGGCGCGGTTGAACACGCTGCCACGGGAAAAACCACGGGAGTTGCCGGCCCACGGGCTGTCCATCGCGTAGAGCAACCAGTCATCGGCGCGCAGATCATTGTGGAACCACAGCGCGTGATCGAGGCTGGCGACCTGCATGTCTTTCTGCCAGACCGACTTGCCGTGGGGCAGCATCGAAGTGGTCAGCAGGCCGAAGTCCGAGGCGTACGCCAGCAGGTATTTGTGCAGCGCAGGAATGTCGGCCAGGGCGCCATCGGCGCGGAACCACACATATTTGATCGGATCGGCCGGTTGCGGGTTGTACGGATCCTTTTCGGTGACCGGGCGTACTTCGATCGGTTTCGGGCACAGCAGTTTTTCACGCATGTGCTCAGGAATCAGGTGCGCACGCTGCTGGATCAGCTCCAGCTCCGAGGGCAGGTTTTCCGGGCCGACCACCGCCGGCATCTGGCCCTGATGCTCGAAGCCTTTTTCGTCGTACTGGAACGAAGCGCTGCACGTGAAGATCGGGTGGCCCTTCTGGATCGCCGTCACGCGGCGGGTGCTGAAACTGCCGCCATCACGCACGCGATCAACCGAATAGACCACCGGCAACTTGGCATCGCCCGGGCGCAGGAAATAACCATGCAACGAGTGCACATGGCGCGCCTCTTCCACCGTCTGACTAGCCGCCGACAGCGACTGGCCGAGCACCTGACCGCCGAACAACTGGCGGAACCCCAGATCCTGGCTGCGACCACGGAACAGGTTTTCTTCGATCGGTTCCAGGGTCAGCAGATCGACCAGATCTTCCAGCACTTGGCTCATTCAGACTCTCCTCACACAAAGCAATGGCCGCGCAGTCTTGGCTGCGGCGGACGATTCAGGTTCTGGCACGGGCCAAATACGATGGCGGCCATTGTAAACGTCCGTGTCGGCTTATTCATGCAAGGTTTGCAGCCATTGTTCGCGGCTGATGCGATACAGAACATGGCGGCGCAACGGGTGATCGAGCGCAAGCCTGGGGTGATCGAAATCGTCCTGTGGATCGTGATGCATGCCGATCGCCTGCATGACCTTCTCCGACTGCGCATTCTGCCCGGCGGTAAACGAGACGATTTCCTCCAGTTTCAATTGGTCGAAACCCGCGCGCAGTGCCGTCCACGCCGCTTCGCTGGCGTAACCCAGGCCCCAGTGTTCCTTGGCCAGACGCCAGCCGATCTCCACCGCCGGGGTAAACGGCGCATCGAAGCCGACCACGCCCAACCCGGTGAAACCGATGAACTCGCCCGTGTCCTTGCGCTCCAGCGCCCACAGGCCAAAGCCGTGCTCGGCAAAATGTCCGCGCACGCGGCCGATCAATGCGGCACTTTCGAGCCGGGTCAACGGCGCTGGAAAGTAGCGCATCACCTGTGGATCGGCGCACATCGCGGCGAATGCCGGCAAATCCTCGTCCTGCCACTGACGCATCAACAAACGCGCGCTTTGCAGCTCCAGTATCGGCTCCATCGTCCCCTCCATTTCCATGCCGTTGAGTCTACATCGCTGGTAGGATCGTTCATTCTTTCCCTGGTTCTGCGCGAAACAAGCCATGCCCTTGCCGTTGATCTATCACGAAGACTACAGCCCCGAGTTTCCCGCGGATCACCGCTTTCCCATGGACAAGTTCCGGCTGCTGCGCGATCACCTGGTCGACAGCGGCCTGACCCGCGACGCCGACCTGCTGCGCCCGCAGATCTGCCCCAACGACATCCTCGCCCTCGCCCATGACCGCAGCTATATCGAACGCTACATGAGCGGCGAGTTGTCCCGCGAAGACCAACGGCGCCTCGGCCTGCCGTGGAATGAAGCGCTGGCGCGGCGCACCGTACGCGCAGTGGGCGGTTCGATCCTGGCGGCAGAGAAAGCCCTGGAGCATGGCCTGGCCTGTCATCTGGCCGGCGGCACCCATCACGCTCACTACGATTACCCCGCCGGATTCTGCATCTTCAATGACCTGGCGATCATCAGCCAGTACCTGTTGCAGAGCGGCCGGGTCAATCGCGTGCTGATCTTCGACTGCGACGTGCATCAGGGCGACGGCACCGCGCGGATTCTGCACGACACGCCGGAGGCGATTACCGTTTCCCTGCACTGCGAGAAGAATTTTCCTGCGCGCAAAGCCGAAAGTGACTGGGACATTCCGCTGCCCAAAGGCATGGGCGATGCCGACTATCTGCAGGTGGTCGATGACACGCTCAATTACCTGTTGCCGCTGTATCAACCGGATCTGGTGCTCTACGACGCTGGCGTCGATGTGCACAAGGACGATGCCCTCGGTTATCTGCAACTGACCGACGCCGGGGTGGCCGAGCGCGATGAACGGGTGATGCGCCATTGCCTGGGCCGCGACATCCCGGTGGTCGGGGTGATCGGCGGCGGCTACAGCAAGGATCGACACGCCCTCGCCCGCCGCCACGGCATCCTCCATCACAGCGCGCAACGGGTCTGGGATTCACACGGCTGTCATTGAACCGTGCTGCGTTACCCACAATCGCTGTGGAACTGGCTGTGGATAACCTGCGCGAAAGGGACTGCAGGCCATGCTGGGCATGGCGTACAGCGCGCTGTTTATTTTTTAACCAGACTCGAAATACAC
Organism: Pseudomonas mercuritolerans; assembly: GCF_025706525.1. Lineage (NCBI taxonomy): Bacteria > Pseudomonadati > Pseudomonadota > Gammaproteobacteria > Pseudomonadales > Pseudomonadaceae > Pseudomonas > Pseudomonas mercuritolerans. The sequence continues at coordinate 140,480 of NZ_JAMSHA010000009.1, forward strand.
CGCAGCCCCTGTGGGAGCGAGCCTGCTCGCGAAAGGTTCAGCACACACAACATCTAATTGACTGACAGACCGCGTTCGCGAGCAGGCTCGCTCCCACATGGGGTCTCCCACAGGGTTCAGCGCTGTTAGAATGCGCGCCTTGTCCCGCCATACCGCAGCGCACGCCCATGACCCAGAATTCCGCCCTCGCCAACACCCACGTCGCCATCATTGGCGGTGGCCCCGCCGGCCTGATGGCCGCCGAAGTGCTGAGCCAGGCCGGGGTCCGCGTCGACGTGTACGACGGCATGCCCTCGGTCGGGCGCAAGTTCCTGCTGGCCGGGGTCGGCGGCATGAACATCACCCATTCCGAAGCCTACCCGGCATTCCTCTCCCGCTACGCTGAGCGCGCAGCGCAGATCGCCCCGCTGCTGCGCGCGTTCGATGCCGATGCCTTGTGCCAGTGGATTCACGATCTGGGTATCGAAACCTTCATCGGCAGCTCCGGCCGCGTGTTCCCCACCGACATGAAAGCCGCCCCACTGTTGCGCGCCTGGCTCAAGCGCCTGCGCGACAGCGGCGTGGTTATCCACACCCGCCATCGCTGGCTCGGCTGGGACGCAAGCGGTGCACTGCGCATCGCCAGCCCGGAAGGCGAAATCAGCGCAAACCCCGACGCCACCCTGCTCGCCCTCGGCGGCGGCAGTTGGTCGCGCCTGGGCTCGGATGGCGCGTGGATGTTGCCGCTGGAGCAGCGCGGCGTGGATCTGGCGCCGTTGCAGCCAAGCAATTGCGGCTTCGAGGTGCAAACCTGGAGCGAGCTGATGGTGAGCAAATTCGCCGGTGCACCGCTGAAAAACATTGCCATCGGTTTGAACGACGACATCCCGCGCTTGGGCGAATGCGTGATCACCGCGACCGGCATTGAAGGCAGTCTGATCTATGCGCTGTCGGCGCCGATACGCGAAGAAATCAATCGCTACGGCGCAGCGGTTATCCACATCGACCTGCTGCCCGGCCGCCCTGTGGATAAATTGCAGGCGGCGCTGAGCAAACCACGTGGCTCGCGCTCCATGGCCAAGCATCTGCACAGTCAGGTGGGGATTGATGGGGTTAAGGCAGCGTTGTTGCGCGAGCTGACCGATGCCGAAACCTTCGCCGATCCGGCCCTGTTGGCGCGAGCGATCAAGGCGTTGCCGCTGACCTTGGTGAAAACCCGTCCGCTGGATGAAGCGATCAGCAGTGCTGGTGGCGTGAGATTCGAAGCGATGGATGAGCGCTTGATGCTCAAGGCGCTGCCGGGGGTGTTTTGTGCGGGCGAGATGCTCGACTGGGAAGCGCCGACCGGAGGCTACTTGCTGACCGGGTGTTTCGCCAGCGGGCGGGCGGCAGGGCTGGGAATCGTGCAGTGGCTTAAGCACAGAATCCTGTAGGAGCTGACGAGTGAAACGAGGCTGCGATCTTTTGATCTTTAAAACCAACATCAAAAGATCGCAGCGTTCCGCAGCTCCTACAGGGAAACGCATTCCCAATGTGGGAGCGAGCCTGCTCGCGAAGACGTCCCTACAAACGCCTCATCAAATCACGGCTTACGCTTACGCGGTCCAGTGTTAAACACCGGCACCTTGCGCACCGGTTTGATCGATGGCTCCGGTGCCGAGGTCTCTCCGCTGTCGACCCACTTGCCCAGATTGCGTTTACCACCGCCACCGCCCGACGCTTTCGGCTTCTTCGGTTTTTTCGGCTTCTTGATCACCTGACCGCTGGCGTCGGTGTCCGGCACGCGGTGCTCGGGTTCGAAATCCGGTTCGTTCTGGCGCTTCAGGTTCTGCCGCGTCAGCATTTCGATCGCCGAGAGCATGTTCACTTCATCGGCACACACCAGCGAAATCGCCTCACCGGTGGCACCCGCGCGGCCAGTGCGGCCGATGCGGTGAATGTAATCCTCGGCGACGATCGGCAGATCGAAGTTGACCACCAGCGGCAAGTCTTCGATGTCCAGACCTCGGGCGGCAACGTCGGTCGCCACCAGAATCTGCACTTCACTGAGCTTGAAACGGTCCAGCGCGCGCTGGCGCGTGGCCTGCGGTTTGTCGCCATGGATGCCGTCAGCATTCACACCGAGGCCCTGAAGTTTTTCCACCAGCGCATCGACGCCGTTGCGGGTCTTGGCGAACACCAGCACCTGCTTCCACTTGTTCTTGCGCATCAGGTGCACGAACAGTTCGGCCTTGCGCTTCTTGTCGACGGTGACGATCCACTGCTTGACCGTGTTGGCAGCGACGTTGCGCGGGCTGACTTCGATGCTCAGCGGATCATTGAGCATCTGCCCGGCAAGCAGGCGGATGTCATCGGAGAAGGTCGCGGAGAACAGCAGGGTCTGGCGCTTTTTCGGCAGCATGCGGTAAATGTTCGCCAGTTCTTCAGAGAAGCCCAGGTCGAGCATACGATCAGCTTCATCCAGCACCAGCGTTTGCAACTGATCCAGTTTCAGCGCGTTCTGGCGGAACAGGTCGATCAAGCGACCGGGTGTGGCGACCAGCACATCGACGCCGCCGCGCAGCTTCATCATCTGCGGGTTGATGCTGACGCCGCCATACACCGCGTAAGTACGCAGCGGCAGGTTTTCCGCGTACTGGCGCACGGCTTCGTGGACCTGCTCGGCCAGCTCGCGGGTCGGCACCAGAATCAGCGCACGCGCCGAGTTGGCGGTGACTTTCGGCCCTTGCATGGCCAGCAACTGCAACAGCGGCAAGGCGAAACCGGCGGTCTTGCCGGTGCCGGTCTGGGCCGCTGCCATCAGGTCGCGACCGGCCAGCACCGCCGGAATGGCTTGCGCCTGCACCGGCGTCGGGGTCTGGTAGCCGAGCGTCTCGAGGGAGCGCAGCAAGGGTTCGATCAGGCCAAGGGAGGCGAAAGTCATGGGAGTACCGTAGGAAAAAATGACGCGGGGATGCAATGCCGCGCAGTTTACCCTAATTCGTACGCGCTTCCGTCGGAACGGCTTTCGCCTCTTCCACGGGTGACTGCGCAGGTCGACGCCACTGCGGCAGGCTGATCAGCAGCACCGCGCTGATGATCACCAGCATCGCCAACGCCTCTTCGATGCCGATGGTCTCGCCGACAAACACCACGCCGAGCAACACCGCCACTGCCGGGTTGACGTAGGCATAACTGGTCGCTGCCGCCGGGCGCACATGTTTGAGCAGATACATGTAGGAATTGAAGGCGATGATCGAGCCAAAGAAAATCAGATAGGCCAGCGCCAGCCACCCTTCGAGCGGCGGCATGGCTTGCAGGTGCTCGCCACTCAGCGCACTGCCGATCAGCAAGACCACGCCGCCGACGAGCATTTCCACCGCGCTGGCCATGGCCCCCGCCGGCAATGGCAGGTATTTGCTCCACACCGAGCCGAACGCCCAGCTCGCCGCCGCGAAGATCAGCAACATCGCGCCGAGCGGGCTCGATTGCAGGTTGGAACCCATGTTGAGCATGGCGATGCCAATAATCCCCAACGCCACACCGGCCCACTCCAGCCGCGTATTGCGCGCACCCCAGAAGTAGCCGAACAACAAGGTGAACAGCGGCACCGTCGCCACCGCCAGCGCAGCGACACCTGACGCCACGCCGGTGTGCTCGGCGACGCTCACCGCGCCGTTACCAAAACTGAGCAGCAGAATGCCGACCAGCCCCGCCGCTTTCCACTGCGCCCAGGTCGGCGCCGCAGCCCCGCGCCAGCGCAGCCAGGCATACATCAAGCTGCCGGCAATGACGAAGCGCACCCCGGCCAGTAACAGCGGCGGCCAGTATTCGACGCCGATGCGGATCACCAGATAGGTCGATCCCCAAATCACATACAACGCAAAAAACGCAGCGATCAACGGCAGGGAAAAACGGCGCAAGGCAGGCATGGGCAGCTCGACAGTCAGATTTTCGTGGACCGGTCATTCTAGAAAGGCCGCTACGCAAAAATAAGTTACAAAACCTGTTTTTCGCGCCGGTACACTTTTGCATGAAAGCAGCAGAGACCGACAAGGTCCTTGTGGGAGCGAGCGTGCTCGCGAAGGCGGTGTATCAGCAGACATCCATCTTGGATCGTTCCCACGCTCCGCGTGGGAATGCCTCAACGGACGCTCTGCGTTCGGCTTTGAAAGGGACGCGGAGCGTCCCGGGCTTAATTCCCACGCAGAGCGTGGGAACGATCAGTCGGAGTGCCCGAGATCAGCGATAACGCTGCAAATGCTCGCCCACTTTTGCGGCAGGGACTTTCTGCAATTTGCACAACAGGTCGTGATTCAACTCGCGCACTCCATGTTTGCCCCGCAGCTCTTCAGCCAGATGCGCCATCAGATTGGCCGCCATCTCGGCGTCGGCCATGGCCCGGTGAGCCTGGCCGGTATGCGGTAGCTGCGCGAACGTGGTGAGCGTGCCGAGCTTGTGATTCGGCGCCGCCGGCATCAGGCGCCGCGCCAGCAGCAGTGAACAGGCGAAATTCTGCAGGCGTGTGCGCTTGATCCGGCCCAGTTCGAAATCCCAGAATTTCTGGTCGAACGAGGCGTTGTGTGCGAGCAATGGCGTGCAGCCGACGAATTCGTTGACCTCTTCCATCACCCGCTCGGCCGGCGGCGCGGTGCGCAGCATGGCGTTGCTGATGCCGGTCAGTTGCTCGATGAACGCGGGGACGCGCACGCCGGCGTTCATCAGGCTCTGGTAACGCTCGACGATGCGGCCGTTTTCCAGCATGACCACGGCGATTTCCGTGGCGCGGCAGCTGCTGTTCGGCGACAGGCCGGTGGTTTCAAAGTCGATGACTGCAATGCGTTCCAAACCGGGGTGTCTCCGTTCAAATCTATTGTTCAGCTCAGCTCTTGAGCAGCAGCGCGCCTTCGATCGGCACGTAGCGGCTGGCGGCGCGGATCAGCGAGTTGGCGGTCAGGCCGGGGACGCCGTAGGCCACCGCTTGCACGCCGTGCTTGTTGATGATGCGTTCGAGCAGCATGTCGAAATCGCCGTCACCGGAGGCCAGCACCACTTCGTCGACATGGTCGGCGGCGTCCATGATGTCCAGGGTAATGCCAACGTCCCAGTCGCCCTTGGCCGAGCCGTCGCTGCGCTGGATGTAGGGCTTGAGCTTCACGGTGAAACCGAGGTTGCGCAGGATCTGCTGAAACTGCTGCTGCTTGCTGTCGCCCCGGTCGATCGCGTAGGCGTAGGCCTCGACGATCTGCCCGTTCTTGCTGATGTCGGCCCACAATGCGGCGTAGTTGAAGTGGCAACCATAGGCCTGACGCACGGTGTAGTAGAGGTTCTGCACATCGGCGAACACTGCGATTTTTTTCACCGGAGTTCCTGTGAGCGCGCAAGCGCACGAAGCGGGGTCAGGCGATCAGGCCCGAAAAAGGCGCTCAGTATGCCAGCCCGAAGGAGGGTTCCGCGAATAATCGGCCACAGGCGCAAAGGTGCTGCTGACGAGTGGTGAGTGTGGCGAGGGGATTCATCCCCGATGGGCTGCGCAGCAGTCCTCGCTCCAATTAGGAAAAGCGGGGCTGCTGCGCAGCCCAGCGGGGATAAATCCCCTCGCCACAGTGTACATGTCAGCCTTCAGAGGCTATGTCAGTCTTCAAAGGCTATGTCAGACAAAGGAGTCGTCGTCATCGAAGAACGACGAATTGTCGCTGCTGTAATCGGCGTCGCTGAAACCGCCCTGGTCATTGCCCGAGAAGCCGTTGTCCGCCACGCGCTGATCATCGCCCCAGCCGTTGTTGCTCTGGTCGGCGACCTGCGCCGGTTCTTCCTTGATGACCTCGACGATTTCTTCCGGTTGCTGATTGTGGTGGAACAGGCTGCTGATGCCCTGCGCCAACATCACACCACCGGCCACGCCCGCAGCGGTTTTCAGCGCGCCGCCGAGAAAGCTGTTACCCGCCGCCGGGGCTGCCTGCTGCGCATAGTTGGGCGGCGCGGCGGCGAAGTTCTGTTGCGGTGCCGGAGCCTGGTAGCTCTGCTGCGGCGCCGGTTCACGCCAGCCGCCGGTGGACGATGGCGCTGCGCTCTGGCTCGGCGCCGGACGTGAATTGCCGCCGCCAAAGATACTCGACAGGAAGCCACCGCCGCCGCTCGCCGCTGGCGCGCCGCTCTGGGCCTTGGCCGATTGCAGTTCGGCCTGCAGGCGCTGGACTTGCTGGGTCAGTTGCTTGTTCTGCTCGTCGAGGCTTTTCAGCGCGGCCTCTTGCACCAGAATCGCCTGGGTCATGAAATAGCCTGCCGCCGGTTGGCGCGTCAGGTGTTCCTTGATCCGCGCCTCAGCCTGGGCGTCGCGCGGGGCTGCCTCCGTTTCGGCCTGTTGCAGCCGGGAAAACAGTCCATCGATCAGGGTTTGCTCTTCGCTGTTCATGGCGACCTCGTAGATTGCCGGTAATAACGTGCCCGCGCCCACTCTGAGCGCGGTGCTCTCCTGTAATGGAGACAGTGACAAAACGTTTCAATGGCCTTTACCGAATGTTTACGTTTGTGTCGCCCCGCGTTGCATCGGTTAAAGTGAGCCACTGTTTTCGACCTGCGATACCGACTGATGAATGCCCTCGAAGTACTGCGCGACTCTTTGTATTTTTTCAAACGCCATCTGGGCAGCATCGTGCAGTTGTGCCTGCCGCTGGTGATTGTCGAAGCTTTCTTGCAGCAGGCGGTCGATCACGCCACCGGGCCTGACACTTTTGCCGGGGTAAGCATCATCGTCGGCCTGCTGGTGTATCCGCTGTACACCGCCGCGCTGATCCTGTTTCTCGATGCGCGCAGCCGTGGCGAGTCGCCGCGCAACCGTGACCTGCTGGCGATGGCCGCAACCCTGTGGCCGCGCTTCGCGGTGCTCACCGCGCTCAATACCTTGCTGATTCTGCTGGGCCTGTCGCTGTACTTCCTGCCGGGGCTGATGCTGATGGTCATGCTCGCCTTCGCCGAATACTTGCTGGTGCTGCGCGGCCTCGGGCCGTTGCAGGCGATGAAGGAAAGTCTGCGCCTGACGCGCGGGCACTTCTGGCGCATTCTGCTGTGCATTCTCTGCGTGATGACCCCGTTGTGGCTGCTCAAGGGCGCGACGCTAGCGGTCTACCCCGAACCGCAGAATCCACTGATTGCCGGGCTGATCGACAGCGCTCACAGCTTCCTGCAACTGTTCACCAGCGTGGTGCTGTTCCGCCTTTTCATGCTGATCAGCGAATTGCCTGACAAACGTAACGGAGCGGTCTGACCGCGCCGTGCTTGGGCTTCGCCGCTGCCGTCAGGTATGCTCGGGGCCACTTTCTGTAACGCTATAAGCCGAGCCATGACCCGTCTGCTGCGCTACACCCTGCTCCTCGTCATCCTCGCCGTCGTCCTGTTCGGCGTGCTGCTGTTCAGCCTGACCTGGCGCCCCGATGCCCGCGAAACCCTGCCGGTCAGTTGCGGCACCACGGCGCCGACACTGGTGCCCGGGCAAGCGCTCAAAGTCATGACCTGGAACGTGCAGTTCCTCGCCGGCAAGCGCTACGTGTTCTGGAATGATCTTGCCGAAGGCGACGATGAAGCGCCGACCGCTGAAGACATGGCGTTTAGCCTCGACGAAGTAGCGCGGGTGATCCGTGACGAACAACCCGATGTGGTGCTGTTGCAGGAGCTCGACGACGGCGCCAAGGCCAGCGATTACCAGAACCAGCTCAAACTGTTGCAGGAACGCGTCGCCGATCTGTATCCATGCAGCACCAGCGCGTTCGACTGGAAAGCCGATTTCGTCCCCGAGCCCCACATCTACGGCAGCGTCGGCCGCCAGTTGGCCACGTTGAGCCGCTATCGCATCGAACACGCCGAACGCCTGCAACTGCCCGTCGCACCGAGCAACTTCATCAGCCGCCAGTTCCAGCCCAAAGACGCTTTGCTGGCAGTCAAATTGCCGCTCAGCGATGGCGGTCAATTGACCGTGTTCAACACTCATCTGCAGCGCGCCAGCCAGGCGGACGGCAATGTGCAGGCGCAAGTGGCTGCCGTGGCCAAAGTGCTCGACAAGTATGAAAGCCAGGGCCTGCCGTGGCTGATCGGTGGTGATTTCAATCTGTTGCCGCTGGGCCAGTACCGGCGCCTGCCCGTCGAGCGCCGCACGCCCTACTCTGCCGACAGCGAACTGCATCTGCTGTGGGACAAGTACCCGATGATCCCGACCAACAACGAAGCCGGAGGTATCGACCGGGCCAAATGGCTGACCCATTACCCCAACGACCCCGGCCTCAACGGCCCGGATCGCACGGTCGATTATCTGTTCAACAGCCCGAAGCTCAAACGCGTGCAAGCGCAGGTGCGGCAGGACGATACCTTGCGCATTTCCGATCACTTGCCGGTGATTGCGCGGTTCCTGCTGCCCGCTGCACCCTGAGCGCTCTGCCCTTATAAGCCGGGCGGAACGTAGCCCGGAACATAGCGAACGTTAGCGCACTTGCCGTGCAGTATCCGCCCGTCTTCGATCAGGAACTGGGCGATCTTCTTCTGCTGATTGATCTTCGCCTGCAACTTGCAGGTAGAACTATTGCCGACCTGTTGGTAGTGCTCGGTGTACACCATGCCATTGCCGGTATGGGTCATCGAAGTGCCGGCTGCTTCGGTAGAGGTCCAGCTCGCGGACTTGTGCCAGGTCAGTACGGCCAAGGGTTCGCCGTTCGGGCCGGTTTCCTTTTTCATCGAATCAGGAGTGCCGAACAGGTCCAGTGCTTCCTGCATATCACGGCCTTCCCAGCGGCTTTGCGCGATAGTGGAACAGCCGCTCAAGAGCAATGCTGCCAGCAGGGTTGCCAGCCATAAACGTGTGTAAGTCATTGGATGCCTCGGCTTATTTCTTGAGTTCGAGCAGGCTGTCGATGTTGTCCATCATCTGGCTCTTTTGCTGGATCGGCGCGAGCTTGAAGAACATCTGCTGCAGCATCTCGATCATTTGCAGGTATTCCATCTTGCCCACGGCGGCCATGTCGTTTTTGGCGCGACTGCCAGGGGCACAGGCAAACTTCAGCGCTTGCTGGACCCAGAACTCTTTCGGGGTCTGCCATTGGTTGGCAACTTTCAGATGCCGCATGGTGTAGGCCAGACGCTCGATGGACTGGCCATTGATGAAACGCACCTTGCCCGTAGAGCATTGGGCTTCGAGGTTGTAGACGTCGATCATCGGTTTGCCGGGCTCTTCATACACCAGGGTCACTGCGACCATGGTCGCGCCTTTGGTTTTCTGCGAAGGCACCACCGACGTCGCATCGGCGACGTACATGATGTTTTTCTGGGGCACGCCGTTGCCGTAGATAATCCACCAGTCGCCAATCGGATTGGGCTCTTCGGCCATGGCCGAACTGGAGGCGGCCAATAGCGCAGCCGACAAGAAGATCAACTTCCTGAGCTTGAAGAAAGAGGTCATGGGCAGTTCCGTTCCTTGGGCGCAAGTTGCCAGGCAACAAGGCTGGTTATTGTTCAGGCGGCGATTTTGCGAGCCGGAACAACCAAGGGCAATTAGCACGGATGGGCTAATGGCGCGCAGCCATTGCGGGTCAGGTGCCGCGTGGTTTCGCCCGCGCCGTGGCTTCGGCGACCAAGGGATCGTCCGGCCAATAGTGCTTCGGATAACGTCCTTTCAGATCCTTTTTTACTTCGGCGTAAGTGCTGCGCCAGAAGTTGGCCAGATCCTGCGTGACCTGCACCGGCCGTCGCGCTGGCGACAGCAGATGCAGCTTGACCTCTTGCCGGCCGCCGGCGATCCGTGGCGTATCGGCCATACCAAACAACTCCTGCAGACGCACCGCGAGAATCGGCGGATGTTCGCTGTAATCCAGACGAATCGATGAGCCTGACGGCACGCTCAAATGATGCGGCGCGAGTTCGTCGAGCTTCTGCGGCAGCGGCCACGGCAGCAGATTACGCACGATGCTCGACAGATCAAGGTTGGCGAAATGGCTGAGCCGCGAGACTTTGCCCAGATACGGCATCAACCAGTCTTCCAGCGTATCCAGTAGCGCTGCATCGCTGACATCCGGCCATTGGCTGTCGTCCTGCGTGCTCAGATCGAGCTGGCGCAACAGCGCCACCCGCGCCTGCCACTGGCGCAATTCCGGCGTCCACGGCAATAACTCCAGACCTTTGCGCCGGACCAGATTGACCAGCGCCTGACTGCGCGCGTTTTCATCCAGACCGGTCAACGGTTCGCGGCTGAGAATCAGCTCGCCGACCTTGCGCTGGCGCTCGGCACGCAGCACGCCTTCGCGTTCATCCCAATCGAGTTGATCAACGCTGTGCACTTGCTCGGCGAGCACCGAATCGAACAGCGCCGGATCGAAATCCGCCGCCAGATAGATGCGTTCTTCGCGCTGGCCCTGGCGGCTGCCAAGGTCGGCGATGACGATCCACTCGTGCTTCATCAGGCTATCGGCCTCAGCGAACAGCGCCGCGCGACCGTTGGCCAACCGGTATTCGGCCCCGCCGGCACGCCGTTGCTGGGCGACGCGATCCGGGTAGGCCAGCGCCAGCAGGGCGCCGAGCCAGCGCGGATGCTCGGGATCGTTTACCGGTTCGCTCGGCTTGCCGCGCAGGTAACCGCGATACTGCCGAGCCAATTGCCGGGCGCGTTGCACCCCGCCCTGCGCGCCACGACCGGCACGTTCTTCGCCGGAAAGCAGAACCAATCGGCTGTGCAGATCCGCGCCAGCGCCGCGCAGGATATCGCGCTCGCCGAGCAGCGCCGCCACATCACAGGCCATCGCCGACAGCCCCAATGCCTGACCGCGCAACAGCAAATGCGCGATGCGCGGATGCGCCGGCAGCTGAGCCATGGCCTGGCCGTGGGCCGTCAGCGTATCGCCGTGCAAGGCGCCGAGCCGTTGCAGCAGATCCTGCGCTTGGGCATACGCGGCGGCTGGCGGTATGTCGAGCCAGACCAGTTCGCCCGGCGTCACGCCCCAGCGCCCCAGTTGCAAAGCGAGGCTGGCCAGATCCGCCGAAAGAATTTCCGCGCTGCCATAAGCCGCCAGTTGTTCGTGCTGATCCTGCGACCACAGGCGATAGCACACGCCCGGCTCCAATCGTCCGGCACGGCCGGCACGCTGGGTGGCGCTGGCCTTGGAGATGCGTTGAGTGTCGAGGCGGGTCATGCCGCTGCCTGGATCGAAGCGCGGCACCCGCGCCAGTCCGGCATCGATGACCACGCGCACGCCGTTGATGGTCAGGCTGGTCTCGGCGATGTTGGTTGCCAGCACCACTTTGCGCTGACCGGGCGGCGCCGGATCGATTGCCGCGCGTTGCGCATTGAGGTCGAGTTCGCCGTGCAACGGGCACAGCAAGATGTCCTTGCGCTCACCGATGGCGTGGGCCAATTGCTGGTGCATGCGGCGTATTTCCGCTTGTCCCGGCAGGAACACCAACAGGCTGCCGGTTTCATCGTGCAGCGCTTCGAGCACGGTTTGGGTAACCCGCTGGTCGATGTATTCGCCTGGCTGAAACGGCCGGCCCCAGCGCATCGTCACCGGATACATGCGCCCTTCACTGCGCAGGATCGGCGCCTCATTGAGCAACCCCGCCAGGCGCTCGCCTTCAAGAGTGGCCGACATCAGCAAAATCTTCAGCGGCTGTTCAGCGCGAAACAGCTCGCGACCGTTCAGACTGAGCGCCAGCGCCAGATCGGCGTCGAGACTGCGTTCATGAAATTCGTCGAAGATCAGCAGGCCCACACCGTCCAGCGCCGGGTCGTCCTGCAAGCGCCGGGTGAGAATGCCTTCGGTGACCACTTCGATACGCGTCTTCGGGCCAACCTTGCTGTCGAGACGGATGCGATAGCCGACGGTTTCACCGACCTGCTCGCCGAGCTCGCTGGCCAAACGCTCTGCCGCCGCCCGCGCAGCCAAGCGCCGTGGTTCGAGCATGACGATGGTCTGCCCGGCCAGCCAGGCTTCGTTGAGCAAGGCCAAGGGCACGCGGGTGGTTTTACCGGCGCCGGGCGGTGCTTCGAGCACGGCTTCGTGGCGTGACGCGAGGGCTTCACGCAGGGCGGGTAAAACATCGTCGATCGGCAAAGAAATCATGCTGGCTCCCAAACAGAGGCGCGAGTATAACGGCGAACTGCAACGCGTTCGTCAGGGTCTTAACTTCACAAGACGAAGCTTCGTTATTTGATGACTCAGGAGACATTTCCATGCGCTTACCCTCTCGCCTCATCGGCGGTGTTCTGGTTGCCACCCTGCTCACGCAGCTCACTGCATGCGGTTCGATTTTCTACCCGGACCGGCGTGGCCAGATCGACGGCAAGATCGACCCGGCGATTGCCGTGCTCGATGCCGTCGGCCTGCTGTTCTACATCATTCCCGGGCTGATCGCGTTTGCCGTCGACTTCGCCACCGGGGCGATCTATTTCGAACCGGGCCACACCGCGCAGATCGATCCGGCCAAGCTCAAGCAAGCCATCGGCCCGGACGGTCAGGTCGACAATCACAAGTTGCAGGCGATTCTCGAGAGCGAACTGGGCCGAGATTTTCCTCTGGATGATCCGCGCCTGATCCAGCACAAGGGCAGCACTCAGCAACTGGCGATGTTCGGCCTGCAACCCGCCGCTTGAATAAGGACGTTCAATGACCTCCAGCCCCGAACACGCCCGCCTGCTGCGGCTGGCGACCCGCGCCTCGGTGGCGGTCGCGTGCACGCTGATCGTCGCCAAGGCGATTGCCTGGTGGCTCAGCGGATCGGTGAGCATGCTCGCCGGCCTCACCGACTCGGCGCTGGATGGCGTCACTTCATTGCTCAATCTGCTGGCAGTGCATTACGCCTTGCGCCCGGCGGATGACGATCACCGTTATGGTCACGGCAAAGCCGAATCGCTGGCGGGCATGGCGCAGGCGTTGTTCATCGGTGGCAGCGCGGTGCTGATCGCGTTTCAGGCCTACGAGCGCTTGCAGAAACCAGAGCCGCTTGGCGCACCGTGGCTGAGCATCGGTGTGATCGTGTTTTCCCTGCTGCTGACGGCCGCGCTGTTGATGTTGCAGCACCGGGTGATCAGGCAGACCGGCTCCAACGCCGTACGCGCCGACTCACTGCATTACCGTTCGGACCTGCTGCTCAACGGCAGCATCCTCCTCGCGCTGGTGTTGGCCGGGATGGGTTTTGCGCAACTGGATGCGTGGTTTGGCCTGGGGATCGCTGCGTATATTTTCTGGAGCGCGATCCAGATCGCCCGGGAAAGTTTTTCGGTGCTGATGGACGAGGAACTGCCGACCGATGTCAGCCAGCACATGCTCGAACTGGCCTGCAGCGTGCCGGGAGTGCTCGGCGCGCATGACCTGCGCACGCGGATCTCGGGCAACCACTGGTTCGTGCAATTGCACCTGGAACTGCCGGGCGAACTGACCCTGTCAGTCGCCCATGGCATCAGCGATCAAGCGGCGGCGGCGATTCACAAGGCCTATCCGAAGGCCGAAGTGCTGGTGCACGCTGACCCTGTAAAAGCAGCCACAAGCGACAAGCCTCTAGCTTCAAGCTTCAAGCTTCAAGCTTGTAGCTTGCAGCTTGCAGCTCGTAGCTGCCCCTATCTGACCTGATAACCGCGACTGCTCAGGCAGTTGCCCTGCGCCTGGCGATAGGCCTGAACCACTTCGGGTGCCGGTTGGTAGGTCGCGGTGCGCGGGTCGAAACCGCTTTGCTGCACCGCGTACTGAGAGCACTGGTAACCGTCCTGCTGCACCTGCTGCGGTGACTGGCCGTTGGCCGGGTAGGCTTCGACGTCATAGCCCTGAGCTTGCGGTTGCGACGGTTGCTGCAGCGGCGGCTCGACCACCACGTAATCCTGCGTCGCCTCCTGATAGGCGTAATACGAGCCGGCGGCGAGGAACAGCAGCGAGCCGCCGATCCACACTTCACGGGCGTAATCCGGCAGATATTGAATGCGGATCCCGCGCGGTGGCTGCACGACGATGTAGCGCGGGCCTTGCGGGCGATACCAGTAGCCGCCGGAATAGAAGTAATCCTGACCGCGATACGGCACGCGGTAATCACGATCCGGGAAACGGTCGATCACATGGCCCGGACGATATTGCGGGCCAGGCCCCCAGCCATTGCCATGACCGTTCGGCCGTCCCGGCCAGCGGTTGTCATCGGGACGCGGCTGCGTCTGCCACTGTTGATTGTGGTAACCGTTCTGCGGGCGCTCGTCGCGGTAGTAACCCTGACGCGGCTCCTGAGTCTGGTGCACGGCGTCGGGACGCGGCTGGATCGGCAGGTTATTACCGGGCTGGCGAGGCGGTTGCGGACGCTCATCGGCACGGTTGCGGTTCTGCCATTGACCGTCATTGTTATGCGGCTGGCCGTTGTGCTCGAACTGACGGCTGTTGTCGCCACGGATGATCCCGTCGTTCTGCGGCCCGTTGCCCGGCCCGCGATTCTGCGGCTCATCGGCCAGCGCTTGCGCACTGACACCCACACACAGCAAACCAACACCGGCCAGATGCCAGATGCGCGAATTCATGTTTTTCCTCACTGCGGGAGCCTGTCGTTGGCAGGGTTTGTTGCTGAGACTGGAAACAGCCCCACCGGGTTCTGCAACAGGTTATCAGTCACGCGACTTATTTAATGAGGCGCAAACATGAAATCGCAGGCAAGAAAAAAGGGAGACCCGTCGGCCTCCCTTCTGGAGATACTTCGTCCTGGCTCGACGCTTTTGACGTCGGCTCACCTCACCCCGTCTTCTGGACAGTGTGCAGCTCGGGGGCCGGCACATCCCCGGTGGGGGTGGCGGCCGCGGCGGGCCTGATTGGGCGGGCCGCGTGGACTGTGTTACCGAGCAGTGATTCTGGTGATAAGAATAGGCCTGAAGCCGCGACAGAGGATTGCGAAAATTGCTCAATCAAACACTGCTTGCGCAATTTTTAACCCTGGATAGATAATCCGCCGCAATAGTTACGACCAAGGACAGATTGATGAGCAAACTCGACCGGTATGACCTGAGTATTTTGGCGGAATTGCAGCGCGACGCCCGTATCTCCAACCAGGAACTGGCCGAACGCATCGGTCTGTCGCCCTCGCCCTGCTCGCGCCGGGTCAAGCAGCTGGAAGACGATGGCTATATCTCGCGCCAGGTGGCGCTGCTCGATCGCAAGATGCTCGGCTTGAGCCTGACCGCGTATGTGCTGATCGGCATGGACCGGCACACGCCGGAACGTTTCGAGAATTTCGAAGCGGCGATCCGCACATTGCCGCAAGTGCTGGAGTGCAGCCTGGTGACCGGGGTGGATGCTGACTACCAGTTGAAAGTGGTGGTGCCGGATATGGATCACTACCAGAAATTGCTGCTGGGGCATCTGACCCGGATCGAGGGGGTCACCAGCGTGCGGTCGAGTTTTGTGCTGAATCAGGTGCTCAACAGCACCGAACTGCCGCTGACTCATTTGCGTAGCTGATATCGCTTTCGCGAGCAGGCTCGCTCCCACAGGGAATGCATTTCAACCTGTGGGAGCGAGCCTGCTCGCGAAGGGGCCGGCACAGGCGACGCAGATCAATGCCCCGCCATCCGCCCTTGGCGTATACTCGCCGCCGCCCTTTCAGCCCTGTCCGCGCCGGAGATCGCCAATGGATCCAGCACTGTTCGAAGAGTGGATGATGACCGGTCTGGTCAGCATCCTGATCATTTTCATGGGTTTCATCGTCTGGGATCTGGCGAAGAAGTCCAAGGCCGGGCGGTTCGGCTCGTTCATTCTGTTTTTCGTGCTGGGCCTGGGCGTGGCCGCGTTCATCATCAAGAGTGTGGTGATCGGCCTGATCGAATCCGGCGCCTTATAAGCGCGCCGGCACTTCCTGCCACTGGCCCTGATCCAGCCCTTCAATCGTCCAGTCGCCAATCCTGACCCGCACCAGACGCAACGTCGGTAACCCGACTGCCGCCGTCATGCGCCGCACCTGACGGTTGCGCCCTTCGCGAATCACCAGTTCCAGCCACGAGGTCGGTATGGTCGCGCGAAAGCGTACCGGCGGATTGCGCGGCCACAACTGCGGCTCAGCCAGTTGCCGCGCCTCGGCAGGCAAGGTCATGCCGTCATTCAGCTCGACGCCATCGCGCAGGCGCTGCAACTGCTCGGCAGTCGGCTCGCCCTCCACCTGCACCCAATAAGTCTTCGCCAGTTTGTGTTTCGGATCGGCGATGCGCGCCTGCAACTGGCCGTCGTTGGTCAGCAGCAACAAACCTTCGCTGTCGCGATCCAGACGTCCGGCCGGGTAAATCCCCGGCACATCGATGTAATCCTTGAGTGTCGCCCGCCCTTCACCGTCGCTGAACTGCGTCAGCACATCGAAGGGTTTGTTGAACAGGATCAGTTTCGGCTCGGCCGGCGGCGCTTTAGCGACACGGCGTGGCGAGGACGATTGCGGTTTCACACCGGGACGGCGTGAAGGTGGACGTGGTGGACGGGACATGGCGGAAAGAACATCTAACGGTCAGGGCTGTTAATGCTAGTGCCCCGACCGCCAAATGACCACGACTAACCGTTAACGGAACGGCGGCTCGTCGAAGCTGCGCAACTTGCGCGAGTGCAGCGAGTTGAGTTCGGTGCGTAGCAGATCCACTGCTTCGATGCCGATTTTCAAATGCTGGCTGACCGCGCGTTCATAGAAGGCGTTGGCCGAGCCCGGCAGTTTGATTTCGCTGTGCAGCGGCTTGTCCGAAACGCAGAGCAACGTGCCGTAAGGCACCCGCAGGCGATAACCCTGCGCTGCAATCGTGCCGCTTTCCATGTCCACCGCGACCGCGCGGGACAGGTTGATCAGCGGCCGCTCCTGCGCCCAGCGCAGTTCCCAGTTACGGTCGTCGTAGGTCAGAACCGTGCCGGTGCGCAGGCGCTTCTTCAGATCGTCGCCCTTCTCGCCAGTGACATTCGCCGCTGCCTGTTGAAGCGCAAGCTGCACTTCGGCCAGTGCCGGGATGGGGATATTCGGCGGCACCACGCGGTCGAGAATGCCGTCGCGACGCATGTAAGCGTGCGCCAGCACATAGTCGCCGATGGTCTGCGACTGACGCAGGCCGCCGCAATGGCCGATCATCAGCCAGCAATGCGGGCGCAGCACGGCCAAGTGATCGGTGATGTTCTTGGCGTTGGACGGGCCGACACCGATGTTGACCAGCGTCACGCCGTGACCATCGCTGGCGATCAGGTGATAGGCGGGCATCTGGTAACGGTGCCAGACCACACCGGCGGCAATTGCCGAGGCTTCGCCGTGGTCCATGCTCTTCTCGATGATCACGTTGCCCGGCAGGACCATGCGCACGAACCGCGGGTCGCGGCGCAACTGCTCCAGACCATGAACGATGAACTGGTCGACGTAGCGGTGATAGTTGGTCAGCAGAATCCACGGCTGCACATGGCGCCAGTCGCTGCCGGTGTAATGCACCAGACGGCGCAGCGAGAAATCCACGCGCGCGGCGTCGAACAGTGCCAGTGGCAGCGGATCGGTGTTTTCCCAGTCGTAGAGACCGTCGGCAATGCCATCGGTAGCGGCGGACAGATCGGTACTCGGGAATACCCGCGCCAGCACCGCCGCAGTGACGCCGGAACCGGCCAGTTCATCGCCCTGTTCGACCACGTACGGATAAGGAATGTTCTGCTGGCTGACGCCGACTTCGACGGTCACGGTGAAGTCGTGCATCAACGGCGTCAGTTGTTCAAGCAGGTATTTGCGAAACGCCGCCGGGTGGGTGACGGTGACGCTGTAAGTGCCCGGCAACTGCACCTTGGCGTAAGCGCGGGTGGTCTGCGGCACTTCGCCCTGGCAGTGGTAGGTCAGACGCAGTTCGGGATAACGAAACAGAGCACGCTGTTCGGCGTCGGGCTCGACGCGGTCCTTGAGGTAACGCTTGAGGGCAGAATTCAGCGCAGTGGTGGCCCGCTCATGCAGCTCGGCCAGACGATCCACGGCTTGTTCGGCGGTTTGAACGACAATAAACGCTTCGGTCACGATCAGCTTCCTGTGTTCTGACTTGCAGAGCTTCATCTTGCCTGCATCGTGGACGCACGGGAACAGTGGCGTTGTGGCGACACTTAAATCTGCAGACCAATGATGTCCCCTGTGGGAGCGAGCCTGCTCGCGAATGCGGTGGATCATCCAATAAAGATGTCGACTGACACACCGCTTTCGCGAGCAGGCTCGCTCCCACAGGGGGAGATTTGAGGTGGGTCAGAAAAGCTGTGGAGTCGAGCGCGCGACGATCGCTTCGACGTCCAGCCCACGCGGCAACGCGCCATAGACGCGACCGCCACCGCTCAGACGGCTGGCAATGAACGCATCACTGACCGCCGAATTTCCGGCCTCCAGCAACAGTTTGGCCTGCAACCCAAGGGCAATGTCTTCGGTCAACTGCCGCGCCCGATACTGAATGTCACTGGTGTCCTTGAACTGCGTCTGCAAATGCTGGATGTGCGCGGCCAGACGCTTGTCGCCATGGCCATCGCCCAGTTCGCTGAACAGCACATCCAGCACGCCCGGCTCCTTTGACAATGCGCGCAGCACATCCAGACATTGCACATTCCCCGAACCTTCCCACGTCGAATTCACCGGCGCTTCGCGGTACAGGCGCGGCAGGATGCTGTCTTCGACATAACCGGCGCCGCCCATGCATTCGGCGGCTTCGTTGATCATTCCCGGCGCGCGTTTGCAGATCCAGTATTTGCCAACCGCTGTCACCAGCCGCGCGAACTGCGCTTCGTGGCGATCATCCAGATGATCGAGCGCCTTGCCCATGCGCAGACTCAGCGCCAGCGCCGCTTCGCTTTCCAGCGCCAGATCGGCGAGTACGTTTTGCATCAGCGGCTGCTCGCTGAGCAGTTTGCCGCCGACCTTGCGGTGCGCGCAGTGATGGCTGGCCTGGGTCAGCGCCTGGCGCATCAGCGAGCTGGAGCCGACCATGCAATCGAAACGGGTCATCGCCACCATTTCAATAATGGTCGGCACACCGCGCCCTTCTTCGCCGATCATCCACGCCAGTGCGCCACGAAACTCCACTTCGCTGGAGGCGTTGGACTGGTTGCCGAGTTTGTTTTTCAGACGCTGGATGTAGAACTGATTGCGCGTGTCGTCCGGGCGATGGCGCGGCAGCAGGAAGCAACTCAAGCCCTTGTCGGTTTGCGCCAATGTCAGGAAGGCGTCGCACATCGGCGCCGAGCAGAACCACTTGTGCCCGACCAGTTCATAGGCCTGACCCGGGCCGCTGGGGCCGACCGGATAGGCTTTGGTGGTGTTGGCGCGGACATCGGTGCCGCCCTGCTTCTCGGTCATCGCCATGCCGATAGTCACGCCGGCCTTGTGCGCCATGCCGACGTTGCGCGGATCGTATTCGGTGGCGAGGACTTTCGGCAGCCACTGTTCGGCCAGCTCCGGCTGCAAGCGCAGGGCCGGCACGCTGGCGAAGGTCATGGTCAGCGGGCAACCACTGCCGGCCTCGGCCTGGCTGTGCAGATAGGTCATCGAAGCGCGGGCGACATGCGCGCCGTCCTGCGGGTGTGCCCAAGGCAGCGAGGTCAGGC
Source organism: Pseudomonas mercuritolerans (assembly GCF_025706525.1). Classification (NCBI taxonomy): domain Bacteria; kingdom Pseudomonadati; phylum Pseudomonadota; class Gammaproteobacteria; order Pseudomonadales; family Pseudomonadaceae; genus Pseudomonas; species Pseudomonas mercuritolerans. The sequence goes on from NZ_JAMSHA010000009.1 coordinate 160,003, forward strand.
CATGTTCGACAGCCGTGCGCATCAGCTCGTGATAAGCGGGGTGAAACTCGACCAGATCGATGCGATGACCGTAGCGATCATGGCTGGCGAATACCGGTTTGTTCTGGTTGGCGAGAAACCCCGCCTCCATCAAAGGCCCGCCCGCCAGTGCGCCATAGGCATCGATGCGCGACTCGGCCCAACCGGCGCCATAACGCCGCGACCACTCCTGTAACGGCAGGTCGATGCGGTACAGGTTGGTGCCGTCCAGCGACGGCGGCTGATTGGTGACTTCGTGGGTTTCGGCGAACTGATGCAGGTTCATGACGGCGCTCCGTGTTCAGCAATGGCACCAGTTAAGCACTGGTGCTTTTTTGAACAAAGTGTCATAGGCGCCGTTTTTGCGGCGCTTTTACCCCATCAGCAACTGAGCACGCGGCGCTGCAAGGCAGCCTGCAGATCCTCGAATTTCACTGGTTTGTGCAGATAGTCGATAGGCGCGCCCGGGGCGCATTGTTCGAGATCCGCACCCAGCGCCAGCATGAACACTGGCAAATGCGCGCAGCCTGGCAATGCATGGATCTGGCAGCACAGCGATGCGCCTTCGTGGTTGGGCAACTGGCAATCGATCAGCACTGCATCGAAGCTTTCCCGTTGCAGGCAGTCCAGCGCAGCGGCGCCGTTATCAGCGCTGCGCACGCGGAAACCGAGCTTGAGCAACATGCCACGCATCACCAGTTGGTTGACGCTGTTGTCATCCACCAGCAGCACCGTGCAGTCCTGCGGCGCACGAATGCAATCGCGGGGCGGCTGATCCGCAGGCGCTTCGACCACCGGCAGTTCGAATTCGACATCGAGCTGGAAGCGGCTGCCGCGTCCGGGCTCGGAGCGATGGGTGAGTTTGCCGCCGAGCAATTCGACCAATTGCCGACAGATCGCCAGACCAACACCGAGGCCGCCGTATTCGCGAGTCATCGAACCATCGAGCTGGAAGAAACGCTGATACAGGGTTGCCTCGCCCAGATCAGTGAAACCGATACCGGTGTCGATCACCGCGAACGACAGCGCCATGCGCTCATCCGCCGACGGCCGACCGGTAACGCGCAACGCCAGGCCGCCGACGCGGGTGAACTTGATCGCATTGTCGAGCAGGCATTCCAGGCACTGCGCCAGTTTCGCGCTGTCGCCGAGCAAGCGATCCGGCAGGGTCGGCAGCACCTCGACCTTGAAGTCCAGCGACTTGCTCGCTGCATTACCTTCGAACTGCACGCGCAACGCCTCGACCACTGCGCGCAGGCTGAAACTGCCCGGCGTCGCCTTGAGTTTGCCGGCCTGCAATTCAGTGAGCGTGAGGATGCCATTGACCATGCGCATCATGTCGCGGGCGGAACCGGCGGCAGTCTGTTGATATTGCTCAAGCTCGGGATCGAGGTCGACGGTCTGCATCAGCTCCAGCGAACCGATCACGCCGTTCATCGGCGTGCGCAGTTCGTGGGTCAACGTCGCGAGGAATTCATCCTTGAGCTTGTTGCTGTGGGCCAGTTGCTGGTTGAGCACTTCTAGTTTCTGCCCGGCGTCGAACAAGGTCTGCGCCTGTTGTTCGCGCATGGCGTTGATGCGATCGGCCAGCGCCAGCGACAGCAGCGCCACCTCGATCGCCGAGCCGATCTGGCTGGCGTACATGGTCAGGAATACGTTGGGCAGCAGGCCCAGCACCATCAGCGTATTGACGATGCCGCCGAGCAGGAATGCCGACCAGGCGATGATGAAGTAACGCGCCACCCGCAGGCCGCGCCACCAGGCAAGGATCCCGGCGGCAAAGATCACCACGGTGAAGGTCAGCGCCAGTGTGGTCGCCAGGCGCAGGGCCAGGGCGTAACTGGTCATCAGCGACAGACCGATCACCAGTGCACTGAAGGCTATCAGGCCGATCAGCAAACGATCCAGCCAGGGGCTGTGGGTTTTGGTCTGCAGGAAACTGCGGGCGAACTGGCTGCCGAACAGTCCGGCGCAACCGATGAAGAACGGCGTCGCGGCGTTGGCCCACCATGGGTTGTCCGGCCAGAAATACTCGACCGCCGCGCCGTTCACCGACAATTGATAGAGGCCGAACGAGCCGATATAGAAGATGTAATAGAGGTAACTGGTGTCGCGCACGCTCAGGTAGATGAACAGGTTGTAGACCAGCATCCCCAGCAGCACGCCATAAATGATGCCGAGCACATACAGGCGCACCGGTTGGTCTTCGAGGTACGCAGTACTCGACCACAACGTCACCGGCGCCTGGATCGAGCCTTCGCTGGCCAGGCGCAGGTACAGCGTCTGCTGTTGATCCGGTTTGAAGGGAAGGTCGAACAGGTAATTGTTCTGGCGGATCTCGCGACTGGCGAAGGGCAAGGCATCGCCGGTCTGGCGCACCAGTCGGTATTCGCCGCTGGCATCAGGCAAGTACAGATCAAGGTGATCGAGCGGCGGATACGCCAGTTCCAGTAGCCAGGTGCGCTGGGCGGCCGGGTTGCTCGGGCGGTAATGCAGGTCGATCTTCAGCCAGAACGCCGAACGCGAGTAACCGGCGTTGAGCGTGGCTTTGTCGTGAGCTTTGAACTGGCCGGCGGCGTCTTGCGCACGGACGTCGGCAATCGTCGCCTGACCGCTCGGGTCTTCGAACACTTGCAGCGATCGGCCCAGCGGCAGGCTCTGGGTGAATTCGTCGAATTCGACAGCGCTCGCCATGAGGGGCAAGCAGAACAGCAACATCAGCAAATAGCGCATTGAAGCCCCAGCGTGGCTCGTCCGGTTGTGTCAGGAAGCCCCCCATTCCCTTTGAGTAGACGTAAAACCGGTATTACCTGTGATTGTTTGGATCCAGCCTAGCATAGCCGTTGATGGCCATTGAGCACCATGGAAATTTTTCCTACAACAGCTCTAGAACGGGCGTTCCAGGGCAAAGCGCCGAGATAGAGCTGTTGGGTTGGTCAACTCGCGCCGACGGCCTCATTGATAGGTGACCAATTGTGGCGAGGGGATTTATCCCCGTTCGGCTGCGAAGCAGTCGCAAGTCCATCCAGCGAGGTGTGTCAGAAAGAACCGGATTGCAGGGTTTGGGGCCGCTTCGCAGCCCAGCGGGGCGGTGCGACGTTTCGCTAAATCCCCTCGCCACAGTTGTGGTTCATCTCATCACTGCAGTGTTGTCAGACAATCTGTTGCGGATCGCTGTCAGGACTGAACCCCAAAATCAGCTTTGGTGGTAAGCTCGCGCACCATGAATATCTACAGCTCCCGCCCCGTTGTCCTCTGTCTCTCCGGCCACGACCCCAGTGGTGGCGCCGGCTTGCAGGCAGATATCGAAGCCCTGCTCGCGCAGGGTTGCCATGCGGCTCCGGCCGTCACCGCCCTGACCGTGCAAGACACCGTCAACGTCACGGACTTCCGCGTCCTCGACCGTGAGTGGGTACTGGCCCAGGCCAACGCCGTGCTCAACGACTCCGAAGTCGCAGCGGTGAAACTGGGCATGCTCGGTTCGCTGGAGATGGTCGACACGGTTGTCGAACTGCTCTCTGCGCACCCGCACCTGCCAGTGGTCTGCGACCCGGTGCTGCGTGCTGGCGGCGGCGGACGCCTGGGCAAGGACGAGGTCGGCTACGCGATGCGCGAGCGTCTGTTGCCGCTGTCGATCATTGCCACGCCCAATCTTCCTGAAGCGCGCATCCTCGCCGAACTGCCCGAAGGCACGGCCGACGAGTGCGCGGAAAAGCTCCTGCCATTCGTCAAAAACCTGCTGATTACCGGCGGCCATGGCGACGAAACTGAAATCCACAACCGCGTGTACAGCCGCGACGGCCTGCGCGAAACCTTTATCTGCCAGCGCCTGCCGGGCAGCTATCACGGCTCCGGTTGCACGTTGGCCAGCGCCCTCGCCGGTCGCCTGGCTCAGGGCGAACACCTGGCCAGTGCCGTGCGCAGTGCTCTGGATTACACCTGGCGGACCCTGCGCGATGCCGAACAACTGGGCAAAGGCCAGTTCGTGCCGCGTCGCCTGCCGCTGGATTTCTGCTCGTAACGTCGTGAGGTCTGCCCGATGAAACTACGTGGCCTGTATGCCATTACCGACAGCCAGTTGCTGGCCGGCAAGTTTCTGTCTTATGTGGAGGCGGCGCTCGACGGCGGCGTCACCCTGCTGCAATACCGCGACAAGAGCAGCGACGAGGCCCGCCGTCTGCGTGAGGCCGAAGCGCTGCGCAACTTGTGCGAGCGCTACAAGACGCAGCTGATCATCAACGATGACGCCGAGCTGGCCGCGCGCCTCAACGTCGGCGTGCACCTCGGCCAGACCGACGGCCCGCTGTCGCCGACCCGTGCCCTGCTCGGTTCGAAAGCCATCATCGGTTCGACCTGCCATGGGCAAATCGCTCTGGCCGAACAGGCTGCCAAAGAAGGCGCGAGTTACGTCGCCTTCGGCCGCTTCTTCAATTCCACCACCAAACCCGGTGCGCCGAGTTGCAGCCTCGACTTGCTCGACGAAGCCAAACGCACGCTGCACTTGCCGGTCTGCGCGATTGGCGGCATCACCCTCGATAACGCCGCGCCACTGGTCGAGCACGGTGTCGATCTGCTCGCCGTGATCCACGGTTTGTTCGGCGCCGAGAGCAGCGCCGAAGTGACCCGCCGCGCACGCGCCTTCAACGAACTTCTGAAAATCTGATTTGAGAGCCCGATCATGTCTCGTTCCGAAACCCTGTTTGCCAATGCTCAGAAACACATCCCCGGCGGCGTCAACTCGCCGGTGCGCGCGTTCAAGAGCGTCGGCGGCACCCCGCTGTTCTTCAAACACGCCGAAGGCGCTTACGTGACCGACGAAGATGACAAGCGTTATGTCGATTACGTGGGTTCGTGGGGCCCGATGATCCTCGGCCACAGCCATCCGGACGTGCTCGACGCGGTGCGCAATCAGTTGCAACACGGCCTGTCCTACGGTGCACCGACGTCGATGGAAACCGAGATGGCCGATCTGGTCTGCTCGCTGGTGCCGTCGATGGACATGGTGCGCATGGTCAGCTCCGGCACCGAAGCGACCATGAGCGCGATCCGTCTGGCCCGTGGTTACACCGGTCGCGACAGCATCATCAAATTCGAAGGCTGCTACCACGGCCACTCCGACAGCCTGCTGGTCAAGGCCGGTTCCGGCGCTCTGACCCAGGGCGTACCGAGCTCGGCCGGCGTGCCGGCAGCGTTCGCCAAACACACCCTGACCCTGCCGTTCAACGACATCGACGCGGTTGAAGCGATGCTCGCCGAAGTGGGCGAAGAGGTGGCGTGCATCATCGTCGAGCCGGTGGCTGGCAACATGAACTGCGTGCCGCCAGCACCGGGCTTTCTCGAAGGCCTGCGTTCGCTGTGCGACAAGCACGGCGTGGTGCTGATTTTCGACGAAGTGATGACCGGTTTCCGCGTCGCCCTCGGCGGTGCACAGGCGCACTACGGCGTGACGCCGGACCTGACCACGTTCGGCAAGATCATCGGCGGCGGTATGCCGGTGGGCTGCTTCGGTGGCAAGCGCGAGATCATGCAGCGCATCGCCCCACTGGGTCCGGTGTATCAGGCAGGTACGTTGTCGGGTAATCCGCTGGCGATGGCTGCCGGCCTGACGACCTTGCGTCTGATCAGCCGCCCGGGCTTCCACGCCGAACTGACCGACTACACCGCGCGCATGCTCGACGGTCTGCAGCAGCGCGCCGATGCCGCCGGCATTCCGTTCGTGACCACTCAGGCCGGCGGCATGTTCGGTCTGTACTTCAGCGGCGCCGATGACATCGTCACCTTCGACGACGTGATGGCCAGCGACGCGGCAATGTTCGGTCGCTTCTTCCACTTGATGCTGGAAGGTGGCGTGTACCTGGCGCCGAGCGCTTTCGAAGCCGGTTTCACCTCGATTGCCCACGGCGAAGCCGAGTTGCAACTGACGCTGGACGCTGCCGAGCGTGCCTTCGCTGCACTGAAATAATCGCCGTACCGCTGACGTTGGCTATGGCCAGCGTCAGCTTTCACCTACATCCGCTCGGTTTTTCCGACGCGTCTGCGAAAATCCTGCCCGAATCGGGCGATATATTCCCCAAGCAGCAGAAAAACGAGTAAAGACTTTGTAAGGATGGCCCTGCTTATTTCATAATGCGCGCTTATTGGATCCCTCGACGGGTCCGCGTGCCCTTCAGAGGTAAGTCGATTCCCATGAACCGCACCGGCCGCACCCTTGCATTGGGCTGCCTGTTGCTCCTTCAGCCCCTGCTCGCGCATGCACAAGCAGGCGGCAACTCGTTGTTGATCCCGGCGATGGGTCGTTGCACCCTCAATACTCAGCCGCAAGACGTCACGCAGGCACTGGCCGCCTGCCAGAAAGCGGCGGACGAAGGGGACGCGCAAGCGCAATACGAGTTGGGTGAGTTCTACTACGACGGCAAGAACGCGCCGCGCGACCTCAATCAAGCCCTGAGCTATTTCGAAAAGGCCTCGCTGCAAGGCCACGCCCAGGCGCAATTCAAGCTCGGCAGCATGTTCTTCCACGGTGAAGGCGTGCAGGCCAACAATATCCAGGCCTACATCGTGCTGAAGATGGCAGCGGTCAACGGTGCTGAAGAGGCATTGGACACGGCTGACGAAGTCTCGGAAAAGATGTCCCGCGAAGATCTCGAAACCGCTACTCAGGTGCTCGGGCAGATTTTCCGCAAATACCTGATGGAACTGCAGAACGCCGACGGGCGTACGCCGTTTTCACCTCTTCCCTGATTTTTGCGCCGACCTTTCTGGCCTCTTCGCGAGCAGGCTCGCTCCCACAGAGTATCTTCTGAACACTGGAGATCTACTGTGGGAGCGAGCCTGCTCGCGAATGGGGGCTACGCGGTCTTGAAGCTTACTTTTCAGGCATCGGCATCGGAAACGGCATGACATTGCCGACCGCGCCCCGGGCTTCGCTGATTTTCGGCGTGCCCAGACGTTCCACTTCGTCGATGCGCACGATCGAATGCATCGGTACAAAGCTGCGCACCACGCCTTCGAACTGCGCCTTGAGCTTTTCTTCGCTCGGATCGACGACCATTTGCGTGCGCTCGCCAAAGACGAATTCTTCAACTTCCAGGAAACCCCACAGATCACTTTGATAGATCTGCTTGGCGTACATTTCGAACACCTGGCCCTGGTTGAGGAAAATCACCTTGTAGATTGGAGCTTCGCGTTTGGTCATGGCGGGCGGATAACATCGGGGTAAAAATGAGGGCGCGAACTATAGCATAGCCACCGGACGCACAGCGGTAGGAACCTGACGGCTTGTTCCCTATAATGCGCGGTTCTTTGAATCACGTGACGACCCGAATCCATGGCCAAGAAGCTTTACATCGAAACCCACGGTTGCCAGATGAACGAGTACGACAGCTCGCGCATGGTCGATCTGCTGGGCGAACATCAGGCCCTGGAAGTCACCGCTCGCGCGGAAGACGCCGACGTGATTCTGCTCAATACCTGCTCGATCCGCGAACGCGCGCAAGACCGCGTGTATTCGCAGCTCGGCCGCTGGCGCGAACTGAAGCTGGCCAACCCGGACATGGTCATCGCTGTCGGCGGTTGCGTGGCAAGCCAGGAAGGCGCGGCGATCCGCGATCGCGCTCCCTACGTTGACGTGGTGTTCGGCCCGCAGACCCTGCACCGTCTGCCGGAAATGATCGATGCCGCACGCATTACCAAGCTGCCGCAAGTCGACGTCTCCTTCCCGGAAATCGAAAAATTCGACCACCTGCCGGAGCCGCGTATCGACGGCCCCAGTGCCTACGTGTCGGTGATGGAAGGTTGCAGCAAGTACTGCACGTTCTGCGTGGTGCCGTACACTCGTGGCGAAGAGGTCAGCCGACCGTTCGACGACGTGATCGCGGAAATCATTCACCTGGCCGAACACGGCGTGCGTGAAGTGACCTTGCTCGGGCAGAACGTCAACGGCTATCGCGGCCAGACCCACGACGGTCGTCTGGCCGATCTGGCCGAACTGATCCGCGTGGTCGCCGCCGTCGATGGCATCGACCGCATCCGCTACACCACCTCGCACCCGCTGGAGTTCTCCGACAGCCTGATCCAGGCCCACGCCGAAGTGCCGGAACTGGTCAAGCACCTGCACTTGCCGGTGCAGTCGGGTTCGGACCGGATTCTCGCGGCGATGAAGCGCAACCACACGGCGCTGGAGTACAAATCCAAGCTGCGCAAATTGCGCGCCGCCGTACCGGGGATCTGCATCAGTTCGGACTTCATCGTCGGTTTCCCCGGCGAGACCGAGAAAGACTTCGAACAGACCATGAAGTTGATTGCCGATGTCGGCTTCGATTTCTCCTACTCGTTCGTCTATAGCCAGCGCCCGGGCACGCCCGCTGCCGATCTGGCCGATGACACGCCGGAAGAATTGAAGAAAGAACGTCTGAACGCGCTGCAACATCGTTTGAATCAGCAGGGCTTCGAGATCAGCCGACAAATGGTCGGTTCGATCCAGCGGATTCTGGTGACCGATTATTCGAAGAAAGACCCGGGCGAGCTGCAGGGCCGTACCGAGAATAATCGTATCGTCAACTTCCGCTGCGACAATCCGACGTTGATTGGCCAGTTTGCCGACGTGCACATCGACGCCGCGCAACCGCACTCACTGCGTGGTTCGCTGATTCAATAACGCTGCATTTCTCCTGTGGGAGCGAGCCTGCTCGCGAAGGCGATCTGTCAGACAAATCAATGTTGAATGTGTCGCCGCCTTCGCGAGCAGGCTCGCTCCCACAGGTACAGCGTCAGAGGCATGAATCGGGCGGGCTCATTTAAGAGCTTTCGCACCCACGCCACTGGCGTTATCCTTGATTTCATCCTAATTGCCCCAGGGCGGCTAAATACGACCTTGAACGCACCCATCGAACCACATCGTTTTCTCCTCGAGCCTTTTGAGGCTCGCCGCTTCGCCAATCTGTGCGGGCAATTCGACGAGCATTTGCGCTTGATCGAACAGCGCCTGGCCATCGAGATCCGCAATCGCGGAAACCAGTTCGAGTTGATTGGCGATCCAAAACTCACCACGTCCGCGGAAAACCTGCTGCGCCGCCTGTACCGGGAAACCAAGGGTACCGAGCTGTCGCCAGACCTGGTGCACCTGTTCATTCAGGAATCAGCAGATATCGACAATCCGGCCCCTGCCGAAGCGACCGTCGCCCTGCGCACCAAGAAAGGCATGATTCGCCCGCGCGGCTTGAATCAGCAGCGCTACGTGAACGAAATCCTCGGCAACGACATCAACTTCGGCATCGGCCCGGCCGGTACTGGCAAGACCTACCTGGCCGTGGCCTGCGCGGTGGATGCGCTGGAGCGCGAGCAGATCCGCCGCATCCTGCTGGTGCGTCCGGCGGTCGAAGCGGGCGAAAAACTCGGCTTCCTGCCCGGCGACCTTTCACAGAAGATCGACCCGTACCTGCGCCCGCTCTACGACGCGCTGTACGAAATGCTCGGTTTCGAATACGTCGCCAAGCTGATCGAGAAACAGGTAATCGAAGTCGCGCCGCTGGCCTACATGCGCGGTCGTACGCTGAACAACAGCTTCATCATTCTCGACGAAAGCCAGAACACCACCGTCGAGCAGATGAAGATGTTCCTCACCCGCATCGGCTTCGGCTCCACCGCCGTGATCACCGGCGACATCACCCAGGTCGATCTGCCGCGCGGCACCAAGTCCGGCTTGCACCATGTGATCGAAGTGCTCAAAGACGTGCCGGGCATCAGCTTCACCCACTTCCAGCCCAAAGACGTCGTGCGCCACCCGTTGGTGCAGCGGATCGTCGAGGCCTACGAGCGCTTCGAGACCCGTGCCGAAGCTGCAAAGGAAGCCTCGCGCGATGCTTGAGCTGGATCTGCAAATCGCCACCGAGGCCAGCGCGCCGAGTGAAGCCGAGTTCCGTCAGTGGTGCGAACTGGCCCTGCGCCAGCGCAGCGCTGATTCGGAAATGACCATTCGTCTGGTCGACGAGGAAGAAGGCCGCGAGCTCAATCACACCTGGCGCCACAAGGACTACGCGACCAATGTGTTGTCGTTCCCGGCGGAAGTGCCTGACGAGTTCCTCGATATTCCGCTGCTCGGCGATCTGGTCATCTGCGTGGCCGTGGTCGAACGCGAAGCCGCCGAGCAGGGCAAGGAACTAAAGGCCCACTGGGCACATCTGGTCATTCACGGCTGCTTGCATCTGCTCGGTTACGACCATATAGATGACGACGAAGCCGAGGAAATGGAAGCACTGGAACGCGAGTTGCTTGCTGAACTGGGCTATCCCGATCCGTACGCGGATGACGAAACCGAACCAACCCCCATCGTTACAACAAAGGATTCAGAGTAATCGCTATGAGCGAAGATCGATCGAGCAACGGGCAGAAGTCATGGCTGGGTAAACTGACCCAGGCTTTTGCCCACGAGCCGAAGAACCGTCAGGAGCTCCTCGAGCTGCTGCGTGATGCACATCAGAACAAACTGCTGGACAGCGAAGCGCTGGCCATCGTCGAAGGCGCCATCCAGGTGGCTGACCTGCAAGTGCGCGACATCATGGTGCCGCGTTCGCAGATGATCAGCATCAAGGCGACCCAGACACCCCGCGAATTCCTCCCTGCCGTGGTCGACTCGGCCCACTCGCGCTATCCGGTCATCGGCGAAAGCCATGACGACGTGATGGGCGTGCTGCTGGCCAAGGACCTGCTGCCGCTGATCCTCAAGGAAAACGGCGACAGCTTCAACATCAAGGACCTGCTGCGCCCGGCCACCTTCGTGCCGGAGTCCAAGCGTCTGAACGTGTTGCTGCGTGAATTCCGTGCCAACCACAATCACATGGCCATCGTCATCGACGAATACGGCGGCGTAGCCGGTCTGGTGACCATCGAAGACGTGCTCGAGCAGATCGTCGGCGACATCGAGGACGAGCACGACGTCGAAGAAGACAGCTACATCAAGCCGCTGCCTAGCGGTGACTTCCTGATCAAAGCGCTGACGCCGATCGAGAACTTCAACGAGTTCTTCGACAGCGAATTCTCCGACGACGAGTTCGACACCGTCGGCGGCCTGGTGATGAGCGCGTTCGGGCACTTGCCAAAACGCAACGAAACCACTGAAATCGGCGCTTATCGTTTCCGCATCCTGAACGCCGACAGCCGTCGGATTCATTTGCTGCGACTGACGCCTATCGCTCGTTAATTCTAAGGACTGAAATGCGCTGGACAACCCGCCCCGGCTGGCCCGGTAACCTGCTGGCCGTGGCGGCCGGTGCAATCACCACATTCGCTCTCGCACCGTTCGACATCTGGCCGCTGGCATTGCTGGCGGTCGGTCTGTTCTATGCCGGTTTGCGTGAGCTGAGCCCGCGTCAGGCGCTCGGCCGTGGCTGGTGCTTCGGCTTTGGCCTGTTCGGCGCCGGCACCAGTTGGATCTATTACAGCATTCATCATTTCGGCGGCGCTTCGGTGTTGCTCGCCGGATTCCTGATGCTGCTGTTCACCGCGGCGATTGCCTGGTTCTTCGCCCTGCCCGCCTGGCTGTGGGCGCGCTGGTTGCGACGTAACGAAGCACCGCTGGCGGATGCCTTGGCCTTTGCGGCGTTGTGGGTCGGCCAGGAAGCGTTTCGTGGCTGGTTCCTTACCGGTTTCCCGTGGTTGTATTCCGGTTACAGTCAGCTCGACGGTCCGCTGGCCGGACTCGCGCCGGTGGGCGGCATGTGGCTGGTGTCGTTCGTCCTGGCACTTACAGCAGCGCTGATCTACAACGCTCCGCGCTTGTTGCAGGCACGCCGCAAAGGTTTTATCGCGGCCGGTGTGGTACTGCTGGCGGGGCCTTGGGTGGCGGGCATTGCCCTCAAAGGCCACGCGTGGACCAGCCCGTCCGGCGCACCGCTGACGGTCGCCGCGATTCAGGGCAATGTCGCGCAAAGCATGAAATGGGACCCGGCAGAACTCAACGCGCAACTGGCGCTGTACCGTGATCTGAGCTTCCGCTCCAAACCGGTCGATCTGCTGATCTGGCCGGAAACCGCCGTGCCGGTGTTGAAGGAGTCCGCCGAGGGCTACCTGACGATGATGGGCAACTTCGCCGCCGAGCGTAAATCGGCGTTGATCACCGGTGTGCCGATCCGCCAGACCGTGCATCACGAACGGCGCTTCTTCAACGGCATCACCGTGGTCGGCGAAGGCGACGGCACTTACCTGAAGCAGAAACTGGTGCCGTTCGGCGAGTACGTGCCGTTGCAGGACCTGTTGCGCGGCTTGATCGCGTTCTTCGACCTGCCGATGTCGGACTTCGCCCGCGGCCCGTCGGATCAAGCGCTCTTGCAAGCCAAGGGTTACCAGATCGCACCGTTTATCTGCTACGAAGTGGTCTATCCGGAATTTGCCGCCGGCCTGTCGGCACGCAGCGATCTGCTGCTGACGATCAGCAACGACACCTGGTTCGGCACTTCGATCGGCCCACTGCAACACCTGCAGATGGCGCAGATGCGCGCGCTGGAGGCCGGACGCTGGATGATCCGCGCCACCAACAACGGCGTCACCGGCCTGATCAACCCGTTCGGGCAGATCACCGAGCAGATTCCACAGTTCGAACAAGGCGTGTTGTATGGCGAAGTGGTGCCGATGCACGACCTGACACCGTATCTGCAATGGCGCTCGTGGCCGCTGATCGTGTTGTGCCTGCTGCTGTTTGGCTGGGCGCTGATGGCCAATCGGATGTCAAAAACCCTCTGAGAAATGTGGCGAGGGGATTTATCCCCGCTGGAGTGCGCAGCAGTCCCCTCTTCTGAAGGTAAGAGAGGGGCCGCTACGCGCCCCATCGGGGATAAATCCCCTCGCCACGATGATCTTCAGCGGTAAAACAGCGAATACCCCACCTGCCCCACCGCCTCATTGAGCAACTGCCCGCTCTGCCAGATCGACTTGAACTCCGGCAGCCAGCCGCCGAATGGCCGGGCATTATCGGTACCGAGGAAACCCACCGGCGCCGGCACCACTTCGAATCCGGCCTGCTCAAAGCTCCACACCGCGCGCGGCATGTGCCACGCCTGCGTCACCACGACAACCCGCTTGATCCCCTGCGGCAAGAGAATATCGGCCGTCATCTTCGCGTTCTCCCATGTGGTGCGGCTCTCGCCTTCCTGCCAGCGCACCGTTACGTCGAAATCATCACGCAACGAATCTGCCATCAATTTCGCTTCGGTCGGCGGCGTGCCGTAGTGCAGGCCGCCGCTGGTCAGAATCGGCAGGCCCGAGGCCTTGGCCAGGCGCGCCGCGTAACGCTGACGCTCAAGACCGATGCCGGTCGGCTGGTCTTCGCCCCACGCGATGTCTCCGCGCTCGCGACCCGAGCCCAGCACCACAATCGCATCGGCACGTTGCGCCAGGGTCGTCCATTCTGACCGGGCCAGCGGCGGCTCACGTTCCAGCGCCTTGGCGCTCCACTGCACCACCACCGGCAGGCTCATCAGCAGCAGGCCACCAAAACCAACGGCAAAACACACGCCAGCCAATCGCGGCCGCGAGCGGCGCAGCCACCAGGCGGCCAGCAACAGCAGCAAAAGAATGCCGGGCGGCAGTAAAAGTTGTTTGATGAAATATCGAAAGGGCATCGGGCATCTCCAAAGATGCCCGAAGCCTAAGAGTGTTGATTACGAGTTACAACCAATAGGCGGGATCCTGTTGCAAAAGATCCGTTTCATGACCTGCCATGCGCTTACTTGGCCTGCACAGAACGCACCTTGCCGGTGTCTCTGCGCGGCGCCTTGTCCTTGAGCCAGATGACCTTGGCCGAATGTGCTGCATCGAGTTGCTTCACTGCTTGAGACAGGCATCCCTGCGTTTCACGTTCACTGCGATCCAGATAGGCCTTGACCAGTTTGAACTCGGCGGGGCTCAAGCCACGCAATTCCAGTTCCAGGGGGCGCTCGTCGCGCAGCCGGTCGGCGGTTTTCACGGCGTCCAGCGCCATGCCCAGACGATCGATCAACCTTTCGTACAACTCGGGTTTCGTTACGTTTTTTTTCCGTTGCTCCACCATCCCTCACCTCATTGAAGATAAGACTCACTCCCCAGTTAGAGCTTAGCTTCGCTGCACGAACCGGCTACACGCCGCGACCAACGGCCCTCGTCGCCCAAAAGGTCTGGCAAACAGCTGTAATCAGGGTTTCCCTCGGCCAAGCGCGGTCATGTATGCTACGGCGCTTCCTGTCATTCCACTTCCAGCGCACCCGGGCCATCCCGGATGCCGCCGTCGAAGAGGATTAGGCCACCCCTATCCAGTACAAAAGTAGCCATGCACGAACAATATCAGCCACGTGAGATCGAAGCCGCCGCCCAGTCGTTCTGGGATGAGCAAAAGTCCTTTGAAGTCAGTGAACAGCCAGGCAAGGAAACCTACTACTGCCTGTCGATGTTCCCTTACCCCAGCGGCAAGCTGCACATGGGCCACGTGCGCAACTACACCATCGGCGACGTGATCTCGCGCTACCAGCGCATGCAGGGCAAGAATGTGCTGCAGCCAATGGGTTGGGATGCGTTCGGCATGCCGGCGGAAAACGCCGCAATGAAAAACAACGTAGCGCCCGCCAAGTGGACCTACGAGAACATCGCCTACATGAAGTCGCAGCTGCGCAGCCTCGGCCTCGCGGTGGACTGGTCCCGTGAAGTGACCACCTGCAAGCCGGACTACTACCGCTGGGAACAATGGCTGTTCACCCGCCTGTTTGAAAAAGGCGTGATCTACCGTAAGAACGGCACCGTGAACTGGGACCCGGTCGACCAGACCGTTCTGGCCAACGAGCAAGTCATCGACGGCCGTGGCTGGCGTTCCGGCGCGCTGATCGAAAAGCGCGAAATCCCGATGTACTACTTCAAGATCACCGCTTACGCCGACGAGCTGCTGGAAAGCCTCGACGAACTGACTGGCTGGCCGGAACAGGTCAAGACCATGCAGCGCAACTGGATCGGCAAGTCCCGTGGCATGGAAGTGCAGTTCCCGTACAACGTCGATTCGATCGGCGAAGCCGGCACCCTGAAAGTCTTCACCACCCGTCCGGACACCCTGATGGGCGCGACCTACGTCGCCGTCGCTGCCGAGCACCCGCTGGCCACCCTGGCCGCGCAGAACAATCCCGAGCTGCAAGCGTTCATCGCTGAATGCAAGGGCGGCAGCGTCGCTGAAGCCGATGTCGCCACCCAGGAAAAGAAAGGCCTGCCGACCGGCCTGTTCGTCGAGCACCCGCTGACCGGCGAGAAGCTGCCGGTGTGGGTCGCCAACTACGTGCTGATGCACTACGGCGACGGCGCGGTCATGGCTGTTCCGGCCCACGACGAGCGCGATTTCGAGTTCGCTCACAAGTACAACCTGCCGGTGAAATCGGTGGTGCGCACCAGCTCCGGCGACAGCAACCCGGCGCCGTGGCAAGACGCCTACGGCGAGCACGGCACACTGATCAACTCCGGTGAGTTCGACGGCCTCGACTTCGCCGGCGCGTTCGACGCCATGGAAGTCGCCCTGATCAAGAAAGAACTCGGCGCCTCGCGCACCCAGTTCCGCCTGCGCGACTGGGGCATCAGCCGCCAGCGCTACTGGGGCTGCCCGATCCCGATCATCCATTGCGCCACCTGCGGCGACGTGCCGGTGCCGGAAGATCAACTGCCTGTCGTTCTGCCGGAAGACGTGGTGCCGGACGGCGCCGGTTCGCCGCTGGCGCGCATGCCCGAGTTCTACGAGTGCAGTTGCCCGAAATGCGGCGCGCCGGCCAAGCGCGAAACCGACACCATGGACACCTTTGTCGAGTCGTCGTGGTACTACGCGCGTTACGCCTCGCCGCATTTTGAAGGTGGTCTGGTGGAGAAATCCGCAGCCGACCATTGGCTGCCGGTGGATCAGTACATCGGCGGTATCGAACACGCCATTCTGCACCTGCTCTACGCGCGCTTCTTCCACAAGTTGATGCGCGATGAAGGTCTGGTCAGCTCCAACGAGCCGTTCAAGAACCTGCTGACCCAGGGCATGGTGATCGCCGAGACTTACTATCGTCGCGAAGCCAATGGTGCCTATACCTGGTTCAACCCGGCGGACGTGGAACTGGAGCGTGACAGCAAAGCCAAGGTCATCAGCGCCAAGCTGAAATCCGACGGCCTGCCGGTGGAAATCGGCGGTACCGAGAAGATGGCCAAGTCGAAGAACAACGGCGTCGACCCGCAGTCGATGATCGACCAGTTCGGTGCCGACACCTGCCGTCTGTTCATGATGTTCGCCTCGCCGCCTGACATGAGCGCCGAATGGTCCGACTCCGGCGTTGAAGGATCGCACCGTTTCCTCAAGCGCGTCTGGCGTCTGGCGCAAGCCCACGTCACCCAGGGCCTGCCGGGCAAACTGGATATCGCCGCCCTGAACGACGAGCAGAAAACCGTGCGTCGTGCGATTCACCTGGCGATCAAGCAGGCCAGTCATGACGTCGGCCAGAACCACAAATTCAACACCGCCATCGCTCAGGTGATGACGCTGATGAACGTGCTGGAAAAAGCCGCCCAAGGCACCGATCAGGACCGCGCGCTGCTGCACGAAGGCCTGGAAGCGGTGACCCTGCTGCTGGCACCGATCACCCCACACATCAGCCACGAACTGTGGAAGCAGTTGGGTCACGCAGATGCGGTGATCGATGCAGGCTGGCCGGCCGTGGACGAAAGTGCCCTGGTGCAGGACAACCTGACCCTGGTGATTCAGGTCAACGGCAAGCTGCGCGGGCAGATCGAAATGCCGGCCAGCGCCACCCGCGAAGAGATCGAAGCCGCCGCGCGCACCAACGAAAACGTGCTGCGTTTCGTCGACGGCCTGACCATTCGCAAAGTGATCGTGGTGCCGGGCAAACTGGTCAACATCGTCGCCAGCTAAATTGGATCGGCTGCCAGGCTCGCCTGGCAGCCAGTAAAACCTTTCGGGCCGCAGAGTCGGCTCACCTGGTTTCAAGGGGAGCAACACAATGATCAAACGCAATCTGCTGGTGATGGGCCTCGCCGTTCTGCTGAGCGCCTGCGGTTTCCAGTTGCGTGGTACCGGCACCAATGAACTGTCGATCAAGGAAATCGACCTGAGCGCGCGCAACGCTTACGGCGAAACCGTGACTCAATTGCGCCAGGTGCTGGAGTCCAGCGGCGTCAAGGTCTACACCGGCGCGCCATACAAGTTGTACCTGGCTGACGAGCAGGAAAACCAGCGCATTCTCAGCTATGCCGGCGCCGGTCGCACAGGCGAGTATCAGGTCAGTACCGTGCTGAGCTACGACATCCGCGGCGAGAACAATCTGTCACTGATCAGCGACAAGCTTGAAGTGCAAAAGGTGTTCATTCATGACGGCAACAACCTTGTCGGCTCCGATCAGGAAGCCAGTGACGCCCGTCGCGAGACCCGTCGTGAACTGGTTCAGCGCATGATGCTGCGCCTGTCGCAGCTGACTCCTGGCCAGTTGCAGCAACTGCAGCAAACCGCCAACGACCGCGCCAAGGCTGAAGCCGATGCGCTGGAAGCGGCACAGAAGGCTGAGGCGGAAACTCCGCGTCAGTCGCCGCTCGAAATCCCGCAGCAGTAAGACGGTCGGGGCGCCCAGGCGCCCCGTTCGCCCTTTCTTATGAAGCTCGCTCCCGCGCAACTTGGCAAACACCTGCAAGGCGCACTCGCGCCGGTCTACATCATCAGCGGCGATGACCCGCTGCTGTGTCAGGAAGCCGCCGACGCCATCCGCACCGCTGCCCGCCAGCAAGGTTTCGACGAACGCCAGGTCTTCGCCGCCGACGCCAATTTCGATTGGGGTACGTTGCTGCAGGCCGGCGCGAGCATGTCGCTGTTCGCCGAAAAACGCCTGCTGGAGCTGCGCCTGCCGTCGGGCAAGCCTGGCGACAAAGGCGCCGCCGCGCTGATCGAATACTGCTCACGCCCTGCTGAAGACACTGTCCTGCTGATCAGCTTGCCGAAGCTCGATGGCAGCGCGCAGAAAACCAAGTGGGGCAAGGCGCTGGTCGAAGGCCAACAAACCCAGTTTGTGCAGATCTGGCCGGTGGATGCCAATCAGCTGCCCAGCTGGATTCGTCAGCGCCTGTCCCAGGCCGGTCTATCGGCCAGTCAGGACGCGGTCGAATTGATTGCCGCGCGTGTCGAAGGCAACCTGCTCGCCGCTGCCCAGGAAATCGAAAAGCTCAAGTTGATGGCCGAAGGTGGGCAGATCACCGTCGAAACCGTTCAAGCCGCCGTGGCCGATAGTGCGCGGTTTGACGTGTTCGGCCTGACCGACGCGGTGCTCAACGGCGAACCGGCCCACGCCTTGCGCATGCTCGAAGGTTTGCGCGGCGAAGGCGTCGAACCGCCGGTGATCCTCTGGGCACTGGCGCGGGAGTTGCGCCTGCTGGCCAATATTTCCCTGCAATACAGCCAGGGCACCCCACTGGACAAGTGCTTCAGCCAGTCGAAACCCCCCGTCTGGGACAAGCGCAAGCCGCTGATGAGCAAGGCACTGCAACGCTACTCGGCGCAACGCTGGGCGCAGTTGCTGCTCGAAGCGCAGCGTATCGATGCGCAGATCAAGGGTCAGGCGGCGGGATCGCCGTGGATGAGCTTGAGTCGCTTGGCTCTATTGATGGCAGGCCAACGCCTGTCTTTGCCTGCCGAATAAGATCAAAAGATCGCAGCCTTCGGCAGCTCCTACATTTGAAATGTATCCCCCCTGCAGGAGCTGCCAGAGGCTGCGATCTTTTGACTTTTCTTTAGCATGAGCAGATTATCCGCAACGCGAAACCCACCACACCGAGAGAACCCTCATGAGCAAAAAGCCAGCAAAGCATGGCCCCAACAAGGCCAAATCCATCGTCGCCCAGCCCTTGTTCCGCAGCCGCCAGGAACGACCAGCCAAGGGCAAAGGCAGCTACCGCCGCGAAGCCTTCCGGTCTGACAACCGGGAGGCTTTTTACTTTCTGGCTGCCTGAAGCGCACTACCCCCCGCTCATGTTAAGGTCTGCACCTGATTCGTTTCCCCTGGAACTGTGCATGCCCCCAAGTCTTTCCCGTCGTTGGCCCGTGCGCCAATTGATCGCTGCCTCCAGCTTCATCCTGCTTGTCGCCTGCGCGGAAAAACCCACCGCCGCCGATGCACAACCGCTTCAAGCCGCCCCGGTTACCACGGCCCCAGCGATCATTCCGCCGGTAGTGCCGTCCGCCGACCCGCTCGATATTCAACCGACCCAGACCTTCGCCGAATGGCAGGCAGGTTTTCGCAAGGACGCCCTCGCCGCCGGGATTCGCCCCGAGCTGTTCGATCAGGCATTTGCCAATGTCAGCTTCGACGCCAGCGTAATCCGTGCCGATCGCAGTCAGCCGGAGTTTTCCCGCCCGGTGTGGGAATACCTCGACGGTGCGCTGTCGCCGCTGCGCGTACGCAAGGGCCAGGCGCTGATCAACCAGTACGCCGACATTCTGCAGAGCATCGAGCAGCGTTATGGCGTTGATCGCCAGGCGCTGGTGTCGGTGTGGGGCATGGAAAGCAACTTCGGCCAGTTCCAGGGCAGCAAGTCGGTGATCAACTCGCTGGCCACCCTTGCCTACGAGGGGCGTCGTCCTGGCTTTGCCCATGCGCAATTGATTGCCGCCCTGCAGATTCTGCAACAGGGCGATATCACCCCGGAGAAAATGCTCGGCTCCTGGGCCGGCGCGATGGGCCAGACCCAGTTCATTCCGACCACTTACAACACCCACGCCGTGGATTTTGACGGTGACGGTCGCCGCGACATCTGGGGCAGCCCGGCCGATGCGCTCGCCTCGACCGCGCATTATCTGCAAAGCTCGGGCTGGCAACGCGGCCAGCCGTGGGGTTTTGAAGTGCAATTGCCGAGCGGTTTCAACTACACGCTGGCCGATGGCGCGATTCGCAAAAGCGTCGCCGAATGGCGGCAACTGGGCGTGAACCTGCCCAATGGCGCGCAGGTGCCAGCCGGCTCCGAACAACTGTCCGCCGCCCTGCTGTTGCCGGCCGGGTATCGTGGCCCGGCGTTTCTGATCCTCGATAACTTCCGGGCGATTCTCAAGTACAACAATTCGTCGTCGTATGCGCTGGCGGTGAGCCTGTTGTCCGAGCGTTTCGAAGGCGCGGGCCTGATCAACGGCAACTGGCCGAAAGATGATCTGCCGCTGAGCCGTACTGAGCGCATCGAACTGCAAACGCTATTGAGCGCGCGTAATTATGACGCCGGCACGGCGGACGGGATTATCGGCGCCAATACGCGCAAGGCAATTCGCAGTGCCCAGCAGGCGCTGGGCTGGCCTGCGGATGGTTACCCGACGCACAAGTTGCTTGAGAGCCTGCGCACCCAATAGAAAGACTGCCGTATGGCGGATATCGCTTTCGCGAGCAGGCTCGCTCCCACAGTTGAGCGTATTCCAATGTGGGAGCGAGCCTGCTCGCGAAGACTGACTGTCAGGCAATAACCGTTTCAGCCTTGATGACCACATCCTGCTCCAGCAGCAACTCCTGCTTTCCCGCATCCAGGCGCACCAGCGCGCCCAACGGCAGTGTCAGGTTCGGGTCGCAATGGCCACTGCGCCAACCCGACAACACCGGAATCCGCAACGACTCAAAGGTTTGCTTGAGCAAGCGATTCAGCGCGTCGACCTCCACTCCGGCGATATCACCGACCAGCACACCGCGCAGTCGGGCCAGCTTGCCGGCCAGACGCATCTGGGTCAGCAGCCGATCAATGCGATACAGCGGCTCGTTGATGTCCTCGATGAACAGAATCACCCCTTCGACATCAATCTCGTAGGGCGTGCCGAGGGTTGCAGCAATCATCGCCAGGTTGCCGCCGAGCAAACGCCCGTGAGCGATGCCCGGTTCGACGGTTGATAACGGATAAGCCGCCGGATGGCTGAGCACACTGCCCGCTTTCAATTGCCCGCGCAGCATGGCGAAGAATGAAGTGACGGTCGGCGGCTCCTTGTCGCCCAGCAGGTCGGCATTGAGCAGCGGCCCGTGAAAGGTCACAAACCCAGCGTAGCGACTGATGGCCAGGTGGAGCGCAGTAATGTCGCTATAGCCGACAAACGGCTTTGCATGCCGGCTGAGCAGGTCGTAATCGATTCGGTCGAGCAAACGCGGCGTACCGTAGCCGCCGCGCAGGCAAATGATCGCGTCGACCTCAGGATCAGCGAATGCCGCGTGCAGATCGCGCAGGCGTACGTCGTCACTGCCGGCCAGATAGCCGTCCTTCTCATAGACACCCGGAAACACCTTCAGCCCATAGCCGCGCGCGCGCATCCATTGCAGCGCTTTTTCAGTATCGAGGGCGCCGGGGCCGGCAGGCGCGATGACGCCGATCGTCCCTTCGGAGGGCAGCGCCGGTACGGCTCGGTGGGCAATCAGGGTGTGGCTCGGTCGAACGGTCATCCTTGGGCTCCAGCGGTAAAGTCATGCACACACAGTAGTCAGCTGAAGAGACAAACAAAAGCCCCTTGTCTCAGGCAAAAAAATGCCCGCCGAGGAACCGTCCTCGGCGGGCATTTTTACATCAGCAGTGAATCAGGAACCCAGCAGCTCGGCCTTGACCAGCTTCGCCTGCTCGTCGGCGTGGTACGAGGAACGTACCAGCGGGCCAGACGCAACGTTCTTGAAGCCCATCTTGTAACCTTCTTCGGCGAACCAGGCGAAGGTGTCCGGGTGCACGAAACGCTGCACCGGCAAGTGGCTGCGCGACGGTTGCAGGTATTGACCGAGGGTCAGCATGTCGATGTCGTGTTCGCGCATGCGCTTCATGACTTCGATGACTTCCTCGTCGGTCTCGCCCAGACCCAGCATCAGGCCGGACTTGGTCGGAATGTGCGGCATCATCTGCTTGAAGCGTTGCAGCAGGGTCAGCGACCACTGGTAATCCGAGCCCGGACGCGCAGCCTTGTACAGGCGCGGCACGGTTTCCAGGTTGTGGTTGAACACATCCGGCGGCTCGGCGGCGGTGATTTCCAGGGCGATGTCCATGCGCCCACGGTAGTCCGGGACCAGGGTCTCGAGCTGAACGTTCGGCGACAGTTTGCGGATTTCGCGGATGCAGTCGGCAAAGTGCTGGGCACCGCCGTCACGCAGGTCGTCGCGGTCCACCGAAGTGATCACCACGTATTTGAGCTTGAGGTCGGCGATGGCGATAGCCAGGCTTTCCGGCTCGTTGACGTCCAGTGGCTTCGGACGACCGTGGCCAACGTCGCAGAACGGGCAGCGGCGGGTGCAGATGTCGCCCATGATCATGAAGGTTGCGGTGCCGCCGGAGAAGCATTCGCCGAGGTTCGGGCAGGACGCTTCTTCGCAGACACTGTGCAGCTTGTGCTTGCGCAGCAGGCTCTTGATGCGGTCGACTTCCGGCGAAACCGGGATGCGCACGCGGATCCAGTCGGGTTTCTTCGGCAGTTCGGTGGTCGGGATGATCTTGACCGGGATGCGTGCAACCTTCTCGGCGCCGCGCAGCTTGACGCCGGCTTCAACCTTGGGACGCGGGGCCGGGCGCTCGGTCACGTCGAGCGTCGGGATCATGGTTTGCACTGCATCAGTAGTCATATCAGTCGATTCCGCCCGTGAGGGTCGTCTGCTCAGCATAGTCGAGGTGTTTGACGAGCTGCGCGCGCAGCCGGGCACTTACCTCGGCAAATTCAATCGATCCTGCGTGATCGCTCAGCTGGGTCATGGCCAGCCCGGCGTAGCCGCAGGGATTAATCCGTCGAAACGGTTCCAGGTTCATATCCACGTTCAGGGCCAGGCCATGAAAGGAACAACCGTGGCGAATGCGCAAACCCAGAGAAGCGATTTTCGCTCCATCGACATACACGCCGGGAGCATCTGGCTTGGCGGCGGCGGTAACGCCGTAGCTGGCCAGCAGTTCGATCAGGCAGGCTTCCATGCGGCTGACCAGATCGCGCACGCCGAAACCCAGCTTGCGCACATCCAGTAACAGATAGGCCACCAGTTGCCCGGGGCCATGATAAGTCACTTGGCCGCCACGATCGACCTGCACCACCGGAATATCTCCCGGCAGCAACAGGTGTTCTGCCTTGCCGGCCTGGCCCTGAGTGAACACCGGCGGGTGTTCGACGAGCCAGATTTCGTCGTCGGCAGCAGTGCCGCGCTCATTGGTGAAACGTTGCATGGCATGCCAGACCGGCTCGTAAGCCATCTGGCCCAGCTCGCGAAAGCCCAGCGTGCCGCGCATCACAACACCATGTGCACGAAGCCGGTCGCCCGCAGTTCGCTGTTGATGTTGTACAGCTGATCCTGATCGGTGGCGACGATGTGCAGCTGGATGGTGGTGTACTTGCCGGTGCTGCTCTGACGCTCGTCGATGCGCTCGTCATTGATGGTCGCGTGTTTCTTCACGATCTCGATGATCTGGTCTTTGCGGCCGACGCCCGTATCGCTGATCACCTTGACGGGATAATCCGTGACAGGAAATTCGATCTTTGGCGCCTTTACTTCGGTATCGGTCATGGCGTAACGGCCTCTTAAGCCGTGGTAACGCACATGGCCCCGCACCGGATCGGGGCGGGGCCATGCAGGTCAACACAAAATCAGTTGAACAAGCCGTAGAAGAATAGACGGATGCTATCCCACATGCGGCGGAAGATACCACCCTCCTCGACGCCATCCAGAGCGATCAGGTCGGCGCTGTGCACTACCTTGTCTTCCAGTTTGACTTCGACTTTACCGATCACGTCGCCCTTGGCGATTGGCGCAACCAGTTGCGGGTTCATGGTCATGCTGGCTGCGAGTTTCTTCAGCTGGCCTTTCGGCAGAGTCATGGTCAGGTCTTGCGCCAGGCCGGCCTTGACCTGGCTGGTGGTGCCTTTCCATACCGGCGCCTGCGCCAGTTCAGTGCCCTTCTGGTAGAAGGTCTGGGTTTCGAAGAAGCGGAAACCGTAGGTCAACAGCTTCTGGGTTTCTGCGGCACGGGCCACTTCGCTGTTGGTGCCGAACACCACAGCGATCAGGCGCTGGCCGTCACGTACCGCTGAGGACACCATGCAGTAGCCGGCTTCGTCGGTGTGGCCGGTTTTCAGACCGTCAACGGTCTTGTCGCGCCACAGCAGCAGGTTGCGGTTAGGCTGCTTGATGCCGTTCCAGAAGAACTCTTTCTGCGAGTAGATCGCATAGTGAGCCGGGTCTTCGTGGATGATCGCGCGAGCGAGGATCGCCATGTCGTGAGCGGACGAATAGTGCTCAGGGTTCGGCAGACCGGTCGGGTTCATGAAGTGGGTATTGGTCATGCCCAGTTCGGTGACGGTCTTGTTCATCAGGTCGGCGAACGCGTCTTCGCTGCCGGCGATGTGCTCGGCCAGGGCGACGCTGGCGTCGTTACCGGACTGGATGATGATGCCGTGCAGCAGGTCGCTGACAGTCACTTGCGAGCCGACCTTGATGAACATCCGCGAACCGCCGGTGCGCCAGGCGTTTTCGCTGACGGTCACCGGGTCGTTTTCACCGATCTGACCGCGACGGATTTCCAGGGTCGCGATGTACGCGGTCATCAGCTTGGTCAGGCTGGCCGGTGGCAGACGCTGGTCGCCGTTGTTTTCGACCAGCACGTTGCCGCTGCTGGCATCCATCAGAACGTAGGCCTTGGCGGCCAGTTGTGGTGGCGACGGCATCATCTCGGCCGCAAAGGCGGCTGGCGAGAGGAGCAGCGGGACTAGCAGACACAGGCGTTTGGCAAAGGTGGTGATGTTCATCCGTCTCTCGAAATCGCTAATGGAAACTGTCCTTGCGGACAAAATTTAATCAGATGGCTTTCTGACGAGCCATCGCGTGTTCAGTTGCTCACTCCAGTCACCCTTGCCGGGCTTTTGTTCTTCGACGAGCCAACAACCTGGTTCACCCCCCGTATACCGCAAGTGAACCGTCAATCAAGGTCTACGTATTACTCGGTGACCACGCTGGGCGAACCCAGATTGGCCAGACGCACACTGTTCTGCACCTGGGCAATTTCACCCGGCGAGCCGATCGGCCCCAGGCGTACCCGGTGCAGGGTCTGCTGATTGCGCACGATCGAGCTGATGAACACTGGCGCGCTCACCATCCCGCTGAGCTTCGATCTCAGCAGTTCGGCAGCGTCCGGGTTGGCGAACGCGCCCACCTGCAGATACTGGCCAGACGCTGGTGCAGAAGCGTTTTTTTTTGCATCGATCTGCACAGGCACCACGGCCGCGGCATGTTGCTGCGGCGGCGGCGTCCATTGCTCGACGGTGCCGGCCGAAGCCGTAATCACTGGCGCGCTATTCTGCGCCACTTGCGGCTCGTTGAGCATCAGCGGCGCCGGACGGCCCTTGGCCGCCCACCACTGCTGCGGATCGATGCCTTCGACCTTGACCCGCGCGGTGCCGGTTTCGGCATAGCCGAGTTTCTTCGCCGCCGCGTAGGACAAGTCGATGATGCGATCGGAGTAGAACGGCCCACGGTCGTTGACGCGCAGGATCACGGTCTTGTTGTTGTCCAGGTTGGTCACCCGAACGTAACTTGGCAGCGGCAAGGTCTTGTGCGCGGCACTCATGCCGTACAGGTCATACACTTCGCCGTTGGCGGTGTTCTGGCCATGGAACTTGGTGCCGTACCAGGACGCCGTGCCCGAAGCCACGTAGGTCTTGGATTCCTGTAACGGAAAATAGGTCTTGCCCAGCACGGTGTACGGATTGGCCTTGTACGGGCCGGTGTGCAGGGTCGGCGTCGCATCCGGGATGCGCGAAACATCGACATCCCACCACGGCGCGCCGTCTTTGTGCGCGCGGTTGATGTCCAGGCCCGGTTGGGCGCGGACAGCGGTGGACGGGGTTTTCTGCGTCGGCGTACGGCTGGTCGTGCAACTGGCGACCAGGACTGCCAACGCAGCGAAAGCCACCAGCTTCAGGGGTTTATTGTTAGGCAATGCCTGCATTACTTGACGCCCCGTGCTTGTACCAGCTGTTCAGACAGTTGATGTACGGCCATGGCGTACATCACGCTGCGGTTATAACGCGTGATCGCGTAGAAATTCTGCAGGCCCATCCAGTATTCAGGGCCGTTGTCGCCTTCGAGGCGAAATGCGGTAACCGGCATATCATCGCGCAGCGCATCATGACTTGACCAGCCCAGCGCCCGCAACTCTGCGACCGTCTTCACCGGTTCGATACCGGTGGTCAGGCCTTCATCGACCTGCTCGCCGCGCACATCGGCGCGGCTGACCACCGGCTCGCCGGCAACCCAGCCATGACGCTTGAAATAGCTGGCGACGCTGCCAATGGCATCGTCCGGGTTGTTCCAGATATTGATGTGGCCATCACCGTCGAAGTCCACCGCGTAGGCGCGAAAGCTGCTCGGCATGAACTGCGGCAGGCCCATGGCCCCGGCGTACGAGCCTTTCAGGGTCAGCGGGTCGACCTGCTCTTCACGGGCCAGCAGCAGGAACTCACGCAGTTCCTTGCGGAAAAATTCGGCACGGGGAGGATAGTCGAAGCCGAGGGTCGATAAAGCATCGATCACGCGGAAATTGCCGGTATTACGTCCGAAAAAGGTCTCGACGCCGATGATCGACACGATGACCTGTGCCGGCACGCCGTATTCCTGCTCGGCACGGGCCAGGGTCGCCTCGTGCTGACGCCAGAAATCGACACCGCGGGCGATGCGCGCGTCAGTGATGAACATCGGGCGATATTCATTCCACTGCTTGACCCGTTCGGCGGGTTTGGAGATGGCGTCGAGAATCGACTGCTTGCGTTGCGCCTCGCGGAACACACCCATCAGTTGTTCACCGGCGAAACCGTAGTCGCGGGTCATTTCGCCGACGAATTCGGCCACCTGCGGCGAGCCTTCATAGTCGCCGGCCAGCGCTTCCTGCACGCTCCCCAGCAGGCCCATCAGGCCAACCAGCGGCGCGCATCGAGTCGCCCAGCCACGCATTACTTGCATTGCACTCTTCACCTTATTCAAACCTGTGCGATCCACTTGCGATGGGTATGGATCGACATCAAAACCCCAAACGCTGACAGCAGCGTCACCAGCGAAGTTCCTCCGTAGCTAATGAACGGCAACGGCACCCCCACGACCGGCAACAGGCCACTGACCATACCGATGTTGACGAAAACGTAAACAAAAAAAGTCATGGTCAACGCACCGGCGAGCAATTTGCCGAACAGCGTTTGCGCCTGGGCGGTGATCACCAGCCCGCGACCGATCAACAACAGATAGATCAGCAGCAGCGCGCAAATCCCCACCAGACCGAACTCTTCACCAAGCACAGCAATGATGAAGTCGGTGTGGCTTTCCGGGAGAAAGTCCAGGTGTGACTGGGTGCCGAGCAGCCAGCCTTTACCGAATACGCCACCGGAACCGATCGCGGCTTTCGACTGGATGATGTTCCAGCCGGTACCGAGCGGATCGCTTTCCGGGTCGAGAAAGGTTAGGACCCGTTGCTTCTGATAGTCGTGCATGACGAAGAACCACATCGCCACCGACACTGGCACCGCCGCCGCCAGCACGCTGAGAATCCAGCGCCAGCGCAAACCGCCCATGAACAGCACGAAGGCGCCACCGGCGAGAATCAGCAGCGAGGTACCGAGATCGGGCTGGCGCACGATCAGAATGAACGGCACGCCAATCAGCATCAGGCTGATGCCGACGTGCTTGAGCTGCGGCGGCAGCGTGCGTTTGGACAGGTACCAGGCGATGGTTGCCGGCATCAGGATCTTCATGAATTCCGAGGGCTGGAAGCGGATCACCCCGGGGATGTTGATCCAGCGCGTGGCGCCCATGGCGTTGTGGCCCATGATGTCGACGACGATCAGCAATATCACGCCGATCACGTAACCGAGCGGCACCCAGCGGGCCATGAAACGCGGCTCGAACTGGGCGATGACGATCATTGCCACCAGACCGATGCCGAAAGATGTGGCCTGCTTGCCGAGCAAATCCCAGCTCTTGCCGCTGGCCGAATACAGCACGAACAGGCTGCCGGCGGCGAGGATCAGCAACAGGATCAACAGCGGGCCATCGATATGCAGTCTTTGCAGCAACGTCGCGCGGCGACGCATCACATCCTCGCTGGAGAGCATGCGATCAAAATTATTCATCACGGGCCGGGGCCTCCGCAGTGATTGGGCTGGCGTACTCGGCTTTCAGGTGGCCGTCCTGGTCGAGCAACCAGGCGTCCATGACCTGGCGCACCACCGGCGCGGCAACGCCGGAACCGGACTCACCGTTCTCGACCATCACCGACACGACGATTTTCGGATCATCGGCCGGGGCGAAGCCGACGAACAAGGCGTGGTCGCGGTGGCGTTCCTGGACCTTGGAGCGGTCGTATTTCTCGCCCTGCTTGATCGCCACCACCTGCGCGGTACCGGACTTGCCGGCGATGCGGTATTGCGCGCCGATCGCCGCTTTGCGCGCGGTGCCACGGGCACCGTGCATCACCTGCTGCATGCCGTGGTTGACCTTGTTCCAGTCGGACGGGTCGCGCAGGACGATGTTCGGCATAGGGTTTTCATCCACCGGCTTCACCCCGTCGAGGGACTTGGCCAGGTGCGGACGGTTCCAGATGCCTTTGTTGGCCACCAGCGCGGTGGCCTGGGCCAATTGCAGCGGCGTCGATTGCATATAGCCCTGGCCGATCCCGAGAATCAGGGTCTCACCGGGGAACCACGCCTGCTTGCGCGTCGCGCGTTTCCATTCGCGGGACGGCATCAGGCCCGGGGATTCTTCGAACATGTCCAGCGAGACCTTCTGGCCGATGCCGAACTTGTTCATGTAGGTCGACAGCCGATCAATGCCGAGCTTGTGCGCCAGGTCATAGAAGTAGGTGTCGTTGGACCGCATGATCGCCGTGTCGAGGTCGACGAAGCCGTCACCGGTGCGGTTCCAGTTGCGGTACTTGTGGTCGTAGTTGGGCAGCATGTAATAGCCCGGGTCGAACACCCGGCTCGAAGCCGTGACCACGCCAGCGTCAAGACCGGCAATCGCTACCGCCGGTTTGATCGTCGAGCCCGGCGGGTACAGACCGCGCAGCACGCGGTTGAACAGCGGCCGGTCGATGGAATCACGCAACTCGGCGTAGGCCTTGAAGCTGATGCCGGTGACGAACAGGTTCGGGTCGAAACTCGGCTGACTGACCATCGCCAGCACTTCGCCGGTCTTCGGATCGAGCGCGACCACCGCACCACGGCGCCCGCCCAGCGCGGCCTCGGCGGCTTCCTGCAACTTGATGTCGAGGCTCAGGACGATGTCCTTGCCGGGAATCGGATCGGTGCGCTTGAGCACGCGCAACACGCGGCCACGGGCGTTGGTCTCGACTTCCTCGTAACCGACCTGACCGTGCAGTTCCGGCTCGTAGAAACGCTCGATGCCAGTCTTGCCGATATGGTGGGTGCCGCTGTAGTTGACCGGATCCAGCGACTTCAGCTCTTTCTCGTTGATCCGCCCCATGTAGCCCACCGAATGCGCAAAGTGCGCGCCCTGCGGGTAGTGACGGACCAGTTGCGCGACCACTTCCACCCCGGGCAGGCGGAATTGGTTCACCGCAATGCGGGCGATCTGCTCTTCGGTCAGCTCGAACAGGATCGGCACCGGCTCGAACGGCCGGCGCCCCTGCCGCATGCGTTTCTCGAAGATCACCCGGTCCTCGGGCGTCAGCTCCAGCACCTCGACGATGACGTCGAGCACCTGTTGCCAGTCGCCGGAGCGCTCGCGGGTCATGCTCAGGCTGAAGCTTGGCCGGTTGTCGGCCACGACCACGCCGTTGCGGTCGAAAATCAGCCCGCGCGTCGGCGGAATCGGCTGCACATGGACGCGGTTGTTTTCCGACAGAGTCGAGTGATACTCGTACTGGATCACCTGCAGGTAATACAGACGCGCGATCAGCACACAGATCAGCGCCACAATCACGATCGCACCGAACACGACACGGCTGCGCACCAGACGGGCGTCCTTTTCGTGGTCCTTGATGCGGATCGGCTGAGACATGAGGGCAGGCTTACTTGTGGTAAGGGTGGCCGGACAACACGGTCCAGGCACGGTACAACTGTTCGCCGATCAGGATTCGCACCAGCGGGTGCGGCAAGGTCAGCGGCGACAACGACCAGCGCTGGTCAGCGCGGGCACAGACTTCCGGTGCCAGCCCTTCCGGGCCGCCGACCATGAAGTTGACCGTGCGCGAATCCAGGCGCCAGCGATCGAGTTCGACCGCCAGTTGCTCGGTGCTCCACGGCTTGCCGTGAACCTCCAGCGTGACGATCCGCTCGTTGTGCCCGACCTTGGCCAGCATGGCTTCGCCTTCCTGGCGGATGAAACGGGCCACGTCGGCATTCTTGCCGCGGGTATTGAGCGGAATTTCCACCAGTTCCAGCGCCAGCTCGGACGGAAGACGCTTGGCATATTCATGCCAGCCTTCTTCCACCCACTTGGGCATGCGTGAACCGACGGCGATCAGGCGCAGTCGCACAGCAATCCCTTAGAACTGGTCTTTGTTGAGCTTGGTGAAATGCTCGTGGGTGTTTTCCGGGCTGTGATGCTTGGCATCGGCCGCACGGCTTTGCTCGGCACCGGCCCACAGACGCTCCAGGTCGTAGAACTGACGCGCCGAGGCGGTCATCATGTGCACGATCACCAGATCGAGGTCGAGCAGTACCCAGTCGCTGTCGCCCTTGCCTTCTTCGCCCAGTGGCTTGGCGCCCTGCTTCTTCACTTCCTCGCGGACCTTGTCGAGCATCGCGTTGATCTGGCGATTGGAGGTACCGGTGGCGATGATCATGTAGTCAGTGATGCTCTGCTTGTCGCGCACATCGATGATCTGGATGTCCTGGGCCTTGACGTCTTCCAGCGCGGCGACGGCAATCTTGACCAGTTCGTCGCCCTTGAGCGGCTCGTTGGTGTTGACGGCTTCCGGCAGTGGTGCGCTCTTGAACGTGCCTTTGCGCTTTACTTTCGGTAGATCTTTATCAGTCATATGTAACTCGTTTTGCTCATGTATTCGGCGGCTTGGGGATACGGTGATCCGTATCGGTGAAGCACGCCTTGTTCAGTTCGACGCACGGTACAGACCGTGCGCATCGATGTAGGCCAGGACCGCGTCGGGCACCAGGAAACGTACCGACTTACCGCTGGCCAGCAGTTGACGGATCTGGGTGGCGGAAACCGCGAGCGGTGTCTGCCAGACGAATGCAATCTGTCCGCTCGGCCCTTTCAGGGCCAGCGGGTCGCTCACCGAACGCGCTGCCAGCAGGTTGCGCAAGGCATCCGGCGGTTCGCTGTCGGCGTCCGGGCGCTGTAGCACCAGGATGTGGCAATGCTGGAGCAACTCTTCCCAGCGGTGCCAAGTGGGCAGGCCGCAAAATGCGTCCCAGCCCAAAAGCAGAAAAACCTGGGTCTCGGCGGGCATCTCTGCGCGCAGCGACTCCAGGGTATCGATGGTCCAGGACGGTTTGTCCCGCTGCAATTCGCGGGCGTCCACCACCAGCGGCGGCAATCCGGCCACCGCGCACTCGACCATCGCCAGCCGATCCTGCGCCGACACCTGCGGCGTACCGCGATGTGGCGGCCGCGCATTCGGCATCAGGCGCAACTCGTCCAGCGCCAGCGCTTCGACAACTTCCAGCGCGCCACGCAAATGGCCGATGTGCACCGGGTCGAACGTACCGCCCAGCACGCCAATGCGTTGCGGGCGCGACTCGATGCCGGTGTGCGGCGTTGTCAGGTCGAGGTCGGTCAAGTCAGACCGTCGCCTGGCCGCGCAACTGGCCATCACCGACCACGATGTACTTCTCGCAGGTCAGCCCTTCGAGACCCACCGGGCCGCGGGCGTGCAGCTTATCAGTAGAAATGCCGATCTCGGCACCCAATCCGTATTCAAATCCATCGGCAAAGCAGGTCGGCGTGTTGATCATCACCGAGGCCGAGTCGACTTCCGCCACGAACCGGCGGGTGTCGGCGAGGTTTTCGCTGACGATCGAGTCGGTGTGATGGGAGCCGTAATGATTGATGTGTTCGATCGCCTGCTCCAGACCGTCAACCACGCGGATCGACAGGATCGGCGCCAGGTACTCGGTGTGCCAGTCGTCTTCGCTGGCCGCGACCGCTTCGATGATCGCCCGGGTGCGTTCGCAACCACGCAACTCGACACCTTTGTCGCGGAACTGCGCGGCCATCGACGGCAGGAAATCCCTGGCAATCGCTCGATCGACCAGCAAAGTTTCCATCGCGCCACAGATGCCATAACGGTAAGTCTTGGCGTTGAAGGCGATGCGCTGGGCTTTGGCCAGATCGGCATGTTCGCTGACGTAAACGTGGCAGATGCCGTCCAGGTGCTTGATCACCGGCACGCGGGCATCGCGGCTGATGCGTTCGATCAGGCCACGGCCACCACGGGGCACGATGACGTCGACGTATTCAGGCATGCTGATCATCGCGCCGACCGCGGCACGATCAGTGGTTTCGACCACTTGCACCACGGCGGCGGGCAGTTCGGCCTCGGCCAGACCGCGCTGAATGCACGCGGCAATCGCGCGGTTGGAATGAATCGCCTCGGAGCCACCGCGCAGAATGGTCGCGTTGCCGGACTTCAGGCACAGGCTGGCAGCATCGATGGTCACGTTCGGACGGGATTCGTAGATGATCCCGATCACGCCCAGCGGTACACGCATCTTGCCGACCTGAATGCCCGACGGACGGAAGCTCATGTCGCGGATCGCGCCGACCGGATCCGCCAGTGCAGCGACCTGACGCAAGCCGACGATCATGCCGTCGATGCGTGCCGGGGTCAGTTCCAGACGTTCCAGCAGCGCCGGCTCAAGACCGCTGGCGCGACCGGCAGCCAGATCCAGCTCATTGGCTGCGGCCAGCTCGGCGCGTGCAGCATCCAGAGCATTGGCGGCAGCCTGCAAGGCGCGGTTTTTCTGCGCGGTGCTGGCGCGACCGATGACCTTGGAGGCAGCGCGGGCGGCGCGACCCAATCGGGTCATGTAGTCAAGAACGGACTCAGTCATGGTCTGCTGGGGTCTTGGCAAAGAGGAAAGCGGCAGATTATAGCTGCCGCGTCCCGGGACTAACAGCGGTGACGGGCGGATGGTCGAAATGAGCTGCGTTTGCCTCTTGTTCAGACGTAATTAAGCTCAGCGTTGTTATCATCACGACCTCTTGAGCCTGGATAAACCTTGCCCATCATGACCAACGTGCCCCTTTGCCCCGAGTCCGCGCGCCTGCCCGTAGGCCTGCCGGACAGTTTTTTCGACCGCGACGCACAAGTGCTGGCGCAGGCGCTGCTCGGCAAAGTCATCCGTCATCGCGTCGGCGATCTGTGGCTGAGTGCGCGAATCATCGAGACCGAAGCCTATTACTGCGCGGAAAAAGGCAGTCATGCCTCGCTCGGTTACACAGAAAAGCGTAAGGCTTTGTTTCTGGATGGCGGCCACATCTATATGTACTACGCCCGTGGCGGTGATTCGCTGAACTTCAGCGCGCAAGGTCCGGGCAATGCCGTTTTGATCAAATCCGCCTATCCGTGGGTCGACGAGGTCAGCGGCCCGGCGAGTCTGGCGCAGATGCTGCTGAACAATCCCGATGCCCAGGGGCGACCGCGTCCGACGCAGAAGCTCTGCGCCGGGCAGACGTTGTTGTGCAAGGCATTGGGTTTGAAAGTACCGATGTGGGATGCCAAGCGTTTCGATCATGAGTTGTTGCTGGTCGAAGACACCGGGCCGCCGCCCTCGCAGATTATTCAAACCACCCGGCTGGGCATTCCGCTGGGCCGTGACGAACACTTGATGTACCGCTTCGTTGACGCCGCGTATGCGCAATGGTGCACGCGGAACCCGCTGCGACGGGGTCAGGTCGAAGGCCGGGATTATATGTTGCTGTAAATGCTTACCCTTGTAGGAGCTGCCGCAGGCTGCGATCTTTTGATCTTGTTCTTTTAAAGCAGAATCAAAAGATCGCAGCCTGCGGCAGCTCCTACCGGGATCATCAATAGTCTGGAGTTTTTCTGTATGGGCCCATGGCTCGATAGCATCACCGGATGGCTCGGCGCCAATCCACAGTGGCTGGCCGCAGCGGTGTTCCTCGTGGCGTGCGTGGAGTGCCTGGCGATTGCCGGGCTGATCGTGCCAGGCACGGTGCTGCTGTTTGCCGTGGCGGTACTGGCCGGCAGCGGCGCGCTGTCACTGAGCGAAACGCTGCTGCTGGGCTTTCTCGGCGGCATCCTCGGCGACCTGATCTCGTACTTTCTGGGGCGGCATTTCCACCAGAACATCCGCCGCCTCCCCGGGCTACGCCATCACCCGGAATGGATGGCCGGCGCCGAGTCGTACTTCCAGCGCTATGGCATCGCCAGCCTGCTGGTCGGGCGTTTCATCGGCCCGCTGCGGCCGATGCTGCCGATGGTCGCCGGGATGTGCGACATGCCGTTCCCGCGCTTCTTCGCCGTCAGCCTGCTCGCCGCCGCCGGCTGGAGCCTGGCTTACCTGTTGCCGGGCTGGGCCACGGGCGCGGCGTTCCGCCTGCCATTGCCTGAAGGTTTCTGGCTCGAAGCCGGAATTGTCGCGGCCAGCATCGCGGTGATGGTCGGCCTGAGCGTCAACAGCAGCGTGCGTCGTCATCGTCGGGCGACGATCTGGATCGGCGGCATGAGCCTGTTGATCCTGATTGGCCTGTTTATCGGCTATCCATACCTCACCGCGCTCGACAACGGTGTGATGACTCTGGTGCAGGAACATCGCCAGCCAGCGCTGGACGAAATCGCCGTGACGCTGACCCTGATCGGCGAGTTCCGCAACATGCTGCTGTTCAGCGCCCTGCTTGTCATATTGCTGTTGCTGTGCAAGCAGTGGCGCCAGGCGATATTTGCCGGCGCGACCATGATGGTGACCGCGATGGCCAACACCGGAACCAAATACTTCTTCGCCCGGGTGCGCCCTGAAGTGCTCAGTGATCCATTGACCACCTACAGCATGCCCAGCGGTCACGCCTCGGGCGCATTCGCCCTGTTCCTGACGCTGGGTGTACTGGCTGGTCGCGGTCAGCCGCCACGCATGCGTTTGACCTGGCTGCTGATTGCCTGCATCCCGGCACTGGCAATTGCCTTGTCACGGGTCTATCTGGGGGCGCACTGGCCAACCGACATTCTCGCCGGTGCCATGCTCGCCAGTTGCGTCTGTGCCGCGATGCTGTGGTTGAGCCAACGACAGACGTCCCTCAACGCGATGCCGTTCAAGATCTGGTGGCTGATCCTGCCATCGATGGTTGCACTGTTCGGATTCTTTGTACTGCGCCACTTGCCGCATACATTGTTGCGTTACGCTTATTGAAACAAATACTTTTCAGATATCAACCATTAAGCGCCGCTCTTCGGAAACACTCGAAAAGAGCGGCGCCGCCATTGGATTCACCTGTATTACTTGCGCACCCGCAAGCCGGCTAACTTTCCTGCTGAAACGAATATAAAATTGGCGTTACATAATAAATCCAACTTCATACACCAGCGCCTTTCATACTGATAAGCACACGCCAGGTTAATAAACTTGATTAGCGTGATTACATATCCTCAAACATTGATCTCACCAGACAATGTTTATAGTTGCTATCAGTTTCGAGTCAAATCATGAGTCCAAAATTACCGCGCAAAACGTCCGTGACGGCTACGCGCCATTCTGAAACAGGCACTTCCGGGACGCGCAGATCCGACATTGCGCTTCCCGGATTTTCGCGCATCACGGATTTTTTTCAACAGACATTGCCGAACAGTCCTGGCAGCCTGCAATCAAGCGGGGAAACTCCAAGGTTGCCCGCCGTCGAAGTCACCCCCATGCCAGCCCATAGAGGGAGTGAAAAATCGATAGATGACTATTGGCTTTCCGAGGCTTTTTTGCGCGGCATGAACCCCGCCGACGCAGAAGGCTTTCGCTGGATCGTCAACCGCAAGTTCGTTGATGTGTATGTCGACGGCGTGCTGCGCACCACTCATGTCGGCCTCGATGAATCCGGCACCCTGCGAAGCAAACTGCTGACCGAGCGCATCCCTTCCGGACCGCGCCTGTATAAAAATGCCGAGGGCCAGACCTGGCGCCTGACGGAACAGCCTGCGGCAAAACGACCGCGCGTGCAGTCACCCTCTCAGCCCATCGACCAGAGCCGCTACTGGCCCTCGGGGCGCTCGCCAGACAACCAGGGTTATTTCGAAATGCGCGAGTCCGGGGGATCAAGCGCACCTCAGACACTGTTCGCTCTCACGGATGAGTATGGCAACTTCATGCGCGTCGACCCGCCCGCTGGCGGCTTTGACGCACAGCCGACGCACTTCGTGCACTGGACCGACAGGCAAATCTGGCAACTGTACGGGCTGCACGGCGAGGACATCGTGAGGTTTCGTCTGCATGCCCACACCACCGGCCAGCCACCCCAATGGGCGCAACCATCGCCCACGGGCAACCCGGTGACCGACCTGCTGCGCGACAGCCTGCGCTGGCTGCACCCGGCCATGTCCTTCAAGGAGCGTGAGCGTTATCTGCAGTCGTTCAACCTGCTGCCAAGCCAATTGCTGCGTCTGCAGCAAGACATGCAGAACCGGCTGGCAATACCGGCCTGGGTCCAGGCTCACCAGCGCTTGCTCGATGACGTCGACAATCCGCAGCGATTCGAGCAGTTCGCCAAGGATGCAGTCGAACAACTCAACCTCAAGCGCAATGCCCGCCACGACTGGTATCACGCCGAGAACAGTCTGACCCCCGAAATACGCGAAGCACTGCTGAAGTCACTGGGTTACCTGCGCAACAAGAACAATTGCCTGTACCGCACCGACATTCCTGCGCTGTTTCGCGGTGACGAGCGCACCCCGTTCGAATTGGCGAACGACGGCACCATGCTGCCGCGCTACCACCATGAACCCGGCGCCACTACGCACAAGCCGATCAGCGCGACCTTCAGTCTCAATGAGGGCCAGATGTATGCCAGCGCGCCGGATCCTGAATACCTGCGCTTCAACAGCCAGACCCACAAATATCCGGGGCGTGATGCCAGTGACAGCAGCTCGGAAAGTGCTGACAGCGATGCCAGCGATTCGCCAAGCAGTTCGTCTTCCGGCTGGTCTGAACCGGCCAGCCCCGTGGCGTGGGATCACGAGCGCGATTACCGGTCCAGCCGCACCCGGCAGACGGAAATGTTCATCTACGCCCTCGACACCCGCAACCTTGAAGTCGTCCCGCATGAAGAAAACATGATGTTCAACGCCAGCGCCCGCAAAACGCCGCCGACCTGGTTTCCCTCTGACGATTTCGAGGGACTGATCTCTGTCAGCCGCAGCGGACTGAGTGCCGAGCGTATCTGGCTGCTGAACAGCGCCCAGACCAAAGGCGCCAGGGTGACAGACATCAACGACATGGCGGGAGACAGCGCTGGACGCATCAAAGCGGCGACCCATGCCGGACACTCCAATCAGTTCGAATATGACCGATTGATCGACCAGGTCGAGGCAGCGGCCCTGCCCATAGTCAGGCTTTCAGGCAACAGAAACGAATTCGCTCATGACATCGTCTGGCCCTGAAACAAACAGTTTGCCCGCAACACCGGTAAGGAAACCGCAGCTTCATACACACCATTCAAGGATCAAGACGTGGCGAAACTCATCATACCCTCGACGCATAGTTCCAATGTGCGCCTGCTTCAAGTCACTCCCATTGATGCCTCAGCCAATGCGTATGCACCGGCAACAGGCAACCCCGAGCACGTGCCTTCACCTTCCATCGTCGAGCCCGCTGACGCCTCGCACAGCCAGACGCTGCAATCCCTCGACGAACACTTCGGCCCGCTGCGCATTGGCGAGTACATGGCCAGTCGGGTCGAACTGCAGGCGCTGGGCGCAACGGTCAACGGCCAACTGATCAGCACGACAAACGCCAACATGAAGGTCCCGGATCAAGAGTTTCTCGACGGGCTCAATTTCCAGGCGGCAGCAGTCGAAAGTCGCTTGAGGGCGGCCGACGTCCCGGACAGCGGCCTGGTGGCAATGCTCTTTTATGAAATCGCCTGCAAACGCTCCATCGACGCCGGGCCGATGTTCGTCAGCGACTCGCCCATTGCGGCTGGCAGCAGTACCGATCGCCTGAATCAACTGGGCAAGGCTGCGCAAAAGCTGGATATCCATCGGATCGATACGTTCGAAAACGCGCCAGGCTGGATCAACAAATACAAAAGTTACCTGACCAGCAGTGCAGGTGTCGGCCTGCAGGGGTTTGGCATCTACAGCGGTTATATGGCCATGGCCGATGCGCTGCAAAAGGGTGAAAAACTGGAAGCGCTGTTCCAGGGCAGCTCCATTGCCGCCGAACTCGGCTCGCTGGTCATCGAGCAGGGTCTGACCAAGACTGGCCACGCGATGCTCACTCAAGGAGGCAACCTCTTCAAATACTTCCCGCTGACTTCGGTGGGCAAATACATGAGCCGCGGCGCAGGAATGTTCGCCAGCGCGATCACCCTGCCGTTCGACATCATTGATGCGGTCAAATCGTTCAATGCTGCTGCTGCCGCGTCGGGCAAAGAAGCGCAGGATCACTACGTCAGTGGCGCGTTGAGCGTGGCCGGCGCTGGCATCAGTCTGGTGTTGGGCGTCGCTGCGCTGGCCGGGTTTGGCAGTGTCGCCGGCCCGGTCGGGCTCGCCGCTGCGGCGCTGCTGATCGCCGGGTCGATGATTTATCAGGCCGCGCGGGTGGTTGACGACATCGATGACTACATCGAACTGACTGGCCTCGAACGCCTGCGCTCCGGCTGGTTCGCTTTCACCCGCCAGGAACTGGACACGGAGGTGATGGATCGCTTCAAGCTGAGCAAAGGTTATCGCGACCATGAAAAACAGCTCGAACAGTCAGCCAGGGACCTGCTCGAGGGCGCATACAAGAACTCCATCGAGCACGTGGTCAACGGCGCTTTTCGCACCGAATTGCAATCCGTCGAGCTGTGGCGCTATGTCTGGGACGAAAGCGTCGGACAGAAGCCGTTCAAACTCGATAGCCAGGCCGTCATCGTTGGCGCAGACGATGTGATCGATGCCGGCGATGGCTTGCCTGCCGATCTCAAAGGCAAGGTCAGCGGCAGCGCGGGCGAAGGCAAAGGCATTTTCTGGCGCCTGGGCGATGGCGATGACCGCGTCGTCGGCGTCAAGGCCCAGGCCAATCTGTTCACCTACCGCGACGGCCACAAAGCGCTGACCGGCGGCGACAGGAACGATGCGTTCCATCACGAAGTCACTGAGCAGGAACTGGACCGGCCAGGCAAACCGGCGCACATCAATGTGCTCGACGGCGGTGCCGGCGCCGACACCGTGGCGTTCGAAGGCAGCCGCCCGACCAGCGACACGCGCCACATCGGGCATGACATCAATCTGCAAACCGGCAAGGTGGCGTTGCGCGGCCTGGACCCAGCGGCGCAAGGAATCGAAGTCGCGCACCTGACTTCGTTCGAGAACGTCTCGACCCTGCGCAAAGGCACCAGCCGCGTCACGGGTACCGCCGATGCCAACCAGATTGCTGCCAACGGTTACGACCGCATCAGCGCAGGAGACGGCAACGACATCATTGCCATCTTCGGCACCGAATGTCAGGTGGACGGAGGCAGCGGCGAGGACAGCTACTACATCGCCAATACCAATATGCGCACAACGATCATCGAGGACGGCGAACACTCCAGCGTGGTCGAATTCGGCTGGCCGCGGGAAGTCATTCAGCGCTGGCAGGTCATTGGCACTTCGCTGGTCGTCAGTTCGCTGCGCGGCAAGGATGGCAGCGAACCCGAACATGTGCTGACGCTGGAAAACGTCTATCGGATGGTCGACGGCCAGCGCCAACTGAAAAACGCCCGATGGTTGTTCCGCACACAAGACAAATATGAACTGCTGGCGCTGCTGCCTGCCCAGCCAGGCGAAGCACTGAGTCAGGACATCGAGGTCGCCGTGACCGTCAACGGTCGACCGGCCGCGGCGCCGGCCATCATCAATGACGGCAAGGTAGTCATCGACAGCCAGGGCCTGAATCGATATTTCATTGCACGCACGGACCGTCGGGTCGAATTCGTCGCTGAGCGCACCGCACCTGCCACGGCCCGCACCGTTTATCTCGACTTCCGGGACAGTGAAATCATCGACGCGGTGATCAGCTATGACGTCGAGTTGCGTAACGGAGTTTCGGGCAATACCCACCTGATCTACACGAATATCTGCCTGTCGATTCTGCTGCCGTCCAAAGTGGTTGCGTTCAAGGGCGTGATTCAAACCATTGCATCAGCGACGGGATACAGCGGCCGCAACAGCCTGAAAGTCACCACACCCCTGCTGGCGCAGGACATCGTGCTGGTTCTCCAGGATGAAGTTTCCTACCGCCTGCAAGTGCCGGAGCTGGACTACGAAGAAGACGCGCAAAACCCCGGCACGCGGCTGTTCAGCACACGCAGCTGGTTGAAAAAGCGCAATGGCAAATATCTGTTCACGCGGCCTTTGGTCAGTGAAAAACCAGCATTGACCGCACAGGCGAGCAAGGTGGTCATCGAACAGCGTGCGCACACAGGAATCTATCTGCTCGAGGGCCAGAGCGCGACGTACGACGTTTATCTGGCCAGCAACTGCATCGTGCGCCTGGCCACCCCGGGGGCCGCGGCGAAAACCGCCAATGCGTCCACCTGGAATCTGTTTACTCGCACGCTCGGTGAGACCGTTACACGCGAGGACATCCGGCTTGACGGCAATCGCTTGCGCATCGCCAGCGTCACCGTTGAACTGCCGGAGATGGAAGTCGACACGCCAGTGGAGTCCGTCAGCGTGGTGACGTCGGCCGGCAATATCTACGAAGTCTCGCTGCTGTTCGAAATGTTGCAGCTATACGTCATCGATGCCCGCAGCTACGCCAGCGTCGAGGCGCTGCTGGCCGGCATCGAACAGCACAGACAACGCAGCGAACTGGCCGCACGGGTGTACGTGACGCACATCGGTTACCAGCCCGGCACGCAGGGCACGCTGGTGTACAACTCGGTGAGCAACTACTGGAGTTCGGTGACTGATCCACAGACACGCTTGAACCGCGAAGACCTGTTTATCGCCCGCCATTGAATCTGACCGCGCCAGCGCGATGTGAACAAATTGCCAGTGGAGATCCGACTATCCACTGGCACCTGAACAACTCTGCCATTGAAGGCTGACTCGTAAAAAAGGAGTTTTTTCATGCGACAAAAACCAGGAGGCGTGCGCCCTTCACCGACGGCCGATACATCCACCGGTTCAACATCCCGTCCTTCACAACCCGATCGCTTGACAGATCTGGACTTCCATTTGCCAGGACGAATCAGACCGGACGGTTTGAACGAAACGCCTGGCACCGGCCCCAGCGCCTTTGACAATCACGGACAAGTGGATGCGAACATCACGGTCTCGCAGATGCGCGAGACGCAAGCTCCTCGACCTCGAACAACAGGCTTGCCACTGGAACTCTACTTGCAAAGCGTCGATCAGACCCTCGCCTGCAATGCGAACGGCCTGAGGGTTTATAAGGGTCGTCAGTTTGCCGACATCGCCAATGATGACGGCACCGCCGCAGGGCAAACGGTGATGGTGGCGTATCACGACCTGATGAAGGCCTGGCGCGCCAGGCTGCCGAGCGAGCGAGTGCCATCCGGACCGCCTCTTTATCGAGTCGCCGACACTGACTTGTGGAGCTTGAACAAGCTCGTCGAGGAGTACCCATCCGATCGTCGGGCCGGATCCTATTCCGCAGCTGTACCGGATGCGCAAGGCTATTACGCAGTACACGAATGGCAGG
Organism: Pseudomonas mercuritolerans; assembly: GCF_025706525.1. Classification (NCBI taxonomy): domain Bacteria; kingdom Pseudomonadati; phylum Pseudomonadota; class Gammaproteobacteria; order Pseudomonadales; family Pseudomonadaceae; genus Pseudomonas; species Pseudomonas mercuritolerans. The sequence goes on from NZ_JAMSHA010000009.1 coordinate 201,848, forward strand.
AAACGCCCCATCAAGGGCGGGTCACCTCGCGTTTGAATGTCGGCTTCGCCTTTCGGGACAAGCACGGCAGACTGATCAAAGCAGACCCGAGCGAGGCACGTCCGGACCCTTCCTTGCCTTTGCAGCTTGCGCACTGGACCGATGGCGAAATCTGGGATGCGTATAACCTGCGCGATGCACAAATCCATGCCTTTCGTACCGAAGCCCAAGCAAACGGCGGTCCGCCAGCGTGGGCAAGACGCAGGGATATCAAGGACCATCATAAATTCCTTCTGGACTCCATGAAGTGGTCCCACCCGGAGAAAACGCGCAGCGAATGTGCCGAGCTTTTACGCAGTTACAATCTGAGCGTCGCTCAGCAAAAACGCTTGCGTGCAGACATGGAAGACGGCTTCCCGGAGTGGGCCGGACAGCACAGACAAATGACACAAAACGGCCCGGACGAGAAAAGGTTCGAGCACATTGCGGAGGAACTGGGCCCGTTCAGTCTGAAGCTTAGAGAAGAAGGTGAAGGGGGTGAGAGCGATCTGCCTGACGTTAGTCAACGTTATGAAGAAAGCTTTCTGAACAGCTATCTCGAATATGCAGGCTACAAGCGCAACAAGCATGACTATCTTTATCGTACGGACATCCCTGCAATGTTCCGCGCCGATTTGCGTACCCCCTTTGAACTGGCGCGGGACAAGCGGTTGGTGAAGTTGCGGGGCAACCCTTCCGACACCACAACCAAACATGCTTTCAGCGCGACATTTTCTTTGGGTGACGGCGTCCATTATTTGAGTTTTGACTACTATTCCAACCCCCGCCACTACAACAGCCAGGCCAACCGCTATGCGGGGCATTTTTCCGACAGTGACTCATCCAGCGGAAATCGATTCAGTTCGGGTGAGGATTCGGATACATCATTTGAGATGGACAACTCGCGTGATTACCCATTGCTGCGGCGCAAACAGGCACTTGGCTTTATGTATGTCATCGACACTCGCAGCATCGAAGTGGTCCCGCGGGTGGAAAACATCTACCTGAATAACAGGGACTTTGAGGGGGATACCTACGAAGGGCGGATTTCCATGCCCACCCGGGGTATCAGCGCCGAAAGGATCTGGCTGGTGCGATCGGATCTGAGCCAGGCAGCGCGTGTCGAGGATGTGTTAAGGCAGGCAGGCGACAATGCGGATGCGATCGAAAAGGCAACCTGGGCAGGCACTGATGGTGAGGATATGTATTGGCATGGAAGCAATGCCTATGACCGATTGATAGATCAAATAGCCCAATCCGGTGGCGTCGTGTTAAAGCTGCCAAAAGGCGGGAAGACCTGTTCCAATGATGTGACCTGGCCTGTGGCCGAACACTACCGCCCATGAAAAAAGGCGCCATTCAATGAAAATGAATGGCGCCTTTCAGGAATTTGCAGCTGCAGGTTATTTGACGACTTTGATCACCAATCGTGCAGGTTTGCTGTTGAAGGCGTTATGCCCTGTGACATTGGGGTCTGTGTCCAGAAACAAACTCATGCCATCGCTCAACTGCCGATACAGCGGCTTGTCCTGCGGCTCGCTGTTCAACTCGATAAGTGCCGGACCGGAAGCGATATCGTTGAGGGAAGCCTTCGGCGCCCCATAGGTACTGATTGAAAAGTAATGCTGCGGGGCGCTGGTGCTTGCCAACAGGTTATGGGTCTTGTCCTCGATGAACATCTGCGCACCGTCAAACGCGCCCGGATGCACCAGGTGGACTGCGTAATAATCACCCTGAGGAACGAATTTCAACACCAGCGGGTCATCATCCTCATGGTCAGCCAGCGTAATGAAGCTGGATGTCCGCAGGCTCGTCAGTCCTACCTCAGCCTCCAGTTTTTCGCCCAGGGTTATCCGCTTGTCTCGCAACACCTGTTGCAGACGCTGTTGATTGAGAACGACCGGTCGACCATCCAGATAAAGATTTGCCGTGAAGCTCTTATTGTTTATTTTTGCCAAAGACATAGGGTTACCCACTGATAAACGCTCTGCCGTGACTCAACTGCATCGGCAGATAAATACTGAAAAGGGAAAAATCAAATAGCGGTCGCGGTCGCGATGGTTGCGGCTGTTGCCAACATCCGCGGTATATCGCCGTCAGGGATCTTTCCAGACTTGCGTTTACGTCGGGCTATTACCATGCGATCGGCATAATTCGCTGCCGCCTCGATTACGAGGCCGGCGTTATGATCAGTACCGGCATTTTTCAGAATATACTTGCCGGCAATATCGTCCCAGAACGCCCATTCATCTTCATATACAGTCATGCTTTCGTCCTTGTTCTTGTTCAAGTCATCCGCTTCCTGCGGACAACTTGAAACTAAGGCAAAGGCATGATCAGAACAATGCTGGCAAAAGCGATCAGTTGATTCAGAGTGCAACTAGGCAAACAACTCGCCCTGCAACTCATCGAGCAATGCCTGAATTGCATCCAGCCGTTGCTGAGGGTCGTCGAGTTGCAGCAGATCGATCTTGTCTTCTTCAGCGAAGGGCAACAGATAGGCAAGCTGATTGGCCAGCGCCTGTTGCCCGGCGGCTTCGGTGCCCATATCCAACGCTTCGACCATCGGGTGTTCGGCCAGCGCCTTGAGCAGCGCGACCAGGTCGGCGTCCTCGTCCTGTAACGGTTGCTCGGGCTCGTCGTCGAGCCATTCGACGTCGGCCAGAATCAGTTGGTCGCGCTGTACTTCGGTGCGCAACACGGTGAAACGCCGCCCGCCCTGGACACGAATGCCGAGCAGGCCGTTGTCCTGTTGCTGGAAATCGGTGATCCGCGCCTCGCAGCCGACCAGCGCAAAACCTTCCGGCGCGACGCCGACTTCGCTGCCCTCAAGGATGCACACCACACCGAAACCGACGCCCTGCTTCATGCAGCGGCCGATCATGTCGAGATAGCGCGCCTCGAAGATCTGCAAGTCGAGATTGCAGCCGGGGAACAGCACCGTGTTCAGCGGAAAAAGCGGCAGACTCATAGACATTTCCTTACACCACCATCGACACCGCCAACGGCAGGAACACCGCCGTGGCCACGCCCATCAGACTCATCGCCAGCGCGGCGAACGCGCCGCACTCATCGTTTTCCTGCATCGCCACCGCCGTGCCGACCGCATGCGCGGTCATGCCCAGCGCCATGCCGCGCGCTTCGGGGCTGTGCACGCCAAGGCGGGTCAGCAGCGCCGGGCCGAAGATCGCGCCGATCACTCCGGTGATCAGCACAAACACCGCTGCCAGCGCCGCCACGCCGCCGATCTGCTCGGCGACCAGCATGGCGATCGGCGAGGTCACCGATTTCGGCGCCATGGTCATCAGGATCATGTGATCGGCACCGAACCACCAGCCCAGCGCCACGCCCATGCCCGTTGCCACTACCCCGCCTATCACCAGCGTAGTAAAAATCGGCCAGAACAATTGGCGAATGCGCCGCAGATTCAAATACAGCGGCACCGCCAGCGCCACCGTGGCCGGACCGAGCAGGATGCTGAGGATCTCGGTGCTCTTGCGGTATTCCGCGTAGGTCAGGCCGCAGCCGACCAGCACACCGATCACCAACAACATGGAGACCAGCACCGGTTGCAGAAAGATCCAGCGGGTTTTCTCGAACGCCGCCAGCACCAGTTGATAGGCGCCAAGGGTGATGCCGATGCCGAACAGCGGATGATGAATCACCGACGCCCACGCGCCTTGCCAGTCAAACAGCATCAGGACTCCTCCGCCGGCGGCGCGTGACGTTTGACCAGCCGCTGCATGAGCACGCCGGCAAAGGCCATCGACAGGATCAGCGAGACCACCAGCGCGCCGACAATCGCCCAGAAATCCGCAGCAATCGCCGTGGCATACACCATCACGCCCACCGCCGGCGGCACCAGCAGCAACGGCAGATAACGCAGCAGACTGCCCGCTGCCTGATTCAACGGCTCGCCGACTTCACCGCGAATGATCAGGAACACCAGCAACAGCAGCAGCCCGATGATCGGCCCCGGCAATATCGGCAACAGCAAATGATTGAGCGCGGTGCCAAGCAATTGGAACAGCACCAGCAGGGTCAGGCCACGTAACAACATCCGACATCTCCGTCTTACATTTTCAGCCAGCAGGGGCTCGGCATTATAAGCATGCCGGCGCTATGGACCGGCATTCGCCAAAAGCATGGTCGGTTGACCTGAGCAAATCGCCATGATGATCTACAGTGGTTCGCAGGCCGGTCAAATCCGCCCCCTGAAAAACTATAAAACAGATGAACCCAAGGAGAGTCTCAATGCCCTATGTTCCCGTTGCAGAGCTCAAGGATTATGTCGGCAAGGAACTTGGACGTTCCGAATGGCTCACCATCGATCAGGAGCGCATCAACCTGTTCGCCGAAGCCACCGGTGATTTTCAGTTCATTCACGTCGATCCGGTCAAGGCCGCGCAAACGCCGTTTGGCAGCACGATCGCCCATGGTTTCCTGTCGCTGTCGCTGATGCCGAAACTGATGGAAGACATCCTCGTGCTGCCCGAAGGCGTGAAGATGGTCGTCAACTATGGCCTGGACAGTGTGCGTTTCATCCAGCCGGTCAAGGTCAACTCGAAAGTCCGACTGAAGGTCGACATGGTCGAAGTCACCGAGAAAAAACCCGGCCAGTGGCTGCTCAAGGCTACCGCGACACTGGAGATAGAAGGCTCGGACAAACCGGCCTACATCGCCGAACCGCTGTCACTCTGCTTCGTCTGATCATCCCGGATGCGAAGCAGCGCACGCTGTTTCGCGTCACGTCTGTATATATGCGACGCATAGCTGCGGCATACTCGGTCGCCTAATTGCCCGGATCCCGCTATGCGCTCAATCGCTCGACTTGCACCCCTTGCCCTGACCCTGATACTCACCGCTTGCGGCGACGGCGAATCGCTGTTGCCGCCGGATGCGCGCCTGCCCGATGGCGGTCGCTATCGCGGTGAACTGGTCGACGGCTTGCTGCAAGGTCAGGGCCGCGTCGACTATCCCAACGGCAGTTGGTACGCCGGAGAGTTCGATAAGGGTCAGTGGCACGGGCAGGGCGAATGGCATGGCAGCAACGGTGAGGTCTATCGCGGCCAGTTTCAGCAAGGTCTGTTCGATGGTCAGGGCAGCCTGAGCACCAACGCCAGCAGTTACACCGGTGGCTTCAAGCAGGGCCGGCGCGATGGCGAAGGTACGCTGAAAGAAAACGGCATGACCTATCGCGGCGAGTTCAAGGCTGACCAGTATTCCGGCCTCGGCCGCCTGGAAATGGATGACGGCAGCTCCTATCAAGGCCAGTTCGCCCACGGCAAACCCAACGGCGAAGGCCAGCGCGGCGATGCCAGCGGCAATTCGTTCACGGGTCATTTCGTCAACGGTCAACTGGAAGGCAACGGCACCTACAACAGCGCCGACGGCGATATCTACGTCGGCGGCTTCAAGAACAATCAACTGCACGGCAAGGGTCGCTACGAGAACGCCGACGGCGACGTCTGGCTCGGCCAGTTCAAGGAAGGCGCGCTGACCGGCAAGGGCGAACTGATCGGTGCTGATGGCAGCCATTACATCGGTGTGTTCAATGACTGGCGCTTCACCGGTCAGGGCCGCTTGAACCTGGCCGATGGCAGCTTCTACATTGGCGGCTTCGACAACGACAGCTATTCAGGACGCGGCACGCTGGTGCTGACCGATGGCAGCGTGCTCAGCGGCACCTGGATCAACGGCCAACGCGTGCGCGACGCCGACGGCAAGTTGCTGCCCGATACCCTCGAACTCGGTTTGCTCGCCCAAGGTCGGTTGCTGGATGACGCACTGGCGGCGATTCCCGCTTCGACTCCGGCAGTCGAGTTGTACACCCTGACCCTCGGTGGCGACGGCAAGCAAAGCGTGTTCCTGCGTGAATCCGATTACGTCGCCAACATGCTCAGTACGCGCTTTGGCGCCTTCGGCCAGATCCGCCTGGTCAATCATCGCGATCATCTCGGCGACCGGCCTATGGCCACTCGCGAAAACATGCGCCGCGCCGCGCAAGCCCTTGCCGAACGCAGCGGCCCGGAAGATCTGCTGTTCATTTATCTGACCAGCCACGGCACCGCCGAGCACGAACTGGTGCTCGATCAGCCGCGCATGGAACTGGCCGATCTACCCGCCGATGAACTCGCCGCCGTGCTCGCGCCGCTGAAGCATCGCGACAAGGTCATCGTGATTTCTTCGTGCTATTCCGGTGGTTTCATCCCGGCGCTGAAGGACGAACGCACGCTGATCATGACCGCCTCGCGCGCCGATCGGGTGTCGTTCGGTTGCTCGGAAGAAGCCAACTTCACTTACTTTGGCGACGCGCTGTTCGCCCAGGCGCTGAACCAGACTGATGATCTGGAACAGGCATTCAAACTGGCCAAGGCCACTGTTGCCGAACGCGAACTGGCCGACGGCTTCGAAGCCTCGGAGCCGCAGATCTGGGCGCCGAAAACCGTGCTGTCGCACTGGCAGCTGCTGCGAAAACAGCAGGCGCGCAAAGCTTTGCAAAGCAGCGCATTGAACGACGCGGCGAAAAAAGGCAACTAAGCTGAACAGTATCAAGGGAGAGACACTATGTACTTGACGCCTCAGCACGTATTGCTTGCCGGAGCCACCGGACTGACCGGTGAACATCTGCTCGACCGTTTGCTCAACGAGCCAACCATTACCCGTGTCCTCGCCCCTTCGCGCCGGCCGCTGGCTGAGCATCCGCATCTGGAAAACCCGGTCGGCGACCCGCAGGCGTTTCTGCCGCAGCTCAGTGGCCGGGTCGATATCGCCTACTGCTGCCTCGGCACCACGATCAAGCAGGCCGGCTCCGAAGAAGCCTTTCGCGCAGTCGATCTGGACATGGTCGTGGCGTTTGCCAAGCGCGCGCGGGAAATGGGCGCGCGGCACCTGATCGTGATCAGTGCGATTGGCGCCGATCCGAATTCCTCGGTGTTCTACAACCGGGTCAAGGGTGAAATGGAACAGGCCCTGCGCGCGCAGAACTGGCCGCAACTGACCATTTGCCGACCTTCGCTGTTGCTTGGCGAACGCACCGAGCCACGGCTGGTCGAGCAACTGGCCGGGCCGTTGTCGAAGCTGATTCCGGGCAAATACCACGGCATCGAAGCGTGCCAGTTGGCACGAGCAATGTGGCGCCTGGCGCTGGAAGAACAGGATGGCGTGCGGGTGATCGAGTCGGATGAGCTGCGCAAGTTAGGCAAATAACTCCGGGACTTTCAGAACCAAAAGATCGCAGCCTTCGGCAGCTCCCACAGAAGACCCCATTCCCCTGTAGGAGCTGCCGAAGGCTGCGATCTTTTGACCTTTACAATCCACCAGTCGCCTGGAATCCGATGCCAATCACAGTGAGCAACGACAACGGCAACAACAGCGTGTCGAGCAGCGCACTGGCCGGCAGGTCCACTCCCGGATAGCTCGGCGCCTCGGCACCGAACCGGTCCATCGCGCAGCAGCCGCCGTTCAACGCATACAAATCCAGCCGCGTCCCGGCATACACCACCGGTGCGCCGGGTTTTGCCGCATCCAGCGTGCGCGCGGTGGCGCACCCGCCCAGTTGCAGCGCCAGCACAAGCACCAGCAGCTTATTCATCGCTGCTCAGGTGATGCTCGCCCCAACGCGGCAGCATGTCCTGCGGGATGCCGAGCAGATTGAGAATCCGCGCCACAACGAAGTCGATCAGATCATCGATGGTCTGCGGCTGGTGATAGAAGCCCGGCGAGGCCGGCAAAATGGTCACGCCCAGATTCGACAACTTGAGCATGTGCTCCAGATGAATGCTCGAGTACGGCGCCTCACGCGGCACCAGAATCAACTGACGGCGCTCTTTCAGGGTGACGTCCGCCGCGCGCTCGATCAGGTTGTTGCAGGCGCCGGAGGCAATCGCCGACAGCGTGCCGGTCGAACACGGCACCACCACCATGGCTGCCGGCGCGCCGGAGCCGGAGGCTACCGGCGACATCCAGTCTTCCTTGCCGTACACGCGAATCTGCCCGGCAGCCGCGCCGGTGTATTCGGTCAGAAAGGCCTGCATCATCTGCGGTTTGTTCGGCAGGGACACGTCGGTCTCGGTGGCCATCACCAGTTGCGCGGCCTTGGAGATCAGGAAGTGCACTTCGCGATCCTCGCGCACCAGGCAATCGAGCAGGCGCAAGCCGTACTGCGCGCCCGAAGCACCGGTCATCGCCAGGGTGATGCGTTCCGGGCCGCCGGCCTGGGAAAAACTGTTCATTGCAGTGCCTCGGCAAGCTTGCCGTGCAGGCCGCCGAAGCCGCCGTTGCTCATGATCACCACGTGAGTGCCGGGCTGCGCCTGGCTCTTCACGCGCTCGATGATGCCTTCCAGCGAATCGCTGACAATCGACGGCACCGTGCACAATGCGGCGGTGGCGCCGAGATCCCAACCGAGGTTGGCCGGGGCATACCAGATCACTTGATCGGCATCGACCACACTGTCCGGCAAACCGTCACGGTGGGCGCCGAGCTTCATCGAGTTGGAGCGCGGCTCGATGATCGCAATCAATGGCGCGTCGCCGATGCGTTTGCGCAGACCGTCGAGGGTGGTAGCGATGGCGGTCGGGTGATGGGCGAAGTCGTCATAAATGGTGATGCCGCGCACCTCGGCGACTTTCTCCATGCGTCGTTTGACGTTCTTGAACGCGCTCAACCCGGCGATGCCCATCGACGGCACCACGCCAACATGACGCGCGGCGGCCAGAGCAGCCAGGGCGTTGGCGACGTTGTGTTGACCGGTCAATTCCCACTCGACGGTGCCTTGGGACACGCCTTCGAACATCACTTCGAACGCCGAACCGTCTTCGCTGAGCAGCTTGACCTGCCACTGACCGCCGGCGCCGGTGGTTTGCACCGGGGTCCAGCAACCCATCTCGATCACGCGCTGCAACGCTGGCTCGGTGGTCGGGTGGATGACCAGCCCTTCGCTCGGGATGGTGCGCACCAAGTGGTGAAACTGACGTTCGATCGCTGGCAGATCGGGGAAGATGTCGGCGTGATCGAATTCAAGGTTGTTCAGAATTGCGGTGCGTGGACGGTAGTGGACGAACTTCGAGCGCTTGTCGAAGAAGGCGCTGTCGTATTCGTCAGCCTCAATGACAAAGAACGGCGTACCGCCCAGGCGCGCCGATACCGAGAAATTCTGCGGCACGCCGCCAATCAGGAAACCCGGGCTCATGCCGGCATGTTCCAGCACCCAGGCGAGCATGCTGCTGGTGGTGGTCTTGCCGTGGGTACCGGCAACGGCCAGCACCCAGCGACCTTGCAGGACGTGATCGGCCAGCCACTGCGGACCGGAGACGTACGGCAGGCCTTTGTTCAGCACATATTCCACCGCCGGGTTGCCACGGGACATGGCATTGCCGATCACCACCAGATCCGGCGCCGGATCGAGCTGTGCCGGGTCATAACCCTGCGTCAGCTGAATGCCCTGTGCCTCGAGCTGCGTGCTCATCGGCGGATAGACGTTGGCGTCGGAGCCGGTGACGTGATGGCCCAGCTCTTTGGCCAACACCGCCATCGAGCCCATGAAAGTCCCGCAGATACCCAGAATATGAATGTGCATAGTCGACCTCGTAAAACATGGCCGCAGGTTAGCGTAGGGAGGGGGAAATGGCACTCTTTAGCTGAAGGATGGAGACGGGTTGGCGGCTACATCTACGCACGGCTTCAGACCGCAGCCCCTCACCCCAGCCCTCTCCCGGGGGAGAGGGAGCCGATCTCGGACACCTTCAAATCCTGAGTTCGGCTCGATATTTCAGGTCGGCGTAAATCGGCCCGGCTTTCGATCGCAGCCCCTCACCCGAGCCCTCTCCCCAGGGAGAGGGAGCCGATCTCGGACACCTTCAAATCCTGAGTTCGGCTCGATATTTCAGGTCGGCGTAAATCGCCAAAACACCTCGGTCAGTCCCCTCTCCCTCTGGGAGAGGGTTAGGGTGAGGGCTTTCAGCTGACACGCCGCTCAATTCCGTGTTTACGCAGTTTTCTATAAAGGGTGTTGCGGCTTACGCCCAGTTGCTGCGCTGTATGGGTCATATGCCAGCGCGTCTGCTCAAGCGCATTGAGTAATGCGACACGCTCGGCGTCATCCAATGGCTGCGCGGCAATCTGCGCCGCCACCACCGCCGGCCGCGCCTGCCGAATCATCACCGGCAAATCCTCAACCCCGACCCGCCCGCCATCACACAACGCCGCCAGCGTACGCAGGACATTGCGCAACTGCCGCACATTGCCCGGCCAGTTGAATGCGAGCAACGCCTGCCGCGCCGCTTCGTCGATCAGAATCGTTTCGCCTCCGGCCTCCTCGGCCAGGAGAAAATCCAGCAACTGCGATTTATCACTGCGCTCACGCAACGCCGGCAACGCCACTTCCAGCCCGTTCAAGCGGTAATACAGGTCCTCGCGAAAGCTGCCGTCCTCGACCCGCTCGAGCAGATTGCGGTGCGTCGCGCTGATGATGCGCACGTCCACCGCTTGCGGCTCGCCGCCAATCGGCACCACTTGCCGATCTTCCAGCACCCGCAGCAAACGCGTCTGCAACGCCAAGGGCATGTCGCCGATCTCGTCCAAGAACAAAGTGCCGCCATCGGCCTGTTGCAGCTTGCCGCGCATGCCGTCCTTGCGTGCGCCGGTGAAGCTGCCGCCGCGATAGCCGAACAGTTCGCTCTCGATCAGGCTTTCCGGAATGGCCGCGCAATTGAGCGCGACGAAAGCATTGCCGCAGCGCTGGCTGGCCTGGTGCACAGCCTTGGCGAACGCCTCTTTGCCCGAGCCGGTTTCGCCGTTGATCAACAGCGGCACGTCGCGCTCGAACACGCGCAGGGCTTTGCGAAATTCCGCCTGCAACGCTTCATCGCCGAGGCAGATGCCGGACAGGCGTGGCGCTGGAGCAGCGATTGGCGCTGGAACAATGGCTGTCGGCTTGCGCGATTCGCCGCGCAACACGGCAAACAGATGTCGACCATCGCGGGTGCGCAGTGGCCAACTGGCGCTGGCGTTGGCACTCGCGCGGCCAAGCAGGTCATCCAGCGAACAATCGAAAAACGCTTCCACCGGTTTACCGAGCAAACCACCGCGAATATGCCCGAGCAGGTTCAGCGCGCTCTGGTTGACTGCGCTGATCCGCCCTTCGCCGTCAAACGCCAGCAGCCCTTCGCTGAACAGGCCGACGGACTCGGCCTGCAGATGAAAACGCAGCAACCATTGGTTGTCGAAACAGCGCAGGAAGTAGCAGCTCTCGATCATCTTCGCCGACAGATTGACCAGCGCCATGGTGTGGAACTGGCTCTGCCGCGAGACGTCGGGCCGCGCCGAAGACACATCGAGTACCGCCAGCAATTCACCATGGGGATCGAACACCGGGCTCGCCGAACAGGTCAGCCCGGTATGGCGGCCGCGAAAATGCTCGTCCTGGTGAATGGTCAGCGCCTGACGCTCGACCAGGCAGGTGCCGATGCCGTTGGTGCCTTCGCAGGCTTCGCTCCAGTCAGCGCCGAGCCAGAGACCGGCGCGCTCGAAAATCTTCCGTTCGGCCGGTGCGGTCACGCAATTGAGGATCACCCCACGCGCGTCAGTCAGCAGCACCGCGTGGCCGGCGCCGGAGAGTTGCTGATGCAGGCTGCTCATCTCGGTGCCGGCGATTTGCAGCACTTGTTGCAGACGTTCGCGACTTTCCAGCACGCGGCCATGCTCGAGCACGGTTGGCGCCATGGTCACGGAAGGATCGAGGTGATAGTCCTCAAGGCAGCGCAGCCACGAACGGGCGATCGATGGATCGGCGCCGGGGCCATGCAGGTGCGGTTTGCCCTGGGTGACGGTGAGAACCTGGCGGGCATGGCGACTCAAATGGTTGTCGTGCATTTCTTATTGTTCTCCCCGAGAGGTCGACGCAATCCCGTGTAGGAGCTGCCGCAGGCTGCGATCTTTTGATCTTGATCTTGAAAAACAAAAGCAAAAGATCGCAGCCTGCGGCAGCTCCTACCGGATTTCTGTTGGCTGAGGATCCTCCAGCGGCTCCGGCATTGCAATGCTGGCAAGACCGTGCGGTCACGGGCTGTGTCGCAACCGGTACAAACTGTCACCCGTGCTGTACCGAAACCGTCACAGCGGCTCTCCATTCGTCCGAGACAAACCGGCCAAGCCCTTGATTTGCCTGACCTGCACGGCAGTGGCCCGAGCCTTGCTCTACGCTTATAGCAAGCGCACTTGCGCGTTTCTCTAATAAGTACAAAGCCAAGGAGAACATCATCATGCGTTACGCCCACCCCGGTACTGACGGCGCCAAAGTCTCGTTCAAGAGCAAGTACGGCAACTACATTGGCGGCGAGTTCGTCGCGCCAGTCAAAGGACAGTACTTCACCAATACCTCGCCAGTGAATGGCCAGCCAATTGCCGAATTTCCTCGCTCCACTGCCGAAGACATCGACAAGGCTCTGGACGCTGCACATGCCGCCGCCGATGCGTGGGGCGCCACTTCCGTGCAGGCGCGCTCACTGATCCTGCTGAAAATCGCCGATCGCATCGAAGAGAATCTCGAACTGCTGGCGATCACCGAAACCTGGGACAACGGCAAAGCCATCCGTGAAACCCTCAACGCCGACATCCCCCTGGCCGCCGACCATTTCCGTTATTTCGCCGGTTGCCTGCGCGCTCAGGAAGGCAGCGCTGCGGAAATCGACGGCAACACCGTGGCTTACCACATTCATGAACCGCTGGGCGTGGTCGGCCAGATCATCCCGTGGAACTTCCCGCTGCTGATGGCCGCTTGGAAACTTGCGCCAGCGCTGGCCGCCGGTAACTGCGTGGTGCTCAAGCCTGCCGAGCAAACCCCACTGGGCATCTGCGTGCTGATGGAACTGATCGGCGACCTGCTGCCGCCGGGCGTGCTCAACGTCGTGCAAGGCTTCGGCAAAGAAGCCGGCGAAGCACTGGCGACCAGCAAGCGCATCGCCAAGATCGCCTTTACCGGCTCGACCCCGGTCGGCTCGCACATCATGAAATGCGCAGCGGAAAACATCATTCCATCGACCGTGGAACTGGGCGGCAAGTCGCCGAACATCTTCTTCGAAGACATCATGCAGGCCGAGCCGAGCTTCATCGAGAAAGCCGCTGAAGGTCTGGTGCTGGCGTTCTTCAACCAGGGCGAAGTGTGCACCTGCCCTTCCCGCGCACTGGTACAGGAGTCGATCTACGACGAATTCATGCAGGCCGTGATGAAGAAAGTCAGCCAGATCAAACGTGGCGACCCACTGGACACCGACACCATGGTCGGCGCCCAAGCGTCGGAGCAGCAATTCGACAAGATCCTCTCGTACCTGGAAATCGCCAAGGGCGAAGGCGCGGAGTTGCTGACCGGCGGCAAGGTGGAAAAACTCGAGGGCAGCCTGGCCACCGGTTATTACATCCAGCCGACCCTGCTCAAGGGCACCAACAAGATGCGCGTGTTCCAGGAAGAAATCTTCGGCCCGGTGGTGAGCATCACCACTTTCAAGGACGAAGCCGAAGCCCTGGCGATTGCCAACGACACCGAGTTCGGCCTCGGCGCCGGCCTGTGGACCCGCGACATCAACCGCGCCTACCGCATGGGCCGGGCGATCAAGGCCGGTCGCGTGTGGACCAACTGCTACCACCTCTATCCGGCGCATGCCGCATTCGGCGGTTACAAGAAGTCCGGCGTCGGGCGTGAAACCCACAAAATGATGCTCGACCATTACCAGCAGACCAAGAACCTGCTGGTGAGCTACGACATCAATCCGTTGGGATTCTTCTGATCCAGACGGGGTGAGGCAGGTGTTTCCTGCTTCGCCCTCTGGAGTGTCTTCGCGAGCAGGCTCGCTCCCACAGGTGATTCATGGTCGTACCCAATCCCCTGTGGGAGCGAGCAGGCTCGCGAAAGCGTTGTGCCATTCAACCCAATGGCCTGGCTGTAGCCGGGCCAATAAAACAATAAAAATGGTGAACCCTATGCCAAGCGAATCCCCGGCCGGCGCTCCGGCGACCGGCTCCTCCGTCGACTTCGAAAAAGTCGGCACCGATTATTTCCAACAACGCGAACTGAAAAAAGGCGCCGCCGGCTGGGTGCTGCTGGTGGGCCTCGGCGTCGCTTATGTGATTTCCGGCGACTACGCCGGCTGGAATTTCGGCCTCGCCCAGGGTGGCTGGGGCGGCATGTTTCTCGCCACGCTGCTGATGGCGACCATGTACCTGTGCATGTGCTTTTCCCTGGCCGAATTGTCCTCGATGATTCCCACCGCTGGCGGCGGCTACGGTTTCGCCCGCAGTGCTTTCGGACCGTGGGGCGGTTTTCTCACCGGCACCGCGATCCTCATCGAATACGCCATCGCCCCCGCTGCCATCGCGGTGTTCATCGGTGCGTATTGCGAGTCGCTGTTCGGTATTGGCGGCTGGATGATTTATCTGGCGTTCTACATCATCTTCATCGCCATCCATATTTTCGGGGTCGGCGAAGCGCTCAAGCTGATGTTCATCATCACCGCCGTCGCCGCGCTGGCGCTGGGGGTGTTTCTGGTGGCGATGGTGCCGCACTTCGACGTCGCCAACCTGCTCGACATCCCGGTGACCACTGCGGTCGGCGCCAGTCCGTTTCTGCCGTTCGGCTATGTCGGCGTATGGGCGGCGATTCCCTATGCGATCTGGTTTTTCCTCGCCGTCGAAGGCGTGCCGCTGGCCGCTGAAGAAACCAAAAACCCCAAGCGCGACCTGCCGCGCGGGCTGATCGGGGCGATGCTGGTGCTGCTGATGTTCGCCCTGCTGATTCTGATCGTCGGTCCCGGCGGCGCCGGTGCAAATTCGCTGCTGACTTCGGGTAACCCGCTGGTCGAAGCACTGAGCAAGGCCTACGGTGGCTCGACGTGGATGGGCAGCTTCGTCAATCTCGTCGGCCTGGCGGGGCTGATCGCCAGTTTCTTCTCGATCATCTACGCCTACTCGCGGCAGATCTTCGCGCTGTCGCGGGCCGGTTACCTGCCGCGCAAACTGTCGCAGACCAACAAAAGCAAGGCGCCGGTGCTGGCCTTGGTGATCCCCGGCATCATCGGTTTCGGTCTGTCGCTGACCGGTCAGGGCGACTTGCTGATTCTTGTCGCGGTGTTCGGCGCTACCATTTCCTATGTGCTGATGATGGCCGCGCACATCACCCTGCGCATCCGTCGCCCCAAAATGGACCGGCCGTACCGCACGCCGGGTGGCATTTTCACCTCGGGTGTAGCGCTGGTATTGGCGTGCATCGCCGTGGTGGCGGGCTTCCTCGTCGATCCACGGGTGGTGATCGGCGCGGCGATCATCTATGGAGTGTTAATTGCTTACTTTGCTTTCTACAGTCGGCATCACTTGGTAGCGGGCACGCCGGAAGAAGAATTCGCGGCGATTCAAAAAGCTGAACAAGCCTTGCACTGATTGTCGAAAACCACGGCGCAGACCCATTCTGCGCCGTCACGGAGAACGCTGAATGGCCAGTTTTGCTCACACGGTCGGCGCGCAGACTTACCGCTTCGACAGCCTCAAAGACGTCATGGCCAAGGCCAGCCCCGCCCGCTCGGGGGATTTTCTCGCCGAGATCGCCGCGCTCAACGACGGCGAACGAGTGGCCGCGCAAATGGCCCTGGCGGACATCCCGCTCACACACTTCCTGCAGGAAGCGCTGATCCCCTACGAAGCCGACGAAGTCACCCGGCTGATCATCGACACCCACGACACACAAGCCTTCGCCGTGGTCAGCCACCTCACCGTCGGCGGCTTTCGCGACTGGCTGCTCAGTGATGCGGCGGACGAAACCAGCCTGCGCGCCCTCGCCCCCGGTTTGACCCCGGAAATGGTCGCCGCCGTGTCGAAGATCATGCGCGTGCAGGATCTGGTGCTGGTCGCGCAGAAAATCCGCGTGGTCACCCAATTTCGCGGCACCCTCGGTTTACGCGGGCGCCTGTCGACCCGCCTGCAACCCAACCACCCGACCGACGAGCCGTCCGGCATCGCCGCGAGCATTCTCGACGGCCTGCTCTACGGCAACGGCGATGCGATGATCGGGGTCAACCCGGCCACTGACAGCATCGCTTCGATCTGCGCGATGCTGGAGATGCTCGACGCGATCATCCAGCGCTACGACATCCCGACCCAGGCCTGCGTGCTGACCCACGTCACCACTTCGATCGAGGCGATCAACCGTGGCGTGCCGCTGGATCTGGTGTTCCAGTCGATTGCCGGTACCGAGGCCGCCAATGCCAGTTTCGGCATCAACCTCAACGTGTTGCAGGAAGGCTACGACGCCGGGCTCAGTCTCAAGCGCGGCACCCTCGGGCAGAACCTGATGTATTTCGAAACCGGTCAGGGCAGCGCGCTGTCGGCCAACGCTCACCACGGCGTCGATCAACAGACTTGCGAGACAAGGGCCTACGCCGTGGCGCGACATTTCAAGCCGTTCCTGGTGAACACCGTCGTAGGATTTATCGGCCCGGAGTACCTCTACAACGGCAAGCAGATCATCCGCGCCGGCCTTGAAGATCACTTCTGCGGCAAGTTGCTCGGCGTGCCGATGGGCTGCGACATCTGCTACACCAACCACGCCGAAGCCGATCAGGACGACATGGATACCCTGCTGACTTTGCTCGGCGTCGCCGGGATCAATTTCATCATGGGCATCCCCGGCTCGGACGACATCATGCTCAATTACCAGACCACTTCGTTTCACGACGCCTTGTACGCCCGCCAGACCCTGGGCCTGAAACCGGCGCCGGAGTTCGAGCAATGGCTGGCCAACATGGGCATCTTCACTCAGGCGGACGGCAAGGTTCGCTTCGGCAACAACCTGCCGCCGGCCTTCCGCCAGGCCTTGGCGCACTTGGGATGACTCTTATGGAAAAACCTCCGGTCGATCCGCAAAACCCGTGGCTGGAACTGCGCCGCCTGACCCCGGCACGCATTGCCCTGGGCCGCACCGGCACCAGTCTGCCGACGCGGGCGCAGCTGGATTTTCAGTTTGCCCACGCCCAGGCCCGCGATGCCGTGCACCTGGCCTTCGATCACAGCGAAATCAGCGCACAACTGAGCGAGCGCGGGCGGGAAACCCTGGCGCTGCAAAGCGCCGCGCCGGACCGACACACCTACCTGCAACGCCCGGATCTGGGGCGCAAGCTCAGCGATGAATCGGCGCAGACCTTGCGCGATTACGCCAGCGCCCACCCGGGCGGGGTCGATCTGGTGCTTGTCGTCGCTGATGGCCTGTCGGCGCTGGCGGTGCATCGGCACACGCTGCCATTCCTGACGCGCCTGGAAGAACAGATGAGCGGCGACGGCTGGTCCGTGGCGCCGGTGGTGCTGGTGGAACAGGGCCGCGTCGCTATCGGTGACGAGATCGGCCAGCTGCTCGGGGCGAAAATGGTGGTAATGCTGATCGGCGAGCGCCCGGGCCTGAGTTCGCCGGACAGCCTCGGGCTGTATTTCACCTACGCGCCGAAGGTCGGCCTCACCGACGCCTATCGCAATTGCATTTCCAATGTCCGGCTTGAAGGTTTGAGCTACGGCATGGCGGCGCATCGCTTGCTGTATCTGATGCGCGAGGCCTGTCGGCGGCAGCTGTCGGGGGTCAACCTGAAGGATGAAGCTCAGTTGCACACATTGGAGGCGGACGACGCTGTCGACATGAAAGGCAACTTCCTGCTCGATCCACCGCCAGCCTGAACCGTTTCCGCATTGCCTTTCTGCGCTGCTTTCAGGCAGGATCGACGCACGGCCGCCCGGGTTTCCCATCGCCGTCAGAGCAGTTGAAGACAGCCACTTGAAGACGAGACCTATCATGCGGATTATTCAAGCGACCCTCGAACATCTGGATTTGCTGACTCCTTTGTTCGTCAAATATCGCGAGTTCTACGGCTCCCTGCCTTACCCGGATTCCTCCCGCGCGTTCCTCGAAAAACGCCTGCGCCGCAAAGAGTCAGTGATCTATCTGGCCCTGGCCGACGATGATGACAAGAAACTCATGGGCTTCTGCCAGCTCTATCCGAGCTTTTCGTCGCTGTCGCTCAAACGCGTGTGGATTCTCAACGATATCTACGTTGCCGAAGATGCGCGCCGGCAACTGGTCGCCGACAACCTGATCCGCACTGCGAAGAAAATGGCCAAGGAAACCCAGGCCGTGCGCATGCGCGTATCGACCAGCGCAAACAACGAAGTGGCGCAGAAAACCTACGAATCGATCGGTTTCAAGGAAGACACCGAGTTCAAGAACTACGTACTGCCGATCAGCGACGAGCTCTGAACCCAAAAGATCGCAGCCTTCGGCAGCTCCTACAGCGGAACGCGTTCCAATTGGAGCTGCCGAAGGCTGCGATCTTTTGAGGGCTGACAATTGTTCACAGCACGACACTCCCCGCTACAAAACCGGCGCGCTTTTCAGCGGTCAGACCGTATAATCCCGTTCTTTCCGGCTTGTAAGAAAAACTACACCCCGCTGTAGGCTTACACGAAGTCATCCGCACAGGCCTGCCGAGTCGGGCCGTCATACAGGTGCCCCCATGGATTTCAACCCGCTCGACCTTATCCTGCATCTCGATGTGTACCTCGATTTGCTGGTGAACAACTATGGGCCATGGATCTACGCCATCCTGTTTCTGGTGATCTTCTGTGAAACCGGTCTGGTGGTGATGCCGTTCCTGCCGGGCGACTCGCTGCTGTTCATCGCCGGCGCGGTGGCCGCAGGTGGCGGCATGGATCCGGTGTTGCTCGGCGGACTGCTGATGCTGGCGGCGATCATGGGCGACAGTACCAACTACGTGATCGGACGCACGGCCGGGGAGAAGCTGTTCAGCAACCCGAACTCGAAAATCTTCCGTCGCGACTACCTGCAGAAAACCCACGATTTCTACGACAAGCATGGCGGTAAGACCGTGACCATGGCGCGTTTCCTGCCGATCATCCGCACCTTCGCGCCGTTCGTCGCGGGCGTGGCGCGGATGCCGTACCCGCGTTTCTTCGGCTTCAGCGTGCTCGGCACCATCCTCTGGGTCGGCGGCCTGGTCACTCTGGGTTACTTCTTCGGCAACGTGCCGTTCATCAAGAAAAACCTCTCGCTGCTGGTGGTGGCAATCATCCTGCTGTCGCTGGTGCCGATGATCATCGGCGTGGTGCGCAGCCGTTTCGGCGGCACCAAAGTGCAATCGCACTGATCCGATGTGGTCACTGAGCGCCTGGCGACGCCGGCGCCTCCTGGCCAGGCACCCGATTGCCGACGACCTGTGGCAACGGGTGCGCCACCAACTCTCCTTCCTCGATGGCATCAGCGCTGCTGAAGACCAGTGGTTGCGTGAAGCGTGCGTGCTGTTTCTCGACGACAAACACCTGACCGCCCTGCCCGGTGTCGAACTGCATCAGGAGCAACGCTTGCTGCTCGCCGCGCAAGCACAGTTACCGCTGCTGCATCTCGGTGATCTGAACTGGTATCAGGGTTTCCACGAGATCGTGCTGTACCCGGATGACTTCCTCAGCCCGCAACGTCATCGCGATGCCAGCGGCGTCGAGCATGAGTGGGACGGCGAACACAGCGGTGAGGCCTGGCAGCAGGGGCCGGTGATTCTCGCCTGGCCCGGCGTACAGGCCAGCGGTGGCTGGGAAGGCTACAACCTGGTGATCCACGAACTGGCGCACAAGCTCGATATGCTCAACGGCGACGCCAACGGCCTGCCGCCACTGCACACCGACATGCGCGTCAGCGACTGGGCCGAAGTGATGCAGGCCGCCTACGACGACCTCAACCGCCAGCTCGACCACGATCCCGATACCGAAACTGCCATCGATCCCTATGCCGCCGAGAACCCGGCGGAGTTCTTCGCCGTCACCAGCGAATACTTCTTCAGCGCCCCGGATCTGCTGCATGAGGCTTATCCACAGGTCTACTTGCAACTGCAGCTTTTCTACCGGCAGGATCCGTTGGGCAGACTGCGGCAACTTCAGGCCACAGACCCGGTCTATCAGGCGCACGACTAAGCTCTGCACGACTTCTGGTACGTGGCGTCGGCGTAGGAATGTGCCTATAATCGCCGCCACTTTTTGGTCAATCCGGCCAAGTGTTTTTGGTCAACTACGGGGGCAACGCCCAATGAGCTACAGCAAGATTCCGGCTGGCAAAGACCTGCCGAACGACATCTACGTCGCGATCGAGATCCCGGCCAACCACGCGCCGATCAAATACGAAATCGACAAAGACAGCGATTGCCTGTTCGTTGACCGTTTCATGGCCACCCCAATGTTCTACCCGGCCAACTACGGTTACATCCCGAACACCCTGGCTGACGACGGTGATCCCCTGGACGTGCTGGTCGTGACCCCTTACCCGGTAGCGCCAGGCTCGGTAATCCGCGCCCGTCCAGTCGGCATCCTGAACATGACCGACGACGGCGGCGGCGATGCCAAAGTCATCGCAGTGCCACACGACAAGCTGTCGCAGCTGTACGTCGATGTGAAGGAATACACCGACCTGCCGCCCCTGCTGATCCAGCAGATCGAGCACTTCTTCGCGAACTACAAGGATCTCGAGAAGGGCAAGTGGGTCAAGATCGAAGGCTGGGCCGGTGCAGACGCCGCCCGCGAAGCGATCACCAAGTCGGTTGCCGCCTACAAGGGCTAAGCCATTGCGCTTTGCGTGACGCTTGAAAAAACCCCGGACATCCGGGGTTTTTTGTTATTGGCGTCTGCATAATCGACTCGGTTGTTCAGGTCGATGTAACTCGAAATACACCTTGGTCGGCCCCCTCTCCCTCCGGGAGAGGGTTGGGGTGAGGGCTCTTGAAAAAGCCCGGGTAAACAAACCGTTTAAATTCCTACATGCAGTTTTAATCTGTTTAATTTCCCACAAGTACGTCTTACATCCCGTCGCAAAATACAGGCTTTTTTTGAACGCCCGGTTTATTCAAACCGCTCTAGTCCGGCCGTAGACTCCGTGTTTATGAGAAAGAACACTAGCGGTCCACGATTCAAGGCACTCCTGGAAGCAGCGAACATCAGCACCACGGATTTCGCAAGGTTCTGGGGCACGGAAGCCCAAAACGTTCATAACTGGTACACCCGGGGCGTCCCGGCGTATCGCATGGAAGAAGTCTCACGCCTGTTGTCGGTCAATAGTGAATGGCTGAAAACCGGGGAAGGCGTCAAGGAGGTCGCGCGCCTGCACCCACCCGCCAGCAACGGCGACACGTTCGATGCCCAGTCGATCTGCGGCGTCTACACCGTCATCAACCCCAGCGACATTGACCTGGCATTTTTCAAGGAAACCCCGATCGCCAACGGCGACGGCAAAACCCACGTCATCCTCGACCCCGACCAATCCCTGCGCCTGCCCCGCGCCCACCTCGATCAACTCGACATCCAGCACGCCAACGCCATCTGCGCGCACATGATCGGCAACAGCATGGCCGATCGCATCGAGGACGGCTCCATCGTCGCCATCGACCGTGGCCTGACCCAGGTCGTCGACGGCGAAATCTACGCCGTAGAGCACGACGGCATGCTGCGCATCAAATACCTGCACCGCATGCCCGGCAACGGCCTGCGCATGCGCAGCCACAACAGCGCCGAATACCCCGACGAGGTCTTCCGGCCGGCGCAGATCGAAGAGCAGCGGATTCACATTCTTGGCTGGGTGTTCTGGTGGTCGACACTGGGCAAGCGCCGGCCGGTGGTGCCGTTTCTGTAATTGTTTGCCAAAACCTGTGGGAGCGGGCTTGCCCGCGAAGAGGCCCTGACAACCGGTACAAATCCCGAGTTTGTACCGCTTCAGTCGCTCTAAACCGCACTCGAGGCTGGGAATCCAGAGCAAAACTCAGTATCCTGCGCCCCACATTCGCGCATCGACCCGCCCAGCGGCTCGGATGACGCCCGACGCGGCAGGCCAACGTCTGACCAAGTCCCACAGCCGGACGCAGATCCGGATGTACGTTTTGAAGGCTGGCGCGGTTTACCAAAAATAAACCAAGCCAGTCCCCGAGAAGCCGGCCACAAGCCGGCTTTTTAATGCCTGCAACAAACCATATCCATTGCTGAAACCGCATTTCCCGCTTGTATAGCGCCCAATGCACTGGTTACCGTCCCGCCAAAAATCGCAGGGAACATAATGCCCAGAATCTCATGCCCCATTGAGGAAGCGCTGGAGCGCGCCGCCGAACGAGGCGAGCCGCCTGCCGAAGATAAGTTGGCCAGTGAAGAAGATGACG
This sequence comes from Pseudomonas mercuritolerans, assembly GCF_025706525.1. Classification (NCBI taxonomy): domain Bacteria; kingdom Pseudomonadati; phylum Pseudomonadota; class Gammaproteobacteria; order Pseudomonadales; family Pseudomonadaceae; genus Pseudomonas; species Pseudomonas mercuritolerans. The sequence continues at coordinate 224,095 of NZ_JAMSHA010000009.1, forward strand.
AACTTGCCGCCATCGTTCACGAGCGCCTCGCCGCTCCTCAGCGAATGCAGGTCAGTCTGGCTGATCTGTAAGCTGTTTGAACGCCCAGCTACAATTGCAGAATTTGTCCAACAACTTGTTGGACAAATGCCCCTTACGGATAACTGAACGACTTCACCAGCGTCAATTCCCCGGCCGTCCGCATCGGCACTACAAACGTCTCCATCTTCTCGCTCGGCGTGCCTTCTTCAGTAATCACCGTCACCTGCGCCGTGGTCAGCGCCTGCACCGCTTCGTCCCCACCTCCATCATCCCCGCGATACCCGCCGCCGTAATAATTCACGTAGACCAGATACTGCCCCTTGATCGGCGCGGGCATGGCGGCGATTTCCGGGCCGTAGCCGGTGGTGACGTCGACGTCGAGGGCGGCGCCGTTGGGTGCGACGCGGTTGCCGTACCAGATGTGGGCGCCATCGGGGGTGATCAGGTGCAGGTCGAGGTCGGTGCCGTCGCTGTCCCAGGCCAGCAGGACGCGCAGTTTGGCCGGGGTGGCGCCGCCGCGGGCGTTGAGGAATTGCGTGCGGTGGCGTTGCTGGCCGTCGGCGCTGCGCACTTCGACGCTGTTGCTGCCGTTGGGGAAGGAGAACGGGCGATCGAAGCCGCCGGCGGGGTCGATTTTCAGCGGCATGCTGACGCCGTTGACGATCAGGCGGCCGGGTTCGTTGTTCTTCGGCACGGCTTTGATCTGGCCGCTGATTCTGGCGGTATTGGCCTGGCCAAGCGGTGTGTTGACCGACGAGGCCGGATAGTTGACGGTCTGGCGGAAGCTCTCGCCCTCGCCTTGCGGTGCGCCGCTGCGCCAGCCGCCCACCGGGGTGTCGAGTTTGACGCCATCGGCGGCGAATGCTTGCGGCAGCACGTTGAGGGCACAGAGCAGCAGCAAGACCTGTGGATAACGGAGTGTCATGGTCTATTCCAGCAAAAGGTGACGGGCGAGCCCTTCGATGTAGGTTTCATCCTGGCCGTTGGGGTGTGCTTCGAAGGCCAGGTGCAGATATTCGTGGGTCAGGTCGAGGCGATCCTGCAGGCTCAGCACGCCGCGCACGTAAATCCGCTGGCGTTCGCGGTCAACGAAGGGCCGGCCGAAGGCGAGTTTGCATACGGCGAAAGTGCTGACTTCGTTGTAGCCGGTTTCGCTTTCCAGCGTCGGACGCCAGCCGCGTCGCTGCTTTTGCAGCCAGTCTTGCGCGGCGGGCAATGCTTCGCAGGAGGCGACCGGGTTGTCCCAGCGGCTGAGGCTGGCGCGTGGATAGGCGTGCAGCAGAATCGCGTCGTAGCGCTGGCCGGCGTTCGCTTGCTCGACGGCTTGCTGCCAGGCGAGTTTGTCTGGGCCGGGCTGGTCGGAGTGATAGGTGACGGTGCTGCCAGCCATTACCAGGTCCGCCGTCCACGCCGCGATGTTGCGTGACTCGGCCGAGGCCGGGCGCGGGGCGACGCGCTGGCGATTGCTGCTGTCGTCGATGTTCAGGCAATCGCCGTTGCGTGTGGCGTTTTGTAGCAGATAAGTGCGGATCGCTACGGCCAGCGCCTTGGCGGCTTCGGCGGGTTGCGATTTGGCTTCGCGCTCAAGGACGCGGGCGACATATTCTTCGCGATCAAGCCTTGCGACGAGTTTGTCGTTAAGCAGAAACAGTTCGCCACCGCTGTGGATGTCCAGCGCATTGCCGTTGGCGAATTCGACGCGATAGTCGCCGCGCAATGGCCCGGACGTGGCGACACGATCCCCGACCAGAACCTTCGAAACCGGATATTTCGAAAACAGCCGGACTTCCACACAACGCCCCGCGTCCGCTGGCCACGCCGTCGGCAACACACTGGCCAGCGCCTGAGCGTAATGACGCAGAACCATTTGACTGGTACCGCGTCCACCCGCCCAGACCGGTGCGCCGTCGGCGCTCCAGCCGGCGAATCCACCTTGCCGCGATTGTGCATCCTGGTCGCCGAGCCAGCTCCAGGTCTTCACCCGCAGGCGCCCGCCCAACTCGCCAACGACATTGCCGTCCGCCGCGTTCAGCACGACATCGAGCAGCACGCGGCGCATCTGTTCCTGCGCTGGCAGCAACGCCAGAACGCTCAATAACTCGGCAACCGAAACCCTTGTTGCCGGTTGCACGGCTGGCAAATCCAGCAACCACGACGGCGCCTGCCGCGCCTGCCAATACGCTCGCCAATCCGTCGCTGCAATGCCCAACCGCGCCGGTTCGAAATACAGACCGCAGGACTTCACCAGTGCCTGATCCCGCTCGATCCTGCCGCCCGCCGAGCAGCAATAAACTTCTTCTTTGGACTGCCCGCGACATTCATAAGCCGGTTCCCGTGCACCGGTATCCACCAGCCACGCGTAGACGAACAACTTCCACAGACTGCCCAGCGGCGCATCCAGCGACGCTGGCAACAGTTCGCGCTTGATCAGTTGCGTCTGACTCAACGACAACAACTCGCCCTGATAGGCCACGCGCAACGGCTCGTCCTGCGCTGTCGCCAGCGCAGGCATCACGTACATCAGCAGCCACAACAGCGGCCGGCGCATGTCAGTTGACCGTGACCTGACCGAGGGCGGCTTTCGCCTCCTGGGCCTGATGCTGCGGTGCATACACTTGCTTGAAGCGTACCGGCGGCAGGTTGAACTGGCCCTTCTGCGAGAAGCGCACCAGATGACGCAGGCGCAACTCGCCACTCAGCGCGTCGACCGGCACCGCGTATGCCAGTTGTCCCGGTTCGAAACGCGCCTTCTCCAGCGCGGTCGGTTCGGTGCCGTCCTTGCCCTGCAACTTGATGCCCCACGTCGTGCGCTCAACATCCGCGCCCGGTGGCAGCGGCACTTCAAGCATGCCGTAGCGCAGCGGTTTCGGTGCCTTGCTGGTGAGGATCACCTCGTCCAGGTACAGGCTGTCGCTGGACAACGGTTTAGTGCCGACCGGCTCGAGTTTGAAGGTGAACGCTTCGTCGCCCGGCACCAGACGCGACAGGCGCCGGGTGATGGTCACGGCCATCGGATCGACCTGCGGCTGTTGGGTCTGGAAGCTCAGCGCTGCACGCAGCGGCCGCTCTTGCGTGCCGGACACGCTCAGCACATTCGGCAGCGGCGTCGCACCTTGCCATGTCCAGTACATCTCGCCGCTGGCCCCGTAGTTTTTCTTCCAGCCTTCACCCGGCATCAGCGCGATGGTCGGCGAGGCCTGAGCGATGCTGCGTTGCAGCCAGGTCAGCGCCAGTGCACGTTCCAGTGTCGATTGCTGCGGCAACAGACGTTGCAACAACGCCGTCGCGCGAGCCTGATCGAACGGTTGCAGCGACAGGTTCAGCGCTTCGACGAAGGGCTGCGAGCTGACCGCCAGACGTTGTTGCGCTGCGCCCAGTTGACGATTGAATGCCTCCGGCAAAGCAACTTTCGCCTGCGTCGCCAACGATGCAGTGAGTACCCGCGCCGTCGCCAGACCAAGTGCCGAATCCGGGTCGTTCATCACCAGACTGTCCTGGCCGTCGTCGAGCAAGGTTTCGGCACTGCCTTCACCGGCCTTGACCAGATCGTCGATCAGACCGCTGAGCAGGGTGTTCACTGGCAGCTGCATCTGTTTGGCGAACGACAGAATCAGCGCCCGCTGCAGCAATGGCGTATTCGGTGCTTGCTTGGCGTACACCTCGAGTACGCGCTGCCAGTGCTCCGGCGGCAGGGTCAGGTCGAGTACGCGGCTGGCATTCCAGTCAGCGTAATAGGCATAGGCGGTGAGAAATGCATCCGGCTCACCGTCGTAACCCCACCAAGTGAAACTCGCCGACGGCCCGGCCATTTGCACCAGACGCAGCCGGCTGTTCTGCATGATCAGGCGCAAGCGATCGCGAATCTGCGGGTTCGAGGCCAGCGATGGATAAGCGATGCTTAGCGGCAGCAAGCGACTGGCCGTCTGCTCGACGCCGCCGTACGGGTAGCTGAGCAGATCATCGAGGGCGGAACGGAACAGCGCTTGCGGACTGTCATCCAGACGCAGGCGAATATCCGTGGCATCCGCCGGCAAACTCAAGGGTGTATCGCCGCTGACCACATCGAGACTTTGCGTTTGCGTGACCTGCCAGCCTTCACCGGTGGCACTCAAGCGCACAGCCAGAGCATCGGCGACTTTGCCATCCTGCACCAGCTCCGCCGTCCACTCGCCAGAGGCCAAAGCGAACGCCGGCAGTGGCAGGTAATTGATGCCGCTGTTCAAAGTCACCGGCAGACGTTGTTCGTTACCGGCATAGTGAGTCACCAGTTCCGCCTTGACCGGTTTCTCCGCCTGACTGAAAGCGAACACGCCCAGTTGCGGCTGATCGCCCTTGCGGAATTTGCTCGGCCCGCTCCACTTCAGGTACAGCGGTTTTTCCGAACGCACAAACTGCTTCTTCTGCCCGACCTGACCGTCATCGGCAATCGCCCGCGCGGTGATGCGCCAGCGGGTCAGCGAGTCGGGCATCTTGAAGGTGAAACGGGTTTTGCCGTCGGCGCCGGTCAACAACTCCGGCTGCCACGCAGCGGTGTCGACGTCTTCACGGCGCGGACGCTCAAGCACTTTCACGCCGCGTTCGCTGCGATTGGCCTTGCCCGGTGCGCCGGGGCTGCCCGGCAATGCCACGTCGTAGCTGATGAATGACAGGCTGGCACTGGTGCGCACGTTGTTGCGCCGCGGATGATAGAAGAACTGGTCGATGCTCGGCGCGACTTCCGGTTGCAGCGCATAGACCATTTCGTCGACCACGCTGACCGTCAGATGCGCCGGAACCGCTTTACCGGCGAACTGAGTGGTCAGGTCGACCGTGACCGTATCGCCCGGCAGATACACCGCTTTGTCGGTGCTGATCGCCACGTCGATTTGCGGCGCGACCACTTTGATCCCGGCGTTCTGGAAGCTGTACTGACCGCCCTTGGTGTAGAGCACGGAGAAGGTCAGGTTCGGCGCGAAGTTATCCTTCACCGCAATGCGCGCGCGGTATTGGGTGTCGCTGAGTTTTTCCAGCTTCAACCAGTCAGCGCCCTTGGCCAGCAGCGCAGTGGCCTCGACCTTGTCGCGCTCCAGCGACAGCAATGCATCGCTGACCGGCTCAGGGAAGGTGATCAGCGCCAGCGCTTCTTCGCCCGCCTTGTACTCGGGCTTGTCGAGGACGATTTCCACGGTACCCGGCACCGCTTTCACACCGTCGCCGGTGACCGAGTGGCCGGTGGCGCCGAGGACGCGACCGTGTTGATCCTTCAGCGTCAGGTTGTAGGTGCCCGGACGTTCGAAGGCGAGGCTGAAGCCTTTGTCCGTTGCGGCGAGTTTGCCTTCGCCGGTGCTCTGATCTTCCAGGCGCACCCAGGCGTAGCTGCTCGGCGTTACGGCTTTGCTTTGTTCGGTGCCACCCTCATTGGCGTAGCTGAAGGCAACCTTGTCACCGACCGCGCTGAACCGCTGCGGCGCGCTCAAGCGGAAACTCGCCGCACCACGGTCGATGAGGATTTCCTTGGTGGTCTTGACCCGATAAGCCGCGCCGTCGCTGGCGAACACGGTGAGCATGTAGCGGCTCGGTTTTTCCGCCGCTGGCAGATCCAGTGTCGCGTTGCCCTTGCTGTCGGTGGTCAGTTCGGTGCTGGTCAGCTCCACCGGGAATAGCCCGAGGTATTGCAGCTCGTTGTCGACCATCGACAGTTGCTGGGCGCGCAGGCTCAGGCTTAATTTGGCGTTGGCCACCGGTTTGCCGTCGGGGTAGAGCAGCACCAGACTGCCTTTCACCGGCTCACCGGTGCGGTAATCCTGCTTGGCCAGATTGAGCGAAATTTCGAAGTGCGGCTTGATGTATTCGGCAACGCGGAAAGCACTGCTGTAGGCCTGATCCTTGTAGTTGAAACGGATCTCGTAACCACCGGCCACGGCGTTATCCGGCAACTGGAAACGGCCCTGGGTACCTGCTTTCGAATCCAGTTTCAGATCGAGGGTTTGCAGTTCGGTCCCCGTGGCATCAAGCACGCTGACACTGACATCCGCCGCGCCCGGCAGCACCGAATCACGGGCATTCTTGAACTCGCGACCGACGATTTTCAACGACACCCAATCGCCCGGACGATACAGCGGCCGGTCGGTGAAGGCGTAAAGTTTGGTGTCGTAGATTTCGCTGTCGTAGTAGAAGTTTTCCGAGACGAACACGCCGCCCTCTTCGTCCTCGCCGATGACGAACGAGCGCTCCGGGCTGACGTGTTTCAGGCGCAGCAAACCGTCGGCATCGGTAGCACCGCTGCTCATCACGCCGAGGCCATCGGTCCACAGCACATTGACCTTCGGCACCGAACTGCCTTCGTGCTTGCGCGCGGCCCAGACCAGCAGTTCATCACCGGCAATCTTGCTCACTGCGACGGTGTTGGAGACGAAAACCATGGTGGTCGCGCGGTACTTGCCGATCAGCGCTTCAACCAGATACAGCCCCGGCTTCAGGTTACCCAACGGGATGTAAACGTTGCCCGGCGCGACGCTGACGAAGTCACTGGACGAGCCGGCCAGATTGACCCCGGTCGGTGGCTGGATCGGCTTGGCCTGCCACAGTGGATAACGGAACTGGCTGACCACCGGCAGACCCGGGATCAGCGCGAATTGCGGCTGCGCGTCGTACGGCGTCGGCGCCACCATGGCCTCGCCCATTTTCAGCTCCGGCACTTCTTCTGTGACCTGCTTGCGCGACTCGTAGGAGAACGCACGCTGCATCACCCGCCGGGATTTGCGATACCAGTTGTCCCACAGATAGGCGAGAGTGTTGGACAGACCTTCGCCCTTGAACTGGCCGTCGCTGACGACGCGATGCAGGTTCTTCTGGCGCTTGAGGAAATCCAGCGGCTTGTCGATGCGATATACGCGAATGTCGGCGCCGCCGTACGGCTCCATACGAAAGCGCCGGTAGTCACGACCCGGTGCTTCAAGGCGGACCATCGCCTGCTCGTCGCTGGCAAAACTGCTGTCGGCGAGCAGGAAGAAACTCTCACCGGCGACCGGCGTGTAATTGCTCGGCTCCACCGAGTCTTCGGCGTTGACGCAGGAAAACGGCAGCAACAACGCCAACAGCAAGGAAATTCGCGAACAGATACGCAACATGCGGGCACCGGTCATTGGGAGAGAAAGTTCAGTCGATAGACGCCGATGAAGTTGGGGTTGGCTGCGTCGGGTATCCATCGGGTGTCCTTCCATGTCATGAGTTGCTGCAGGCTTGCCGAACGCATGCCGTTATCAGTGGGGGTGGTGGTGCCGGTGTGATAGGCGATGTAGCGGCCCATCCAGATCATCAGGTGCTGGTCGTCGCCCTGATCGAAAAACATCAGGTCACCGGGCCGCGCCTGCGACACATCGCGGCCGACCAGATGGCTGTTGAACTGAATAAGTTTGATCGCGTTGACGTACGGCCCGACCTTGCCGCCGCCCTGCTGCCACTGTTGCGCGAGCTTGCGTTGCTCGTCGCTCAGCGTCAGTTCCGGCGGCAGATAGCGATTGGACAGACCATTGCTGCGCAGCCATTTGTCGTCGTGGACTTTCAGCGCTTCGTTGGCGGCAAAGCGCACCAGCCCGGCGCAGTCCTGCTGATACCAGCGCGGGCTCGGGCCCTGGCTCAATTGCTCTTGAGCAATACGCACAAACCAGGCGCGAAACACCTGGGATTGCGCCGGGTCGAGCGCCGGCGCTTCAACCGCGCGGGCGCCTGCGCTGAGCAACAGCGCGAGCAGGCCGAGGCTGCGGATCAGTGCGGTCACAGCGCTTTCCATTCCAGCGGCAGCCATTGCCAGTGGCCATCCGGCTCACTGCCTTCGGGCAGGGTCAGGGCATATTTGCCGTAACCGCCAAGGGTGCGCAGTTTCGGCATCAGGTAGGTTTGCGCAGCGTTATAAAACACCGGCTCCATGTCCTGCGGCAGGCTGTCGAGGGTTTCGCGCTGCATCAGTTGCGCCATCGCGTCCGGGCCGAAGTAGATCGGCATCAGTACGTCTTTTGGCAAAACGTCGGCCATCGGCGGGAAGCGTTTGTCGAGGGTGCCGAGGGCTTTGTCGACGAGTTTGTCGTCGAGGGAAAACAGCAGCGTCGAGCCGTGACGGGCAAGGCTGACTTTCATGAACGCCTTGCCGGAAATCGCCTCCGGGTTTTCAGCGGTCTTCGCCGCGTATGGCCCGAAACTGGAACTGACCTGACGCTGCCAGACGTGGCTCTGGCCTTCCTGCTTGTCGATCACCGGGAATACGCTTTCGGCGACGTTAGCTTCGAACGCGCCGACCATCGAGCCGAACAATTTGCCCAGATCACCGTCAAGCTTGCTGCTGTCCTCGTCTTTGAGGCTGGCGACCAGCAGCGGTGTGTACAACCGCGAATCGGCGTACCAGCACAGGCCGGCCGCGCCAGCGACGTGTTCGGTCAGCGTTTGCGCAACAGCTTCATCGGCACCGAGCTTGATTAATATCGGTTTCTGCGGCTCGGCCGCCACCGGCAGGGTCACGCAAGCGCTCGCCCCCAACGGCATCGCCTGCCAGACCGGTTTGAAATCGAAGTCCGGCTGGTTTTCCAGCTCATCCATGGCCAGATAGCTGTGCCAGCCCTTGTCGTCCATGTCGAAACGCAGTCCGGCGAAATTCGGGATGAAGCGCTGATAGCCCATGGCGAGCACGCTGGAATTGACCGACAGACGCTGCTTGGTTTCCGGGTTTTTCGCTGGCAAGCCGAACGCTTCGGGGAAGAGCTTTTCACCGTTGAGCAACGCCGCCAGCGCTTGCGCGGAAACGCGGCCCGACTCTTCCGAGACGCCGCTCTCGGGGTCGTAGTACTTGGCTGGATTGGACAACACCACCAGCTTGTCGCCGCGCGACGCGAACAGCAGTGATTTGCTGGCGTTGTAGCTGAGTTGATACAGCGGCACGTCATCGCCGCCGACTTTGAGAGTGCCGAAGATGCTGAGCTGGGTGTCATCCAGCGCCACTTTCGCCAACGGCTCGAGCAGCTTGGCCAAGCCGCCGCGATCCATCACCAGCAGGAAATCCTTCAAGCGGCCATCCGCACCGCGCCACAACGCCACATCGGCCGGTTGATCAAAAAGCTGCTCGATCAGGCTGTCCTGCAATTTGAGGTCATGCTCGTAGATGATCCGGCGCAGGCTGCCGATCAGGCCGAGACGGTCAGCGTGGGTTTCGTAATAGAAAACGAAATCCTCGGTCAGTGTGGCCTTGAGGAACGGCACCGTCAGCAGGTCCTTGGGCAACTGGCTCAGTGAACGTGTTTCGAGCAAGGCGTCCGGACGGCCGAGGCCGAGCTTGTCACTGGCAAGTGCCGCCGGCGGCGCTTTGGGCTTGAGCAGCAGCCAGCCGAAACCGCCCGCCACACCGGCCACCAGGCACAGGCCGAGCACGACCAGCGGCCAGCGCCGCGAAGGTTTGGCCGCCGGTGTCGCGGCAGCTGGAGTCACAGTGTTATCGCTCATGTTCACAACATCCGAGTTCATCCGTGGCGGGATGCTTAATAGTTGAAAGTCTTGACCAGCAGCAGATCACCGATCGCCCGCAGGGGCACGATGAAGGTTTCGCGTTTTTCGTCGACGGTGTTTTCGTTGAGCACCAGGGTGATCTGCGAGGTGATCACCTCGTTCTGGTTGCTGGTTTCCTCGAAGTTATAGCCACCATCGCCGTAGTTGCCCCAATAGTTGACGTAGACCAGATACGTGCCGTGCAGCGGCGCGGTCATGGTGAACATTTCCGGGCCGGGGCCGTCGACGCCATCCGGGTCGAGGCCGCCGCCATTGCTCAACGCCGGCCGTGCCCAAAAGGCATGCTGACCGTCGGGGGTGACAATATGCAGATCCAGCTCGGCTTTCGGGTCGTCCCATCCCAAGACAAGACGAATCTTCGCCGGCGTGCGCAGATTATTTGCTTCATAAAATTGCACGCGCTTGAGCGACTGCCCTTCGGCGCTGATCACTTCAACGCTGTTGGAACCGGCGCCGAAGGCGTAAGGCCGGGCGAAACGCCCATCGTCGTCGGTGTACAGATTCAATGGATTGCCGTTGACGGCGAGGCTGTGCGGCGGACGCATGTGCCCCAGAGCCTTGAGCTGGCCCTGGATCATCGTGCGATTGCGCTGGATGCCGCGATCGATCGGCGGCGTCGGGTAGGCGACCTGCGGATTTTCCGAGCGATCGAGCAGGCCGTGATAACGCCAGCCGCCGACCGGCTCGGACAACTGCGCAGTCGGCGCGGCCCACAGCGCAGGCGCGCAGGCGAGGCCGATCAGCAGCAAAAGAAATGAACGCATGTGACGCCTCCTGCCATGCCTTGAACGAAACCTTGCACCCGATCCTCGGTACTTCACAGCGGTGAACTGCGTTTCGTCTGAATGCCCCGCAACTGTCGGAGCCGTAGAAGCGGCGAAGAGTAGCGATTCGGCAGTTTTTTAACAATCGGATACATGTGTGAGTGCTGTAGGAATCTCGCCATCCGGGTAGACGATGAGCCGAATAGTCGGCATATTCGGCTCACCAAATGAGCCGAATAGCGTTTTTATTCGGCTCACGCTTCTACGACAGGTGATCAATGACCGCACATTGGATCTGGCAACAACCGGATTGGCCCGACTTCAATTGGCAAGCCGAGCGCCTCGCCCCGCTGCTGCGCGAGTGCGTGCAGACGCAGGGCCGACTCTTGGGAATGGCCGGCTCAGTGGGCGATTCGATGAGCGCACAGAGCGAGCTCGATGCGTTGCTTCAGAACATCGTCACCTCCTCCGCCATCGAAGGTGAGCAACTGAATGTCGGCTCCGTGCGTTCCTCTCTGGCCCGGCGCCTGGGTCTGGAATGGACTGATCGCGATAGCGTCAGCCAGCGTAGCGAGGGCTTGGCGCAATTGATGCTCGATGCCACCCATGGCTTCGACGAGCCGCTGACTCTGGCCCGATTGCTGGAATGGCACAGCTGGCTTTTCCCCGCTGAGGAAGCGATGTTCAGCGCGCGGTCAATACTCGTCGGTACCTTGCGCGGCGACGAACCGATGCAGGTGGTGTCCGGACGACTCGACCGGCCAACGGTTCACTTTGAGGCGCCACCGCGCCAAGGGCTGGAACAGCAAATTGAGCGTTTTTTGAGCTGGTTCGAAGCCAGCCGCGATCAGGTTTCGCTGGATCCGCTGTTACGTGCTGGCATCGCGCATTTCTGGTTTGTCACTCTGCACCCTTTCGACGACGGCAACGGTCGTCTGGCCCGCACCATCACCGATCTGGCGCTGGCTCAAGGCGAAGCGCAGGCGATCCGCTTCTACGCGATGTCCGCAAGCATTCTCGAGGATCGCGCCGGTTATTACCGGATTCTGGAGTCGAGCCAAAAGGCCACGCTCGATATCACCGAATGGCTGACCTGGTTTTTGCAGACACTGCTGCGTAGCCTGCAGCAAGCCATCACCCGGATAGATTCGGTGTTGGGCAAGACCCGCTTCTGGCAGACGCACCGCGAGTCCGACCTTTCAGCGGAGCAGATCAAAGTGCTCAAGCGCTTGCTCGATGGCGGTGAGCGCGGTTTCGAACAGGGCCTCAGCGCAGGGCAATATCAAGCGGTTGCGAAAGTTTCCAAAGCCACCGCGACGCGGCATCTGGCGGAGTTGCTGGAGAAGGGCTGCCTGCAACGCCTGCCGGGCGGCGGACGCAGTACGCGTTACAAAATCAACTATCCGGATTGAATCGCCGACCGTTATGGAGAGGCTTGGCGACGGCCCGCTCATTTGCCCATACCCCCCCTATCTGCTAGTGTCGCGCCGGTTTAACGTCTACCGGAAATTGCCGCCATGGCCCGCAAAAAAGCTGCACTGGATTTCGAACAATCCCTCGCCGACCTGCAAACACTGGTCGAGCGTCTGGAGAACGGTGAGTTGTCGCTGGAAGACTCGCTGACCGCTTTCGAGCAGGGCATCGGCCTGACCCGTGACTGCCAGGCGGCGCTGGCCCAGGCCGAGCAGAAAGTGCAGGTGCTGCTGGAGCGCGATGGCGAGCTCGCCGAGGAACCCTTCGACGCGGATGAGCCAGAATGATCGCGGCGTATTCGGCGAGCAGTCAGGCCCGGGTCAACGCGGCGCTGGAGACGCTGTTCAATGCGCCGCTGCCGGAACTGGCGCGGCTCTACGAAGCAATGCGCTACAGCGTGATGAACGGCGGCAAACGCGTGCGCCCGTTGCTGGCTTACGCCGCGTGCGAGGCCCTCGGTGGCCAGGCCGAACAGGCCAGCGGCGCGGCGTGTGCGGTCGAACTGATCCACGCCTACTCGCTGGTGCATGACGATTTGCCGGCCATGGACGACGACGATCTGCGTCGCGGCCAGCCGACCACTCACAAGAAATTCGACGAAGCCTGCGCGATCCTCGCCGGTGACGGTTTGCAGAGCCTGGCCTTCAGCGCCCTGCTCGACCCGCGCCTGAGCGATTGCAGCAGCGACATCCGTCTGCAGATGGTCACGGCGCTGGCCCATGCAGCCGGTCCGGCGGGCATGGTCGGTGGTCAGGCCATCGATCTGGGTTCGGTCGGCCTCAAGCTCGATCAACAAGCCCTCGAACAGATGCACCGGCACAAGACCGGTGCGCTGATTGAAGTCAGCGTCAGGCTCGGCGCCCTGGCCAGCGGCCGCGCTCAGCCGGATCAGCTTCAGGCGTTGCAGACTTATGCACAGGCCATTGGTCTGGCCTTTCAGGTGCAGGACGACATCCTCGACGTGGAAAGCGATACCGCCACCCTCGGCAAACGCCAGGGCGCCGACATTGCCCGCGACAAGCCGACCTACCCGGCCCTGCTCGGCCTCGACGCGGCCAAGGCCTACGCTCTGGAACTGCGCGATCAGGCCCTGCAGGCGCTGCGACCGTTTGACGCGGCAGCCGAGCCGTTGCGCGAGCTGGCGCGGTATATCGTCGAGCGACGCAACTGACGGCGTATCGGCCAAAAAAGACCAACGCGTGGGCAGGGGGCGATGCATCAGGTAAACTGCCGCATCTTTTATACCTATAACGATTCGCCTGATGCCCACGACGTTTCATGAGATTCCCCGCAAGCGCCCGACCACGCCCCTGCTCGACCGCGCGAACACGCCGGACGGCCTGCGCCGGTTAGGCGAAGCCGAGCTGGAAACCCTGGCCGATGAGTTGCGCCTGGAATTGCTCTACACGGTCGGCCAGACCGGTGGGCATTTCGGTGCCGGCCTGGGCGTGATCGAGCTGACCATCGCGCTGCATTACGTTTTCGACACCCCGGACGACCGTCTGCTGTGGGATGTCGGGCATCAGGCGTATCCGCACAAGATCCTCACCGGTCGCCGCGAGCGCATGGCCAGCCTGCGTCAAAAGGACGGCATTGCCGCGTTCCCGCGCCGCTCCGAGAGCGAGTACGACACCTTCGGCGTCGGCCACTCCAGCACCTCGATCAGCGCTGCGCTGGGCATGGCCATTGCCGCCCGTCTGCAGGACAGCGATCGCAAGGCTATCGCCGTGATCGGCGACGGCGCGCTGACCGCCGGCATGGCTTTCGAGGCGCTGAACCATGCGCCGGAAGTCAACGCCAACATGCTGGTGATCCTCAACGACAACGATATGTCGATCTCGCGCAACGTCGGCGGGTTGTCGAATTATCTGGCGAAGATCCTGTCCAGCCGCACCTACGCGAGCATGCGCGAGGGCAGCAAGAAAGTTCTATCGCGCCTGCCCGGCGCCTGGGAAATCGCCCGTCGCACCGAAGAATATGCCAAGGGCATGCTGGTCCCCGGCACCCTCTTCGAAGAGCTGGGCTGGAACTACATCGGCCCGATCGACGGCCATGACTTGCCGACATTGATCGCGACGCTGCGCAACATGCGCGACCTCAAAGGCCCGCAGTTCCTGCACATCGTCACCAAGAAAGGCAAAGGCTTCGCCCCGGCGGAAGTCGACCCGATCGGTTACCACGCGATCACCAAACTCGAACCACTGGACGCCCCGGCCGCCGCGCCAAAAGCCGCCAGCGGGCCGAAGTATTCGGCGGTATTCGGTGAATGGCTGTGCGATATGGCGGCGGCTGACGCGCGTCTGGTCGGGATCACCCCAGCGATGAAGGAAGGCTCGGATCTGGTGGCGTTCAGCGAGCGCTTCCCCGAGCGTTATTTCGACGTGGCGATTGCCGAGCAGCACGCGGTCACTTTCGCCGCCGGCATGGCCTGCGAAGGCGCGAAACCGGTGGTGGCGATCTACTCGACATTCCTGCAACGCGGTTACGACCAACTGGTGCACGATGTCGCGGTGCAGAACCTCGACGTGCTGTTCGCCATCGACCGCGCCGGCCTGGTGGGCGAAGACGGCCCGACCCACGCCGGCAGCTTCGACCTGTCGTACCTGCGCTGCATCCCGGGCATGCTCATCATGGCCCCGAGCGATGAAAACGAATTGCGCAAGATGCTCACCACCGGCCACCTCTACAACGGTCCTGCGGCGGTGCGTTACCCGCGTGGCAGCGGCCCGAATGCAGTCATCGAAAAAGATCTCGAAGCGATCGAAATCGGCAAGGGCATCGTCCGTCGTCAGGGCAGCAAGGTCGCCATGCTGGTGTTCGGCGTGCAACTGAGCGAAGCCTTGAAAGTCGCCGAGAAACTCGACGCCACCGTGGTCGACATGCGTTTCGTCAAACCGCTGGATGAAGCCTTGGTGCGCGAGATCGCCGGCAACCACGAGTTGTTGGTGACCATCGAAGAGAACGCAATCATGGGCGGCGCCGGCGGCGCGGTCAGCGAATTCCTCGCCCGCGAGAACATTCTCAAGTCGATGCTGCATCTGGGCTTGCCGGATATCTATGTCGAGCATGCGAAACCGGCGCAGATGCTTGCCGAGTGCGGGCTGGATGAGGCCGGGATCGAAGCGTCGATTCGCCAGCGGCTGGCATTGCTCAACAGCTGACGCAAACCCGTGTAGGAGCTGCCGAAGGCTGCGATCTTTTGATCCTGCTCTTCGGCAGCTTCGGAACTTTGAAAAGCAAAATCAAAAGATCGCAGCCTTCGGCAGCTCCTACATGGTTTTGCACAGACCATAGATTGCCATGAACCTCTCCCGCCTCGCCCTGCCCTTCCTCCTGCTGCCAACCGCCAGCGCCCTTGCCGATACATTCGAACGCGATCAGGCGCTGAAGCTGCCGGACATGCTGATCAGCGCCAACCGTCAGGTCGAGGCGCGCAACGACAGCAGCGCCGCCAACACCGTGTTCACCCGCGAAGACATCGATCGCCTGCAACCAAGCGACGTGCCCGATCTGCTGCGGCGCGTGCCCGGCGTGCAAGTGGCGCAGACTGGCGGGCGCGGCAGTCTGCCGGGGATCTACATTCGCGGCACGCAATCGGCGCAGAGCCTGGTGCTGGTCGATGGCCAGCGCATCGGTAACTCGACTTCCGGCGACAGCAACCTGCAACATCTGAACATCGAGCAGATCGAGCGCGTCGAAGTGCTGCGCGGTTCACGCTCGGTGATCTACGGCAGCGACGCGATTGGCGGGGTGATCCAGATCTTCACCCGACGCGGCACCGAGCAAGGCTTGCAGCCACGCCTGCATCTGGGCTTCGGCAGTCAGCAGACCTGGGAACGCAGCCTCGGCTTATCCGGCGGCGACGAGAAAACCCGCTTCAACCTCGGCGCCAGCCTCGACGAAACGACCGGGCTCGACCGTACCCACGAGTCGTATCCAAGCGACAGCGACCATGACGCCTACCGCAACAAATCCCTGAGCCTGAGCCTCAGCCACGCGCTGACCGATGACGTCGAAGTCGGCGCCAATCTGCTGGATAACCGTGGCAGGAGCGAATTCGACAACCCGTTCGGCCGCTTCGACATGGACACTTTCGAGTCGGTGCAACAGCAGCCATACAGTGATTTCAATGTCAGTAGCATCAGCAGTTATGTCGATGCGCGGGTCAACGAAACCTGGAAAACCCGCATTGAATTCGGCCACAGCGAAAACCGCGAAAAGACCTTCGACAAGCTCAGCGACGAGCGCACGGTGTTCAACACCTATCGCGACTCGGTGAACTGGCAGAACGACCTGACGCTGGACGCGCGCAACAGCCTTATCCTCGGCGGCGACTGGTACGAAGACCGGGTCAACAGCAGCACTGCGTTTGACGAGGACAGCCGCTGGAATCGCGCAGCGTTCATCCAGCATCGTTATCAGGCCGACAGTTTCTCCACCGAGATCGGCCTGCGCCACGACGACAACCAGCAGTTCGGCAGCCAGAACACCTGGAGCGGCACTTTCACCCTGCCGCTGAACCCGGACAACGACGTGCTGCTGAGCTACAGCGAAGGTTTCCGCGCGCCGACCTTCAACGACCTGTACTACCCGGATTTCAGCAATCCCGGCCTCAAACCGGAAACCTCGAAAAGCTACGAACTGCAATGGCGCAGCCAGTTGAGCGACAGCGCGCGCCTGGAAGCCTCGATTTACCGCACCGACCTGGAAGACGCGATCATCTTCGGCAGCAACTCACGCCCGCAGAACGTTGCGTCAGCCCGGATCAATGGCTTTGAAGCGGCACTGAAGCAGGAGCTGTTTGGCTGGCAGAGCAATCTTGGCGTGGCGATCATTGATCCGCGAGATCGCGATACCGGGCACACACTGGCACGGCGTGCGCGGCGCACGGCCAGCTGGGATGTGGATCGGCAGTTCGATCGCTTGGGAGTGGGCGCCAGTTGGCAACTGGTCAGCGGCAGTTACGACGACCTGAACAATACCCAGGCGCTGAGCGGCTACGGCACGCTCGGGCTGCGCAGCAGTTGGGCGCTGAACCGTGAGATCAAGCTGGATCTGAAGGTGGATAACTTGCTGGACAAGGGCTACAGCCGAGCGAACTACAGCTATGACGGCGCGCAGTATGGCTATCGTGAGGAAGGTCGGGCGTGGATGTTCGGGGTCACCTGGACCCCGGAAATTCGCTGAGATCCAATGTAGGAGCTGCCGAAGGCTGCGATCTTTTGATCCTGATTTTCGGCGGCTCCGACACCGCCAAAACCAAAGTCAAAAGATCGCAGCCTTCGGCAGCTCCTACAAGGGTCACCTGTCCGGCGCGATCAATTGGCAGAGTTTGGCGGTCGCACTGATCATCTGACCACTGGGCCTTTCCAGACCTTTGTCACTGACCAATAGCAGTCTCCCCTGCCTGACTGCTGCCACCTGCGGCCAGGTCTTCCACGCCCCTAGCTGCGCCTGATCACCGGCGACAATCGCTTCCGGATCACGCTGCAATACCGCCTCGATACTCACCTGCGGTGCCGGCAGATTCAGCTCGGCGAAGACATTGCGCGCGCCGCACACCTCAAGCGCATCGCTGATGATCTGCCCGCCACCCACGGTGTAAAGCGGCTTGTCCCAGACTTGATAAAACACCCGCAGCGGCACATCACGACGATAACGCTGACGAAGGTCATCCAGTTGTTTACGCAATTCGGCCGCTCGTTGCGCCCCGCGTTCAGGACGCCCGAGCTGTTCGGCAATGGCTTCGATCTGCGCCGCAAGTTGCGTCAACGTATGCGGCTCGGCGACAAACGTGGGAATGTTCAGGCGCTTGAGCTGATCACGCTGCCCGGCGCCGACGCTGCCGGGCCAGAGCAGCAGCAAATCCGGTTTCAGGCTGAGCAAGCGCTCCATGTCGAGCTGGCCGTAGCGGCCCACTGATGGAACATCCGCTATCGCCGCCGGCCGCTTGCCCGCATCCAGCACGCCGACCAGCAGGTCGGCGGAATCCAGCTCAACGACGATTTCAGACAGCGAGGGGGCGAGGCTGACCACCCGCAGTGCGGCCAGCGCCGGGCTGCTCAGGCCGAGCAGCAGAACCGCCAGCCACAGGCGACGCATCAGCCGAGTTGACGCGGAATACGGTAGAGGTAGAACAGCACGGCGGTGGACAGCGCCAGCAGCATCAATGGCACGGCTTCGAGGCCAACGAATACCGCCAGTGCGCCAATCCAGGCCGGCAAAGACGCCACCAGCAACGCCGCACGCCGACGCGCCGCGAGGGCAATCCAGGCAGCGGGTTCTTCGGCGCTATCGAGGGCTTTTTGCGTAGCGATCAGGGCGTGTTTGTAGCGGGCGAAATACTTCAGGCTGACAAACATCGAGGCGACGCCGGCGATGAACAAAGGCATCGCCAGCACTGGCAACAGGCCCTGGCCTTCACCGAACAGCGCGTTGAGCATGAACAGCGGCAACAGCGCCAACGCCAGGTATTGCCACCAGGCCACCGCCAACCGCCGCCGCACCTGGCCGCGGGTCACGCGCGGTCGACCTCGCCCTGATGCTCGTTGCCCATCATGTGATCGAGCTTGCTGGCCTTGGTCGCCAGGTAGAGTTTGTTGTGCGGATTGTGGCCGGTGTGCAGCGGCACGCGCTCGGCGACGACAATGCCCATGTCGGTCAGCGCTTTGACCTTGCGCGGGTTGTTGGTCATCAGGCGCAGGGATTTCACACCCAAGTGTTCGAGCATCGGCAGGCACATGGCGTAGTCGCGCTGATCGGCAGCAAAGCCCAGACGCTCGTTGGCTTCCACGGTATCGGCGCCGCCGTCCTGCAATTCATAGGCGCGGATCTTGTTCAGCAGCCCGATGCCGCGACCTTCCTGACGCAGATACAGCAGCACGCCACGGCCTTCGCGGGCGATCGCCTGCAACGCCGCTTCCAGTTGCGAGCCGCAGTCGCAACGCTGGCTGAACAAGGCATCGCCGGTCAGGCATTCGGAATGCAGACGACCGAGTACCGGGGCGCCATCGGCAATTTCACCGAGGCTCAGCACGACGTGCTCACGCCCGGTGCTCTCATCGAGAAAGCCGTGCATGGTGAATTGCGCAAAAGGCGTTGGCAGCTTGGAAGCGGCGACGAAGACGACAGGCACCGATGTGCTCCTGATCTAGAAGACTGAAAATTCGCAGGCGGGCATTGTAACAGCAGGTTCCTACAGACGCTTAGGCTGAATTATCGGGCATAACGATCAAAAAGTTTGATGACACTCCCGCTCCCTGTAGGAGCTGTCGAGTGCAACGAGGCTGCGATCTTTTGATCTTGATCTACAGGCAGCAGATCAAAAGATCGCAGCCTCGTTGCACTCGTCAGCTCCTACAGAGATTTGAGTCGGCTTCAGTTCGGGTTGAACGGATACGGCTGCTGCCACTTCTCGAAGATCGGCTTCAACTCCCCGCTCTTGACCAGTTCCGCCATGCGCCGGTCATACAGCGCCATCAACGCCCGGGCCTGTGGCGTATCGGCGAAACCGAGAAACAGCGGCAACTCAGCCAGATGCGAATAGCGATACTGCGCTGGATCCGCGGCATCGCGCACGACGGCTTCAATTTCGGTCAGCGCATCGATGTAGTAATCCGCCCGCCCCTGCTTGAGCATCAGCAGAATGCCGGTGCGCCGTTCGATCTGGTTGAAGCGCTTGATGTTCGGCAGATAGTTTTCGTAGCGGTAGCCGCGCACCCAGGCCAAGCGGTATTTGCCCAGCGTCGCCTGTGTCGGCGGCGGGCTGCTCGCCAGGCCCAGCGCGTAGATGTGATCGGAGTCGAATTTCCACTGCGGGTACAGCACGCGCTCGGCCTCGTCGCGGTAGGAGCCGACCAGCGCGTCGACTTCCTTCAACTGCACCAGCCCGATCGAACGGGTATACGGCACCGTGCGGATATCCACCTTGACCCCGGCCGGCTCGAAGACTTTGCGCAACACGTCCCAGGCCAGGCCGTGGCCATCGGCGGCGGTGTAGTCTTGCCAGTCTTCGCTGGCCAGATGGATCACCGCAGGCACAGGCGCGGCGGCCTGCGCATGGGCGAACGTGCCCAGCAGAGCCAGAAGCAGCAGCGCCAACCCGCGTCGCAGCATTGCGTGTTTCCTCACGTGAGTCGAATCAGGCGAATACCCAGACCAGCCCTTGCATCGCCAGCCAGGCGAACACACCGGCCAGCACGTCGTCGAGCATGATGCCGACGCCGCCATGCACGTGCTTGTCGATCCAGCGGATCGGCCACGGCTTGAGAATATCGAAGAAGCGGAACACCAGAAAACCCGCGAGCAACCAGTACCAGCCTTCCGGCACCAGCCACAGGGTGATCCACATGCCGACCATTTCATCCCAGACGATGCCTTCGTGGTCGTGCACGCGCAAATCGTCAGCGACTTTGCCGCACAGCCAGAAGCCGAACAGCATGGTGATGCCAAGCATCAGCCAGTAGCCCCAGTCGGGCAGCATCTGCCATAGCGGAATGAACGGCAGCGCCACCAGCGAGCCCCACGTGCCCGGCGCTTTTGGCAAGGTGCCGGAGCCGAAGCCGAACGCGAGGAAATGCCACGGATTGCGCCAGACCGAGGGAGGCACGAATTCGGCAGGGACCTGTTTCGGGTGATCTGTCACGGTGTCTCCTGAAAATGTTGGTAGCCGCGAATCTGCGGAGTGATGTCGTGCCCGTCGCGGTCCAGCAGCAGCACGCCCTGGCCCGGCAGCACACGGCCGATCACATGAATCGGCCAACCGTCGGCCAGCAGTGCCGGCAACTCGGCGGTCGGCAAGGTGAAGGCCAGTACGTAATCATCACCACCGCTCAATGCCGCGCGCTCGGCACCGCGCTGGCCGAGAAACGCGACTAAAGCATCCGACAACGGTACACGCTCGCGTTCAATCTCAAGTCGCACCTTCGACGCCAGCGCGATATGCCCGCAATCGGCGAGCAGGCCATCGGAGATGTCCAGCGCCGCCGTAGCCTTGCCGCGCAGGGCCTGACCGAGCGCCAGTTGCGGTTGTGGCGACCAGTAATGCTCGAGCAGCGGCTGGGCGATATGCGCTTCGGCATCACGTTGAGCCAATACCAGCGGCAAGGCGCCGGCGGCATTGCCCAGTTCGCCGCCGACGCAGAGCAGATCACCGGCCTGCGCACCGCTGCGGGTCAAGGCCTGGCCAGCGGGTACGCGGCCGAACACGGTGACCGTCAGGCTCAACGGTCCGCGCGTGGTGTCGCCGCCGACCAGTGCGACGCCGCAGCTTTGCGCCATGCGGTTCAAACCCCGGGCATAGGCTTGCAGCCAATCGGCGGTTACCGTCGGTAAGGTCAGGGCAAGGGTGAACGCAACGGGCGCGGCGCCCATGGCGGCCAGGTCACTGACCGCGACGGCCAGCGAGCGCTGACCGAGCAGAAACGGATCGCAGGGGTCGGCGAAATGCACACCGGCCACCAGCGTATCGGTAGAAACCGCCAGCTGTTCCCCAGCGGGAACCGCCAGCAAGGCGCAGTCGTCACCGATCCCCAAAGCAACGCCTTCGCCGCCCTGCGCACAAGGCGCGGCGGCGAAGAAATTGCGGATCAGCTCAAACTCGCCCATGGCCGAGAAAAAGTATTCAAGCGCCGATCAGCGCTTGAACGCCTTCACTTCAGCTTCACGCAGGCGCGGGGCCAGCTTGTCGAGCACGCCGTTGACGAACTTGTGGCCGTCGGTCGAACCGAACACCTTGGCCAGCTCGATACCTTCGTTGATCACAACGCGGTACGGCACGTCGACGCGCTTGAGCAGTTCCCAGGTCGACAGGCGCAGAACCGCCAGTTCAACCGGGTCGAGCTCTTCGATCGCCAGATCCAGGCAAGGCGTCAGGGCAGTGTCGATTTCGGTCTTGAACTGCGGAACCCCGTGAAGGATTTCGCGGAAGTAGGCACCGTCGACATCGGTGAAATCGTTATCAACGCGAAACTGCGCTTCGATCTCGTTCAGCGATTGCTTGGCCATGTGCCACTGGTACAGCGCCTGAGTCGCGAGCTGACGGGCTTCGCGACGCTTGACGCTTTTCGAGGGTTTGCCGGCATCCGCAGGTTTCGGATCGCGCGGGTTGAAACGATCGCTTTCGTCGCTAATCACTTGGCCTCCAACTGCGCCAGCAGGCTGACCATTTCCAGAGCGGACAGGGCAGCTTCGGCACCTTTGTTACCGGCCTTGGTGCCGGAACGTTCGATGGCTTGCTCGATGGAGTCGACGGTCAGCACGCCGAACGCAACCGGAACGCCGAATTCCATGGAGACCTGGGCCAGGCCTTTGGTGCACTCGCCAGCCACGTATTCGAAGTGCGGAGTACCGCCACGAATGACCGCGCCAAGGGCGATGATCGCTGCGAACTCGCCTTTCTGGGCGACTTTCTGCGCAACCAGCGGGATTTCGAAGGCGCCCGGTGCGCGGATGATGGTGATGTCGCTTTCGCTCACGCCGTGGCGAACCAGGGCATCAACGGCACCGCTGACCAGGCTTTCAACCACGAAGCTGTTGAAGCGGCCCACTACCAGAGCGTAGCGGCCTTTGGGGGCGATGAAGGTACCTTCGATGGTCTTCAGGGTCATTCGTCAGTTCTCTTAAAGAGCCGGGACGCGTCTGCTACGCGTCCCTCAGTGATTATTTGCCGCGAATCGGAGTCCGGAAACAGCCGGTCATTATTCGGAGGGCACGTATTCTACAACTTCCAGATCGAAACCGGATATCGCATTGAACTTCATTGGTGCCGACATCAAGCGCATTTTGCGCACGCCGAGGTCACGCAGGATCTGCGAACCGGCACCGACAATGCTGTAGGTGGTCGGTTTTTTCGGCGCTGCCTGCTCACCGGTTTCACGGATATGCGCCAGCAGCACGTCGCCATCGAGCGGGTGACCGAGCAGCAGCACCACACCGCTGCCGGCCTCGGCGACCGCAGCCATGGCGGCGCGCAGGCTCCAGCGGCCCGGTTGCTTGACCATCAGCAGATCGCGCAGCGGGTCCATGTTGTGCACGCGAACCAGCGTCGGTTCTTCAGCGCAGACAGTGCCCAGCGTCAGGGCCATGTGCACGTCGCCTTCCACCGAATCACGATAGGTCACCAGGTTGAATTGGCCCAGTTCGCTGTCCAGCGGCTGCTCGGCAATCCGCTGAACGGTACGTTCGTGGATCATTCGGTAGTGGATCAGGTCGGCGATGGTGCCGATCTTGATGTTGTGTTCGGCGGCAAAGGCTTCGAGTTCAGCGCGACGGGACATGGTGCCGTCGTCGTTCATCACTTCGCAGATCACTCCGCTCGGCTCGAAACCGGCCATGCGCGCCAGGTCGCAAGCGGCTTCGGTGTGGCCGGCGCGAGCGAGGGTGCCGCCGGCCTGGGCCATCAGCGGGAAAATGTGGCCCGGGCTGACGATGTCTTCAGCCTTGGCGTCCTTGGCCGCAGCGGCCTGCACGGTGCGCGCGCGATCGGCGGCGGAGATGCCGGTGGTCACGCCTTCGGCAGCTTCGATCGATACGGTGAACTTGGTGCCGAAACCGGAACCGTTGCGCGGCGCCATCAGCGGCAGCTTCAACAGTTCGCAGCGCTCGCGGCTCATCGGCATGCAGATCAGGCCACGGGCGTGCTTGGCCATGAAGTTGATGTGTTCGGCTTGGCAGCATTCGGCGGCCATTATCAGATCGCCTTCATTCTCGCGGTCTTCGTCATCCATGAGGATGACCATCTTGCCTTGGCGGATGTCTTCAACCAGTTCTTCGATGCTATTGAGCGCCACAAGGCACCCCCTTCTTTTGAATTATTTGAGGTAGCCGTTTTGGGCCAGAAAGCTTTCGGTGATGGTGCTGCCGGCGGTCTTCTCGGCGGCCTTGTCGCCCAGCAGCAGACGCTCCAGATAACGCGCCAGCAGGTCGACTTCCAGATTCACCCGGCGGCCCGGCTTATATGAAGCCATGATGGTTTCGCTGAGGGTGTGCGGAATGATCGTCAGCATGAATTCGGCGCCATCGACTTCGTTCACGGTCAGGCTGGTGCCGTCGACGGTGATCGAGCCTTTGTGGGCGATGTACTTGGCCAGTTCTTTCGGCGCGCGGATGCGAAATTCCACGGCGCGGGCATTGTCGCTGCGCGATACCACTTCACCGACGCCGTCGACGTGTCCGCTGACCAGATGCCCGCCGAGGCGAGTGGTCGGGGTCAGGGCTTTTTCCAGATTGACCGGGCTGCCGCTTTTCAAGTCATTCATGGCGGTGCAATCGAGGGTTTCGCGGCTGACGTCGGCGGCGAAACCGTCGCCCGGCAGCTCGACGGCGGTCAGGCAAACGCCGTTGACCGCGATGCTGTCGCCGAGTTTGACGTCACTCAGATCGAGCTTGCCGGTTGCGACGTGCACCCGCACATCACCGCCCTTTGGGGTCAGTGCGCGGATACTGCCGATGGATTCGATGATGCCGGTGAACATGGGGTTCTCCTTGAGAACGAGGCCAGCGCTAACGCGATGGCCGGGAATTATACGCGGGCTGCAGGGACAGGGATCGCAGTGACTCGCCAGTCATCGCCCACCGCGCGGATTTCAGTGATTTTCAGCTCCGGCGCATCTTTCATCTGCGCCAGCGGCCAGTCGAGCAGCGGACGGGCCGTGGAGCCGAGGAACTTGCCGGCAATGAAGATCACGAATTCGTCGACCAGCCCCAGTTGCGCAAAGGCGCCGGCCAGACGCGGACCGGCCTCGACCAGCACCTCGTTGGTGCCACGATTGGCCAGTTCGATAAGCAACTGATGCAGATCGACCTGGCCGTCATCACCCGGCACGATCAGGCATTCCGGGCCATTGGCATATTGCTCCTCGACCGCGACACAGGTGGCCACCAGCGCCGGCCCGGCCTTGAAGAACGGCGCCTCCAGCGGCACTCGCAGGCGGCCATCGATCAATACGCGCAATGGCGGGCGACTCATGGCCAGCGCGGTTTGCTCGCTGTCCAGACCGAGTTCGTCTGCGCGTACGGTCAAGCGTGCGCCATCGGCCAGCACCGTGTCGGCGCCGGTCAGCACCACAGCCGCCTCAGCGCGCAAACGCTGTACCGCTGAACGCGCCGCCGGGCCGGTGATCCATTGGCTCTCGCCGCTTTCCATCGCTGTGCGCCCGTCGAGGCTCATGGCCAGCTTGACCCGCACGAACGGCAAGCCATGCTCCATGCGTTTCAGAAAACCTTGATTGAGCTTGCGTGCTTCGCCCTCCAGCACACCGCTTTCAGTGGCAATACCGGCATCAGCCAAGCGCTGCAAACCGCGGCCGGCGACCTGCGGATTGGGATCACGCATCGCCGCCACGACCCGGGCAACGCCAGCGGTCACCAAGGCATCGGCACACGGCGGCGTGCGCCCGTGGTGGCTGCAAGGCTCGAGGGTGACATACGCCGTCGCGCCCCGGGCCTGCTCGCCAGCGGCGCGCAGGGCGTGGACTTCGGCATGGGGTTCGCCGGCGCGCTCATGCCAGCCTTCGCCGACAATCTGCCCGTCACGCACCACCACGCAACCGACTCGCGGATTGGGATGGGTGGTGTAGTGGCCCTTGCGCGCCAGTTCCAGCGCGCGGGCCATGAAATGGGCGTCGAGGATCGCCTGCTCGGCGGCGGTGGTCATTCTTTCACCGGTTCGCGGGCGAGGCGGTCGATCTCTTCGCGGAATTCATTGAGGTCCTGGAAGCGCTTGTACACCGAGGCAAAACGGATATAAGCGACTTCATCAAGCTTTTGCAGCTCGGCCATCACCAGCTCGCCGACCACGAGGGATTTGACCTCGCGTTCGCCGGTGGCGCGCAGCTTGTGCTTGATATGGACCAGAGAGGATTCGAGGCGCTCGACGCTGACCGGACGTTTCTCCAGCGCGCGTTGCATGCCGGCGCGGAGTTTTTCTTCGTCGAACGGTTGGCGGCTGCCGTCGGTTTTGATCAGGCGCGGCAACACCAGTTCGGCCGTCTCGAACGTCGTGAAACGTTCGCCGCAGGCCAGGCATTCACGCCGGCGGCGCACCTGTTCGCCCTCGGCGACCAGACGCGAGTCGATGACCTTGGTGTCGTTGGCACCGCAGAAGGGACAGTGCATGGTGGCTGGCAACAAAAAATGGGAGGGCCATGGTAGCGCATCCCCGTGGCAAGACAAGCCATAGGCTTTGCGGTATACAGAACGGCATGATCGTCTGATCCATGGAATTCATTCTGCCGGAGCCTCCAATGCCGTTACGTCCGCTCGTTCTGCTCAGTCTTTTCAGCCTGCTGGTGGCCTGTGGCAGCGACGCACCCAAGCCGCAACCGCCGACGCCGGGCCCCGCGCCGCAACAGGCGCAGAAAAAAGCCAAAGAGGCCGCCGAACTCGGCCCGCTGCCAGCCCATCAGCGCGAATTGAGCGGCACCCTGCAAGGCGTGCCGGCCGGCGCTGAGGTCGAACTGGCGCTACTGGTGATCGACGAAAAGGATCGCCCGCAACAATTGCTCGCCAGTTCCAGCCTGATCGGCAACAACCAGATCCTGCCGTTTCATCTGCGCTTCAACCCCGAGGCATTTCCGGCCGGCGCACGGGTTGAGCTGCGCGGTCGCGCGAGCCAGTCCGGACAACTGATCCTGCACCTGCCGTCGCAGACCATCACCCAACCGACCACTCAGGCGTTGGGCCAGCTGCAATTCGTCAAAGCGCCATGACAGCACCGCTCGACCTGCAACAGGCCTTGGGGGAATTGCTCGGCGACGCCAGACTGAAAGCCTGTGCGTTGCCGGGCACTGATTTGCAGCTGTGGTTGATCGATGGCGACAACATGGCCCGCGAATTCAGCCAGGAAGAAACCCAGCGGATCCTGCATGAACCGCCCTATTGGAGTTTTT
Source organism: Pseudomonas mercuritolerans (assembly GCF_025706525.1). Lineage (NCBI taxonomy): Bacteria > Pseudomonadati > Pseudomonadota > Gammaproteobacteria > Pseudomonadales > Pseudomonadaceae > Pseudomonas > Pseudomonas mercuritolerans. The sequence continues at coordinate 250,772 of NZ_JAMSHA010000009.1, forward strand.
GCTGGGCCAGCGGCTTGGCCGTGGCGCGTTATCTGGCACAGTTTCCCGACTGGGTGCGCGGCAAACGCGTGCTGGATTTCGGCGCCGGTTCCGGAATTGCCGGCATCGCGGCGGTGAAGGCCGGAGCGCTGGAAGTGGTGGCCTGCGATCTCGATCCGCTGGCGATCGCCGCGTGCCGGGCGAATGCCGAGCTCAATGATGTGCAGATGAATTATTCGACGGATTTCTTTGCCGAGGCCGATCGCTTCGATCTGATTCTGGTCGCCGACGTGTTGTATGACCGGGCGAACTTGCCGCTGCTCGACGCGTTTCTCAGTCGCGGCCGTGAGGCGCTGGTGGCGGATTCGCGGGTGCGGGATTTTCGTCATCCGTTATATGAGCGAATTGAAATGCTCGAAGCGATGACCTTGCCGGATCTGGCCGAGCCTGAGGAATTCAGGCATGTCAGCCTTTACCATGCGCGGCGTGATTGACGCCGCCAAAAGATCGCAGCCTTCGGCAGCTCCTACAGTGCAACGCATTCCAAAGTAGGAGCTGCCGAAGGCTGCGATCTTTTGCGTCACCCCTTATAGTGCGGTCATTGACGCTTAGAGAGATTCCCCATGAGTCAGCAAACGCCGTACATCTTCGACGCCACGACTGCCGATTTCGACCAGTCGGTGATCGAAGCCTCCTTCAACAAACCGGTGCTGGTGGACTTCTGGGCCGAGTGGTGTGCGCCGTGCAAGGCGCTGATGCCGATGCTGCAGGGCATTGCCGAGAGCTATCAGGGCGAGCTGCTGCTGGCCAAGGTCAACTGCGACATCGAGCAGGACATCGTCGCCCGCTTCGGCATCCGCAGCCTGCCGACCGTGGTGCTGTTCAAGGACGGTCAGCCGGTCGATGGCTTTGCCGGGGCACAACCGGAATCCGCCGTGCGCGCCCTGCTCGAACCGCATGTGCAGATGCCGCCACCGGCCGCTGCTGACCCGTTCGAACAGGCTCAGGCGATGTTCGACGAAGGTCACTTCGCCGAGGCGGAAGCGGTGCTGGTGACCATTCTCAATGAAGACAATACCAACGCCAAAGCGCTGATCCTTTACGCACGCTGCCTGACCGAACGCGGTGAGCTGGGCGAAGCGCAAACCGTGCTCGACGCGGTCAAGAGCGATGAGCACAAAGCCGCACTCGCCGGGGCCAAGGCGCAGATCCAGTTCCTCGGCCTCGCCCGCGACCTGCCGGACGCCGCCGACCTGAAAAGCCGCCTGGCGCAAAATCCGCAGGATGATGAAGCGGTGTATCAACTGGCGATCCAGCAACTGGCGCGCCAGCAATACGAAGCGGCGCTGGACGCCTTGCTCAAACTGTTCATCCGCAACCGCAGCTACGGGGAAGGCTTGCCGCACAAGACCTTGCTGCAGGTGTTCGAGCTGTTGGGCAATGATCATCCGTTGGTGACGGCTTACCGTCGCAAGGTATTCGCTGCGCTTTATTGAGAGCAAAAGATCGCAGCGTGCCGCAGCTCCTACATCGGATCGTGCTCATCGCGGCTTTTTGCGGATGAAGACTGATTCTGTAGGAGCTGCCGAAGGCTGCGATCTTTTAAGGCTTACCCGATCCAGCTGTAGAGCGGCGTATCCCCGCCGCTCGCCACTTTCACATCGGAACTGTGGCGCAGACGCACCAGCAAACGCTTGCCCGCTGCCGCACTGCCGGTGAGCGCTTCCAGTTGATCGAGCAGATCCGGTCCACTGAGTTGCCCGGCCTTGCGCAGCAAGTCTTTGGCCACCTGCCACAGCGCATCATCCTGATTCACCGGCTTCGCCGCCGGAGCGGGCGCAACCGCCTCAGACTGCGCAATCGGCGCCTGCCCGCTTAGCGCGGAACCCAGCCTCGCCCAATCGCTGTCATCCAGCTCCACCGTCAAATCCACCGGCACCTCGCCGACCGTTCCGCGTATCCGCAACATCAAGTTCGCTCCTGCATTTTTCTGACCTGCATGCTCCCATGGGACTTGTGCAACGCCAAGCGACGTTGTCCAGTGTGGCGGTTATCGAGCATTCATCTACAGTGTCCTTTTTCTCACAGCACCCTGTAATGAAACGAAGTTACTACGCCCTATTGATGACCCCACTCTTGCTCATCGTGGCATGGCGCATCTGGTTGCCTGCCGATCTTTCGGCTTGTCCCGCTGACGGGGAAACTGCAGGTCCACTGACCCTTGTTATTCGTGATTACTTTGAGCGCAATAGCCGGACCGACTGGCGAGACATGGATGATCGTTTCGACATACTTTCAACCCCCGAAGGCCAGAGCATAGCGAGTCAACCGAATTCACACACTTGCGAAGCATTGCGGGTACTCCAGAGTCCGGCGTTCAGTCAGAGTGAAAAAATCTTCACCATGGCACTTATGTTCAGACTGCCAATCGACCAGTACATGGCCCTGATGGATCGCAGTCATCAACTCTACACGCAGGGCAAAATGGATAAGGAGGTGCTGACTCTGGTGGTATTTCCGCGCGGAACAGCCATCAACTACTGGTGGCTTCCGGCTTGGCGACAGCGTTTCAGTCGCGATGCCCCGAGCGTGCTCGACACAAATCTGATCAACGATGTTCTTTCGGGACACTATTGGTTCGACTATCCCGGCGCAGGCTTCTGATTCTGCAAGCATGACATCCAATCCCAGCACCGCCCGCGAACTCATCCCGGGCGGTGCTTAGCCATGTCTTGCGCAATCTCAAGCGCACGGGCACACTCTGCGCACTTTCGTTATAAGATTACATAACAAACTTTTCATTTTTCTCGGAGTCCGTCATGCGTCGTCTGTTGCTCGCTTTGCCGTTTGCCCTGTTGCCGCTGGCCGCTGCCCATGCGGTTGATGAGCACGATCATGATCATGAGCACGGCAGCCTCGGCGCTCACGAACATGGTGTGGGTCGCCTGAACGCCGCGCTCGATGGTCAGACCCTGGAGCTGGAGCTGGAAAGCCCGGCGATGAATCTGGTGGGTTTTGAACACACCGCCACGTCGGATGCCGACAAGGCCAAAGTCGCTGCCGCTCGTGCGCAGCTGGAAAAACCATTGGCTCTGTTCAGCCTGCCCGCTGCGGCCGGTTGCAAGGTGGTCAGCCAGGAATTGGAAAGCCCGCTGTTCGGCGACAAGCCGGACGCCGATGATCACGACGAAGATGAAGCGGACAAGGACGGTCACGAGCATCACCACGACCACAGCGAAATCCATGCGCATTACCAATTCAGCTGCGCCACACCGGGCGCGCTGAGCACGCTGAACCTGACGAACATCTTCAAGACCTTCCCGGCGACGCAGAAGATTCAGGTACAACTGATCAGCGCGACTGGCCAGCAAGGTACCGAAGTGACGGCGAAATCGGCTGCGCTGAAATTCTGAAGCGAATGAAGATCCCCTGTAGGAGCTGACGAGTGCAACGAGGCTGCGATCTTTTGATCCTGGTTTTTTACAACCAAAAGATCGCAGCCTCGTTGCACTCGTCAGCTCCTACAGGGGTCCGTGTCCAACCATGAAATCGGTGCCATGACCCAAGCACTCATCGAACTTTCCGACCTTGGCTTCAACTGGCCCGGTCACCCGCCGCTGCTGGACATCCCGGCGTTTCGTCTGGAAGCCGGCGAAACCCTGTTTCTCAAAGGTCCCAGCGGCAGCGGCAAGACCACCCTGCTCGGCCTGCTTGGCGGGGTGCAGAAGCCCGGTCGCGGCAGCATTCGCCTGCTCGGCCAGGAGCTGACCGAACTGTCTGCCGGCAAGCGCGATACGTTTCGTGTCGATCACACCGGCTACATTTTCCAGCAATTCAACCTGTTGCCGTTTCTCTCGGTGCGCGAGAACGTTGAGTTGCCGTGTCACTTCTCGAAACTGCGCGCGCAACGGGCGAAACAGCGCCACGGCAGCGTCGATCAGGCCGCCGCCACCCTGCTCGCGCACTTGGGTCTGAAAGACGAAAGCATCCTCAGCCGCCGCGCCGACTCGCTGTCCATCGGCCAGCAACAACGGGTCGCTGCCGCCCGCGCGTTGATCGGCCAACCGGAACTGGTGATCGCCGACGAACCGACCTCGGCACTGGATTACGACGCCCGCGAGAACTTCATTCGCCTGCTGTTTGCCGAGTGCCGCGAGGCCGGATCGAGTCTGTTGTTCGTCAGCCACGACCAGAGCCTGGCGCCGCTGTTCGACCGTCATCTGTCCCTGGCCCAACTCAATCGCGCCGCCACGTCCGCCGAGGTCTGAGATGTATCTGTTTCGTCTGGCCATGGCCAGCTTGGCCAACCGCCGTTTCACCGCATTGCTCACCGCCTTCGCCATCGCCCTGTCGGTGTGCCTGCTGCTCGCCGTCGAGCGTGTGCGCACCGAAGCCAAGGCCAGTTTCGCCAGCACCATCAGCGGTACTGACCTGATCGTCGGCGCTCGTTCGGGGTCGGTGAACCTGCTGCTGTATTCGGTGTTCCGCATCGGCAACGCTACCAACAACATCCGTTGGGACAGCTTTGAACACTTCGCCAACAATCCGAAAGTGAAGTGGGCAATCCCCATGTCCCTCGGCGATTCCCATCGCGGCTATCGAGTGATGGGCACCACCGAAGCCTACTTCGAGCACTACCAGTACGGGCGCCAGCAACACCTGGCGCTGGCCGACGGTCGCGCGTTTGCCACCGATCCTTTCGAAGTGGTGCTCGGCGCCGAAGTCGCCGAAGCGCTGCACTACAAGCTCGGCGACAAACTGGTACTGGCCCACGGCGTGGCGGCGATCAGCCTGGTCAAGCACGACGACAAACCCTTCACCGTGGTCGGCATCCTCCAGCGTACCGGCACCCCGGTGGACCGCACGTTGCACATCAGCCTCGGCGGCATGGAGGCGATCCACATTGACTGGCACAACGGCGTGCCGGCGCGCGGCAACGGGCGGATCAGCGCTGATCAGGCGCGCAACATGGACCTGACCCCGCAAGCGATCACCGCGTTCATGCTCGGCCTCAACAGCAAGATTTCCACCTTCGCCTTGCAGCGCGAGATCAACGAATACCGTGGCGAACCGATGCTGGCGATCCTGCCGGGCGTGGCCTTGCAGGAATTGTGGAGCCTGATGGGTACGGCCGAGAAAGCCTTGTTCGTGGTCTCGCTGTTTGTGGTGCTGACGGGGCTGATCGGCATGCTCACGGCGATTCTCACCAGCCTCAACGAACGTCGCCGCGAGATGGCGATTCTGCGTTCGGTGGGGGCGCGGCCGTGGCACATCGCAAGCCTGCTGGTGCTGGAAGCCTTTGCGTTGGCGCTGGCCGGAGTCATCGCCGGACTGGCATTGCTATACATCGGCATCGCCGCTGCGCAGGGTTACGTGCAGGCCAATTACGGTTTGTACCTGCCGCTGGCATGGCCGAGCGAGTATGAATGGACGCTGCTCGGTGGCATTCTGGCGGCCGCGCTGCTGATGGGCAGCGTGCCGGCCTGGCGCGCGTATCGCCAATCATTGGCCGATGGCCTGTCGATCCGTTTATGAGGATGTTCACCATGCCCCGCGCCCTGCTTGCGCTGCTGATGCTGGTCGCCCTGCCCGTGTGGGCGGCGGCGCCGAAAGACCTGACCTGGTCGGAAATGATCCCGCCGGACGCCGCGCCGGAAGTGCCGAACATGACCCCGTTGCACGACCTGTCGAAGATGGGCGACGCACTTTCCGCCGAGTCCGCACCAGCGGCCAAGCAGGACATGCCCAATGCACCGGTCGTGAAGAACCTCGACGGACAGAACATTCGCTTGCCGGGCTATATCGTGCCGCTGGAAGTCAGCGAAGAGGGGCGCACCACCGACTTTTTGCTGGTGCCGTACTTCGGCGCCTGCATCCACGTACCGCCACCGCCGTCGAACCAGATCGTCCATGTGAAAAGCGAACTGGGCGTGAAGCTCGATGAGCTGTATCAGCCGTATTGGGTTGAGGGACCGTTGCAGGTGAAAGCCTCGAGCAGTGAACTGGCCGATGCCGGGTATCAGATGGAGGCGGAGAAGATTTATGCGTATGAGCTGCCGGAGTAATTCCCGGTAGTTTTGTATTGGCTGGTCTATCGTCTTCGCGAGCAGGCTCGCTCCCACAGGTGATCACATTCCAAGGTGGGAGCGAGCCTGCTCGCGAATAGGCCCTCAAGGGTTCCACAAAACCCCGCCCCTTCACTGTTTCATTGAGCTGAGTCAAAACACCGTATCAGACGGCTTCGTACCCTAGGACATCGAATTTTTATGTCCTTTCGGAGCCCCCATGAACAAGTCCTTGCTCAGCGCCCCGCTGTTTGCCCTAGCGCTCGCAGCCCCGCTCGCCCATGCCCACGAAGCCGGTGACATTCTCGTGCGCGCTGGCGCGATCACCGTCAACCCGAAGGCCGACAGTTCCAGCGTCAAGGTCGATCAGGGTCCGCTGAGCGGCACTAATCTGGGCGGCAAGGCGACCATGAGCAGCGACACCCAACTGGGTCTGAACTTCGCCTACATGCTCACCAACAACATCGGTATCGAGCTGCTGGCAGCCACGCCGTTCGAGCATGACGTCAAGCTCAAGGGCACCGCCCTGCCCGCCGCCAACGGCAAGCTCGGCACGCTGAAACACCTGCCGCCGACCCTCAGCGTCGTCTACTACCCGCTGGATTCGAAATCGGCCTTCCAGCCGTATGTGGGTGGTGGCATCAACTACACCTGGATCTACGACGAACACGTCGGCAGCGAAGCCAGCGCCAACGGCTTCAGCAACTTCAAGGCGAAAAACTCCTGGGGCCTGGCCTGGCAGGTCGGCGCCGACTACATGATCACCGACAACATCATGCTCAACGCCCAGGTGCGCTACATCGATATCGACACCCGCGCGACCGTCGAGAACAACGCCGTCGCCCCCGGCACCCGTGCACGGGTAAATGTGGACGTCGATCCGTTCATCTACATGGTCGGTCTGGGCTATAAGTTCTAGGCTGATTTTTACCGAACGTTCACGTGGTGGTGAATGAGGCTTGGTGGCGGGCAGGCACAGACCTGACGACGACCGTACGCAGTCGACCGGGGGACAACGTTCCCTCGCCACAGGAGTAGCGATATTCCGGCCGTGAAAAAGGCGCCTGATGAAGGGCGCCTTTTTCATTTGCTGCTGAGTCATGTGGGGCGTTGGAGGCCCGGCGCCCTCACCCCACCCCTCTCCCGGGGGAGAGGGAGCCGATTTGTGTGTTGTTCAAAACCTGAGTTCGACTGGGTATCGCAAGTCGGCGTACTTCTCACAAACACCTCAGTCAGTTCCCTCTCCCCCTGGGAGAGGGCTAGGGTGAGGGGCTTCTCAGGAGCGCCCGAGCAAGCGCGCCAAGCCCACACTCATCGGCGTCTGCGGGGGCATTTCAAAGCGCTGCAGCAAGCGTCGGTTATCCGCTCGCGAATGACGGATATCACCCGAACGCGCAGGCCCGTAGCTCACGGGCGGCAACTCACCGACTACCGATTTCAACGCTTCGAGCATCTGCTTCAGGCTCATCGCCTGATTCCAGCCAACATTGACCGCGCCTTCCTGTACATCAGGCTTTTCCAGCGCCTGCACCAGCAAATCCACCAGATCCCCGACAAAGAGGAAATCCCGAGTCTGCTCGCCATCGCCAAACACGGTGATCGGTAAACCTTTCGACGCGCGCTCGCTGAAGATGCTGATCACCCCGGAATACGGCGAGGAAGGATCCTGGCGTGGGCCGAAGATGTTGAAGAAGCGAAAGATTGCCGGCTCCAGGCCATGCTGGCGGCGGTAGAAATCGAAGTAATGTTCACCGGCCAATTTGTCCGAGGCATACGGTGTCAGCGGCGCCTTCGGCGTGTCTTCATCAATCGACTCGCCCTCGCCATTGTTGCCGTACACCGCCGCGCTGGAGGCATACACCACGCGCTTGACCCCGGCCAGACGCATGGCTTCGCAGACATTCAGGGTGCCGATGAAATTGCTCTGATGGGTTTTCACCGGATCGTCCACCGAGGCCTGCACCGAGGCCACGGCCGCCAGATGCGCGACAGCGTTGCAACCTTGCATGGCGCGGGCGACCAAAGCGGCATCGGCGACATCGCCGACCACCAGTTCAACCTTGGGATTGTCCAGCGGCAAATTGCTGCGCTTGCCGGTCGACAGGTCGTCGAGCACGCGCACTGCGTAGCCCTTGGCGAGCAGCGCGTCGCTCAGGTGCGAGCCGATGAATCCGGCTCCGCCAGTGATCAGAACCGTTGCTTCAGCCATGTCGGTAAAACCTGTCCAGTAGACCCGGGAGTGCGGCACGCCAGGCGCGCGGCTTGATCCCGAAAGTGTGGAGAATTTTCTTGCAGGCCAGTACCGCGTGTTGCGGTTCTTCGGCGGCGTCCGGGCGCGCGGCGTGGGCCTGCGCGGTCGGTGCTTCGATCGCCAGCGGATGCAGGCTGCGTGCTTCGGTGAGAATCGCCTGGCCCAGCGCCAGCGGTGTGGTCGCTTCGTGGCCGGCGTAATGGTAAGTGCCCCACAGCGGCGCGGCGCAGTCGAGTTGCTTGAGCACGGAAATGATCACTCGCGCGGCGTCATCGACCGGAGTCGGATTGCCGCGACGATCATCGGCCAGCAGCAATTCTTCGGGTTTTTCCGCGCGGGCGAGGAAGCGTCCGAGGGTGCCGTCCAGACTGTCGTCGAGCAGCCAGCCAAACCGCAGCAATACATGTTGCGGGCAGGTCGCGCGAACGCTTTGCTCGATGCGCCACAAGGCCTGACCACGCAGGCCCAGCGGTACCGGTTCGTCTTTCTCGCTGTAGGCTGTGGCCCGCGAGCCGTCGAACACGCGATAGCTCGACGGCTGCACGAGGACAATGTTGTGGTGCTGGCACAGTTCGGCCAGACGCTCGATGGCGCGTTCCTGGCCGGTCATGCGGCTTTCGCTGACGCTCTCGGCCTGGAACCAGTCGAAATAGTAGGCGAGGTTGATCAACGCATCGGGACGGGTGTCGTCGAGCAGTTGCGTGAGGCTCGCGGCATCCCAGCCGTTTTCGGGCGGGCGGGGGGCGAGGAAACCGATGTCTTCTTCCGCACCGAGGCGAATCAGCGCCTGCCCAAGGGCATTTCCGCCGCCCAGTAACATAAGGCGCATTCGCATAGAGTCAGCAGGCCCAGTCTGATTGGAACGATGGCTTTGGCGACGGTTCTCGTGGAACCGTCGTCGATAATTGCCGGAATCGTTGCATTTTGCGGGTTTAGTGCGCAACCGTCATCCGTAAAGTGTAGATCCGCGAATTTGCGGCGTCCCGACCGGCCCCTTCGCGAGCAGGCTCGCTCCCACAGGGGACCGGGTTCCAAGGTGGGAGCGAGCCTGCTCGCGAAGGCGTCCGAACGGTACTTGCATCTTCCCGCCCCCGCCCGCATAACTTCAGTCATGAATCTGCCCCTCCCCGCCAACAGTGCGCTGGCCGGTTTTCACCCCGCCGTCAGTGCCTGGTTCAACAAGACTTTCCCGGCGGTCACCGCCGCTCAGGCCCGTGCGTGGCCGTTGATTCGCCAGCGCCGGTCGACGCTGATTGCCGCGCCTACCGGCTCGGGCAAAACCCTGACCGCGTTCCTCGCCGTGCTCGATGAGCTTGTCCATCGAGGTCTGGAACAGCCCGATGGCCTGCCCGCCGAAACCCTGGTGATCTATGTCTCGCCGCTGAAGGCACTGTCCAACGACATCCAGATCAATCTGCAGAACCCGCTCGCTGGCATTACCGCGCAATTGCGCGAAATGGGCCTGCCGGAGCTGACCATCACTACCGCCGTACGAACCGGCGACACGCCGCAGAAAGACCGCGCCGCCATGCGCAAGATCGCACCGCACATTCTGGTCACCACCCCGGAATCGCTGTACGTGCTGCTTGGCTCGGAATCCGGGCGCAGGATGCTCGGCACCACGCGCACGGTGATCATTGACGAAATCCACGCCATGGCCGCCGGCAAGCGCGGCAGTCATCTGTCCTTGAGCCTCGAGCGTTTGCAAGCACTCTGCGCCGAACCGCTGACCCGCATCGGCCTGTCCGCCACCCAGAAGCCGGTAGAAGCCGTGGCGCGGTTTCTGGTCGGTCATGCCCGCCCCTGCGAAATCGTCGACATAGGCCACGCCCGCCCACGAGACCTGGGTATCGAAGTGCCGCCGGTGCCGCTGTCGGCGGTGATGGCCAATGATGTCTGGGAACTGGTGTACGAGCGCCTCGCCGAACTCGCCCGCGAGCATCGCACCACACTGATTTTCGTCAATACCCGACGCCTTGCCGAGCGCCTCAGCCGGCATCTGAGCGAGCGCCTCGGCAAGCAGGCCGTGGCCGCGCACCACGGCAGCCTGGCCAAAGAGTTTCGCCTCGATGCGGAACAGCGCCTCAAGCGCGGCGAGTTGCAGGTGCTGATCGCCACGGCGTCGCTGGAGCTGGGCATCGATATCGGTGAAGTCGACCTGGTCTGCCAGATCAGTTCACCGCGTTCGATCGCCGCGTTTCTGCAACGAGTCGGTCGCTCCGGACACCAGGTCGGCGGCACGCCCAAGGGGCGTTTGTTCGCCACCACCCGCGACGATCTGATCGAGTGCGCCGCCCTGCTCGACTGCGTGCGCCGGGGCGAGCTGGATACGCTGCACATTCCGGAAAAACCGCTGGACGTGCTGGCGCAGCAGATCATTGCCGAGGTCAGTTGCCAGGAATGGTCGGAGGACGCGTTGCTGGCGATGTTCCGCCGAGCGTGGCCGTATCGCGATCTCGACGAAAAACACTATCAGGCCCTGCTGAGCATGCTCGCCGAGGGTTACAACGGCCGTCAGGGCATTCGCAGCGCCTACCTGCACCGCGATGCCGTCAGTCGCACCTTGCGTGGCCGGCGTGGCGCGCAACTGACCGCCGTGACCAGCGGCGGCACCATCCCGGACAACGCCGACTACAGCGTATTGCTAGAACCCCAGGGCTTGAACATCGGCAGCGTCAACGAAGATTTCGCCGTGGAAAGTATCGCCGGCGACGTGTTCCAGCTCGGCAATACCTCGTACCGCATCCTGCGGGTGGAAAGCGGCAAAGTGCGCGTCGAGGATGCGCAGGGCATGCCGCCGACCATTCCGTTCTGGCTCGGCGAAGCGCCGGGGCGCAGTGATGAACTGTCGGCGGCCGTCGCGCGCCTGCAAGCGCAGTTGGACGAATTGCTCAGCGCCAGCCCCGGTAATCTGCAACCGGCGCTCGACTGGCTGACCACCATACTCGGCCTCAACCTCGCCAGCGCCGAGCAATTGGTCGAATATCTGGCGCGCGCACGGCAAACCCTTGGCGCCCTGCCCTCGCAGGACACGCTGTTGATGGAGCGGTTTTTCGACGAGTCCGGCGGCACCCAACTGATCATTCACACGCCGTTCGGCAGCCGCATCAACCGCGCCTGGGGCCTGGCCCTGCGCAAGCGTTTCTGCCGCACCTTCAACTTCGAGTTGCAGGCCGCCGCCAGCGAAGACGCGATCGTGCTGTCGCTGTCCACCAGTCACAGCTTCGAGCTCGACGAAGTCTGGCGTTACCTGCACAGCAACAGCGCCGAACACACGCTCATTCAAGCGGTGCTTGATGCGCCGTTGTTCGGCGTGCGCTGGCGCTGGAATGCCGGAGTGGCGCTGGCATTGCCGCGTTTTACCGGCGGGCGCAAAGTCGCTCCGCAACTGCAACGGATGAAAAGCGAAGACCTGATCGCCAGTGTGTTTCCCGACCAGATCGCCTGCCTGGAAAACCTCGCCGGCGAGCGTGAAGTCCCCGAGCATCCGTTGGTGGAACAGACCCTCGACGATTGCCTGCACGAAGCGATGGACAGCGAAGGCTGGCTGACCCTGCTGCGGCGCATGGAGCGTGGCGAGGTGCGCCTGATCGCCCGTGATCTGCCTGCGCCGTCGCCACTGGCGGCAGAAATTCTCAGCGCCCGACCCTACACGTTTCTCGACGACGCGCCGCTGGAGGAACGCCGCACGCAAGCGGTGATCAACCGGCGCTGGAGCGATCCGCAATCGACCGATGACCTTGGCGCGCTCGATGCCGATGCGATCACCGCAGTGCGCGAAGAAGCCTGGCCGTCGCCCAATTCCATGGATGAGATGCACGAAGCGCTGATGAGCCTCGCCTGCATCGGCGACGCCGAAGCCCAAGCCAACGCGGGCTGGCAGGACTGGCTGCAAACGCTGATGGCCAGCGGCCGCGCCTGCCTGTTGCAGATCGACGCCGAGCATCAGTTATGGCTGGCTCGTGAACGCTTGAGTTGCCTGCAAGCACTTTATCCACAGGCCACGTTGCTGACTGAGGCGGTGGTGCTGCCCGGCTTCGACGACACGTGGGCATTCGATGAGGCGTTGGTCGAAGTGATCCGCGCCCGCCTCGGCGCCTTTGGGCCGATCCCGTTGCCCGCCATCGCCGAACCGCTCGCCCTGCCAGCCGCGCAAGTCAATCAGGCCCTCGCGCAACTGGAGCGTGAAGGTTACGTCTTGCGCGGCCAGTTCACGCCGAACAGCGTGATTGAAGAATGGTGCGAACGCCATCTGCTGGCGCGCATCCATCGCTACACAGTCAAGCGCCTGCGCCGGGAAATCGAACCGGTGGCATTGCAGGATTTCATGCGTTTTCTGTTCGACTGGCAGCATCTGACGCCGGCCACCCAAGGTCAGGGCAGCGCGGTGTTGCCGGCGATTATCGGCCAGTTCGAAGGCTACCCGGCGGCAGCTTCGGCGTGGGACAGCGACATCCTGCCGGCGCGCCTCAAGGACTACTCGCCGAGCTGGCTGGACGACCTGTGCCGCAACGGCAAACTGGTGTGGACGCGCATCAATGCGCGGCAGAAGGTCAGCGGCTCGGCATTGCGCAGTACACCGATTGTGTTGCTGCCGCGTAGCCAGGTGGGTTTGTGGAGTGCGTTGGCGGAACAGACGCCAGTGAGTGAGTTATCGCCGAAAACACAGAAAGTCTTCGAGGCGCTGAGTCAGCATGGCGCGCTGTTTTTCGATGAGCTGATTCATGAAGCGCGCCTGCTGCGCAGCGAACTGGAAATCGCCTTGCAGGAACTGGTCGCCGCAGGTTTGGTCAACGCCGACAGCTTCGCCGGCCTGCGTGCACTGATCACTCCTGCAAGCAAGCGCCAGCAGCGCAGCAGTCGACGCGGACGCGGGGCGTTTATCGGCGGCATGGACGATGCCGGGCGCTGGGCATTGCTGCGCCGTGGATCAACCGTGGATTCGGCCGAAACGCTCGAACATGTCGCCATGACCCTGCTGCGCCGCTACGGCGTGGTGTTCTGGCGTTTGCTGGAACGCGAGGCGGACTGGCTGCCGAGCTGGCGGGAATTGCTGCGCACCTTTCATCGTCTGGAAGCGCGGGGCGAGATTCGCGGCGGTCGGTTTGTCAGTGGTCTGGCTGGCGAGCAGTTTGCCTTGCCCGAAGCCATTCCCTTGCTGCGCGAAGTCCGTCGACGCCCGCAGGACGGCAGCCTGGTGGCGGTGTGCGGGGTTGATCCATTGAATCTCGCCGGGACGTTGTTGCCCGGGGTGAAAGTGCCGGCGCTGGTGAGCAATCGGCTGGTGTATCGCGATGGGGTGCCGGTGGCGGCGGTGATTGCCGGCAAGCAGCAGGTTTGGGTAGAGCTGGATCCGATAGCCATGGGGCAACTGCATGCCAAGCTGATCCGGCATTGAGAGTGTTCGCACCGGCGTCTTCGCGAGAAGGCTCGCTCCCACAGTCCAATCCCGTTTCCCCTGTGGGAGCGAGCCTGCTCGCGAATGGCCGGCCCTCCACCCCAAAATCATGCTTCAGGTCCGCGACTCCTGCGGCACATCACCCGCAACCACCGCCCCTTCCTCCTGCCGCTTCGGCAACAACACCTGCTGTGGATAAGTCTGCGCAAAATGCACATTCGCTGTGTTATCCACAAGCTTCTTCAAGCGCTGATTGAACGCGCGGCTCACCGCATATTGGCCACCGGACACTGTGCGGAATTGCGCCGTCAACACCACGCCGTTCAAGTCCATTTTGTCCACGCCAAACACATCCAGCGGCCCTTGCAGGTTGTACTTGAGGAACGGGTCTTCGCGGATCGAATCGCCGGCCTCGCGGATCAGCTCGATGGCCTTGTCGACGTCGGTGTCGTAGGTGAACTGCACCGAGAAAAATGCGAAGGCGAACTGGCGTGATTGGTTGGTCACAGCCTTGATCTGGCCGAACGGCACCGAGTGCACAAAACCCTTGCCGTCACGCAGGCGCAAGGTGCGAATGGTCAGGCCTTCCACGGTGCCGGCGTGGCCGGAATCGAGCACCACCCAGTCGCCGATCGACAGGGTGTCTTCGATGATGATGAACAACCCGGTGATGACGTCCTGCACCAGTTGCTGCGAACCGAAACCGATGGCCAGGCCGACCACGCCGGCACCGGCCAATAGCGGCGCGACATTGATGCCAAGGTTGGCCATGGTGGTAATCGCGCAGATCACCACGAGGATGATTTTGATCGCGTTGCGCAGCAGCGGCAGGATGGTTTTCACCCGCGTGCTCGGCTGACGTGCCGCGCGTTTGCTCAGCGGCGGTTTCAGCGCTTCCTGAATCGCCGTGTCGAGCACCACCCACAGCAGCCACGTCACCAGGAAGATCAGGCCGATACTGCTCAAGGCATTGCTGATCGCCCGGCCGACGGTGCTGCTCTGGGCGAAATCGAGCAGCGACACGCCCCAGATCCGCCCGAGAATATCGATGAACACAATCGCCATGACGATGCGCAGCAAAGCATGCAACAGGCTGAGAAAACGTTCCTTGTAGGCACTGCTGCGCTGGATCGCCTCGGCTTTGCGCGACTTGAACAGGTGCTGCAATACCGTGCTGAGAAACACCGTGGCGATCAGCAGCACGGTGGTGAACAAGGCGCAGCGCAGAGCTTTCTGATTGTCCTCGCCGATGCCGATCAGACTGACTGCCGAGACCAGCACCATCAGCACGATCGGCCAGTACCACAGCCCGGAAAATATCCGCAGCGACTCTTGCAGCGACGGTTGTTTCAAACGCTGACTGAGCGGGCGATTGCGGATCAGATGCGCGACCGGCCGGCGCAGGCGAATCACCAGCAAACCGAAGATGACCGAGGCGATCAGCCCGGTGAAGACGGCGATGCTGCTGGTGATATTGCCGCCCAGTTGCCGGGCGATCTGCGGGCTGGTCAGGGCATCGCTGAGGGCGGCGAGAAAGCCGATCAGGAACAGCGGGCGCGGGCAGTATTCACGGATGATTCGCGCGGCGGCGCGCTTGTGGCCGACGTTGAACATCACCACCACGCACAACAACATCGACGTGGAAAAGATGCCGCTGCTGGTGGCGTAGGCCAGACACAGCGCCAGCGCGCGGCCCACCGAAGCTTGCAGAAAATGGCTGACATACAGCGTCAGCGGCAGGCAGATCAGCGCCGGCACGGTGTAAGGCAGCACATAACCGAGGAGATCCTGACTGCGCTGGCGGGTGCGCAACCAACGGCCTTCACGCAGACGCTTGGCCAGCAAACTGCCGAGCACGGTGAGCAGGGCGAAACTGCCCAGCCAGACTCCCGACAGCGTGAGGAAATCCCCTGCCACGCTCCAGCCCGAGCGGTTCGACGGTTGCTTGACCAGCCGATCGACCTCATCCGCCGCACGGTCGGCGCGCAGCCGCCAGGCATCGACCAGGTGTTCGTTGAGATCGAGTTTTTCCTGCACATCGTCGATACTCGTACTGATCGCCCCGAGCAGACCTCCCTGCACCAGCGGTTCGGGTTCGGCAGGTTTTTCCGCCGTATCGGCGGCAGCCGGAACGCCCGGTAGCGCGGCGGCTTGCGATGCGTTGACGCCGAAGCACAGCAGCGCTCCCAGCAGAATGGCGATCCTGAAATTGCGCAAAGCTCCGATCTCCCGTGGCTGACCCTGGTAAGGAACTGATCGGTAATTGCGCGGCAAGTTCAAGAGCCCCCTCACCCCAGCCCTCTCCCCCAGGAGAGGGAGCCGACCGAGTTGCCTGACCAAAATCACCAACTGCACGTCTTGAGTCGAACTCAAGTCCTGAAGACCATGCAGATCTGCTCCCTTTCCCCTTCGCCCCCTTTGGGGGAGAGGGTTGGGGTGAGGGGGAAAGCTCTTGATCTTCGCTTCACCCGCGACCGCCCGTAACACCACCGAAACTTTCCCGCGCCCGCCGCAGTCATCACAGAACAACGGCAACACGAGGACTTTCTACGGGAGGATGGGATGGCGACGATTCACATCGGTATTTCAGGCTGGCGCTACGCCCCGTGGCGCGGGGATTTCTACCCGAAGGGACTGGCGCAGAAGCGCGAATTGCAGTTCGCCTCCCGGGCGGTCAACAGCATCGAAATCAATGGATCGTTCTACGCCCTGCAACGCCCTGAACGTTACGCCCAGTGGTACGCCGAAACCCCTGATGACTTCGTGTTCAGCGTCAAGGCACCGCGCTTCATCACTCACGTGCGCCGCTTGCGCGAAATCGAAAAACCGCTGGCGAATTTCTTTGCCTCGGGTGTGCTGGAGCTGAAGGAAAAACTCGGGCCGATCCTCTGGCAGTTTCCGCCAAACTTCAAATTCGACGCCGAGCGTTTCGACCATTTTCTCGCGCAACTGCCCCACGACACCCAAGCCGCAGCCGCCCTCGCCCGCCAACATGATTCACATTTGCCCGGCCACGCCAGCGTCAAAGCCTGGCGCAAGAAGCCGTTGCGCCATGCCGTGGAAATCCGTCACGAGAGCTTTATCGACCCGGAGTTCGTGCGCCTGCTCAAGCGCCACAACGTGGCTCTGGTGGTCGCTGACACCGCCGGCAAATGGCCGTACCGCGAAGACCTCACCAGCGACTTCGTCTATCTGCGCCTGCACGGCGCCGAAGAGCTCTACGCCAGCGGTTATTCCGAACAAGCGCTCAAGCGCTGGGCCGAGCGCATCGACGCCTGGCATCACGGTAAACAGCCAGAGGACGCCCACCTGATAGCGCCACGCCTGAAACCCCGCGCGCGCAAATCCCGCGAAGTGTTCTGCTACTTCGACAACGACATAAAAGTCCGCGCGCCCTACGACGCACGCAACCTCTTGCAGCGCTTCGACCTCGATAAAGAGCTGGCCACGACTCCCGGGCAAGTTGCCGCAGAAGGAGTTCTGTCATGAGTATTCCCGAACCGGTCGGTTTCACCGACGAAGGCTCCGTGGTCGCGCCCTCGGTGCGCACCTTCACCGTACTGACCGTCAACACCCACAAGGGCTTCACCGCGCTGAACCGGCGTTTCATTCTGCCGGAGCTGCGTGAAGCGGTGCGCAGCGTCGCCGCCGACGTGGTGTTTCTGCAGGAAGTGCACGGCACGCACGAGCAGCATCCGAAACGCTACGACAACTGGCCGACGATGCCGCAATACGAATTCCTCGCCGACAGCCTCTGGCCGCAATTCGCTTACGGGCGCAACGCGGTGTATCCGGCGGGCGATCACGGCAATGCGCTGCTGTCGAAATTCCAGATCATCCGCCACGACAACCTCGACGTGTCGATCAGCGGCCATGAAAACCGTGGCCTGTTGCATTGCGTGCTGCGCCTGCCTGGCGACGGCACCGAAGTGCACGCGATCTGCGTGCATCTGGGCCTGCGCGAAAGCCATCGCAACGCACAGCTGGATCTGCTGCTGCAACGCCTCGCCGAACTGCCCGCCGATGCCCCGGTGATCGTCGCCGGTGATTTCAATGACTGGCGCCAGCGCGCCGATGCACAGCTCAAGCCCTGTGGCCTGCGCGAAGTGTTCGCCGAACTCCACGGCAAACCGGCTCGCAGCTTCCCGGCGCGACTGCCAGCGCTGCGGCTCGACCGCATCTACGTGCGCAACCTCAAGGCCAGCCGGCCGAAAGTTTTGACCAACCGGCCCTGGTCGCACCTTTCCGACCACGCACCGTTATCGGTGGAGATTGAACTATGAACAGTGCGCCACTGGAAAAATCCGCCGTCGACCCGGTCCCGCTGAACCCGCCGGTGCGCGAGCCCGGCCACGTTGACGTCGAGTATCAATGGCACAGCAACAACCGCGTAGAGCTGCTGGAGAACGGCGAGGAGTATTTCCCCCGCGTATTCGAAGCGATGCGCGCAGCCAAGAGCGAGATCCTGCTGGAGACCTTCATCGTTTTCGAAGACAAGGTCGGCGCCGAGTTGCAGCAGATCCTCATCGAAGCCGCCCAGCGTGGCGTGCGCACCACGGTCAGCCTCGACGGCTTCGGCTGTGGCGAGCTGAGCACCGGCTATCTGTCGGCCTTGAGCGATGCCGGCGTGCATCTGCAAATCTTCGATCCGGCGCCAAAGCACCTCGGCATCCGCACCAACTGGTTCCGCCGCTTGCACCGCAAGATCGTAGTGGTCGATGGCTTGATCGCGTTCATTGGCGGGATCAACTTTTCCGGCGATCACTTGGCCGACTTCGGCCCCGAAGCCAAGCAGGATTACTCGGTGGAGATCCAGGGCCCGGTGGTCGCCGATATCCATCACTTCGCCCTCCTGCAAAGCGGTCGTCCCGGACGCGCGCGGTTCTGGTGGCAGCGCCGGCGCCAGCGTCTGGAGGAAATGGCCTTCACCGACCACGACGGCCAGGTGCGCCTGGTGTTCCGCGATAACGATCAACACAACACCGATATCGAAGACGTGTATTTGCAGGTGCTGCGCAAGGCCAAGCGCCGAGTGATCATCGCCAACGCCTACTTCTTTCCCGGCTACCGTTTGCTGCGCGAAATCCGCAACGCCGCCCGCCGTGGCGTCGAGGTGCGGCTGATCCTGCAAGGCCAGCCGGACATGCTCGTAGCCAAACTGGCGGCGCGCATGACCTACGATTATCTGCTGCGTGCCGGCGTGCAGATTCACGAATACTGTCAGCGCCCGCTGCACGGCAAGGTCGCGCTGGTCGACGATGACTGGAGCACCGTGGGCTCGAGCAATCTCGACCCGCTGAGCCTGTCGCTGAATCTGGAAGCCAACGTGCTGATCCGCGATCGCGCGTTCAATCAGCACTTGTACGAACGCCTCGAAGACCTCAGCCAGAACCACTGCAAAGCCATGGATGCCAAGCTGTTGCCACGTGGGCGCATCTGGCACATGACCGTGGGTTTTCTGGTGTTCCACTTCCTGCGGCACTTCCCGGCCATGGCCGGTTGGCTGCCGGCGCATAAACCGCGTCTGAAGCCTTTCCGAGGTGCGCGTCCATGAGTCATTCCGAAGTCCATTCTGATACCCATTCGACACAAGCGACGCCGTCGAAATGGAGCCGCTGGAAACGTCCGCTGACCATCCTGTTTTTCCTTGCGCTGATCGTCCTGCTGACGATGTTCGCCACGCGCATCGAATGGGCCGAGGTGTTGGAGACCCTTGCCGATTTCAAGGTGCGCACGCTGATCATCGCCGCCAGCCTGACCCTGCTGAGCTTTCTGGTGTACGCCAGTTTCGACCTGATCGGCCGCACCTACATTCGTCAGGACCTGACCTGGAAGCAGATCCTGCCGGTGGGCATCATCAGTTACGCCTTCAACCTCAATCTCAGCGCCTGGGTCGGCGGCATCGCCATGCGTTATCGCCTGTATTCGCGGCTGGGCGTAAGCAAAGGCAACATTGCCAAGATTCTTGGCCTGAGCCTGGCGACCAACTGGTTCGGCTACATGACCATCGCTGGCGTAGTGTTCAGCAGCGGTCTGGTGAGTATGCCGCCGGGGTGGAAACTCAGCAGTTCGGCCTTGCAACTGGTCGGTGTGTTATTGCTGCTGGTCAGCGCCGGCTATCTGGCGGCGTGTCAGTTTTCCAAGCGCCGCGAGTGGTCGATTCGCGGCGTGGAAATCAACCTGCCGTCGCTGCGCATGGCGGTGCTGCAATTGCTTTTGGGCGCGTTGAACTGGTCGCTGATGGCGGCGGTGATTTTCACTCTGCTGCCAAGCAAACTGGATTATCCGCTGGTGCTCGGCGTGCTGTTGATCAGCGCGATTGCCGGGGTCATCACGCACATTCCGGCGGGGCTGGGGGTGCTGGAAGCTGTGTTTGTGGCGCTGCTGCAGCACGAGGCATCGCGCGGCAGTCTGGTGGCGGGATTGCTGGCGTATCGGGCGATTTATTTTCTGCTGCCGCTGTTGATTACGGTGGTGATGTATCTGGTGGTGGAGGCCAAGGCCAAGGCGTTGCGGATCGAAAAGAAACCCTCCTGACCATGCCTTGCTGCTGATGGCCCTTTCGCGAGCAGGCTCGCTCCCACATTTGAAATGCGTTCAACCTGTGGGAGCGAGCCTGCTCGCGAAGGGGCCGGTACACGCGACACATCATCTGGACTGGATAATGCTCAACCGCTCCCCCACCACCATCTCGGTAATCCAGTCCACCAGAATTGACGTATACGCCTGCTGCGACACCGGATCACTCAATGCGTGATCCGCGCCATCGATGATCCGGTGGGTCAACGAGTGGGTCTGCTGACACGCGGCGCGGTAACTCATGATCGTCGCGTGGGGCACGAAATCGTCGGTTTCCGATTCCACCAACAGCACGTCACCCGTGAATTGCGAGCAGGCATGCAGGGCGCGATTGCTGTCGGCGCGCACCAGCGTGCCGCGATAATCGCGCAGGTCGGCCTTGTCCAGATCGCGCTTGGGCGTGTGCCATTGCTCGTCGCGGTACAGCGCCGGCACGCGCAGCGCCAGCCAGCGCACCGGGCGCAATGACGTCAGGATCGAGGCCAGATAACCGCCATAACTGGTGCCGACCACGGCGATCGCCGAGGTATCCAGCGCCGGGTGCGCCAACAGGCGATCATAGGCCGCCAGCAAGTCACGCAGATTGTCTTCACGGGTCACCCGGGTCAGCGGAATTCCGGTGCCGCCGGTGTGCCCGCGCAGGTCGAAGGTCAGGCAAACGCAACCCAGGCCGGCGATGCCTTTGGCCCGTTCCAGATCACGTTCCTGACTGCCGCCCCAACCGTGAACAAACAACACCCCCGGGACTTTCGATTTGGGACTGAGAAAAGTCCCGCTCATCTGTTCGTCATCAATGTCGATTTGAATGCTTTCGCTTCTAGCCGTCATAGGATTGGACCGTCACATATTTGAGAAGAAACGCGCTGTTTTCAGCCGGACCGCGATAGACCTCGATGGCGTCGGCCGGCAGCGCCTGATCGGTGTAGGTTTCCACCGACGACACGCGAATCGCGCGCATCTGTGGATCGTTGACGAAGCTTTGCAGCGCGGCCACTTCAGCACTGCTGGCGCCGCCCATGCGCCAGGATTGTTCGAGCACGCCGCTGCGCGGGTTGCCGCTGGCGTCGAGGCCCTGGGCGATATCGTAATTGCGCCGCGAGGCGAAGAAGCGCGGGTAGGCTTCGTTGGCGGCGCTGTCGAAGACCTGTGCCTGTTCGATGGCCAGACGCACATCGTCAGGCAGATCCAGCGCGAGCAATTGGTCATAGCCGCCCTGCACCACCAGCAGATTCGAACCGCCGTAGACCTCTTCGCCCTGGCCGTCCTCGGTCAAGTATTGCTCACCGCAGTAGCTCAACACTTTGCCGCCGATGAACGACTGGCCGACGCTGTGGGTGACGACGTTGCTCAAGTCCTGCTCCAGCACTACGCCGTCCTTGAACAGATTTTGCGCCTCGGGCCGCGCGAGGACCTCATCGAACGCGTCGAGGCTTTTGATCACTTCCTGACCGCGACCGGCGCAAGCGTGAACCGGCTTCAAGCGAATCGGCCCGGCGTACAGCAAATGTTCGGCGGCGGGCCGAGCATCTTCCAGGGCAAATACGCTGAGACCGTCGAGCACGACGTTGCGCACCCGCTCCGAGAACAGCGGCGACCAGCCCTGCGGCGCGTGCGCCAGATGGCTGCGCAAGCCGTGGCTGATGGCTTTGGTGCAGATGAAATCGTATTCGACGTAACCGCCCCACAAGTCATCGGGGCCGTTGATGCCGAGCGCTTGCGCGTGGGCGGCGCCGACGATGGTCTGTGTCGGCAGCAGATACAGATCACGGTCTTGATGCTTGGCCGGATCGTAGCTGCCGCCGAATTTGCAACCAAGAATCTGCGCCAGCCAGCGCGCCAGGGCCTTATTGGTCTCGACTTCATGTTGCGGCGCCTCGGCACGCACCGAATGGGCAACGACAATTTTCTTGCTGGGTGTCGGGGTCATGCGTTCCCCTTTTATCAGTCGATGGGTTCTCAAAGGAAATTGCAGAGATCAGGCCAATCAACGATCTCTCCGAACCGCCCGATAATCGGGAGTTTGCCGTGACTGTGCTGGCATGAAGCCTGTTTCAAACTGCACGACGGCGCGCAAAATTCCGGCAAATTGCACGATCTCTCATCCTCGCCGCGATCATTGTGGGAGCGAGCCTGCTCGCGAAAGCGTAGTGTCAGCCGTCTACAATTCTGTAGATCCAGCGCCTTCGCGAGCAGGCTCGCTCCCACATTAGTTCATCGTCGTTCTGGGAGCGGGGTTCACACCAAACCGCCCCCGGTACTCACTCGGCCCCAGCCCGGTAATCTTCTTGAAAATCGCGCGAAACGCTCCCGGATCCTGATAGCCCACCGTCCAGGCAATGTGGTCGATCGTGCCATTGGTGAACTCGAGCATTTCTCGCGCTTTGCCAACCCGCAGGTGCTGGCAATATTCGGTCGGTTTCAAGCCTGTCGCGGCGCGGAATCGGCGCAGGAAAGTGCGTTCTTCAAGGCCCGCGCGCTCGGCCATCGCGTTCAGCGAAACATCCGTCGCCCCGGTGCTTTGCAGCCAGTGCTGGACCTTGAGAATCGCCGCGTCGCCATGGCTGAGGATCGGCGCAAAATTGCTCCCGCATTCACTGGCGCTGTCGCTGTGTTCCATCACCAGAAAACGCGCGGTCGCGGTGGCGATGCTCGGGCCGAGCAAGCGATCGACCAAGCGCAGTCCCAGTTCCGACCAGGCCATCAGCCCGGCCGTGGTGATCAGGTCACCGTCGTCGACAATCGGCGTGTCGGCCTTCAGTCTGATCTTCGGGTAACGCTCGGCAAACGCCTGGGCCGAGGTCCAGTGGGTGGTGGCGCTGCGACCGTCGAGCAAGCCGCTTTCTGCGAGCATCAACGAGCCCACACAAACACCACCAAGGGTTGCGCCGCGCGCATGCTGATCGCGCAGCCATTGCGCAAGACTCGCGGTCATCTGCGCCGCATCGAACCCGCCGAGGGACGGTGGAATCAGTACGGCGAGCAAAGCGTCTTCGGCACCCGGATGACTGTCATAGACCCGCGTCGGCAGCTGCTCGCCCTCGACCTGCCAGTGACTGACCCGCAGCAAGGGCAATTGCACAGCCTGATACTCGACGGCGATGCGGTTGGCCACGGCGAACAGATCGGTCAGACCGTGCACCGCCGCCAGTTGCGCGCCGGGATAAATCAGCACGCCCAGTTCAGCGGTGGCGGCTCTTTGTGCAGCCATTGTCAGTTTTCCCCCGTCTATTGTCGGTGCGGCCAATCCTCGAATCCTCGGCCAGCGTCAATACTGAGGCCACACCCAATCACCGTCTCGAGGACAATCCCATGACCAAGCAAGCGCTCATCGTAGTCGATATCCAGAACGACTACTTCCCCCAAGGCAAGTGGCCGCTGGTCGGCGCCGACGCCGCTGCGGACAACGCCGCACGGCTGATCGCAGCCTTTCGCGAAACGGGCGATCCGGTGGTGCACATTCGGCATGAATTCACCTCCGACGATGCGCCGTTTTTCACTCCCGGCTCCGAAGGCGCGAAACTGCATCCGAAAGTGCTCAACCGCGCCGACGAGCCGGTGGTGCTCAAGCATTTCGTCAACTCGTTCCGTGAAACCGAACTGCAAGCGGTGCTAGACGAACACGGCATCACCGACCTGGTGGTGGTCGGCAGCATGAGCCATATGTGCGTCGATGGCATCACCCGCGCGGCGGCGGACATGGGGTATGTCGTCACGGTGATTCACGATGCCTGCGCCAGCCGTGACCTTGAATTCAACGGTCTGACGGTGCCGGCCGCCCATGTGCACGCAGCATTCATGTCGGCGCTGGGTTTTGCCTACGCCAGCGTGGTATCCACTGACGAGTTCCTGAGCAGCAACGCCTAGCAACAACTGCGCAATCCCTTGGCCCGCCACGTTGCGGGCCTTTTTGCGTCTGTCATGAAAATCTCACGCGTGAGTCATTGATGGCACTTTGCATTAGTTGTAGTGTGGCCCACGCGTGAGACGCTCATAACCGGATTCCAGCCATGACAAGCCGCACCCGAACGACCGCCGCAGCCAGCCCCAAGGGCGAGCGTGCCAAGGCGTCGGCGAAAAAACCGTCGAGCTTCTACATGAAGCAGATGCGCGCAGGCCTGGCCGCCGCCGGTTATGTGAAACACGAAACTTGGGTGCTTCCGGAAAACCGAAGCTTGCTCAAGCAAATGGAGCAACAGCTACGCCAACCGATTCTGGCTGGCTCTTTCATGTCGGAGAATTACATGAGCGCAGGCAACAACTGGACCATCGACAGCCTCTTCAATGCCCTCAAGGCGCTGGACGAGGTGGCTTCCCAAGAGATTTCGCTGTCCCTGATCCAGAGCTCCGAACCGAGCATCAAGCTGGAAATGAACGAATTCGGCGGCCTGCCGATTCACATCGCCCTGGCCGGCCAGCAGATCATCGTCGACACCGTGCTGGTGGACATCGATTCGATCAGCAACGTCCAGGCGTTCAACGATGCCGTGCTGCGCAGCCGCGAGATGTTCCCGCTGTCGTCGATCGGAATCGAGTCGATGCCCAACGGGCAGACCGTCTACAACATGTTCGGCGCCCTCAGCGCCGATTCGAGCCTGACCAACGTCGTTACCGAGGTGAAAACCCTGGTCGACAATGTGCAGCGCGCCAGCGAAGCCTTCGAACACTTCTTCAAGTAATCAACAGGGAATATCCAATGACTCAGTCTATCTGGAGCA
This sequence comes from Pseudomonas mercuritolerans, assembly GCF_025706525.1. NCBI lineage: Bacteria > Pseudomonadati > Pseudomonadota > Gammaproteobacteria > Pseudomonadales > Pseudomonadaceae > Pseudomonas > Pseudomonas mercuritolerans. Next base: position 275,759 of record NZ_JAMSHA010000009.1, read on the forward strand.
AGTTGTTCACCGCACTGCGCGGCGGCGCCAATGAAGTCGGCGAAGCCATCGCCGATCAGCAGGCCCTGCGCATCCTCGATCAGGAAATCCGCGACGCCGACACCGCGCTGTCCAATGCCCGCCGCGAGCTGGTAACGATCATGGCCAAGCACAAACTGGCCGCCGACCGCGTCAGCGAGTACGACGCCAAGATCAAGGACCTCGAAGCCAAGGCTGTTGCTGCACTGAATGCCGGCCGCGAAGACCTGGCACTGGAAGTGGCCGAAGCGATTTCGACCCTGACCAACGACCTCGCTGCCGAGAAGAAACTCAGCGATGAATTCGGCGCCTACGCCGACAACATGCGCAAAGACATCAGCAAAGCCGAGTCGCGGATCAAGAGCCTGCGCCAGCAAGTGGACATGGCCAAGGCCCGCGACAGCGTGCAGAAAGCCCAGGTCAGCGCCTCGATCGCCAGCGGCGGCGCCAACGGCAAACTCGAGACCGCCGTCGGCACCCTGAACCGCCTGCAAGCCAAGCAGCAGCAACGCGCTGCCGAACTGAACGCCGCAGACGAACTGGCCGACGCCTCTACCGGCAACGACCTGGAACGCAAACTGCGCGACGCCGGCATCACGCCGAACGAAGGCAGCGCCAATGCAATCCTTGAGCGGCTGAAGCAGAAGTCCGCGCAGTAATCACTGAACGGTAACTTGTGGGAGCGAGCCTGCTCGCGAAAGCGTCGTGACAGTCAAATAATCGAGTGACTGACACAACCCATTCGCGAGCAGGCTCGCTCCCACATGGTTTCACGGCGTAATTGCCTCTGCTCGTTCACCGCTTCGCCCGGTACACTACCGCCACTTTTTCACCCCCGAACACCTCCACCCGCTTCAAGGAACGTACCCATGGGATGGTTTAAAGACTTGCTCGGCACCAGCAATTGGCAGGCCACTGCGCCAACGAGCACTGGCGCCAGCGGCCCGCTGGGCATGGCTCAAGGCAAAGGCGTGCGCTTCGACACGACCTTGGCATTGCTGCTGGAAGGTTCGACCTCGGTGCGAGTGCCGTTCGATCAAGCGGTGTGGAGCGCCGGCTGGGTCGACCTCGGCCAGTCCAACAAACTGCACCGCTACTACATGAACGACGAGGATTTCTGGGTGCAGATCCACGTCACCGGTGAAGACCAGATCGAGTCGGTCACCCTGTTCAATTACCTCAGCTACGTGACGGTCAACAGTGACGCCGAACTGCAGCGTCTGGCCGGCCCCAACAGCCTGATCGGTCTGCCGACCTACCACCACGACGGTGTTGAATACACCCGCGAATGGGGCACCGAGTTGCATCAGACCGAACTGGTGCCAATGACCGAACAGGTGGTCAACCCGGACGAGTCCTACACCATCAAGCACCACGCCATGCTGTATGCCCGCGACACCGGCCTCACCGATCGTCGCGAACTGCTGCTGTTCTCCGTCGAACAGGACGAAGAAGGCACCGTCAGCCTGAGCACCTCGCTGGGCATCTCGCTGTACACGACTGATTTGAGCGCCATCTAAAAAAGGAAGTTTTTCATGCTGGAAGTCTTGGCCGTTTCCCTGAACAAAACCGCGCTGGTCGGTTTTGTCGTCTACCTGATCGGCGCCGTGTTGCTGTTCATGCTGTTTCAATTCGTCTACACGCGCATTACCGCGCACAAGGAATTCGAACTGATCCGTGCCGGCAACACTGCCGCCGCCATTGCCCTGTCCGGGGCGATCATCGGTTTCGCCATTCCGGCGAGCAACGTGATCGCCTACTCGGTCAACGTGCTCGACTTCGTCCTCTGGGCAGTCATCGCTGCAGTCGTGCAGCTGTTGGCGTTCGTTGCGACCGGGCTGGTGCTCAAGGGCACTTCCCAGCGCATCGCCAACGGCGAAGTGGCGGCCGGCATCTATGTGGCGGCCGTGGCGATCAGCGTCGGCATGCTCAATGCCGCGTGCATGACCCCGTCCCACTGACCGGCAGGAAGCCTCTCGATGAAACGCAGCAAATACGTGCAGTTGTCCCTCGCCGCGTCGGTGGCGATGGCGATTTCCGGTGAAGCAGCGGCGCTGGATCAGCCGCGCAACTTCCAAAGCGTTGAACAGTGTGTCGACGCCGAATTGGCCGCCGATCTCTGCTCCAGCGCCTACGTCGCCGCCCTGAACGAACACCGACGCATCGCCCCGGCCTACACCGACAAGGCCAAGTGCGACGCAGACTTTGCCGCTGGCTGGTGTCAGAAAAATTCCGATGGCCGTTTCGTGCCGAAACTCGGCGGCTTCAAAGTGCCGGGCAATGCCGAGACGCCGCAAGATCTCGATGCCATCGCCAATTCGCAAATGCCAGCGGGCGACACCACCACCAGCAGCAGCGCAAGCCACGGCGGCTCGCACTATTCCGGTGGCTCAGGTGGCGGCGGCAATGGCTGGCTGACCGGATGGCTGATCGGCAACGCAATGAGCAACAACGCCGAACGCACTGTTTACCGTGATCGCGAAACGCGCCAGCCGTACAACACCTCAACGCAGTACCGCCGAGCTGACACAACCTCGCGCAGCCAGTCGGATTACGAGAGCAGCAAGAGCAAACCGGTGAACGTTGCCTCGTCGACTTCGCGCGGCGGCTTCGGTAGTCAGTCCAGCGCCCGCAGCGGTTGGGGTGGCTGGGGAAGCAGTTCCGGACGCTCGAGCAGCTGACATGAAAAAGATCCACTGCGCCGAGCGCCCCGACTGGAAACACACCGCCGAAAGCCTCGGTTTCCTGTTCCACACCATCGACGACGAACCGTACTGGGACGAAAGCGCCTACTACCAGTTCAGCCTCGCGCAGATCGAAAACGATCTCGAAGACCCGACCACCGAACTGCACGAGATGTGCATGGATCTGGTTGATCGCGTGGTCAACAGCGAGGAGTTGCTCGATCGCCTGAGTATCCCGGCGGCGTACTACGACATGATCCGCACCTCCTGGCGCGAAGGTCATCCGCATCTGTACGGTCGCATGGACTTTTCCTACAGCGGCAACGGGCCGGCGAAACTGCTGGAGCTCAACTACGACACGCCGACCAGCCTCTATGAAGCGGCGGCGTTTCAGTGGGGCTGGCTGGAACAATGCATCGAGCGTGGCACGCTGCCGCCGCATGCCGACCAGTTCAACAGCATCGACACCAAGCTGCATCAGGCCTTCGCCGAGTTGCAGTTGAAGCGGCCGTTCTACTTTGCGTCGATGAAGGACTCGGTCGAGGACAAAGGCACCACCGACTATCTGCGGCTGATCGCGGAAAAGGTCGGCATCGAATCACGCCACATCGATATCGAAGACATCGGCCTGACGGCTGAGGGTCGTTTCGTCGATCTGCAGGATCGCTGGATTCCGCACCTGTTCAAGCTGCACGCTTGGGAATTCATCTTCCACGAACCGTTCGGCGCCGCGATCGCCGAGTGCGATACGCAGTTTTTCGAACCGGCGTGGAAGGCGATCCTGTCCAACAAAGGTGCGCTGCCGTTGCTGTGGGAATTGCACAAGGGACATCCGAATCTGCTCGCTGCGCACCTTGATCCGAATCCGCAAAGTGGCGTGCCGAAGGGCTGGGTGCGCAAGCCGTACTTCTCCCGCGAAGGCGCCAACATCGAACTGCAAACGGCGGAAGGTCTGATCGTCAAAGAGGACGGCCCCTACACCGATGCGCCATTCATCCTGCAGGAGTTCGCGCCGCTGCCGAAGTTTGGCGACAGCTACACGCTGATTGGCTCGTGGGTGATTGGAGATGAGGCGGCAGGGATTGGTGTGCGCGAGGACAATAGTCTGATCACCAAGGACTCCAGCCGCTTCCTGCCGCACCTGATCCTGGATTAAGACGAAGTTACCTTGTGTGAGCGAGCCTGCTCGCGAAAGCGTCCTGTCAGTTACAGATTCATCGACTGATCTGACGCATTCGCGAGCAGGCTCGCTCCCACAGGAAATTGCGAGTCGCTAGGAATTTCCTGAACAAAAAAGGCCCGTCGTTTAAGCGACGGGCCTTTTTCATTCAAAGCGGTTACAGCGACAAATCAGAACGGAATATCGTCATCGAAGCTGTCGAAATCCGGAGCCGGTTGCGGTGCGGCCTGCTGAGGCGCCGGAGCCGAACGCTGCTGTGGAGCCGACTGCTGCGGGCGTGGAGCCTGCTGACGTGGCGCCTGCTGCTGGTAGTTGTTGCCGCCGCCTTGCTGATCGCCCTGTTGTGGACGGCCGCCGAGCAGTTGCATGGTGCCTTGCATGTCGACCACGATTTCAGTGGTGTAACGCTTGATGCCGTCCTTTTCCCACTCGCGGGTCTGCAGCTTGCCTTCGATGTACACCTGCGAACCCTTGCGCAGGTATTCGCCGGCGATCTCGGCAACCTTGCCGAACATCGACACACGGTGCCACTCGGTCTTCTCGACCTTCTGACCGGTCTGCTTGTCGGTCCATTGTTCGCTGGTGGCCAGACTCAGGTTGGTCACGGCGTTACCGTTAGGCAGGTAGCGAACTTCGGGATCCTGGCCGCAAGTGCCGACCAATATGACTTTGTTAACCCCACGGGCCATAACGTTCTCCTAAGCGTCGCACGCAGCCCCGGCCGGGTTGTTGACCAGGCGTTCGAGGGTGGTGCGATCCACTAATTCTTTGTCCAGTTTGATGTAAACAGCCGCCTCTTCGGCGACTATCACTGCATCTGTTACCCCTACCAGGGCCTTGAGGCGCTCGACCAGACCCGCTTCGCGGATCGCTTCGGGCGACAACGGCAAGCGCAGGCTCGTCACGTAGGGAGGTTCGCGCATGGTAACAGCAAAGGCCAGCCAAAGTGCAGCCAGCGCGGCGCATCCGAGGAACACAACCGACAGACCGCCATGCTGGAACAACCAGCCGCCGAGTATCCCGCCGAGTGCCGAACCGAGGAACTGGCTGGTGGAGTACACGCCCATGGCCGTGCCCTTGCCGCCTGCCGGTGAAACCTTGCTGATCAGCGACGGCAACGATGCCTCGAGCAGATTGAACGCGGTGAAAAACACCACCGTACCAATCACCAGAGCGCGCAGGCTGTCGCCGAACTGCCAGAAGAATAGTTCAGTCAGCATCAATGTCATGACGGCGCCGAGCAAAACTCGTTTCATTTTGCGTTTCTTCTCGCCGTAGATAATGAACGGGATCATGGCGAAGAACGAAATCAGCAGCGCGGTGAGGTAGACCCACCAGTGCTGTTCCTTGGGCAGCCCGGCTTTTGTCACCAGTGCCAAGGGCAAGGCAACGAAGCTCGACATCAACATGGCATGTAACACAAAGATGCCCAGATCCAGGCGCAGCAGGTCCGGGTGCTTGAGCGTCGGCATCAGCGCCTGCCGCGCCACGCCGGATTCCCGGTGCTGCAACGGCCCGGTGGATTGCGGCACCATGAACATGATGATCAAAATGCCGACCAGCGCCATGGCGCCAGTGGCAAGGAACAGCCCGGACAGCCCGAACGCACTGGTCAACAACGGGCCGACAACCATGGCCACGGCGAACGACAGGCCGATGGTCATGCCGATCATCGCCATGGCTTTGGTCCGATGCTGCTCGCGAGTCAGGTCGGAAAGCAGCGCCATGACCGCTGCGGAAATCGCCCCGGCGCCTTGCAGGATCCGCCCGGCGATCACGCCCCAGATCGAATCGGCCTGCGAAGCCAGCACACTGCCGAGGGCGAAGACGATCAGGCCGAGGTAGATCACCGGTCGACGGCCGATGCGGTCGGAAATGATCCCGAACGGGATCTGGAAAATCGCCTGGGTCAGACCGTAAGCGCCAATCGCCAGCCCGATCAGGGCCGGGGTCGCTCCCGCCAGATCCATGCCATAGGTCGCCAGCACCGGCAACACCATGAACATGCCAAGCATACGGAAGGCGAACACCAGGGCCAGACCGCTCGCCGCGCGGGTCTCGCTGCCACTCATGCGTTCGCTGTGGGGATCGTGCATGGAAAAACCTCGTGTGAACCGGCGGCGATTCTACCAGTCCCATCGGAAGACGGGGTATATCGCGACGCTATGACGCGTATAGATGAAACTCTCTTCATGAACGGCAAAACGCCCTTCGTTTGATAGTGTGCATCCATCCAGTATTTGCCCGTATACTCCTACGTTTTCGACGCCCGCCAAGCGAGGCCACTTTGGACAAGATCCTGATACGTGGGGCCCGTACCCACAACCTGAAGAACATCGACCTGACCCTGCCACGGGACAAACTGATCGTCATCACCGGCCTGTCCGGATCCGGCAAGTCGTCCCTGGCGTTCGACACGCTGTATGCCGAAGGTCAGCGCCGCTATGTCGAATCGCTGTCGGCCTACGCCCGGCAGTTCCTGTCGATGATGGAAAAACCCGACGTCGACACCATCGAAGGCCTGTCGCCGGCGATCTCCATCGAACAGAAGTCGACCTCGCACAACCCGCGCTCCACGGTCGGCACCATCACCGAAATCTACGACTACCTGCGTTTGCTCTATGCCCGCGTGGGTACGCCGCGTTGCCCGGATCACGACATTCCACTGGAGGCGCAGACTGTCAGCCAGATGGTCGACCTGGTGCTGGCACAGCCGGAAGGCAGCAAACTCATGCTGCTGGCACCGGTGATCCGCGAGCGCAAGGGCGAACACCTTTCGGTCTTCGAAGAATTGCGTGCGCAGGGTTTCGTCCGCGCCCGGGTCAACGGACGCATTTGCGAACTCGACGAGCTGCCGAAGCTGGATAAACAGAAGAAGCATTCGATCGATGTGATCGTCGACCGCTTCAAGGTTCGCGCCGATCTGCAGCAACGTCTGGCCGAATCTTTCGAAACCGCGCTGAAACTGGCCGACGGCATTGCCCTGGTCGCGCCGATGGACGACGAGCCGGGCGAAGAAATGATCTTCTCCGCACGCTTCGCCTGCCCGATCTGCGGCCATGCGATCAGCGAGCTGGAACCCAAGCTGTTTTCCTTCAACAACCCGGCCGGCGCCTGCCCGACCTGCGATGGCCTGGGTGTGAAGCAGTTCTTCGACATCAAGCGTCTGGTCAATGGCGAGCTGACCCTGGCCGAAGGTGCAATACGCGGCTGGGACCGGCGCAACGTTTATTACTTCCAGATGCTCGGCTCACTCGCCTCGCACTACAAGTTCAGCCTGGACAAGCCCTTCAACGACCTGAGCGCCGAGCAGCAGAAGTTCATCCTGCACGGCAGTGGCTCGCAAAACGTCGACTTCAAATACCTCAACGACCGTGGCGATATCGTCAAACGCTCGCACCCTTTCGAGGGCATCGTGCCGAATCTTGAGCGTCGTTACCGCGAAACCGAATCGGCGAGCGTGCGCGAAGAGCTGGCCAAGTTCCTCAGCCATCAGGCCTGCCCGGATTGCCGTGGCACGCGTCTGCGCCGTGAAGCCCGGCACGTCTGGGTCGGCGAGAAAACCTTGCCGGCAGTGACCAACCTGCCGATTGGCGATGCCTGCGAATATTTCGGCGCGCTGAAGATGACCGGTCGCCGCGGCGAGATTGCCGACAAGATCCTCAAGGAAATCCGCGAGCGCCTGCAATTTCTGGTCAACGTCGGCCTCGACTATCTGTCGCTGGATCGCAGTGCCGACACATTGTCCGGTGGCGAAGCGCAACGGATTCGTCTGGCCAGCCAGATTGGCGCCGGTCTGGTCGGCGTTCTGTATATCCTCGATGAACCGTCCATTGGCCTGCATCAGCGCGACAACGATCGGCTGCTCGGTACGCTCAAGCATTTGCGCGATATCGGCAACACGGTGATCGTGGTCGAGCACGATGAAGACGCGATTCGTCTGGCTGACTATGTCGTCGATATCGGCCCTGGCGCCGGTGTGCACGGCGGACAGATCGTTGCCGAAGGCACGCCTGACGAAGTCATGGCGCACCCGGATTCGCTGACCGGCAAATACCTGTCCGGCCGGGTGAAGATCGAAGTGCCGGCCAAACGCACGCCGCGCAACAAGAAGCTCAACCTGTCGCTCAAAGGTGCGCGTGGCAACAACCTGCGCAACGTCGATCTGGACATCCCGATCGGCCTGCTGACTTGCGTGACTGGCGTATCCGGTTCGGGCAAGTCGACACTGATCAACAACACGCTGTTCCCGCTCAGCGCCACTGCACTGAATGGCGCGACCACGCTGGAAGCGGCTGCGCATGACAGCATCAAAGGCCTGGAACATCTCGACAAAGTCGTCGACATCGACCAGAGCCCGATCGGCCGTACTCCGCGCTCCAACCCGGCGACCTACACCGGGCTGTTCACGCCGATCCGCGAACTGTTTGCCGGCGTGCCCGAGTCGCGCTCCCGGGGTTACGGCCCAGGGCGTTTCTCGTTCAACGTCAAGGGCGGTCGCTGCGAAGCGTGCCAGGGCGATGGCCTGATCAAGGTGGAAATGCACTTCCTGCCGGACATCTACGTGCCCTGCGATGTGTGCAAGAGCAAGCGCTACAACCGCGAAACCCTTGAAATCAAGTACAAGGGCAAGAGCATCCATGAAACCCTCGAAATGACCATTGAGGAAGCACGGGAATTCTTCGACGCGGTTCCGGCACTGGCGCGCAAGCTGCAAACGCTGATGGATGTCGGCCTGTCCTACATCAAGCTCGGGCAGTCGGCAACGACCCTGTCCGGCGGTGAAGCGCAGCGGGTCAAGTTGTCGCGCGAGCTGTCCAAACGCGATACGGGCAAAACCCTGTACATCCTCGACGAGCCAACCACCGGTCTGCACTTCGCCGATATCCAGCAGTTGCTCGACGTTCTCCATCGTCTGCGCGACCACGGCAACACTGTGGTGGTCATCGAGCACAATCTCGATGTGATCAAGACCGCTGACTGGCTGGTGGACCTCGGTCCTGAAGGCGGTTCCAAAGGCGGGCAGATCATTGCCACCGGTACGCCGGAGGAAGTGGCCGAGATGAAGCAATCTCACACCGGCCATTACCTCAAGCCGCTGCTGATCCGCGATCGGGCTTAAGTGCCAGGCATGAAAAAGCCCCTGTCACTGATGAAGTGACAGGGGCTTTTTTTTATAGCAGTTGCAATCAGGACGCGTGGGATTGCAGGTAGTTCTCAAGACCGATGAGTTTGATCAGGCCCAACTGCTTTTCCAGCCAGTAGGTGTGATCTTCTTCAGTGTCGTTGAGCTGAACCCGCAGAATTTCGCGGCTGACGTAGTCCTGGTGTTGCTCGCAAAGTTCGATGCCTTTGCACAGCGCAGCGCGGACTTTGTATTCGAGGCGCAGATCCGCTTCGAGCATCGTAGGCACCGTGGTGCCGACATCCAGATCATCCGGACGCATGCGCGGCGTGCCTTCGAGCATCAGAATCCGCCGCATCAACGCATCGGCGTGGCCGGCTTCTTCTTCCATCTCGTGGTTGATGCGCTCGTAGAGCTTGGTGAACCCCCAGTCCTCATACATCCGCGAATGAACGAAATACTGGTCACGCGCGGCCAGTTCGCCGGTCAGCAACGTATTGAGGTAATCGATTACATCTGGGTGGCCTTGCATCGCCCTACATCTCCCTTCCTGAAAGTCTGTAGTTTGAACCAACCTGACCGGAAGGTCACTCACCACGCGCAATAAAAGCGAAGATATTCTGAGAAAAGCAGGCCAAATAACGCAAAAACCGCCCAAATGAGGGCGGTTCTGCTTCTCGTTTAGACTACGTTAAGCTGTCAGTTGAGCAGCTTTGCGATTGCTTCTCCATACGCCGGATCGGCTTTGTAGAAATGCTGCAACTGACGATCGACGACGTCGCTGGAAACACCCGCCATTGCGCCGGCAATGTTGCTGACCAGCAATGCTTTCTGCTCGTCGCTCATCAAGCGGAACAAGGCACCGGCGTGGCTGTAGTAGTCGGTGTCTTCGCGGTGATCATAACGATCGGCGGCACCGCTCAAGGCCAGCGCTGGCTCCGCGTAATGCGGCGCTTGCTTCGGCGACTCAACGTAGCTGTTCGGTTCATAGTTCGGCGCCGCGCCGCCATTGCTGCCGAACGCCATGGAGCCGTCACGCTGATAGGTGTTCACCGGGCTGCGTGGAGCGTTCACCGGCAATTGCTGGTGATTGGTACCTACGCGATAGCGATGTGCGTCAGCGTAGGCGAATACGCGACCTTGCAGCATGCGGTCTGGCGACAGACCGACACCTGGCACCATGTTGCTCGGGCCAAACGCAGCCTGTTCAACTTCCGCGAAGTAGTTCAGCGGGTTGCGATTCAACTCCAGCTCACCGACTTCGATCAACGGAAACTCCTTCTGCGACCAGGTCTTGGTCACGTCGAATGGGTTCTCGTAATGAGCCGCCGCTTGCGCTTCGGTCATGATCTGAATGCACACGCGCCATTTCGGGAATTCACCGCGCTCGATGGCCTCGAACAGGTCACGCTGCGCATAGTCCGGGTCGGTACCGGCCAAACGGGCAGCCTCGGCTGGCGCCAGGTTCTTGATGCCTTGCTGAGTCTTGTAGTGCCACTTCACCCAGTGACGCTCGCCCTTGGCGTTGATCAGGCTGTAAGTGTGACTGCCGAAGCCGTGCATATGGCGATAGCCGTCAGGGATGCCACGATCAGAAAACAGGATGGTGACCTGGTGCAACGCTTCAGGCGAATGCGACCAGAAATCCCACATCATCTGCGCACTTTTCAGGTTGCTTTGCGGCAGACGCTTTTGCGTGTGGATAAAGTCAGGAAACTTTAGCGGATCACGGATGAAGAACACTGGCGTGTTGTTGCCAACGATGTCCCAGTTGCCTTCCTCCGTGTAGAACTTCAAGGCGAAGCCGCGCGGATCGCGCTCAGTGTCGGCCGAACCACGCTCGCCACCTACGGTGGAAAAGCGCAGAAAGGTTGGCGTTTGTTTGCCTACCGATTCGAACAACTTTGCGCTGGTGTATGCGGTGATGTCACGGGTGACGGTGAACGTACCGTAAGCGCCCGAGCCCTTAGCGTGGACACGGCGTTCTGGAATGTTTTCACGGTTGAAGTGCGCGAGCTTTTCGATCAGATGGAAATCGTCGAGAAGCAGCGGACCGCGTGGGCCGGCGGAACGGGAATTCTGGTTGTCAGCGACTGGCGCGCCACTGGCGGTTGTAAGCGTCTTGGTCTGGCTCATGCGGTCTTCTTCCTCTGTCAGTCTTGAACTGCCGGCTAATGGGCTTGGGGCGAAGTATTGATCATCGACGTTACAGCTACAAATTCATTAACTTGCAGGCATCGATAGATAATTACTAATTATGTTTTCCCGGCACATAGTGGCAGTTCAACCATGTCAGAAACTTGTACGGACGACGCATTTCTTACAGGCACAAAAAACCGGGCACTAGGCCCGGTTCTTTGTTTCAGACTGACGTCTTACTCGGCGGATACAGCTTCGCCAGCAGTAGCACGATCAACCAACTCGACGTACGCCATAGGCGCGTTGTCGCCAGCGCGGAAACCGCACTTGAGGATGCGCAGGTAGCCACCCTCACGGGTAGCGTAACGCTTGCCCAGGTCGTTGAAGAGCTTACCAACGATAGCTTTCGAACGAGTACGGTCGAAAGCCAGACGGCGGTTAGCCAGGCTGTCTGTCTTGGCCAGAGTGATCAGCGGCTCGGCAACGCGGCGCAGTTCTTTGGCTTTTGGCAGAGTAGTTTTGATCAGCTCGTGCTCGAACAGCGACACCGCCATGTTTTGGAACATGGCCTTGCGGTGCGAGCTGGTGCGGCTCAGGTGACGACCACTTTTACGATGACGCATGGTTCATTCCTTACCAAACACTACGTTCGGTGATTACGACGATCAGGCAGTCGCCTTGTCGTCCTTCTTAAGACTTGCAGGCGGCCAGTTGTCGAGGCGCATGCCGAGGGACAGACCGCGGGAGGCCAGAACGTCCTTGATTTCAGTCAAGGATTTCTTGCCCAGGTTCGGAGTCTTCAACAGCTCTACTTCGGTACGCTGAATCAGGTCGCCGATGTAGTAGATGTTTTCCGCCTTAAGGCAGTTAGCCGAACGTACAGTCAGTTCCAGATCGTCAACCGGGCGAAGCAGGATCGGATCGATCTCGTCTTCCTGCTCGACAACCAGCGGCTCACTTTCACCTTTGAGGTCGACGAACGCAGCCAGCTGCTGTTGCAGGATGGTTGCAGCGCGACGGATAGCCTCTTCAGGATCCAGGGTACCGTTGGTTTCCAGATCAATAACCAGCTTGTCCAGGTTGGTACGCTGCTCGACACGGGCGTTTTCCACCACGTAAGCGATACGGCGAACCGGGCTGAACGAAGAGTCAAGCTGCAAGCGACCGATGCTGCGGCTTTCGTCTTCATCGCTCTGACGCGAGTCGGCTGGTTCATAACCACGACCACGAGCTACGGTGAGCTTCATGTTCAGGGCGCCGTTAGACGCCAGGTTAGCGATTACGTGATCGGGATTAACGATCTCGACATCATGATCCAGCTGAATATCGGCAGCGGTAACCACCCCCGAACCCTTCTTCGACAAGGTCAGCGTAACTTCGTCACGACCGTGCAGCTTGATGGCCAGACCTTTAAGGTTCAACAGGATTTCAATTACGTCTTCCTGTACACCTTCGATGGCGCTGTACTCGTGGAGCACACCGTCAATCTCGGCCTCGACTACTGCGCAGCCGGGCATTGAGGACAACAGGATGCGGCGCAGCGCGTTGCCCAGGGTGTGGCCAAAACCACGCTCGAGAGGCTCGAGAGTGATCTTGGCGCGGGTTGGACTGACAACCTGCACATCAATGTGGCGGGGTGTCAGGAACTCATTTACCGAAATCTGCATGGATGCACCTATTTTCTAGCCCTTACTTGGAGTAGAGCTCGACAATCAGGCTTTCGTTGATGTCGGCGGACAGATCACTGCGAGCAGGAACGTTCTTGAAAACGCCCGACTTCTTCTCAGTGTCTACTTCTACCCATTCTACGCGGCCACGTTGGGCACACAGATCGAGAGCTTGGACAATGCGAAGTTGGTTTTTTGCTTTCTCGCGAACTGCAACCACGTCACCAGCACGAACCTGATACGACGGAACGTTTACGGTCTGACCGTTGACGCTGATCGACTTGTGCGATACCAGCTGGCGGGATTCGGCACGAGTCGAACCAAAGCCCATACGGTATACAACGTTGTCCAGACGGCATTCGAGAAGTTGCAGCAGGTTTTCACCGGTTGCACCTTTCTTGCCAGCAGCTTCTTTGTAGTAGCCGCTGAACTGACGCTCGAGAACGCCGTAGATACGACGGACCTTCTGCTTTTCACGCAGTTGGGTGCCGTAATCGGACTGGCGACCGCGGCGTTGGCCGTGGATACCAGGTGCTGCTTCAATGTTGCACTTCGATTCGATCGCGCGCACGCCGCTCTTCAGGAAGAGATCGGTGCCTTCGCGACGAGCGAGTTTGCATTTTGGACCAATGTAACGAGCCATTCTTTACAATCTCCTGGATTACACGCGGCGCTTCTTCGGCGGACGGCACCCGTTGTGCGGGATTGGCGTCACGTCGGTGATGCTGGCGATCTTGTAGCCACAGCCGTTCAAAGCGCGGACTGCGGATTCACGACCTGGACCTGGACCCTTGACGTTGACGTCGAGGTTTTTCAGGCCGTATTCCAGCGCAGCTTGACCAGCACGTTCAGCAGCTACTTGAGCAGCGAACGGGGTGGACTTGCGGGAACCGCGGAAACCCGAACCACCGGAGGTAGCCCAGGAAAGAGCGTTACCTTGACGGTCGGTAATGGTCACGATGGTGTTGTTAAAAGATGCATGGATGTGGGCGATGCCATCAACCACTGTCTTTTTAACTTTTTTACGAGGACGAGCAGCAGGTTTTGCCATGATTAAATTCCTGTCGATTCGCTGGGGCGATTACTTGCGGATCGGCTTACGCGGACCTTTACGGGTACGCGCGTTGGTCTTGGTACGCTGACCGCGTACTGGCAGACCACGACGATGACGCAGACCGCGATAGCAACCGAGGTCCATCAAGCGCTTGATTTTCATGTTGATTTCGCGACGCAGGTCACCTTCAGTGGTGAACTTCGCCACTTCGCCACGCAGCTGTTCAATTTGCTCGTCGCTCAGATCTTTGATCTTTGCTGCTGGGTTTACCCCAGTCACTGCACAGATCTTCTGCGCAGTAGTGCGACCAACACCATAGATGTAGGTCAGCGAGATAACAGTATGCTTGTTATCTGGAATGTTAACGCCTGCAATACGGGCCATTCAGTGGGACTCCAATTGACAGCTACCTACGCCCCGGAAGCCAAGAAATAGGGCGCGAGATAATATCGCTGTAATAACAAATAATCAACCCGGTAGCGCACTAGCTACCGGGCTTGAAGCACAATCACACTCAGCCTTGGCGCTGTTTGTGACGCGGTTCCGCGCTGCAAATTACTCGAACAACACCTTCGCGGCGAATAATCTTGCAGTTACGGCACAGCTTTTTCACCGATGCACGAACTTTCATCACCAACTCCTCGAACCTTATGGGTACTCAGCGCAACATGCCGCTGCCGTAACCCTTCAGGTTGGCTTTCTTCATCAGGGATTCGTACTGGTGCGAAACGAGGTGCGATTGTACTTGGGACATGAAGTCCATCACAACCACGACCACGATCAGCAACGAGGTCCCGCCAAGGTAGAACGGAACGTTTGCTGCAACCACAAGAAACTGGGGCAACAGGCACACGGCCGTCATGTAAAGAGCACCGAACAGGGTCAAACGAGTCAGAACGCCATCAATGTAGCGCGCAGACTGCTCACCTGGACGGATGCCCGGAATAAAGGCACCGGACTTCTTCAGGTTTTCCGCTACGTCTTTCGGATTGAACATCAACGCCGTATAGAAGAAGCAGAAGAAAATAATCCCTGCACTAAACAGCAGAATATTCAACGGCTGACCAGGAGCGATCGACTGCGAGATGTCCTGCAACCAGCCCATACCTTCAGACTGACCGAACCAGGCACCCAACGAAGCCGGGAACAGCAAAATGCTGCTCGCGAAAATAGCCGGAATAACACCGGCCATGTTCACCTTCAGCGGCAAGTGGCTGGTCTGCGCAGCAAAGACCTTGCGGCCCTGCTGACGCTTGGCGTAGTGAACAGCGATACGACGCTGACCACGCTCAATGAACACCACGAAACCGATAATCGCTACTGCCAGCAAACCGATGGCAACCAGGGCGAAGATGTTGATATCACCCTGACGCGCAGACTCGAAAGACTGCCCGATTGCTCTCGGAAGACCGGCGACGATACCCGAAAAAATCAACATCGAGATACCGTTGCCAACACCACGCTCAGTAATCTGCTCACCCAGCCACATCATGAACATCGCACCAGCCACAAATGTGGTTACCGCGACGAAATGGAAGCCAAAGTCACCAGTGAACGCAACGCCCTGCCCGGCCAGACCAATGGACATGCCAATAGCCTGGACCAGAGCGAGAGCGACGGTGAGGTAGCGGGTGTACTGGCTGATCTTGCGACGGCCAGCTTCACCTTCCTTCTTCAACTGCTCCAGCTGCGGGCTGACGGCGGTCATCAGTTGCATGATGATCGATGCCGAAATGTACGGCATGATCCCCAGTGCAAAGATGCTCATCCGTTCCAGCGCGCCGCCGGAGAACATGTTGAACAAGCTAAGAATGGTCCCCTCATTCTGTCGAAACAGGTCTGCGAGTCGGTCCGGGTTGATACCTGGAACCGGGATGTGTGCGCCTATTCGGTAGACGATAATCGCCAGGAACAGAAAACGCAGACGAGCCCAGAGTTCAGACATACCGCCTTTGCCGAGCGCAGAGAGAGCACCTTGCTTAGCCATTTATTCCTCGAACTTGCCGCCAGCTGCTTCGATAGCCGCACGCGCACCTTTGGTGGCGCCGATTCCCTTGCCGATAGTGACAGCGCGAGTCACTTCACCGGACAGCATGATTTTCACACGCTGTACGTTGACGTTGATCACGTTGGCATCTTTCAGGGACTGCACAGTAACGATGTCGCCTTCCACTTTGGCCAGCTCGGACAAACGCACTTCTGCGCGATCCATGGCTTTCAGGGAAACGAAACCGAACTTGGGCAGGCGACGATGCAGCGGCTGTTGACCGCCTTCAAAGCCTGGAGCGATGGTGCCACCGGAGCGGGAGGTCTGACCTTTGTGACCACGGCCACCAGTCTTGCCCAAACCACTACCGATACCACGGCCCGGACGATGCTTTTCGCGACGGGAACCCGGCGCTGGACTCAGATCATTGAGTTTCATCGATTAACCCTCGACACGCAGCATGTAGTAAGCCTTGTTGATCATCCCGCGATTCTCGGGAGTATCCTGGACTTCTACAGTGTGACCGATGCGACGCAGACCCAGACCCTTAACGCACAATTTGTGGTTAGGGATGCGGCCGGTCATGCTTTTGATCAGCGTAACTTTAACGGTAGCCATGATTACTTGATCTCCTCAACACGCAGGCCACGCTTGGCAGCGATGGACTCAGGAGACTGCATAGCCTTCAGACCCTTGAAAGTGGCGTGAACCACGTTTACCGGGTTAGTCGAGCCGTAGCACTTGGCCAGAACGTTCTGAACGCCAGCAACTTCGAGGACAGCACGCATAGCGCCGCCAGCGATGATACCGGTACCTTCAGAAGCAGGCTGCATGTACACCTTCGAAGCGCCGTGAGCGGACTTCATTGCGTACTGCAGAGTGGTGCCGTTCAGGTCAACTTGAATCATGTTGCGGCGAGCAGCTTCCATTGCCTTCTGGATCGCAGCAGGCACTTCACGCGACTTGCCACGGCCGAAGCCAACACGCCCTTTACCATCACCAACCACGGTCAACGCGGTGAAAGTGAAGATACGGCCGCCTTTAACGGTTTTGGCTACGCGGTTAACTTGAACCAGCTTCTCGATGTAGCCTTCGTCGCGCTTTTGGTCGTTATTTGACATAACTTAGAACTCCAGCCCAGCTTCACGAGCAGCATCAGCCAGCGCTTTAACGCGGCCGTGATACTTGAAGCCAGAGCGGTCGAAAGCCACTTGCGATACGCCAGCGGCCTTAGCACGCGTAGCGACCAGCTGGCCAACCTTTGTGGCCGCGTCGATGTTGCCAGTGGCACCATCACGCAGTTCTTTATCCAAAGTCGAGGCACTTGCCAGGACTTTGTTGCCGTCGGCCGAGATGACCTGGGCGTAGATGTGCTGCGACGAGCGGAACACGCAGAGACGCACGACTTCGAGTTCGTGCATTTTCAGGCGTGCTTTGCGAGCGCGACGCAGTCGAGTAACTTTTTTGTCGGTCATTTGCTATGCCCTACTTCTTCTTGGCTTCTTTACGACGGACGACTTCGTCCGCGTAGCGCACACCTTTGCCTTTGTACGGCTCTGGTGGACGGAAGTCGCGGATCTCGGCGGCCACTTGACCTACCAGCTGCTTGTCGATGCCCTTGATCAGGATATCGGTCTGGCTAGGAGTCTCAGCGGTGATGCCTTCCGGCAGTTCGTAATCCACTGGGTGCGAGAAGCCAAGAGCCAGGTTCAGAACCTGACCTTTTGCTTGCGCTTTGTAACCAACACCGACCAGCTGGAGCTTGCGCTCGAAGCCTTGGCTTACGCCCTGGACCATGTTGTTTACCAACGCACGCGTGGTACCGGCCATTGCGCGAGTTTGTTGATCGCCATTGCGAGCAGCGAAACGCAGCTCACCAGCTTCTTCAACGATCTCAACGGACGAATGGATGTTCAGTTCAAGAGTACCCTTGGCACCCTTCACCGAAAGCTGTTGGCCTGCGAATTTGACTTCGACACCGGCTGGCAGCTTAACGGGGTTCTTAGCGACGCGAGACATGCTTATCCCCCCTTAGAACACAGTGCAAAGAACTTCGCCGCCGACACCGGCAGCGCGCGCAGCACGATCCGTCATCACACCTTTGTTGGTGGAGACGATAGACACGCCAAGACCGCCACGAACTTTCGGCAGATCTTCAACGGACTTGTACTGACGCAGGCCTGGACGACTAACGCGCTTCACTTCTTCGATAACCGGACGGCCTTCGAAGTACTTCAGCGAGATGGACAGCGACGGCTTGGCGTCGGTGGTGATCTGAAAATCCGCGATGTAACCTTCGTCCTTCAGGACTTTTGCTACAGCAGCCTTCAACGTGGAAGACGGCATGCTTACGACAGACTTTTCAGCCATCTGGGCATTACGGATTCGAGTTAGCATGTCCGCTAACGGGTCCTGCATACTCATGGGCTAGACGCTCCTAATACAAAAAAATTAGCCTTGCGGCTACTACTTGTCGCCGAGAACTTCCGGGCAGAAAAACACGGGCTCAGGCGAGCCGGTCATTCTAGACACACCCCAGAAATGAATCAAGCCCCAAAAGGGGCTTGATTCAGATTCAAGGCCACCGATGGTCAGGTTCTTGCGAACCCGAACATCGAGACTTTGACAACTGTTACCAGCTGGCTTTAACCAGACCTGGTACGTCACCACGCATTGCAGCTTGACGCAGCATGTTACGGCCGAGGCCGAACTTGCGGTACACGCCGTGCGGACGACCAGTCAGGCGGCAACGGTTACGCATGCGCGAAGCGCTTGCGTCACGTGGTTGCTTCTGCAGAGCTACGGTAGCTTCCCAACGCGCTTCTGGACTTGCGTTCAGATCGACGATGATAGCTTTCAGCGCTGCACGCTTGGTGGCGTACTTGGCAACGGTGAGCTGACGCTTCAGCTCACGGTTCTTCATGCTCTTCTTGGCCATTTTCCTACTCCAATCAGTTGCGGAACGGGAATTTGAAAGCACGCAGCAGAGCGCGGCCTTCATCATCGTTCTTGGCAGTGGTGGTCAGGGTAATGTCCAGACCGCGGAGAGCATCGATCTTGTCGTAGTCGATTTCCGGGAAGATGATCTGCTCTTTCACGCCCATGCTGTAGTTGCCACGACCATCGAAGGACTTGGCATTCAGGCCGCGGAAGTCGCGAACCCGAGGCAGGGAGATCGACAGCAGACGATCCAGGAACTCGTACATACGCTCACGGCGCAGGGTCACTTTGACGCCGATCGGCCATCCTTCGCGGACTTTGAAGCCAGCGATGGATTTACGAGCGTAGGTCACAACGACTTTCTGGCCGGTGATCTTTTCCAGGTCAGCAACAGCGTGCTCGATGACTTTTTTGTCGCCGATCGCTTCGCCCAGACCCATGTTCAGGGTGATTTTGGTAACGCGCGGAACTTCCATCACGTTCGAAAGCTTAAGTTCTTCCTTAAGTTTCGGAGCGATTTCCTTCCGGTAAATCTCTTTTAGTCGTGCCATGGTCTTCTACCTAGCAGTGTTCAAGCATCAACCGCTTTTTGGGTCGACTTGAAGACACGAATTTTCTTACCGTCTTCTACTTTGAAACCAACGCGGTCAGCCTTGTTGGTTTCGCCGTTGAAGATGGCGACGTTGGAAGCGTGCAGTGGCGCTTCTTTCTCGACGATACCGCCCTGTACGCCCGACATCGGGTTAGGCTTGGTATGACGCTTGACCAGGTTCAGACCACCAACAACCAGACGGTTGTCAGCAAGAACCTTCAGCACCTTACCGCGCTTACCTTTGTCTTTGCCGGCGATCACGATGATCTCGTCGTCACGACGAATCTTTTGCATGTCGGATCTCCTTACAGCACTTCTGGGGCGAGCGAGACGATCTTCATGAACTTCTCAGTACGAAGTTCACGGGTCACTGGCCCAAAGATACGGGTGCCGATCGGCTCTTGCTTGTTGTTCAGAAGAACAGCAGCGTTGCCATCAAAGCGGATAATGGAGCCATCAGCACGACGTACGCCGTGACGAGTGCGGACTACAACAGCAGTCATCACTTGGCCTTTTTTCACCTTACCGCGAGGAATTGCTTCCTTCACGGTAACTTTGATGATGTCACCGATACCAGCGTAACGACGATGGGAGCCACCCAGCACCTTGATGCACATAACACGGCGAGCGCCGCTGTTATCGGCCACATCGAGCA
This sequence comes from Pseudomonas mercuritolerans, assembly GCF_025706525.1. Taxonomy (NCBI): domain Bacteria; kingdom Pseudomonadati; phylum Pseudomonadota; class Gammaproteobacteria; order Pseudomonadales; family Pseudomonadaceae; genus Pseudomonas; species Pseudomonas mercuritolerans. The sequence continues at coordinate 295,800 of NZ_JAMSHA010000009.1, forward strand.
TGGATTGAGTCTGAATCATATAATTTCTCCGACCCCTAGCCCTTAGACTTCCACAGCGCGTTCGAGAACATCAACCAGCGCCCAAGACTTGGTCTTGGCCATCGGACGAGTTTCACGAATAGTGACTTTGTCGCCGATGTGGCACTGATTGGTTTCGTCGTGCGCGTGCAGCTTAGTCGAACGCTTAACGTATTTACCGTAGATCGGGTGCTTAACGCGACGCTCGATCAGAACGGTGATGGTTTTGTCCATCTTGTCGCTGACAACACGGCCAGTCAGCGTACGGACAGTTTTTTCGGCTTCAGCCATGATCACTTACCTGCCTGCTGGTTGAGCACAGTCTTCACGCGAGCGATGTCACGCTTAACTTGCGAGAGCAGATGAGACTGCCCCAACTGGCCAGTTGCTTTCTGCATGCGCAGATTGAACTGGTCGCGCAGCAAGCCGAGCAGTTGCTCGTTCAGCTGCTGTGCGGATTTTTCACGAAGTTCATTCGCTTTCATCACATCACCGTCCGTTTAACAAAGGAGGTGGCGAGCGGCAGCTTTGCAGCAGCCAGGGCGAAAGCCTCACGCGCCAGCTCTTCAGAAACACCCTCGATTTCATACAGGACTTTGCCTGGCTGAATCTGGGCAACCCAGTACTCCACGTTACCCTTACCTTTACCCATACGAACCTCGAGAGGCTTCTTGGAGATCGGCTTGTCCGGGAATACACGGATCCAGATCTTGCCGCCACGTTTTACGTGACGGGTCAGAGCACGACGCGCTGACTCGATCTGACGAGCGGTGAGACGACCACGAGCAACAGACTTCAGCGCGAACTCGCCGAAGCTGACTTTGCTACCGCGCAGTGCCAGACCACGGTTGTGGCCGGTCATCTGCTTGCGGAACTTCGTACGCTTTGGTTGCAACATTTGGCGTACCCCTTACTTAGCAGCTTTTTTACGAGGCGCTGGTGCTTGTGGTTTCAGTTCTTCTTGGCGACCACCAATAACTTCGCCTTTGAAGATCCAAACCTTTACACCGATCACACCGTAAGTGGTGTGAGCTTCGTAGTTGGCATAGTCGATGTCGGCACGCAGGGTGTGCAGTGGCACACGACCTTCGCGATACCATTCAGTACGTGCGATTTCAGCACCGCCGAGACGACCGCTCACTTGGATTTTGATGCCTTTGGCACCAATGCGCATGGCGTTCTGTACAGCGCGCTTCATAGCGCGACGGAACATTACACGACGCTCCAGCTGCTGAGCTACGCTCTGCGCAACCAGCATACCGTCGAGCTCCGGCTTGCGGATCTCTTCGATATTGATGTGCACAGGCACACCCATTTGCTTGGTCAGGTCCTGACGCAGTTTCTCAACATCTTCACCTTTCTTCCCGATAACGATACCAGGACGAGCGGTGTGGATGGTGATGCGTGCAGTTTGGGCCGGACGATGGATATCGATACGGCTTACGGACGCGCTTTTTAGTTTGTCTTGGAGATACTCACGCACTTTCAGATCTGCGAACAAGTAGTCCGCATAAGTCCGACCGTCTGCGTACCAGACGGAGGTGTGCTCCTTGACGATTCCCAGGCGAATGCCAATGGGATGTACTTTCTGACCCATCTCTTCGACTCCGTTACTTGTCAGCAACCTTGACAGTGATATGGCAAGACCGCTTGACGATGCGATCAGCACGGCCTTTGGCACGTGGCATGATGCGCTTCAGCGAACGCCCTTCGTTGACGAAAACGGTGCTGACCTTCAGGTCATCAACGTCTGCGCCTTCGTTATGCTCGGCGTTGGCTACGGCCGACTCCAGCACTTTCTTCATGATCTCGGCGGCTTTCTTACTGCTGAAAGCCAACAGGTTGAGCGCTTCGCCCACCTTCTTCCCGCGGATCTGGTCGGCGACCAAGCGGGCTTTCTGGGCGGAGATTCGAGCGCCCGACAACTTAGCGGCTACTTCCATTTCCTTACCCCTTAACGCTTGGCTTTCTTGTCAGCCACGTGCCCGCGATAGTTGCGGGTACCGGCGAACTCGCCCAGTTTGTGGCCGACCATGTCTTCGTTAACGAGAACTGGGACGTGCTGACGACCGTTGTGTACTGCGATGGTCAGACCGACCATTTGTGGCAGGATCATCGAACGACGCGACCAGGTTTTAATTGGTTTGCGATCGTTCTTTTCCGCCGCCACTTCGATCTTCTTCAGTAGGTGAAGATCAATAAAAGGACCTTTTTTCAGAGAACGTGGCACTGTCGTATCCCTCTATTTACTTGCGACGACGGACGATCATTTTGTCGGTACGCTTATTACCACGAGTCTTCGCGCCCTTAGTCGGGAAGCCCCATGGCGATACCGGATGACGACCACCAGAGGTACGACCTTCACCACCACCATGTGGGTGGTCAACCGGGTTCATGGCAACACCACGAACGGTTGGGCGAACGCCACGCCAGCGTTTGGCACCAGCTTTACCCAGCGAACGCAGGCTGTGCTCGGAGTTCGAGACTTCACCCAGGGTCGCACGGCATTCAGCCAGGACTTTACGCATTTCACCGGAACGCAGACGCAGGGTCACGTAGACACCTTCACGAGCGATCAGCTGAGCCGAAGCACCAGCGGAACGAGCGATCTGTGCACCTTTTCCTGGCTTCAATTCGATGCCGTGTACGGTAGAACCGACTGGAATGTTGCGCAGTTGCAGAGCATTGCCTGGCTTGATTGGAGCCAGAGCGCCTGCGATCAGCTGGTCGCCAGCACTCACGCCTTTAGGGGCGATGATGTAGCGGCGCTCGCCGTCTGCGTAGCAAAGCAGTGCGATGTGAGCAGTACGGTTTGGATCGTATTCGATGCGCTCGACAGTGGCGGAGATGCCATCTTTGTCGTTGCGACGGAAATCGACCATACGGTAATGCTGCTTATGACCACCACCGATGTGACGAGTGGTAATACGGCCATTGTTGTTACGACCACCAGACTTCGATTTTTTCTCGAGCAGCGGTGCGTGAGGAGCGCCTTTATGCAGCTCCTGGTTGACCACCTTGACCACAAAACGGCGGCCAGGGGAAGTCGGTTTGCATTTAACGATTGCCATGATGCACCCCTTCCTTACTCAGCACTGCTGCTGAAATCGAGATCTTGGCCTGGCTGAAGGGAGATAACTGCCTTCTTCCAGTCATTACGCTTGCCCAGACCGCGAGCAGTGCGCTTGCTCTTACCCAGAACATTCAGGGTAGTGACGCGCTCTACTTTCACGCTGAACAGGCTTTCGACGGCCTTCTTGATTTCCAGCTTGGTTGCGTCAGTAGCAACCTTGAAAACGAACTGGCCTTTCTTGTCTGCCAGAACCGTAGCCTTCTCGGAAACGTGCGGGCCAAGCAGAACTTTAAATACGCGTTCCTGGTTCATCCCAGCAGCTCCTCGAATTTCTTCACGGCCGACACGGTGATCAACACCTTGTCGTATGCGATCAGACTAACTGGATCGGAACCTTGCACGTCACGTACATCTACGTGCGGCAGGTTGCGAGCAGCCAGGTACAGGTTCTGATCAACAGCGTCCGACACGATCAGAACGTCGGTCAAGCTCATGTTGTTCAGTTTGCCCAGCAGATCTTTGGTTTTCGGAGTTTCAACAGCGAAATCCTGAACCACGACCAGACGATCAGTACGCACCAGCTCAGCAAGGATGGAACGCATTGCTGCGCGATACATCTTCTTGTTCAGCTTCTGGGAGTGATCCTGTGGACGAGCTGCGAAAGTGGTACCGCCGCCACGCCAGATTGGGCTACGGATAGTACCGGCACGAGCACGGCCAGTACCTTTCTGACGCCATGGGCGCTTGCCGCCACCACGAACGTCGGAACGGGTCTTCTGCTGCTTGCTACCTTGACGGCCGCCGGCCATGTAGGCCACGACTGCTTGGTGAACCAGCGTCTCGTTGAATTCGCCGCCAAATGTCAGTTCGGAAACTTCGATCGCTTGAGCGTCATTTACATTTAATTGCATGTCAGCTTCCCCTTAACCGCGAGCCTTGGCTGCTGGACGTACAACCAGGTTGCCGCCAGTAGCGCCAGGAACAGCACCCTTGACCAACAACAGATTGCGTTCAGCGTCCACGCGCACTACTTCCAGGGACTGCACGGTCACGCGCTCAGCGCCCATATGACCGGACATTTTTTTGCCCTTGAATACACGACCAGGAGTCTGGCACTGGCCGATAGAGCCTGGGACGCGGTGGGATACGGAGTTACCGTGGGTGTTATCTTGCCCGCGGAAATTCCAACGCTTGATCGTACCCTGGAAGCCTTTACCCTTGGACTGACCGGTTACATCAACCAGTTGACCAGCGGCGAAGATTTCAGCGTTGATCAGATCGCCAGCCTGGTACTCGCCTTCTTCAAGGCGGAATTCCATGGTGGTGCGACCAGCGGCAACGTTCGCTTTAGCGAAGTGGCCAGCCTGAGCTGCTGTTACACGCGAAGCGCGACGCTCGCCGACAGTGACTTGCACTGCACGATAGCCATCGGTCTCTTCAGTTTTGAACTGGGTGACGCGATTCGGCTCGATCTCAATGACCGTGACCGGAATGGAGACACCTTCTTCGGTGAAAATACGGGTCATACCGCATTTACGACCGACTACACCAATAGTCATGTTGTAAACCTCATGAGTGTACGGGGCTTTCACCCGCTATGGCCGCCCATTTCAGAGCGTTACACGACCAAGACCGAGTCTTAGCCGAGGCTGATCTGCACTTCCACACCGGCCGCAAGATCAAGCTTCATCAGCGCGTCAACGGTTTTATCCGTTGGCTGGACGATGTCCAGAACACGCTTATGAGTGCGGATCTCGTACTGGTCACGCGCGTCTTTGTTGACGTGCGGGGAAACCAGAACGGTGAACCGCTCTTTACGGGTAGGCAGTGGAATTGGACCACGCACTTGAGCACCAGTACGTTTCGCGGTTTCCACGATTTCCTGGGTTGATTGGTCGATCAGGCGATGGTCAAAAGCCTTCAACCTGATACGGATTTGCTGATTTTGCATTGGATTTCAGACTCCGGCTGCTATTCCCACCGGGCGCAATACGCCCGTTAAAAGGAGGCGCAATTCTATAGACGCCCCCGATAGGTGTCAACCCAATAAAAAAGCCCCCGCTGAGCGGGGGCTTTTCAATCCATCAAGCTGACTTTAAAAGTCTTACTCGATGATTTTGGCTACGACGCCAGCGCCGACGGTACGACCGCCTTCACGGATAGCGAAACGCAGACCGTCTTCCATCGCGATGGTTTTGATCAAGGTAACAGTCATCTGAATGTTGTCACCCGGCATTACCATTTCAACGCCTTCTGGCAGCTCGCAGTTACCAGTCACGTCAGTAGTACGGAAGTAGAACTGTGGACGGTAGCCTTTGAAGAACGGAGTGTGACGACCGCCTTCTTCCTTGCTCAGAA